>JANYGP010000078.1 GCA_025362315.1 Polaromonas sp.
ACAAGGTGGTTTACCACAACAAGCTGGGCACGCAGGGCGAACGCGCCGAGCGGGTACGCGCTATTGCCCGCGCAATTGGCCAGCAACTGGGCGGCGATATCCTTGCCGCCAAAGCCGACCAGGCCGCGCAACTGGCCAAGACCGATCTGGTGACCGACATGGTGGGCGAATTCCCTGAGCTGCAGGGCACGATGGGACGTTACTATGCGCTGAACGATGGGCTGAGCGCTGATGTAGCCGACGCGATTGAAGACCATTACAAGCCGCGCTTTGCCGGCGATACATTGCCGCGCAGTGAGGTTGGTGTGGTAGTGGCGCTGGCTGACAAGCTTGAAACGCTGGTGGGTATGTTTGGCATTGGTAATTTGCCGACGGGTGATAAAGATCCGTTTGCGCTGCGCAGGCACGCGCTCGGTGTGGCGCGTATGCTGGTTGAGCGAGATTCGTTACTGCAGTTTCACGAACTCACGCGAGTCGCGTTTGCTGTGTTTCCAGCAGGCCTTTTGCAAGACAAAAGTGCTGCACTTGATGAATTTTTGATTGAGCGGCTCAAGGGCTATTTGAAAGACGGTGGCTATTCAGCAACTGAAGTAGACGCAGCGATTTATGCGCAGCAACTGGGCGCGTGGTTTTCAATCCCTAAACGCCTGGCCGCGGTCCGCACCTTCGCAGCCTTGAGCGAAGCCCCAGCCCTCGCCGCAGCCAACAAACGCATCAGCAACATCCTCAAAAAAGGCGATGCGGTAGACGCCCACGTCAGTGAAGTGCTGCTCACAGAACCCGCAGAAATCGCGCTGCACAAAGCCATGAATGACGTGCTGCCCAAAGCCAACGCCCAATTTGAAGCAGGCGACTACACCGCGTCATTGCAAACACTGGCCGCCCTGCGCACCCCGGTCGACGCTTTCTTCGACGGCGTGATGGTCAACGCCGATGATCTGGCTGTTCGCGCTAACCGCCTGGGTCTGCTCGCCACGCTGCACGCCGCCATGAATCGCGTTGCCGACTTGTCAAAACTTGCCTGAAAGGTCAGTAACTATGGCTACCAATGTTAAAAAAGTACCAGCGTTTCGGCGCTCTCGCCCGTCTTTGGCTGCGATAACTATTGAAGGATTCAAATCCATCAATTCAGAATGCCGCCTAGAGTTGGGCAGTCTAAATATTCTTGCTGGTGCCAATTCGGCAGGTAAATCAAGTTTTTTGCAGCCTTTGCTGCTCTTAAAGCAAACTGTTGAGGCTGCGTATGACCCGGGGCCACTGCTGATCGATGGCCCAAACGTCAAATTTACAGAGTTAGCGCAGATTTTTTCCAAGGTTGCGGGTGCAAAAAAGCAACTGTCCATTGGTCTGTACGCCAGCGATGGTAGGGGTCTAAAACTGAGCTTTGGGATAGGCACCAAAAAGCAGCTTCAAATTAAAGAAAACATCCACACTGACCGCAAAGGTAAATCTCAGATATTGACCGAGGGGTTGTCAGATGATGAGGTGATAAAAATTGTTAAAGCCTCCGGATTTCCAAGCAGTAGCATGTTTACCCAACACGAAGCTTCCATTGGAAGAGATCGTGCTTTTCTCCGTTTGCAGTTCACCGCTGAGGATCGGACGTACATGTTTCCCGTGGGGATAGTGGACGGGTTTGGCGAGGATGTTGGAAGAAATATCATTCACGTTCCCGGTTTGAGGGGTAACCCTGAAAGAAGCTACAAAAAGACAGCAGTTGGCGGGAGCTTTCCTGGCACCCTTGATACCTACGTCGCTAGCATCGTTGCAAATTGGCAGGAGCACGATCATGAAAAGCTGGAGATATTAGGCAGGCAGCTTCTACAGTTGGGTCTTACCTGGAAGGTGACGTCCAAGAAAATTGACGATACCCGGGTTGAGCTACAGGTTGGACGCTTGCCAACAGCGGCTCAAGGTGGGGCTAGAGACCTGGTTAGTATTGCCGATGTTGGTTTTGGCGTATCCCAAGTGCTGCCAGTTTTAGTTGCTTTGTTGGTTGCTAAGCCAGGCCAGATGGTCTACATCGAACAGCCTGAAACGCACTTACACCCAAAGGCGCAGCGCGCGCTAGCGGCTATATTTGCAGAGGCAGTTCAACGGCAGTCTGTAGTCATTGTCGAGACACACAGCTTGTTGTTCGTTCGGGCTATTCAAACCTTAGTCGCTCGTGGCGAAGTAGAAAAAGATGTTGTTAAGTTGCATTGGGTTGAGCGCGATGCGGTCGGACAGACGCAAGTAACTACTCGAGACTTAGATGACTCGGGCGCTTACGGCGATTGGCCGCAGGATTTTGAGGCGACAGAAATGGCTGGCGAGCAGGACTATATTGAAGCCGCCGAGACGGCGCTCTTTAATCATGGTTAAGGTCTCCAGATTGCTTTCGGTTGATGCATCTGTTTTACGTGGAGCGGGAGATAAATCTGGGCATTCGGCACACTGCACAAAAGTGCTGAACGCTATTCTCGAGATCTGCCACCGTGCTGCTTTTTGCATCGAAATCCAAAGTGAGTGGAACAAGCATCTATCACGAATAGCGACCAAATGGCGCGCATCCATGAACGCGCGAAAAAAGCTGATTCGCGTCGATATTCAAGTGCACGGGCAAAGAATCTCCGATCAAGTCAATAGCCTTTTGCAAGCTTCAGCTGCGCAGCGAGCCGCTTTGAGAAAAGATGTGCATTTGCTTGCAGCGGCCGCACACGCGGATCGAGTCATTGTGTCGGGTGATCACGCTTTAAAAGCCTTATGTGACTTCCACTTACAGGAGCGCGTCGAATGGTTGTTGGTTTTACCGGGCGACGGCGTCGCAGAGCGGCAGTTGACAATTGGTCGATTGTCGGAATTATCAAGAGCACGCCCCAACCCTAAATAACCCATGAAACTCGTCATCCTCGACCGCGACGGCACCATCAACTCTGACAGCGATGACTACGTCAAGTCGCCCGAAGAGTGGCAGCCGCTGCCCGGAGCGCTTGAAGCGATTGCCCGGCTCAACCATGCGGGCTGGCACGTGGTGATTGCGTCTAACCAGTCGGGGCTGGGACGCGGCCTGTTTGATGTGGCGTCGCTCAACGCCATGCACGCCAAAATGCAAAAAATGCTGGCGGCAGTAGGCGGGCGTATTGATGCGGTTTTTTACTGCCCGCACAGCCCTGAAGAAAGTTGTCATTGCCGTAAACCGTTACCGGGTTTGTTTGAGCAGATTGGCAGCCGTTTTGGCGTGCCTCTCAAGGGTGTGCCAACAGCGGGTGACTCTGTGCGTGACCTGCAGGCCGGCAGCAGCGCAGGCTGCGAGCCACATCTGGTGCTGACGGGCAAGTCTGCCCAGTACCGCAGCGGTGGCCAGCCCGAGGGATTGCCTGCAGGAACGCTTTTTCATACCGACTTGGCAGCATTTGCTGACCATCTTTTGCAGCGCAACACAGGCAACAGCTGACGTTTTTTATGAACCTGATTCGCTACGCTACAAGATTTTTTCGCTCAGTGCTGCACATGTTGTGGATGATGCTGACGGTTGTGCCCATCGGTCTGGCTGTGGTGGTTTTTTCACTGGTTGGCAGCAGCAGGCAAATCTACTGGATGTGCGCTGGCTGGCTGCGGCTCGCGGTTAGCGGCGGCACATTGATTCTCGGAATCGAAAACCGTGTAACGGGCATGGAGAATTTGCCTACTACCCAACTGGGCAGCTGCGTGCTGCTGGTCAAGCACCAGAGCACCTGGGAAACATTTTCAATGGTCACGCTGATGCCGCATCCGCTGGCGTTTGTGTTTAAAAAAGAGCTGTTGTATGTGCCGTTCTTTGGTTGGGCCATGTCGCGGATGGACATGATTCACATCGACCGCAGCCAGAGGGCGCAAGCATTCAACAAAGTTGTTGCCCAGGGCAAACGCCTGATGGCCCAGGGCGTGTGGGTCATCATGTTTCCGGAGGGCACGCGCATACCCCGCGGGCAAAAAGGCGTTTACAAGTCTGGTGGCACGCGGCTGGCCATTGAGACTGGCGCGCCAGTGATTCCGGTGGCTGTCACATCAGCCAAATGCTGGCCGCGCAAGGCGTTTGTCAAACGCCCCGGTATTGTTGACATCTCGATAGGCAAACCCATCGCCAGTGCAGGTCGCCAGCCTGATGAGTTGATGCGCGAAGTTGAAGCCTGGATAGAAGCCGAGATGCGCAGACTGGACCCCGAAGCCTACGCTGCATAAAAAGCCATGATGCACAAGCTGCTGCAGTTCACGCTTGATTTGTTTGAGTCCGCGCCTGCGACCGTTAAAACAGTCAAAAGCACTGAATCACCACAAAAGGCTTATTTTAATGAGCTAAATCAGCCTGTAGCCCAACAAATACGGGCGCAAACAGCTCCTGATTTAATAGTACCTGGTGATGCCTTGCCTGCGCAAACGCTGCAGCAGGCACTGGCGCCAGCCACCTTTGCGCACCCACTCGCCAGCCGTCAGGCACAGCTGGACGGCATATGTGTGGCCTACCAATTCAAACGCGGCAAGCGCCGCACGATTGGCTTTTCAGTCGGCAGTGACGGTTTGAGTGTGAGCGCGCCCAAGTGGGTGCCGCTGTATGAAATTGACAAAGCCGTGCTGGAGAAATCCGCGTGGATCATCAAAAAATTGCAAGAGACCCGCGCCAGAGGCGACCGTCTGGAATCTGCCCGCATCGAATGGAAAGAAGGCGCAGTGCTGCCGTTTTTGGGCGAGCAGGTCATTGTGGTGCTGGACCCACGCCATGCGTTTGGCGGCGTGGGGGCTGAGCTGAAAAGCAGCGCCGACACCCAGGGTGCAACCAGCGCATTGCCCGGCGTGGCGCATCTCACGCTGCATGTCGGCTTGCCCCACACTGCCATGCCAGACCAGATCAAGGACGCCGTGCAAGCCTGGCTAATGCGCCAGGCCAAACGCATCTTTACCGAGCGCCTGAACCACTTTGCGCCAACCCTAAACGTACAATGGCACCGCCTGAGTTTGAGCAATGCCGGCACCCGCTGGGGCAGTGCCAGCGCCGATGGCTCGATTCGTCTCAACTGGCGGTTGATTCACTTCAAGCAATCTGTGATTGATTACGTCGTGGTACACGAGCTGAGCCACCTGCGTGTGATGGACCACAGTCCACGGTTCTGGGACACCGTGCGCGGCGTGGTACCTGACTATGCGCAGCTGCGCAGCCAGCTGAAAGATGAGGGCGCGCCGCGCTGGTAAAACATGGCCATTTTTTAAAGCGAGGCAAACCGGTAAATTCCGTCCCCACCCAGCCGCCGTTTCAACCTGCCTTCAAACCACAGCAAATGCAAATGCGCCAGCGCCTCGCCCATGGCAAATGTGGTCTGGTGCAGGTCCAGTTCACGCTTGAACATGAGGGGCAAAATATCTGCCGCACTACACGGTTTTAAAGCGCACGCCTCCATTACTTCGACCAGACGGTCGCGGTGGTGGTCGTGCAGCTGCTGGATGCGGATGTGCACGCCGCGAAATGGTTTGCCGTGCGATGGCAGGCACAAAACATCGACGGGCAGCGGCAAAAACTTGTCAATGGATTCCAGAAAAAGTGCCAGCGCATTGGCTTCAGGCTCCAGGTCATAGACGCTCACGTTCGTCGATATGCGCGGCAAGATCATGTCACCGCTGATCAGCACATTGAGCGCGTCGCAGTGCAAGGCGATGTGCTCAGGCGCATGACCGTAGCCGCTGATGCAGCGCCAGCTGTGCCTGTCAGCACCGGAACCGATGGCAACTGTTTTGCCATCCATCAGCCGAACATAACTCTTGGGCACTTCTGGCACCATTGCGGGGTAGTAGCCCGTGCGTGCTTTGATTTTTTCAATTGAATCTGGATCGGTCAGACCGTGTGCGGCAAAAAACAGCGCTGCGGTTTCCCCACCAAACCCGGTGGTTGACTGCGAGCCCATCTTTGCCGAGTTGTAGTCGGTTGCGCTGACCCACAGGCGGCACACGTGGGTTGCCGTTGTCCAGCGCTCACACAGCCAGCTTGCCAGGCCAATGTGGTCCGGGTGCATGTGCGTGCAAATCACGCGCAGGATGGGCAGCCCTTCAAGCTGCGTCGCGAAAATTGTTTCCCACTGCGCTTTGGATTCAGCCCGGCTGATGCAGCAGTCCACCACTGTCCAGCCCTGCAGGATGTTGTCAGCTTGCAATGGGTCTTCCATCTCGTCGCGCAGCAGCCACAAATTGATGTGGTTCAGCGCAAAAGGCAGCACCATGCGTATCCAGTAGATGCCCGGGGCAACCTGCAGTGTGCTGCCGCCGTCCGGTAAGTTATCGCCCAGTGGGTAGTCGAGCTGTTGTTCTAAAAGGTTCATGTACCATTCGCTTTGTTGTCTAGTTGACGTTTACGTAAACGTCATGGTAAACCGGTTCACTCATTTCGCGCGACAAAGGTGTCGCCAACGCATAACTTTTGACCATCATGGCCACAACAGCAGCCACTTACACCATCAGCGACCTGGCCAGAGAGTTTGACCTGACCACGCGCGCCATGCGGTTTTATGAAGACATGGGCCTGCTACAGCCACAGCGCGAAGGCACCAGCGGGCGTAACCGCGTGTACACCGCACGCGACCGCACCCGCCTGAAACTCACGCTGCGTGCCAAGCGGCTGGGCTTGTCGCTGGTTGAGGCCAAAGAGATCATTGATTCGTACGACACGCCGCGTGACACCGCGCCGCAAATGCGCAAGTTTCTAAAAGTGCTGGCAGACCACCGCATCAAGCTCGAAGCGCAAATGGTGGACCTGCAGGCCAATCTGGCAGAAATTTGCACGCATGAAAAAGAGGCCAGATCGCTGCTGGACAAATCTGAGAAATCAGAGAAATCAAAAAAAGAGACTGTAAAAGCCAAGTAAGTCATCGCTGACAACAACTGCATCAACTTCGAAAATCATGCCTACTTTTAGTCAAGACGAACTTTACAAGCGCATAGAAACCAGCTTTTTGCGCCAGGGAATGATGCAAAACCTGGGAGCGACGCTGCTGCGGGTAGAGCCCGGTTTGTGCGAAGTGTCGTTGCCGCATTCCGAGCGCGTCACGCAGCAGCAAGGCAGCTTTCATGGCGGTGCGATGGGAGCATTGGCCGACATTGCAGGCGGCTATGCAGCATTAACGGCTGCACCACCAGAGATGGAAGTCACCACCGTTGAATACAAAATCAACTTTTTGGCCAGCTTTGCAGGCGGCGAGCTGCGCGCCACCGGTCAACTGGTCAAAGCAGGCAAACGCATCATCGTTGCCACCGCCGAGGTTGTGCATGTTGATGCCGATGGCAAGCAAACGATTTGCGCCGTGATGCAGCAAACTCTTGTGCCCGTACCCAAAACTTATTGAACTTGATTGAAAGACGAACATGACTGACTTGCCCGGCCTTAACTTTCAACTCGGTGAAGACATTGACGCACTGCGCGATGCGGTGCGCGACTTTGCGCAAACTGAAATCGCGCCGCGTGCTGCCGAAATTGACAAAAACGATTTGTTCCCAGCCGACTTGTGGCAAAAAATGGGTGCCTTGGGCGTGCTGGGTATCACTGTGAGTGAAGAATATGGCGGCTCAGGCATGGGCTACCTGGCGCACATGATTGCCATGGAAGAAATCAGCCGCGCCAGCGCGTCAGTCGGCTTGAGTTATGGCGCACACAGCAATCTGTGCGTCAACCAGATCAAGCGCAACGGCACTGAAGAGCAGCGTAAAAAGTACTTGCCCAAATTGATCTCTGGCGAGCACGTCGGGGCGCTGGCCATGAGTGAGCCGGGCGCGGGCAGCGACGTGATTTCGATGAAGCTGAAGGCTGAAGACAAAGGCGGCTTCCATTTGCTGAACGGCACCAAAATGTGGATCACCAACGGCCCGGACGCCGACACGCTGGTGGTGTACGCCAAAACCGAACCCGAGCTGGGCGCACGCGGCATCACGGCGTTTCTGATTGAAAAAAGCATGAAAGGCTTTTCCTGCGCGCAAAAGCTCGACAAGCTCGGCATGCGCGGCAGCCATACGGGCGAGCTGGTGTTCAACAACGTTGAAGTGCCCACCAGCCAGATATTGGGCGGCCTGAACGGCGGTGCCAAGGTATTGATGAGCGGCCTGGACTACGAGCGCGCCGTGCTCGCCGCCGGCCCCATTGGCATCATGCAGTCGGTGATGGACAACGTGGTGCCCTACATCCACGACCGCAAACAATTTGGCCAGAGCATTGGTGAATTTCAATTGATCCAAGGCAAAGTCGCCGACATGTACACCGTGCTGCAGGCGGGCCGCGCTTTTTGCTACACCGTGGGCAAAAACCTCGATATGCTGGGCCTCGAACACGTACGCCAGGTGCGCAAAGACTGCGCGTCAGTCATTTTGTGGTGCGCCGAAAAAGCCACCTGGATGGC
>JANYGP010000084.1 GCA_025362315.1 Polaromonas sp.
CTGCCATTGGCCCGGTAGAACCGGGTCTGCCAATACTTAAAACCAGAGGGTGTGATCCGAAGGTATAACTGGCCACCACAGCCAATGCGGTAATCGCGGGTACGCGGCTTGGCATTGCGCAGTTGGCGGTCAGTGGCGAAAGCTAATTTGGGCATGGCGGAACGTTTGTAGGTACCCACAAATGTACCCGCAAATGTACCCACAAAGGCCAAAGTCAGAGATGAACTTTATTGAACGGGTTTGAACTACTTTATTATTTAATTCAATTAAATCAATAGCTTACGGCGATAAAATGATCGGAGATGAACTGGTCTGAATGGCGGGTATGGGGACGCCTCTTCCGCCAGTGACAGACCATATAATTTTCCAAGACCCCGGTGACTCTAAGTACCAGGGGTTTTTCCATTGGAGAAAAGTTCATCCAGTTCCATAAAAGCTCATCACGATTCGTCAGAAGCCAGCTACTTTGGATGGTATGAGACGTAGCGCTGGAGGAACGGGCACCATGTCCCTGACCGTCAAGCAATTTAAAAGCCTGAAGTCAAAGGCGAAACTTTACAAACTTTCTGACTCCCACGGTCTGTTTGTGACCGCTAGCGTTTCGAAATCAAAGGTGTGACGCTGCAATTGCAAAAGCGACGAGAAACAACCCACCAAGTCCCCTGGCATGTATCCGGCTGTGTCACTTGCACATACCCGCGCACTGCACTTTGATTTTCGCAGCGGTAAAAACAAAAATCGTGTCAGTACTTTCGCTGAAATTGCTGTTGTTTAGAACAAAAAAACAGGCCGTGCTTAAAGACGCAAAGCAGCTGCATCCCGAGCCAAGAGCCCAAGAACACGAGGCTCACAAAAACCACCGGACAGTACACTGCCCCCCGGGGTACCCACACGGAGATTCAGGCGAACCCCAGTTTTAAAATTAAACGCATTGAGCCCAAACCCGGCGGTCGCATGTCATTGCAACTGCACCACCCCCGCAACGAGCTCTG
This sequence comes from Polaromonas sp., assembly GCA_025362315.1. GTDB lineage: Bacteria > Pseudomonadota > Gammaproteobacteria > Burkholderiales > Burkholderiaceae_C > Polaromonas. The sequence goes on from JANYGP010000084.1 coordinate 993, forward strand.
AATTGTGGCCAGCGGTATGACAAAAGTGGTTAGGGGCGAATAAGATTCGCTCGTTAAAACCAAAGAGTCCGCTTATGTTAAGGCGGGGTTTGATTGCGGCGGGCTTTGAGCACAGGCTTGAGAATCCCAGCACGTTATAGCTGCCAGCGCTCAAAATGCAATGCGGCGATTGCTACGATAAAGGCGGTATTGTGCGCTTTGAGAACGTCTACTGCCGAGTCTAGATTACCTGTTGAGCACAATTTAAGAATACTCCCTGCAAATTCAGTCAGACCGCAATCTAGACTCTAACGCCAGCATATAGAGTAGGGCCTCAAAAGACGCTTCGCAAGCGTTAACCGCCTTTTTTGTTCACGGGAGCGCTGCACTCAATAATGACCTCGGTGTATTTTGGCGTCATCGCGTCTGATGTTTTTTTTTCTGAAAGCCGCATTGTGTTGCGTAGCCCACAGCGCCAAGCAGCCTCGGGGTTGGGTACATTCTTGCAGGGTGCAGTTTTGATTCGCTCACAGGATGATACTTTCAGCGTGCATGATTTCATGCTGTCCAGAGATGCCCTGAAACGCTCAATGAAAAACTTGCATTAAGCAAGTCCTTCGGCTGTTTTAGATACCGTTCCTTTGGGTCGCTTCGCCGCGTTGGGTGTCAATGAAAACTTTCAAGCACTGCACCGCTTTTATCAAAAGCGCGTAGTCATAGAAACCGATTCAGCATCTGCTGTTTCAGCGCTTAAAGTTAGGGCGTACAACGCTGAAGATACATACCGCATTAATGCCATGTTCTTGGAAATGGGTGAAAGCCTGATCAACCAACTTGACGAGCGCTGGCGGCAAGACATGATCCGTTTTGCAGCGTCCGAGGTAAAAATTGTAGAGAAAAAACCAAGGCAGCAGCGTTGGCGCTTTCCGGTTATCGCAATGAAAAAGCAGTGTTTGACCCAGAAAGCCAATCAGCCATTCAATTGCAATTGGTCTCAATGCTGGAAGACGAGCTGATTGCCACCAAGAATCAACTTGACCAAGTGCGAACCTTCACCCCACAAAACCCCCAGATTCCTGCCCCTTGTAAAACTCGCCAGCACACTGCAGAAAGAAATGGATGCGCAAACAGCGAAGGTTGCCGGCGGAAGCACGTCACTCACAAATAAAGCCGCTGGTTTCGAGCGGCTGCCACTTGACCGCACGTTTGCTGACAAACAATTAGGGACTGCTTTCTCATCCTTAGAACAGGCTCGCAACGACGCACCACGCAAACAGCTGTACTTGGAGCGCATTGTTCAACCCAACAGGCCAGACGTAGCGGTCCAGCCGCGCCGCATGCGGCCAAATTTGGCCACCATTTTTGCTCGGTTTGATCTGTCGGGGTGTTTTAACCATCCTGATGGCGGGCGTGCGCGAACACAAGGATTAAGCCTATTTTTATGAGCATTCCAAACACATCATTGCTTCGCTCTTTCGCTAAACAGCTACGGGTAACGAGTACTTTGATAATGCGTGAAGTTATCACCCGCTATGGGCGTCACAACAATGCGTTTCTTTGGTTAATTTTGGAGCCGATTTAATTTACGTTGGGCGTGACGACGCTTTGGGCTTTTATCAAAGCCACGCTTGGCACCAGTCTGCCCATCACTGCATTTGCAATCACCGGATATTCCTCGATTTTGTTATGGCGCAATTGCTCCAATCGTGTTGTAAAGGCAATTGAAGCAGATAACAGTCTGATGTACCACCAGAATGTATGCGTCATTTATCTCCTTTGTGCACGGCTTATTCTGGAAATCGCCGACGCTACTGTTTCAATAATCGTGTTAACGATCATGTTCAGTGCCATAGAATGGAGGAGCATGCCTGCCGATATTCTCACGGTAACGATCGGCTGGATACTTTTAGCCTGGTTTGCTTTTGCGCTGAGTTTGGTAGTGGGTGCGGCATCGGAACGTTATGAACTCGTTGAGCAGGTTTGGCATATCCTCACATATCTAATGTTTCAACTTTCTGACGCCGCATTTATGGTTGATTGGTTATCCAAAGTAGCTCAAGAATATATTTTGTGGGTGCACATGGTGCATGCCACAGAAATGATCCGGCACGGCAACTTTGGGTCAGCAGTGCGCACCAATGAAGATCCTGTTTATTTGATTTTGTTCAACTCAGTGTTAACTTTGATTGGGCTTACCCTGGTCAAGGAAACCGGACGAAGGGTTGAACCCGAATGATCACGCTTAACAACGTCAGCAAGATCTATGACCCACGCCAAGACGCGCGCACTGTACTTGACGGAATTAATCTGAATATTACTAAGGGCGGTAAACTCGGGATTTTGGGCCGCAATGGTGCAGGTAAATCCACGTTCATCCGCCTGATCTGCGGCGCCGAGCTGCCAACAAGTGGACATATTCACAGAGGCATTAGCATTATTAGTATTTCCTGGCGATTGGCCTTTGGAGGTGCGTTTCAAGGCAGCCTCAGTGGACTGTACAAACTCCGAGTTATCTGTCGGTTGTACGGCGCTCCTATTGAGCCGGCTATTTATTTTGTAGAAGATTTTTCAGAACAGGGAAGTTATTTGCGCGAACCCGTCAAAAAATACTCTTCAGGTATGCGCGAACGATTAGCTTTTGCCATTTCTATTGCTGTCGAGTTTGACTGCTTTCTCATCAATGAAATCGTGTCAGTCGGTGACAGTCGATTTCATGAAAAGTGCCATGTAGAGCTTTTAGAAAGACGTAACGACAGAGCAATGATTGTTGTCTCTCATCACGCTTACTATATTCGGGCTCACTGCCAACACGCTTGTGTACTTGCAGCAGGGAAACTTTACAGTTTCGAACTTGTCGAAGATGCCTATACTTTTTACCAGATGCATGCGGTGTAATTAAAATTAGAAGTAACTGGTTGCAAAGCAATAGAAAGAAATTAATGATTTTTGTAACAGGCGGGGCTGGCTTTATTGGGTCAAATTTTGTCCTTGATTGGTTAAGCCAATCTAGCGAACAGGTATTGAATCTCGACAAACTCACTTATGCAGGTAATCTTCAAAATCTTGCATCGCTTGACGGTAACTCCAGCCATATTTTTACCTGTGGCGACATCGGTGATAGTGCGCTGGTGTCCTCGCTGTTACGTGAACACCAACCACGCGCAGTGCTTAACTTTGCGGCCGAAAGTCATGTAGACCGTTCGATTGATGGGCCAGAAGATTTTGTTCAAACCAATATCGTTGGAACCTTCCGCTTGCTGGAGGAAGTGCGCTCTTACTGGAACCAGCTTGAAGGCAGCCCAAAGCAGGATTTCCGGTTTCTGCATATATCCACTGACGAGGTGTATGGCTCCTTGAGCAAGGATGACCCTGCTTTCATGGAAACCCATCGGTACGAGCCCAACAGCCCCTATTCAGCAAGCAAGGCCGCTAGCGACCATATGGTGCGTGCCTACCACCAGACCTATGGTCTGCCGGTACTGACGACCAACTGCAGCAACAACTATGGGCCTTACCATTTCCCCGAAAAGCTCATCCCGCTGACGATCGTCAACGCCCTGGCCAGCAAGCTCCTGCCGGTTTATGGAGACGGCCAGCAAGTGCGTGACTGGCTCTACGTTAATGACCACTGCAGCGCCATCCGCCGCGTGCTTGAAGCCGGCAAGACTGGTGAGGTGTACAACGTGGGCGGCTGGAACGAAAAAACCAACCTCATCATTGTTCACTCAGTATGCGCATTGCTGAATGAACTGCAACCACGCGCAGATGGAAAAGACTACAACGAACAAATTACGTACGTCAAAGACCGCCTCGGCCACGACCGTCGCTACGCCATTGACGCCAGCAAAATTGAACGTGAGCTGGGCTGGAAGCCCGCAGAGACTTTTGAGACGGGCATCCGCAAGACAGTCGAGTGGTACCTATGCAACCTCGATTGGGTAGCCCACGTGCAAAGTGGCGCTTACCGCGACTGGGTGCAAAACCACTATGCAGGTAATGCGCAATGAAGCCGCCACTAAAGGTTTTGTTATTTGGCATGGGCGGGCAAGTAGGCTGGGAACTTCAGCGCAGCCTGAGTCTTTTGGGTCAATTGATAGCGCTTGACTTTGACAGCGCAGATTGTTGCGGCGACTTCACCAATCTGCAAGGCTTGGCCGCGACAGTGCAACGCGTGCGCCCCGACGTTATCGTCAATGCAGCCGCTCACAACGCTGTAGACAAGGCCGAGAGCGAGCCCGAGCTGGCCCACACCATCAATGCATTGGCCCCCGGTGTACTGGCGCATGAGGCGGCCAAGCTCAGCGCCCTGCTGGTGCACTACAGCACAGACTATGTGTTCGACGGCAGCGGCAGCCGCCCTTGGATTGAGGCCGATACACCGTCGCCGCTCAGCGTCTACGGCCAGACCAAGCTTCTAGGCGAGCAACTGATTCAGGTGGCCTGCCCCCATCACCTGATTTTTCGCACCAGTTGGGTCTATGCAGCACGCGGCAGCAATTTCGCCAAAACCATGCTGCGCCTGGCGCAAGAGCGCGAACGCCTGACCGTGATTGACGACCAGTTTGGCGCACCTACCGGTGCCGACTTGCTGGCCGACGTAACGGCGCACGCTATTCGCCAAGTGCTGCTGCACCCCGCTGACGCAGGGTTGTACCACCTGGTGGCAGGCGGCGAAACCAGCTGGTATGGGTATGCAAAACACGTAATAGCCCACGTAGAACGTGCGCATACAGCTATTGAAATAGTAGCAAAAACAGTGGGTCCTGTGCCCACCAGCGCCTTCCCCACCCCTGCCAAGCGTCCACATAACTCGCGGCTCGACACCACCAAACTTAAAGCCACCTTCGGTTTGAGCCTGCCCAAGTGGCAGCAAGGTGTTGAACGCATGCTTAACGAAATTATTTAACCTTAAGGAACAACCATGACCCAACGCAAAGGCATCATTCTTGCTGGTGGATCTGGCACCCGCCTCCACCCAGCAACACTGTCCATCAGCAAACATCTGCTGCCGGTGTATGACAAGCCCATGATCTATTACCCACTGAGTACGCTCATGTTGGCGGGCATACGAGACGTGTTGATCATCAGCAAGATGCAAGACACGCCACGCTTTGAGCAACTGTTGGGTGACGGCAGTCAATGGGGTATGAATCTGCAATATGCCGTGCAACCGAAACCATATGGCCTGGCTTAAGCTTTCGTTATTGGCGAGCAATTTTTAGAGAGGCGCCAAGTTCGCTGGTGTTGGGTGACAACATCTTTTACGGCCACGATTTTGCACACCTGATGGCAGACGCCGAAACCAAAACGCACGGTGCAACTGTCTTCGTCCACCATGTACGCGACCCTGAGCGTTATGGCGGGGTCGCTTTTGACATTGGAAGCAAGGCCATCAGTATTGAAGAAAAACCGTTCCAACCAAAAAGCAACTGCGCAGCGACCGGCCTTTACTTCTATGACAGTCAGGTGGTAGAAATTGCCAAGTCCATCACGCCGAGCGCCCGTGGTGGGCTTGAAATTACCACCATCAATGAGGTGTATTTAAAACAAGGTAAGTTGAATGTGCAAATCATGCGGTGCGGCTACGCCGGGCTTGACACTGACACCCACGACAGCCTGCTGAAAGCAAGCGCCTTTATCGCGACGCTGGTGCACCACCACGGACTGAAAGTAGCTTGCCCGGAAGAAATCGCTTGGCGCAACGGCTTCATCACCGGCAATCAGTTCGAGCAACTCGCGCAGCCGTTTAAGAAAAACGGCTGCGGCCAATATATGTGACGCCTAGTGAAAGAGGAATTCTGCCCATGAAGGCAACGCCCACCAACATCCCCGACGTCCTCGTCATCGAACCCGATGTGTTCGGCGACGCCCGCGGCTTCTTTTTCGAAAGCTTTAACCAAAATGCCTTTAACAAAGCAGTTGGCCTGGACGTGAACTTTGTGCAGGACAACCACAGCCACAGCGCCAAGGGCGTGCTGCGTGGCCTGCACTACCAGTTGCAGCAGCCCCAGGGTAAGCTGGTGCGTGTGATTCGCGGCGCCGTGTTCGACGTGGCGGTGGATATTCGCAAGAGCTCGCCAACCTTCGGGAAATGGACGGGAATCGAACTGAGTGAGGAAAACCGAAGGCAGCTTTGGGTGCCGGCAGGTTTTGCTCATGGATTCATTGTGGTCAGCGAAACAGCCGATTTTCTTTACAAAACCACCGAATACTACGCACCGCAAAATGAGCGTTGCATTGCGTGGGACGATCATGCACTTTCTATTAGATGGCCTGCAGGTGTCGAGCCTCAGCTGTCGACAAAGGACCAGGCTGGCTTGGGTCTCGCGCAAGCTGAAGTATTCGCCTGAATCCATAACCTCTTTGCCGACGCTTGAACACAATTATTCTGACCATCAGGAAAAGGCATCAGACAAGTGGATGATCTAGCTCGCGGAATATAAACTTCTTCCTATTTCGTAATGGGATCACGCAATCGTGCTGGCTGAGATCGGCGTTCAAAATGGCGGATCATTGAAGATTTGGGCAAGGTACCTGCCTTGTGCCTGCCCGATTATCGGATACGAAATCAATGAAGCGCATCGCCGGCTCCATTTCGATAACCTTCAATTTTTATTGTTCATCGGTGACGCTAACAATGATGTTACGCAATCAGTAATTTCCAGTGCGCAATGATTGGGGATCGACAATTACAACGGTTGGCAGCAGCCGGGTAATATGTTCAGATCATTTGCTCTTTGGTTCCCCCACGTTGCGGACGGAAGAATGTACGTAGCGAAAGATTTGCACTGCAGCTGTTGGAGCGAATTCGTCGGTGAACTCATCATGCGACTTCTGCAATTGCGTCTTTCAAAACGCTTGCCGATGTCATCAACCAGGAGCATTGAGGCATTGTGGACTTGCCTCGTTTTCACGGACGGTTTAAAAATTCTTGACGTCTTGTGTTTTGCAATTAAATTGACATGGTGGTCGTGTTCAGTTGATGTCTCAGTTTGTGCAGGCTCTGAGTTATTGACACAGTTTGCTGGTTTATGTGTTTTCGCATCTTCTTTGTTTTGTACATTCATCCTTTAGAAGTTAATCGGTGAAATCTGCCCCAGACTTGAATGACGCCTGTGCGGGTTGTACCGGGCTTCAATCCAGGTAAAGATCGCCTAGCGCGTCTCGGTGTGCGTCTTCCGAACGCGCCGATCAATGAGGTCTCATCCCAGCATTACAAAGAAACTCTCCGCCACGGCTTTATCATACGTATCGTCCACTGTTCACATGCTGGGGCGCACACCCATTTCCTTGCAGCGTTTGCCAAACGCCAAAGGCCCCCTGGCTGCCCTGGTCTGAGTGGTGAATCACCGATTCGGGCTTGCGTGTGAGCAACGCCATCGTCATTGCAGCAATCACCAAATCAGCCTTCATATTCACTCCAAACGCCCAGCCCACCAGCTTGCGGCTAAAGACGTCGATGACTACCGTCCGATACAGGAAACCCGCCCTGGTTGGCACGTAGGTCATGTCGGCCACCCAACGCTGGTTGACATCCGTGGCGATAAGCTGACGCTTGACCGAATCCGGTGCTGGCCCTTTGCGCTTGTCACGGGTGGTGATGACCACATAGCTGCCCCTGCGCCTGACCCCGCGTATGCCGGTCAGCTACATAACGGTTGCAATGCGCTTGCGGCTTGCCACAGTGCCCTAATGGGCCAACTCCGCGCGGATGCGCGGCATGCCGTAAGTGGCATCGCGCTTGAGATGAACAGCTTCAATCTGCTCTAACAGCCCCACACTGGCAGATGACCGTTTTCTTGCCACGCGGCCATGCCAGTCGTTAAAACTGCTTTGAGATATTTCAGGGCAATCGCACATGGAAGCCGCAGATAGTTCGGCCTAGCTGACTGCAATCAGCGTGTAGATGGCGTGGACATCTGATCGCTTCTTCCTGAAAACCAGGATCGCAAGCCTTGGCAAGAATACCTCGATCAAATTTGATTTGGCGGTTCCGTATGCCCTGCGCTGAATGCTCCGCACGTTCGCCGTCATGCAGCGCAGGTGGCAAACTGGCTAGCAACGGCGTACCCGCGCCGGCTATCCTGACCCTGCTCTGGATGCCGTTTTCATGGCACCCGAATTCTTTGGCCAACTCGCTTGGGCGACGACCGGAAGCCACCAGCTCGACCATTTGCTGGCAAAACTCTGGCGAATACGGTGGTTTGGGGTTGCGATTGCGATTGCGATTGCGATTGCGGTTGCGGTTGCGGTTGTAACTCATCTGGACTCCTTCTTGAATTACCCATAAGGCGTCCGTCGAATCGGAGCAACTCCAATTAAATCAATGACCTAAGAACAAAATCAATTCAAATTGAACGGATTTGAGCTGTACATCTGGGGAATTCTGCTTCGCCACCGAATTGCTATAAAAAACCGCTCCATGATGCGGTTTTTACGGGTTTTCATCTTTTAATCAGGCCTTTAGTTTTTTTGCACTTCGGCGCTGGCTGAAAAAGCTTTTTAGCAGTGCAGCACTTTCGCCGGCAAGCACGCCGCCCAGAAAGTCGGTTTGATGATTCAGCCGCGACTGCGCAAACAAATTAAGCACTGAGCCCAATGCGCCGGTTTTGGCGTCCGGCGCGCCGAACACCACTCGCTTGAGGCGCGCATGCAACATCGCTCCGCAGCACATGACGCAGGGCTCAAGCGTGACGTACAGTTCGCAGTCTGGAAGCCGGTAGTTTCCCAACGCACGTGCGGCAGCGCGTAGCGCAATGATTTCAGCGTGGGCAGTCGGGTCATGGCCTGCAATGGGTGCGTTGCGGCCAACAGCAATCACCTGCCCATGGCGCACCACCACCGCGCCCACCGGCACTTCGCCAGCGTCAAAGGCCAGCGCAGCTTGCGCCAGCGCGAGCTTCATAAAGTACTCATGTGATAGGTCAGTAGTTTGCAAGTCAACGGTCATAAGCTATATATTTAGTAGCTGCCAGCGCCCATATTTATTGCGCTTGGAACACTTTTTTTACGCAAAAAGTTTTTTTGACACACAAATACGTGTTGAATTTACAAACCATAAATCAGGCATTTGGCTGAGCGGGTTTGTGTAGCCTGTCCATCCAGCGCGCCAGCTCGCGCTCGTTGTCATTTCCCTGGCTGTACAGCGCATGCATGGCCGCGCGGGCTTCGGGCCGGTGCTGGTTAAGTTTGACTTTGCACTGCATCGTCAGCACCCGCAGTTCAAAAGCCACAATGCCGTTCATCATCTTGTGCTGATAGTCTTCACCCAAACCGCGCCACTGGTCAGCATATGCCGGGTCATGGTCGGCAATCAGGTGCTTGAGCAAACGGTCTTTGTCATCAAAGGTTTCAATGATTTTGGCCCCAACGGTGCAATGAACCATCAGGTAGTTCCAGGTCGGTACACGAACTAAATCGGGGTACACGCGCGGCGTCATGTAGGCGTGCGGGCCCATGAAGGTGACCACTGCCTTTGGCCTTGCGGTCAAATAACGCCAATGCGGATTGGGCTTAGCGCAGTGGCCCAGCAGAACGGTGTGGTCGTCTTGCACCAGCAAATGCAGCGGCAGCGGCGTCACGAACGGCAGGCCTTCGTCGTCAGTTGAAATCAAACTGGCCAGCGGATTGGCACGTATCAGCGCATGGGCTGATACGTGCGGTGTGGCATGGCCGGGGGCGCTGTCTTTGGCGGCGAATTGCGGGGGTAGATACATGCAAATGACTGTATCACCGGGCAAATCAAGCAAATGCCGTGGTGTGGATGAGTGCGCCGCGTAAGCTGCACGGCCTGCCAGCTTTAGCCCGGCGCAGTGCGACGGCTAATTTTTTTAACCCTCAGACCGAGGAAATTCATCATCATTTCAACATATTGCGACGTTTTAGGATCAAAAAGACCCCCAAGACCCAATTATTATGTGCGTAAGCAGCTCCTGAATAAATAGCAAACCACAAACTCGGCGGGTTAAATAGGTCACACTGGTGTCGCATTGGCGTCACAGACATAATGGCGATGGATATCGCTTTCCTCAAATCAATTTGCACCGTATTGCTGGCAATGTTGATATTGGGGACAGGTGTAGCGTGGGCGGCACCGCAGCTGGATATTGGCCAAGCCGATGTAAGCACGATGCGGATTGACGTGCGCAGCACTTGGCAGACAGCTCTAGTTGCGTCTAGCACGGCGCCGCTGACCCAGCCGCTGGACGCGCAAGCCTTGTGGGCGCTGCCTGACAGCGCGTTTCAGCCAGGCAAGGCCAGTCCAGTGCCAGTCGCTGAAGGCAAGCGCTTTGTGGGGCGTCTGTCGGTGCTGGTGGGCGCCAAGCCGCAAACATTGGTGCTAGAACTGCCGATGCCCCGACTGGACATCTCGCATGCGAGTTATCGGTACAACAATGACGCTTGGACGCAGTTTTCAGCGGGCGACCAGATCCCGATGGTGAAGTGGCCATTTGTGAACCGTAACCCGACGTTTGTGATTCCGCCGGGCTCTGGCGAGCTGCAAATCGTGCTGGACATCCCGTCCATTGGCCTGTTCCCGACGCCGGTGTTGCTGTGGAGCGACCCGGCCTTTCGCGCTGACTACGCCATTCGCAACGTTGAAGCTGGTGCCGCACTGACCTTGTCGTTTTTTACCATGCTGGTGTGTGCAGGCGTGGCGCTGGTGCTGCGGCGCTTTGAGTTTGTGGCGCTGGGCGTGTACGCCAGCAGCGTTTTTATGGTGGCTGCCGGGCAAGGAGGCGTTGTAGGTCAATACGTTGGCACCTCAAGTGCTTGGTTTAACGACTACGTGAAATACGTTACTGGAGTCGTCTTTGGCGCCGTGATTCCCTGGACCCTGAGCGTGGTGTGCGGGCAAAAATACTATTCAAATCTGGTCGCGCGTGTAGCAACCTTCTGGATGCTGGGAAGCATCGCAGCCATGGCAGTGATGCTGTTTACCGTGTCCCGCACTTTTCAATGGGCGTTGCTGTCGCCCTTTTTAATTGCCAGTCTGGTTTTTGGCCTCGGCATCACGCTGGCCAGTGCGCTGCGTGGGCAGGTGCATGGCAGCTTGTCGTTTGGGGCGGTCGTCATGCTGTTCATCGGTATTTTTGCGCCCATTGCTTCTTACTGGGGTTACCTGGATGGCGTGTTCAGCTACATCATCACACTGGTCTGCCTGTTCTTGTCGACCACTTTGCTGCTGAGTGCCTTGATGCTGCAGTACCGCCACGGCAACCGCGTGATTGCGCGGGCTTACAAAAACAGCAAACGCGACGCCCTGACTGGCCTGCTGAACCGCGATGCATTCGAGCGGGTATTGAACAAATTTGTGCGCGCGCCGAGCGCCAGCAGATCAGACCTGCTTTTTTTATACCTTGAAGTGGGTGAGCGCAACGCGCTGGAACAAGAATTTGGCGGCGTGGGCTTTGAGTCTGGCCTGGTGCAAATTGCGGCGGCTTTGTCGTCCAGCATTTCAATTGTGGACACAGTGGCGCGCGTGTCCAGCAGCGCGTTTGGCGTGCTGGTCGCCATGCCCCAAGACCACAAACGGGGTAGCGAGCTGGCTCAAAAACTCATCAGCCGCAGCATGGCCATTGCCAACCACACCGCGCCCATGACACACACTGCGCTCATTGCAGCCGCATGGCTTCCCAATGCCGGCCAAAATTTGACTGCGCTGGAGGCAGCTGCACGAGTGGTGTTGAAACAACTAGGCGAAGGCAAACGTATCGCGTGGCTGGCAGGCAGCAGGGGCGCTGAGCCTGATTTGCAGAACGGGCCCAGTGCAACGGTCAATCTGATCAACTGTATAGAAAAAGGCATGCAGCTGGACGGTGGCCTTCAGCATGTTGGTTCTGACAGTGCGGCCGGGTTAGCAAAATAAGTCTGGCTTACGAATGCCAGCATCCGCCGTTTGAACTCTGACGAACTCGCAGAATGCGCTTACCTGGACAGAAACCACACCATCCAAGGTTTGTTAGCTGCGTATAGCTTGGGCTTACACAAGCAATCTCGATGTCGATGTCGATGATCACTGAACAGCGTGCCGCGCCAACCATTCTTTAAGCGTTTCACCGTTTTCTTCTGCTACCCAGTACTTAAGCCCGTTCACAGACCCGCCGTAGGCTACGCCTGCAGCGCGCGATGGGCTGGATGCTGACCACTCTTTTAAAAACACCAGTTTTCCATCTTTCATGCCGACAACACCTTCAGCTTTGAGTTGCTCGCGCACCGGTGTCCAGTACGCAACGCCTGCAGCTTTTGTCTCGTCGTCAAGCACAGACCCAACTTCAACAACAAACCGGTCGCCCTGGGGGCGACCGAAAGAACGGTTTTTACGTTTCAGTGACGTTTCAAAAACAAAGCGTGGGATGTGGGTGTTGACCGACGCAGTTGCAACTGGCATCGAAGTTGGTTTTGAAGCGTCAAACAACCGAAAACCAAGAGCGGCGATTAAAAACTGTGCCGTTTTCGAAAAATCATCGACGATGGCTCGGTCTGCCTCATTCAACGCAGCAAATGCGGGGGTCGTTTGGCTCAACACCACGGCGTCTGCCCGTTTCAACTCGGCGTGCCAATGATGTTCAAGATGCTTCGCGTGAGCCTTATTTAAAGAGCCATCCTGCGCAACAACCACCAGCGCCGTTTGCCAGGTAAATCGCTCAAAAGACTTGTCGTGTTCAAGCAATCTGTCCAGCAGAGATTCGCTTTCGCCGACGTAGACGTATGGCCTGTCTAGTTCCTCTTCGTTGCTGCCAACTAGCAAGTACAAGCCGACTTGTTTTAGCTCAGGCCGGTTCAGGCTGGCCAATAGCATCGCCCTGGGCAATTTGACAACGCGTGCCGTCCTATTCGATTGATCACAAACCACCCGTTTTGCTGAGTCGTCATCAATCAATAAAAGTTTGACCAAGCTCGGCATTTCTTTACTCCCACTCAATCGTCGCAGGCGGTTTGCTGCTGACGTCATACGTCACGCGGTTGATGCCCCGCACTTCGTTGATGATGCGGGAGCTGACTTTTTTCAGTAGCGCGTAGGGAAGTTCTGCCCAGTCTGCGGTCATGAAGTCGCTGGTTTGTACGGCGCGCAGGGCGACCACGTAGTCGTAGGTGCGGCCGTCGCCCATGACGCCTACTGATTTGATAGGAAGAAAGACTGTGAAGGCCTGGCTGGTGGCCTCGTACCAGTTTTTTGGGGTTTTGGCAGAGGATGAAGGGGGTGCGGGGATGCCCCCATCCCTGCCTTCCCCCGTGAGGGGAAGGAGTGCAGTCGGGGATGGGTCAGTTGTGAACGGAAACCTGCGCAGTTCTTCTATAAAGATAGCATCGGCTTGGCGCAGCAAATCTGCGTATTCTTTTTTGACTTCGCCCAATATGCGCACGCCCAGCCCCGGGCCGGGGAACGGGTGGCGGTAGACCATGTCGTGCGGCAAGCCCAATGCTACGCCCAGCTCTCGCACTTCGTCTTTGAACAATTCGCGCAGCGGCTCGAGAAGCTTTAGCCCTAGTTGTTCGGGCAGGCCGCCTACGTTGTGGTGGCTTTTGATGACGACGGCTTTTTTGTTTTTACCACCGCCAGACTCAATCACGTCTGGGTAGATGGTGCCTTGCGCTAACCACGCTACATCACTCTTTGCTACAGTATTTGTAGCTACTTGCGCACGTACTACTTGCGCTTGAGCCTTAAATACCTCTACAAACTCGCGCCCAATGATCTTGCGCTTGGCTTCTGGCTCACTCACGCCTTTGAGGTGATCAAGGAATTGCGCTTCTGCATCAACGCGAATGACTTTGGCGTGCAGCTTGCCAACAAACATGTCCATCACCATGTCGCCTTCATTCAACCTCAAGAGGCCGTGGTCAACAAACACGCAGGTCAGCTGGTCGCCAATCGCGCGGTGAATCAGCGCTGCAGCGACTGACGAATCGACCCCGCCGGACAAGCCCAAAATGACTTCCTCGTTGCCAACCTGCGCTTTTATTTTGGCGACAGCCTCGGCAATGTAGTCGCCCATCACCCAGTCTTGCCGCGCACCGCAAATGCCTAAAACAAAACGGTCGATCAGCGCCTTGCCTTGCAGGGTGTGCGTGACTTCCGGGTGAAACTGCACGGCGTAAAACTTGCGCGCCGCGTCAGCCATGCCGGCAATCGGACAGCTGGGCGTGCTGGCCATCGTTTTGAAGCCAGGTGGTAGCTCAGTGACTTTGTCGCCGTGGCTCATCCACACTTTCAGCATGCCGTGGCCATCAGCGGTGGCGTAGTCTTGAATGTCTTCAAGCAGCGCGGTGTGGCCGTGGGCGCGCACCTCGGCGTAGCCGAATTCCCGGGTGGTGCCAGCCTCCACCTTGCCGCCCAGCTGGTTGGCCATGGTTTGCATGCCGTAGCAAATGCCCAGCACGGGAATGCCCAGCTCAAATACGGCGTCTGGCGCCTTGTCTTCTACCTCGTACACGCTGGCGTGGGAGCCTGACAAGATGATGCCTTTTAGGTTACCGTCTTTGGCGTAGTTGCGTAACCAGTCGCTGGTCACGTCGCATGAATGCACTTCAGACAGCACATGCGCCTCGCGCACGCGGCGGGCAATGAGTTGGGTGACTTGGGAGCCGAAGTCAAGGATGAGGATTTTTTGATGGCTCATCATTCAGTCTCAATCGGCGCTCTTGAATGATTAAGAGTGCCCAGAACCTTATTTCCTACAGGTTTCGAGAGCCTAAGTGTTAGAGATTCAACGTGTTTTGGATAGTCCAAGTGCTCAACAGAAGGAATCTCGTACGCTGACACATAGGCTGTGGCTTCCCAGCGCTCTGTCGGAGAACTTTTTACCGCCTTAGGAAAATTTATACCTAGCTTTAATCTCAGCTGCTGATACATCTCGCTTTTCAAACTGGTGCTGGCTTTTCCGACGTAAATTACGTTGCACATCGAGTCATAGAACGCATACACACCGCACTTTGATCCATGTGCTCCTAGCGCCTGATCTAATTGCGATGAAATGTCGCTTTTTGCATTTAGTTTCACTTTTTTAAACTCACAGGCGACTGAAAACTCTGGGGCCAATGTTGTGGAAAGAAGCCAACGCAGTGTCGCAGCGTGCGGTTTTTTCGCTCCAGACCTCCAAGATCGAATTTGTTGGAGGGTGTAATTGGTTTGAGTACCAAATCGCTTTTCGTCATCTTCAAAATACTCAGACACCAAATAGTCAATCAGTTCTGCAGTGAATTGCTTTCTCTGAGTTTTTTTCATCTGTCAATCCGCCCGATAGTTAGGCGCTTCCTTCGTAATCTGCACATCGTGCACATGGCTCTCGCGTATGCCTGCTGACGTGATTTCGACAAACTCGGCCTTGCTTTGCATCTCGTCTATCGTTGCGCAGCCGCAGTAGCCCATGCTGGCGCGCAGGCCACCGGCCATCTGAAAAACAATGCTGACCATGCTGCCCTTGTACGGTACGCGCCCTTCAATGCCCTCGGGCACCAACTTGTCGGCATTCGGGTTGCCTGTACTGGACTCCTGAAAATACCGGTCTGCGCTACCTTGCTGCATGGCGCCGATGCTGCCCATGCCGCGGTAGCTTTTGTAGCTGCGGCCCTGATACAAAATGACCTCGCCAGGAGCTTCTTCAGTGCCGGCAAACATGCCGCCCATCATCACAGTGCTGGCGCCCGCTGCGATCGCTTTGGCAATGTCACCGCTGTACCGAATGCCGCCGTCGCCAATCAACGGCACGCCGGTGCCGCGCAGCGCAGTGGCCACGCTGTCAATGGCCATGATTTGCGGCACGCCCACGCCCGCCACAATGCGGGTGGTGCAAATGCTGCCTGGGCCGATGCCGACTTTGACGCCGTCAGCGCCTGCATCCACCAGCGCCAGCGCAGCAGCGCCGGTGGCGATATTGCCGCCGATTACGTCGATGTGCGGGTAGTGCTGTTTTACCCACCGCACCCGGTCAATCACGCCCTTGCTGTGGCCATGGGCGGTGTCCACCACGATGGCGTCAACGCCAGCTTTCACCAATGCTTCGACCCGCTCTTCAGTGCCCTCGCCCACACCCACTGCTGCGCCCACGCGAAGGCGACCTGACGAGTCGCGCGCCGCGTTGGGGAAGTTGGTTTGTTTGGTGATGTCTTTGACGGTAATCAAACCCTTGAGCTCAAAGTCGTCGTTCACCACCAGCAAGCGTTCAAGCTTGTATCTGTTCAGCAGCGCCTTGGCCTCCAGCGCTGACGTGCCTTCCTTGACAGTAATGAGCTTTTCACGCGGCGTCATGATCTGGTGGGCCTTGACGTCATAACGCGTTTCAAAGCGCAAATCGCGACTGGTGACAATGCCGACCACCTTGCCACCGTCGCACACCGGAAAGCCCGAAATGCCGAGCTGTTCAGACAACTCAAGCACCTGCAGCACAGTGTGTTCGGGCGTGATGACTACCGGGTCACGTACAACACCTGATTCATACCGCTTGACTTTGGCAACCTGCGCTGCCTGCTGTTGGGGCGTCAAGTTTTTGTGAACGATGCCGATGCCGCCTTCTTGCGCGATGGCAATTGCCAGCCGGGCTTCAGTGACGGTATCCATTGCAGCAGAAACCAGCGGCAAATTCAGGCGAATGTTGCGTGAAAACTGGGTGGAAAGATTGGCGTCCTTTGGCAGGACCTGGGAGTATGCTGGCACCAACAATACGTCGTCGAAGGTGAGCGCTTTGCCGAGTAGGCGCATGAGTAAACTCCAAATGCCGTATTTTACCCGCGGCATCCAGAGCTATTAAATGGTGTCACCCAATTAACAATTGGTCACATCTTCAGGCCCGCTAGATGCGTAATTTTTTCAAATTTTTTCCATTGCAAGTTACGCAGGGATACACTTGAAAAATGCACTTCAAAAACAGCCTGAAAACTTTTCTTGCCGCGCTTTGCCTGGGGACATTGGCGCAGACGTCACTGGCTCAATGGCAATGGATGGACAAGGACGGACGCAAAGTTTTCAGTGACCGTTCTCCACCTGCGGAAATAGCAGAAAAAGACATCGTCAAACGACCTTCGGCAGCTTTCCGGGCAGCCACTACAGCCGCAGCAACCGCAAGCGCCAGCGCCAATGTCGCTGCCAACACCGTGGACGGGAAACCATTACCCGCTGCGTCAGCCGCTGCCAGCAAAGCCAGTGCACCCAAGCTGTCTGGCAAAGATGTGGAGCTGGAAGCCCGAAAGAAAAAGGCCGAAGACGAAGAAGCCGCCAAAAAGAAAATTGAAGATGAAAAAATCGCCAGGACAAAAGCTGAAAACTGTGAGCGGGGCAAGTCGGGGTTGGCCACACTTCAGTCAGGCGTGCGCATGGCATCTGTCAATGCCAAAGGTGAACGTGAAATTTACGACGACAACAAACGTGCGCTCGAAACAAAACGCACGCAAGAAATCATTGATACAAGCTGCAAATAGCATCAGCGCGAAGTGCGTTCAGCCGCCGTAACCCGCTTTGGCTCCAGCGCGTTTATTGGCAAACAGACCTGCACTTTTGACCCCCTGACGCACGAAACGCTCACGGCGAGCCACCTTCGGATCCACACTTAACGGGCGGTAAATTTCTATCCGGTCGTGCTCTTTGAGCAGCTGTTCAAGATTGCATGTTTTGCGCCAGACTCCCAGCAAAAGAGTCTCCAGACAAAGCCCGGAAAACTCCGACATTACGCCGCAAGCCAGCAATGCCTGTTTCACGTTGCTGCCGCTTGGCACGGTCAAATGCCACTGCCTGCATTGACGGGCAACCGGGCTGTAAATCACCGTGATTTTCATTGCCAAAAGTTTTCAGTCAATCAACCAGGCTCATAAACACGGCACGCACGTTTGACAAAAGCATCGACCAGACTGCCCGCAATTTTGTCAAACACCGGACCAATCAGCGCGGCCAAAGCAGCATTGTCAAAGTCGTAATTCAGTGAAAAGTCGACTTTGCAGGCGCGTTCGCCGTTTGTGCCGACAGGAATGAATTGCCAGGATCCGTCCAGCTTTGAAAATGGTCCATCAACCAGTTTCAGGTTGACCTGCTGGCCTTCGACATGTGTATTTTTCGTGGTGAAGCTCTGTTTGAGTCCTGCCATGGACAGGCCGATCTTGGCAGTGACGCCGTTGGGCTCTTGCGCCAGCACCACTGCGTCATCACACCACGGTAAAAACTCCGGGTAACTGGCAATGTCAGTCACCAGGGCAAACATTTCAGCAGCGCTGTACCAGATTAAAACGGACTTGTGAACGGTTTTCATACAATGGAAGGTTGCACGCGATTGTATTGGTCGTCGGCAACCTTAAATACAGCCATGGCTACCAAAGAAGCACCCCATTCCAAAAAACCCGACGCCACATCGTCAGGCAAATCCAAAGACAACCGCCCCGTCAAAGTGTCGGCCAAGGCAGCGGCTGCAGCCACCCGCATTGCCGACAACAAAAAGGCGATGTTCAATTACCACATTGAAGAACGCTTTGAAGCTGGCATGGTGCTGCAGGGCTGGGAAGTCAAATCGGTGCGTGAAGGCAAGGTGCAGCTGACCGACGGCTATGTGGTCATTCGTAATGGCGAGATGTTCATCATTGGCTGCCAGATCAACCCGCTGGGCACGGCGTCAACCCACGTCACGCCAGACAACGTGCGCACCAAGAAGCTGCTGATGCACAAGGCAGAGATCAAGCGGCTGATGGGTAAAATTGAACAAAAGGGATTTACGCTGGTGCCACTGAACATGCACTGGAAAGCCGGCAAGGTGAAATGCGAAATTGGCCTGGCCAAAGGCAAAGGCGAGCACGACAAACGCGACACCATCAAGGACAGGGAAGGCAAGCGGGAAGTTGAGCGCGCCATGAAATCCCGGGCTCGGCTGTAAATTCATTTTTTGGGCGAACTGCTGCAGTGAGCGCAGCAAACGCGTGGCATTCGGCGGTGCTCGCAATCCTCTCGTACACAAGTACGCTCCCAGGTGCTGCGGGCCAATCGCCTTGCAC
Organism: Polaromonas sp.; assembly: GCA_025362315.1. Taxonomy (GTDB): domain Bacteria; phylum Pseudomonadota; class Gammaproteobacteria; order Burkholderiales; family Burkholderiaceae_C; genus Polaromonas. Next base: position 19,944 of record JANYGP010000084.1, read on the forward strand.
TTCATTCTAAAAACAAAGTTTCAGAGAAGACTGACTTGTACCCAAGTTGTGTCGTCACTAAAATCTGAATTTCTAGACAAGCCCTAATTCAAAACGCGCAGCGGATGCGCATCCGCAACCCATGGACTGACAAAAAACGCGTCGGCCATGCCGGGCTTGACGTCTTCAATCCGCTCTGGACACCACTTTGGCGTGTAGTCTTTGTCAATGGCCAAGGCGCGTATGCCTTCAACAGTTTCGCTGGCCAGTCCAGGGCGCAGATTAAAACAGTTGTGCACCATGTCGCGCTCCATGCGCAAGTCGTCTGCCAGGCTCATGCCTCTGGCACGGCGGACTTGCTCCAGGGCAACGTGCAGCATCAGCGGGGAGCGCTTGCGTAGCACAGCAGCCGTCTTTTTGGCCCAGACGCCCTCTTTGGACTTATCCAGGCTGTCAATAATGTGTTTGACCCGCAAAAGGCCAAAATGAGCATCAATTTGAGCCAGTTTTAGGTCTTTAGCGTCGGTATTATGGGCGCTGACAGCTCCTAAATATATAGCATTCAACTCTTCAAACGAAGTTGTACCCAGGGAGTTCCACAGCGCAGGCAGGCTCGCAGCGGGAACCTGTATGTCAGCCAGGCCATAAGTAATTGCTTCATCGGCGTCGATGACATTACCGGTCAGCGCCAGGTATTCACCCACATGACCCGGACAGCGGCTTAAAAAATAGCCGCCACCCACGTCGGGGAACAAGCCAATGTTTGTCTCCGGCATAGCCATCTTGGTGTGCTCAGTCACAAGCCTGATTTTGGCACCCTGGCAAAGTCCCATACCGCCGCCCATGACTACGCCGTCCATGAAAGCAATGTACGGCTTTGGATAATTGTGAATCAGGTGATTCAGCGCATATTCTTCCGTGAAAAAATCGTCCAGGGCAGTGTCGCCAGACAAAGCAGCAGCATGAAAAAACCGGATGTCGCCGCCTGCACAGAAGCCGCCAAACAGGGCTTCAGCAGAGCCGGGCTTGCCCAGTTTGTTGCTCCCGCGAATGGCCACCATGGCCACATCCGGGTCATTGCGCCAACTGATCAACGCACGGGTCAGCTCCCGCACCATCTCCAGACTCAAGGCGTTCAATGCTTTGGGCCTGTTAAGCGTCAGCAAACCGGCACTGCCCCGCCGTTCAATCAAAACTTCAGTTGTCATAAGTCCTTGCACTGCTCAAACCAAAATGTCAGCTGCCAGGCCGGAAGCGCCAGTTTCGCAGGCATGGGTAAATATTTTCGCGGCATGCGCCAAGCTGGGCAGGTCGGCTGGTGTGTATTGCATTCGCAAATAGGCCTTGCCGCGCAAGATCATCAAAATAAACGGGATTTGCTCATTCAGGCCTGGCCCGGGCCAGCCCATCAGCAGTCCAGCAAGGCGCGAATCAACCCACGCAAGCGCATGCTCCCGCTTTTCAGCCAGCACAGCAAAGCGCGACCAAAATTCAGGCGTCAGCCCATTCCACATGGCTTCTGGGTACATGGCCAGCCAACGCATTTCCTCTGGCAGACTGGGGTCCGCTGTGGTTTGCAGTGTGTCGGTGTAAATTTCATATGCACGGCTTTCAAGAGCCTCTTTCAAGGGCCGGTTGATGATCAGGGCAGACACGTCATCGTTGAGTTTGAGGTCGGCGCGGGCCCGGAGCTCATGGCGGTGAATGTAGTCCCGCGACGCCGGGCCGGTTTCAAGCTTCCAGGTTTTGCCATTGATTTTTCCTGTCAATGTAAAGCCGTCAGTCGTGCCGTTTTTATCACTTGGACCAGCGTACGAAAAACCCTGACTAGCTGCCCACTCAGACACGGCATTGGTCACCACTGGCTCAACCGAAGGTGATGTGCCAGGTGAAAAAGCTTTCTTAAGACGGTCAAACATGAAACGGTGTTTTCTTTTAAAGTTCAGTTTTGATGGTACCAAAGGAAGCGCGCGATGATCAAGGTTTACACATGGCCCACGCCCAATGGACACAAAGTGCACATCATGCTGGAGGAATGCGGCATGAAACTGGGGCACGACTGGCAGGCCATCCCGATTGACATTGGTGCTGGCGATCAGTTTGCGGCCGAGATTTTGCGCATCAGCCCAAACAACAAGATTCCCGCGCTGGTGGATCCTTCAGGGCCGGACGGCAAGCCTGTCGCACTGTTTGAATCTGGTGCAATTTTGCTGTATCTGGCAGCAAAAACAGGTAAGTTTTTGCCCAAAACGGACCGCTTGAAATTCCAGACCCTGCAGTGGCTGATGTTTCAGATGGGTGGCGTGGGCCCGATGCTGGGGCAAACGCATCATTTCAGGCAGTACGCTCCTGAAAAAATTGACTACGCCATTGACCGATACACCAATGAAACCAGACGTTTGTATGGCGTGATGGACAGGCAGCTTGCGATCAGCAAATTCATGGCCTGTAACCAGTACACAGTGGCCGACATCGCCATCTTCCCATGGCTGCGCAATTGGGCCAACCAGGGCATTGACTGGGCTGATTACCCGCATCTAAAACGCTGGTACGACCTGATTGCTGCGCGGCCTGCTGTGGTGCGCGGCGTGGCGGTGCTGGCTGATTTGCGCAAGCCGATTACGACCGACAAGGCGCGTGAGGTTTTGTTTGGTGGCACGCAATACCAAAAGCGCTGAATTTGGTTTTGGTTTACTCCTGAATCAGGAGCTGCCAGCGCCCGATTTACTTGGGCTAGAGGCTTAAAATGCTCTTGAAAAGCTATTTTTTAACTGTCTTTTAACTATTTTTGTGCTGTGGTGTACAGCCTGTAAGCACCCGACGTGGCGACCAAATGCAGACTTGCCAACAGTTCTGGGGTCAGGGCGTTAACCTGATCAGGGCTCAACGCTATGTAGACCGGACCGGCAGTGATTCGCTGCGTCAATTCAGCATTGCCAGCCAGAGTTTTGGCTTTGCCTTGTGAATAAAAAGACGCTGAATACGGCAGGTCGCCCATAAAAAGCAGAGGCGCCTTGCTGAGCGCATGCTGCGCCAGCACCACTGTTTTGGCGCTTTTCCAGCTGTCTGCCAGCTGCTCTCGCACAAAGAAAGCCGCTACCAGACCGCTCATGACCAAAACACCAGCTCCTACGATGGCATTGACCCAACGCGTTCGCAAGTCGCTGCTCAACCATCGCGCTGCCAGCAACGCCAGGGCGGGCAAAGCCGGCAACACGTATGTCCACAAAATGTTGCCAGACAGGGTAAAAAACAAGCACGGCGCAACCGACCAGGCCAGCAGGTAGGCTGTGAAGTGACGCTGAGGATGCGAGGCATTGAGGGCAACTGGGGACGTCTTGCGCCCCACCCACAACAACGGCAAAAGAGCAGGCCAGGGCATGCTGGCCGCCACGGCATACAGCCAGATGACGCCGCGCTGTGTGGCATGCGCTGTGCCGTATTTGTCGCCTGCCCAACCGGTGACGGTAAAGCGTTTCCAGTGTTCACCCATGAAAAAATATTCCCAAAAACCAGGCGTGCGCATTTCAGCCATCACGTACCAGGGCGCGGCGATCGCCAGGGTCAGCAAACTGCCTTTGACCCAGGCAATGCGCTGCCACGATGTCTTGATGCTGCCTGTCAGCAGCACCCACAAGCCAATCGGCACGCCAGACAACACCACAGCAATCGGCCCCTTTGCCAACAGACCTATGCCCAGGCCGATAAAAAGCAACCAGACTTCTCTGGAGCGGCTGTTTGGCTCTAGCTGAAAAGCTGCCCAAAACCCGCGCATTGCCAGCGTGGTGCCCAGCACCAGGCCCAAATCAGTCATGACAGCAGCTGATGCAATGAAATAAAGCATCGTGCCGCAGAGCAGCATGACGGTCAGTTGCGCTTGCCGGCCAGCATCGGCGCCCATGCGGCGCACCCATTGCCACATCACCCAGGCAATCAGCACTGCCAGCAAAAAGTAAGGCAGGCGTGCGCCAAATTCATTGGCCCCCAGCATGTCGATGCTGATGGCAGACAGCCAGGTGGTCAGCGGCGGCTTGGCCCAAAACGGCACGCCGTAGTCATACAGCGGCGTGACCCAGTTGCCAAGCTCGGCCATTTTTCGGGCCACTTCGCCGTAGCGTGCCTCTGTGGTGTCAGTCAGCGGGTAGCTGCCCAGTGTGAGCAGCCTGGCCAGCGCAACCATGCCCAGCAACCACCAGAGCCCTGCAGCGGCAGTGTGTTGCTTGGGGTTCATGCCTGCGCTGGCTTCACATTTTCTTGTGGGCTGTGGTATTCGTCCAGCAGGTACAAGGGTCTGTTTTTGCTTTCCATGAACAGTCTGCCCAGGTATTCGCCAATGATGCCCATGGCCATCAGCTGCAAACCACCCAGAATCAATATTGTCAAAATCAGCGTTGGAAAGCCTTTGACAGAATCTCCAATCACAAGTGTTTTGACCAGCAAAAATAAGGCGTATACAAAGGCAGAAAGCGCAGTTAAAAACCCGGCATAACTGGCCAGTCGCAGTGGCACGACTGAAAAGCCTGTGATGCCCTCAACCGCAAAATTAAGCAGCTTCAGGTAAGGCCATTTTGTCTGGCCGGCAGCGCGTGGGTGGCGGTCGTATTCCACCACTACCTGCTTGTAGCCAATCCATGCAAACAAGCCCTTCATGAACCGGTTACGCTCGGGCAACTGGTTGAGCGCGTCGACTGCGCGGCGACTGAGCAAGCGAAAGTCGCCGACGTTTTCTGGAATGTGAACCTCAGACAATCCATTAATGACTTTGTAAAACCACCTGGCCGAAGCCTTCTTGAACCAGGTTTCCCCCTGACGGCTGATGCGTTTCATGTTGACCACATCAGCGCCCTGTTGCCAGACCTGAACCATCTGGCCAATCAGCTCAGGCGGGTCCTGCAAGTCTGCATCTATCAACACCACGGCATTGCCACGTGCAAGCTTCAAGCCTGCGCTCATCGCAGCTTCTTTGCCAAAATTGCGGCTCAGGTTGGCCACGCCAATTGCGCCACCAGACTTTTGCATTTCTCTCAGGATGTTCAACGTGTGGTCTTTGCTGCCGTCGTTGACGTACACCACTTCCCAACGATCATCCAGACCGGGAATTGCGGCCAAGGCACTGGTCAGGCGGGCATGAAAAGCGGGCAGTACTTCTTCTTCGTTGTAGGCTGGGACAATGATGCTCAGCATGCAGCTTCTGTCTGCCGGGTCAATTGGAGTCATCAGGCAAAAGTCCAGATTCGATGAAGTTGAAATGTCAGCCCCATCACCAGCAGCGTTGCTGCCACCTGGGCCAAAAGGTAGTGCCATCCCAGCACGTGAACGGCCAGCCACACCAGCACGCCATTTAAAAAAGCGCCAAGCAGCGTGATGGCCCAAAAGCGGGGCAGTGTCTGAACATGCCTGGCGTTGCTGCTAGAAAATGCCATGCGCCGATTCAGCCAGTAAGACACTGCCCCGCCGCACAGGGTGCCTATGGCTGCTGACAATCCCGCAGAAAAGCCAAGCAGCTCTACCAGGGCAATCAGCACAGCGTAATGCACAGCGGTGGCCATACCTCCTGCAACAACAAACCAAAAAAACTGCATGACGCCCCGGCAAGAAAAGATGCCTGAGTTTAACAACTCGGTTTTATGGGATACATTGAGTTATGTTTGAAGTACTTGTATATGTTTATGAAAATTATTGGCAAGGCGACGCCTGCCCCGAGTTGCCGCAGCTGAGCCGCAAACTGAGTGCGGTGGGTTTTGAGACTGAGGAAATACAGGCGGCACTCATCTGGCTGAACGGCTTGAACACCGCTGCGCAGAGCACGCAGATATACCTTCCCACATCGTTATCAGATAGCTCCACGCACCACGGTGATTTGTTGCCCCAGTCACCGACCAGCATGAGGGGCTACAGCATTGGCGAGCAGGAACACATTGGCAGCGAGGCGCTGGGCTACATCAGCTTTCTGGAGTCAGCGGGTGTGCTGCCCCCGCACATGCGTGAGATAGTCATTGACCGGGCCATGGCGTCAGCTGGCAATCCCATTGATCTGGATGACCTGAAAATCATAGTTTTGATGGTGTACTGGAGCTTTGGTCAGGAGCCAGACGCCCTGATACTGGACGAATTGTGCGATGACACCCAAGGCCGGGTTGGGCATTGAAATTCAGTTTGCCTGGCAAAGTTGCAAAGCATCAGCAAACATACGCTTGCCTTGAAAAGTTAGTTAAACCTGACTATCGAGTCCGCAAGCTGCCACTTAACCCAGCAGCCTTTCAGGATTGGCCTCAAGCTTGGCCAGTGCATCGCGTGTTGCCCGGACCGTCAGGGCTTCTTCTTCAGTGGGCAGCAGCAAACCGGCCTGCAAATAGGCAGCCAGGCGTCGGGCTTGAATCAGAAAACTGCGGCCATCGTTTGAGGCAAACAAATGCAGCTGTTTGCGGTCACTGCGCCAGGCAAACTGCACGTTATTCACGCGCCCATTGTGGTCCAGGCTAAACCATGAGCCAAGCTGAAGCTCTTGCGCCCAGGAGCGCATGGCTTGACTGGGCTGGCTGCCGCCATCGGTGACCACTTCGATATCAGAAGCATCAATGCCGATCATCATGACCAGCGCTTCTGTGTCCAGCGGCAGGTCACCCACGTCCTCATCCGACAAGTAGTCTTCAAGGTTCTCGAGGCGCTTGGCCATGGCATCAATGCGCTCACCTGAAATCGCGTCTGTCTTGGACATAAAGGCATCAGCCAGGATGTCGCTGATGATTTTGAGTTGCTTCTCCTGCGCTGCGCTGTCCATTGCCAGCATGGTCATGCCCATCCGAAGCAGCTGCAACAACCTGGGCAGGTCTGCGATGACTTTGGCGCGATCAGCCCGATTGGGTTTGGCGCTCGCTGCCCAGACCAGACTGGAGGCAGCTTGCTTGAGCATGATGGTCTGCTCATGCTGGGCTCCACTGCGCATGGCAGCAAGGGCCAGCACTTCTGCCCACACTTTGAAAAGGAATTCACGGATCTCGTCACGCACCGGCATGTCATTGAGCATCTTTCGCATCTCGATGGTGTATTGAATTGCCATCGTTTCTTTTTGCTCTACCTGCTGCGCAATACTGACAACCCGCGCCGCACTGCCGTTTTCAGACAAAAACCTTGATAAAAACTTTTGAAATTCATCAAAAACCAGCTGAAAAACGCGTCGCCCAGTCTCCGGATACTGCTCGATGACCTGAACGATGCGCTTGATTTCAATTTCCATCGCACCGCCCGCAACAGCAACGTCAAAGCCTAAAACGCAGGAACCCATCCGGTCAATCAGGCGGCGTGCTGGATGCTCGAGCGTGCCAAAAAATTCTGGCTCTGTGATTGCCACGCGCAAAACCGGCATCTGAAGTCGCGCAAACCAGACCCGAATCGCAGGCGGTATGCGGTCTTCAGCCAATATCGCCTGGAACATCAGCGCTACGATTTCAATCGTGGCCTTTTCTGTTGAGGTTGAGGCGGTCTTTTTAAGGGCTGTCGTCCGCTGCCTGAGCTCGCTGGACATCTGAACCACATGTTCAGTGTTGTATCCACCAGCAGGCTCTATCGCCACCGCTGTGTTCGCACCGAGTGCATGGCTGCCCTGATGGCTTGCCAGCGCCAATGCCAGCTGTGGGGATGCCTGAGAGCTGCGGGTGTCATCAAAACCCGCTACCTGATTTGACAGCAAACGCTTCAGGGTACCCATGACCCCTTGGGCGCGCATTTTGGCCCTGGCAAGTGGCGAAGTCGCTGTCTGCATTCTGGTTTCATCGTGAGATGAGCCAGAATGGCGCGGGCCGTCACCCTGACCGCCGGTGTTACTGGTATTGCTGGTGCCGCCAGTGCTACCAGCTCCACCAGCTCCACCATTGCCGCGCACATCACTGCCCATGCTGCCAGCGCCACGACTGCCCTGCAGTGCCTGCTGGCCAAATTGACGCGTGGTTTGGGGCTGACCAAACGCAACGGTGCTGCGGCCTGCAGATTTTCTACTTTCATCACCTGCACTACTTTCACCGCCGGTGCTGCCTTCGCCACCCCAACTGCCGCTCCGACCAGAAACTGGACCACCGGCGCCTGCCCTGCCCCGTGCCTCCCGGTTACCAGTTGACTGCATGCCATCAGCAGTCCGTGATTCACCCGTTGCCTGGCGGGTGACGACTTCATTATTTACGCTCGAAGACGGTGTTCTCTTCACCAGTGGCCGCAGGTCAATCTCAACCATCACGCCATTCTGGACCAGGAATTCATTGGCGGCATGGTAGGCCTCCAATGCGTATTCGGCCATTCGAGCCTGAATAACATCCTGGACAAAAACCCACGACTCTCGCGACAAGCCAGCTGCTGTCCACTGCTCTACCATCCAGCGCGCTTGCGCTTCTGGCCGCAAAATGTCACCCGCACCAAGTTCGCTGCTTTGCTCCAGGTTTTGTACCCGCAAACGCAAATCATTGAGCTCCCACGCCACCACATCAGCCATGCGCAAAGCCAGGCGGGAAGCCAATATCTTGCCCTCCATCACTTCGTTGTCAAGCAATTCAAAACTGGCAACGCCAACACTGGCAACTGCAGCAGACAACTGGCCGGACTTCGAAAGTGGAGATCTCCACGCCCTGTGGGTTCCGGTCACCCAGGCCTTGCCGCATTTCTGAAATGACATCCATGCATCGCGTCGGGCCTGCATTTCCGGGGTGCTGCCTGGCTGATTCATCAACGCTGCAAATTTATCCAGGACCGCCTTGGCTAACTCGGGCAGTTGTTGGGCTGCCTGCGTCGTGAAAATGTCACGCGCTTGCACTGCAAGAAAATTTTGTTGGTTGCTGGAGATGGCCACAGTCTGTTTAAAAATTAACGGAGCTGATCTTCAAACTAAACCGCAGCCCCTGCATTGGGATCGTTTGGATCTTCTTCCTTTTTTGCAGGACCTTTGACCAGGTCTTCACGCTTGATGCCCAGCCACATGGCAATGGCAGCAGCTACGAACACCGACGAGTAGATACCAAACAAAATACCAATGGTAAGTGCCAGCGCAAAGTAAAAAAGCGTGGGCCCGCCAAAAAGCAGCATCGACAGAACCATCACCTCGGTTGATCCGTGCGTGATGATGGTGCGGCTGATGGTTGACGTGATGGCGTTGTCGATGATCTGCGTTGTGGTCATCTTGCGATAGCGCCGGAAGTTTTCTCGAATCCGGTCAAAAATCACAACCGATTCATTGACTGAATAGCCGAGTACAGCCAAGACGGCGGCCAGTACAGACAGTGAAAATTCCCACTGAAAAAAAGCAAAAAACCCCAGAATGATGATCACGTCATGCAGGTTGGCAATGATGGCTGCAACAGCGTACTTCCACTCAAAGCGAAACGCCAGGTAAATCATGATGCCCACCACCACCATGGCCAGTGCCTTCAGGCCATCCTGCGCGAGCTCTTCGCCCACGGATGGGCCAACAAATTCAGTACGCCGCAATTGAACAGCAGGGTCTTGCGCCTTCAGTGCAGCCATCACCTTGTCGCTTTGCTGGGCGGTGCTCACACCTTTTTGGGCCGGCAGGCGAATCATCACATCGCGGGCAGTGCCAAAATTTTGAACCTGCACATCCGTAAAACCCAAGGTGGCAACTGTCGTGCGGATTTTTTCGACTTCTGCGGGTTGTGTGTAACCCACTTCCATCACCGTGCCGCCCGTAAATTCGACCGACAAGTGAAGCCCACGGGAAAACAGAAAGAACACAGCCAACGCGAATGTGATGAATGAAATGGCGTTGAAAATAACCGCATGCCGCATGAACGGAATGTCTTTTTTGATCTTGAAAAATTCCATGAAAGCTTTCGCGTCGTCGTATTCAGTTTTTTGTGAGGCGTAAAACGGTTACGCCGTTAACTTGCCGGAAGCACTCGTGGTCTCTGCACGCCAGACAGTCCCGATCGAAACAGATTTGAGTTTTTTCTGTCGCCCATACCAAAAATTGACCAGCCCTCGTGAAAAGAATACAGCCGAAAACATGCTGGTCAAAATGCCAATGCAGTGCACAACAGCGAACCCCCGAACCGGGCCGGAGCCAAATGCAAGCAGCGCAAAACCTGCGATCAGCGTGGTGATGTTAGAGTCCAAAATGGTGGCCCACGCCCGTTCGTACCCGGTGTGAATGGCCGCCTGGGCAGAAGCGCCATTGCGCAGCTCTTCGCGTATGCGCTCATTGATCAGTACGTTTGAATCAATCGCCATACCGAGGGCCAGCGCCATGGCAGCCATACCCGGAAGAGTCAATGTGGCCTGCAACATGGACAAAATGGAAATCAGCAACAGCAAATTAACCGCCAACGCTATGCCGGAAATCACGCCAAAGAGCATGTAATAAATGCCCATGAAAATCACGATCACTGCGAAACCGTAAGTCACGCTCTGGAAGCCTTTTGCGATGTTTTCAGCGCCCAGAGTCGGGCCGATTGTCCGTTCTTCAATGATCTCCATCGGCGCCGCCAATGAACCCGCCCTGAGCAGCAAGGCCAGATCGTTGGCCTCAGACACACTCATCGATCCTGAAATTTGAAACCGGTTGCCCAATTCGCCCTGAATCACCGGCGCCGTCAGCACCTCGCCCTTGCCTTTTTCAAACAGCATGATGGCCATGCGTTTTTTCAAATTTTCACGACTGGTGTCACGCATGATTCGCCCACCCTTGGCGTCAACTGTCAAATCAACTTTGGGTTGCTGGCTTTGCGTATCAAAACCTGGCTGGGCATCTGTCAGACTCTCACCGGTGATGATGACCTGTTTTTTGACGATCACCACACGGCCGTCCCGCTCAAGAAAGCGCTCCATACCGAATGGCACAGGTCCCTGGTTGTTTTCTGCAGCCCGGCCTTCAGCGCTGTCGTCAACCAGCCGCATTTCCAGCGTGGCTGTGCGGCCCAAAATATCCTTGGCTTTGGCCGTGTCCTGCACGCCTGGCAATTGCACAACAATGCGGTCCATGCCCTGCTGGGCAATGACAGGCTCCGCCACGCCCAGCTCGTTGATGCGGTTGTGCAGCGTAACCATGTTTTGCTTGAGCGCCTGATCTTGTATGCGTCTGGCGGCCTCGGGCTTGATTCGCGCTGTCAGTTTGTAGTCGGTACCGTCCGGGCCGTCTGTCGTTTGCAAGTCAGCAAACTGGTCCTGCATCAGATTTTTGGCAAGCGTCAGACTCTGGCTGTCCCGAAACCGAACGTCGATAGCCTGCCCGTTGCGCGTGATGCCTGAATGACGAATGTTTTTCTCACGCATCATCAAACGCAAATCACCACTGAGTGATTCTGCTTTCTTTGTCAGCGCTGCCTGCATGTCGACCTGCAGCATGAAGTGAACGCCACCCCGCAAATCGAGCCCCAGATACATGGGTGCAGCGTGCAAAGCTGTCAGCCACGCCGGAGACCGGGACAGCAGATTCAGCGCCACAACATAAGCAGCATCAGCACCTTCAACACTGAGTGCCTTTTGAATGGCGTCTTTGGCTTTCAGCTGGGTATCTGTATTTGAAAATCTTGCTTTGACCGACGCGCCGTCCAGTGCGACTGCGTCAGGTGTGATGTTGGCTGCCTTGAGGGCCTGCTCAACCCGGGTCACGGTGGTACTGTCAACCTTGACAGCTGAACGCAGGCTGGACACCTGCACTGCAGGCGCTTCGCCAAAAAAGTTGGGCAACGTGTACACCACTGCCACCAGCAGGGCCAGCAGCAGGACGGCATATTTCCAGACAGGGTAGCGGTTCATGGCTGCGTCAATGAATTATTTGGCTGTGCACATCGCACCTTTGGGCAAGACCTGCACAATAGCGCTGCGCTGCAACTGCACTTCAACGCCCGCTGCCAGCTCCAGCGTCAGGTAAGAATCACCCAGCTTGATGACCTTGCCCAGCAAGCCGCCAGCTGTGGCCACTTCATCGCCTTTTGCAAGCGCATCAATCATGGACCGATGCTCTTTTTGTTTTTTCATCTGCGGCCGGATCATGACAAAGTAAAGCACTACAAACATCAATACCAGCGGTAGCATGCCAGTCAGGGACGACATCATGTCGGAGCCACCCGCAGCAACGGGAGCGGTTTGGGCAAAAGCAGAAGAGATAAACACAGGCAGACTCCACAACAAAAAAACAAAAATCTCAAATGAAACCAGACGTTGGCGTCGGGTATGTCAAGCCTGTATTGTAAGCGGCTGGCCATTGAAAACAGACCAAACCATTGCAAAGGCGGGCCATCAGAACAATCGTTATCGGCGCCTGTATTGGCAGCATCAAAGCCCCAAATGGTCCAGCACACCGCGACCTGCTGTGCGTCCACTGGCAAAACAGGCGGTCAGCAAATAACCACCTGTGGGAGCTTCCCAATCTAGCATTTCACCAGCGCAGAAAACTGGGGATCTGGCGGCGCCGGTGGTCTTAATTTGCAATTGAGCGGTCAGCCCGTCAAATCGCACGCCTCCAGCGCTGCTGATGGCCTCATCAATGGGCCGCGGTTTGGTCAGCACAACAGGCAGCGCCTTGATGGCAGCAGTAAGCTGCGCCGGATCATTCAGCGCCTGTCTGGTCAGCAATTCATGAAGCAGCGCGGCCTTGACACCCTCCAGGCCCAGACGACTTTTCAAATGACTGGACAGCGAACGCGAACCGCGTGGGTGAGCAACTTCCCTGAATACTTGTTCTTCAGATTTGTTGGGCAACAAATCAAGCTGGAAGGTGGCGTTTGCACAGTGGGCAATCTCGTCTCGCAGCAAACTTGATGCTGCATAAATCAGGCTTCCCTCCACGCCGGTGGCAGTCACAACAAACTCCCCTTTGCGGCTGAAATGCCTGGCCTGTGAATCTGTCAAAGTGATGGCAACCGACTTCAAAGGCTGGCCCGCAAATTTGTCTGCAAAAAACGGAGTCCAAGACTGCACATCAAAGCCGCAATTCGAAGGCACCAGCGGCGCAACACCCACACCCTGCCCAAGCAAAATCTGCTGCCAGGCGCCATCAGATCCCAATCGCGCCCAGCTGGCACCACCGAGCGCCAGAACCAACGCATCGGTCTCAATACTTTTTGGACCCTGCGGTGTAGAAAATGTCAGCGCGCCTGATTCAGACCAGCCCTGCCACCTGTGCCGCATGCAAAACTGCACACCAGCAACGCGCAGCCGGTGCAACCAGGCCCGTAGCAATGGCGCTGCTTTCATGCCAGCCGGAAAGACGCGCCCTGAACTGCCAACAAACGTATCAATGCCCAAACCGCCTACCCATTCACGCAGCTGTGGCCCACCAAAATCGGACAACATGGGCCGCAAGGCTGCGCCAGACCGGCCGTAGCGGCCTGTAAAGGGTTCAAACGCTTCTGAATGCGTCAGGTTCAATCCGCCCTTGCCTGCCAGCAAAAATTTGCGGCCAACGGAAGGCATGGTGTCATAGACCGTGACCTGCAGGGCACTGCCTGCGCTGGCCAGAACTTCCGCAGCCATGAGCCCGGCAGGCCCGCCACCCACTATGGCGACCCGAAAAGGTGAGGCAGAAACTGGTGTGTTCAAAAAGCAGCCTTAAAAGTGTATTTGGTGAAGTATTCAGCGATTTATCAGGCGACTTGTTCAGCTCTGACTTTGCCTGGGTACCTGGCCATGTATTTGGCCATGTATTTTGCTATGTATTCAGGAGCTTCTAACGCCTGTATTGCTTGGCTTTCAGAGCTAATTCATACTCAACATGGCATTTGGGGATGCTATTTCTAGTCTGGTTCGCGTCTGGCAGGTTGCAAGGCTGTGTCCAGTGACTGCTTGAATTGTTGCTGGATTGCCTGTGGTGATGAATCACGAAGAGTTTGGCCTTGAGCAACCGGGGCAGCAGTTGTTGGCGGGGGCGATGTGCCCAGCTGCTTTTTTGCCACTACGGCAACAATGCCCAGCGTCAGAAGCAATCCCAAAATCAGAAAAATGCTGCGCATGCTGGCCTTTATTAACCCGTGTAGGAGAGGTTGGATGTTAAGCGGGTCTGACGCCTGATTGACCCACAGGTTGATCAATCTGGCGTAAAAAAGCCACCCGAAGGTGGCTTTTTCAGCGGTAATCCTGAAAAAGGATTAACGAATCACTGCGATCTGGTCACGTTTGCCAGCCTTGTAGGTGTACAAGGTCAATGCGCCGTTTTTCACGTCGCCTTTGGCATCAAACGAAATGTTGCCGGTCACGCCTTTGTAATCGGCAGTTTTGGCCAACACTGGCAGGTACACAGCTGGGTCAGCAGAGCCGGCCTTGACCATGGCAGCCACCATGATGTTCATTGCGTCATACACGTACGGCTCATACACGGTCACGTCAATGCCAAAGCGCTTTTTGTAATCAGCATAGAACTTGTCCATGCCAGCTTTTTGGGTGCCTTCAACACCGCCAGCTTCTGCGCAAACAACCTGGCCGTCAGCCATGCCGTCACCGGCCAGCTTGACCAGCTCGCTGGAGCAAATGCCGTCACCGCCCATGAACTTGGCCTTGATGCCCAGGTTCTTCATCTGGCGCATCATTGGGCCAGCAACAGCGTCCATGCCGCCGAAGAAAATCACGTCTGGCTTTTTGCCTTTGAGCGTTGTCAAAATTGGCATGAAGTCAGTGGCTTTGTCAGTTGTGAATTCCGAGCCGACAATTTTGCCGCCAGCAGCTTTGACAGCTTTGGTGAACTCTTCTGCGACGCCCTGGCCGTAGGCAGTGCGGTCATCAATGACAGCAATTGATTTGCCTTTGAGGTTTTTGACTGCGTAACGTCCCAATGTGCCGCCCAGGTGCACGTCGTCAGCTACCACACGGAAGGTGGTTTTGTAGCCAGCACGTGTAAAGGCAGGGTTGGTTGCTGATGGGGAAATTTGTGGAATGCCAGCGGCGCTGTAAATTTTGGATGCCGGAATAGAGGTGCCTGAGTTCAGGTGACCGATCACTCCCGCAACTTTCATGTCCACCAATTTTTGTGCAACAGCTGTGCCCTGTTTCGGGTCAGCAGCGTCGTCTTCAGCAGCCAGCTCCAGCTTGACTTTTTTGCCGCCAATCATTACGCCCTTGGCATTCAGGTCGTCAATGGCCATCTTCGCGCCGTTTTCATTGCCTTTACCCAGATGGGCAATGCCGCCAGACGTTGGTGCAACGTGTCCAATCTTGACCACCATGTCTTGTGCAGCCGACAGGCCAGCAAAAGAAGCCGCTACCGCCAGCACTGTCAATTTAAATTTCATCTGCATGTAAAACTCCGGTTAAAAATGAATATGAGTCAAGACAAATTTGCCTCGCTCCGGAATTTACAACATATTTAAGATCTGCACACTAGCACCAGCCCCTATAACAAGTAATAAAGTTTTCTTCCTTTAATTTGTCATGAATAGCCTTCAAAGTTTGTAATCCATAAAATAGTCAAATACTATTGGATTTAAATTATTAATAGTTTTAATATCTTTGTGACATTGGTGTTTTTGCACCGCACCGTTTTATACAGGAGCTTCCCATGACCACAGAAATGAAATGCCCTTTTGCCGTAAGCCCTGTCAAGCCGACATTGGCTGCGGCTCAAACCAATGCTGACTGGTGGCCAAACCAGCTGAACCTGAAGCTGCTCAGTCAGCATTCACCAGTGTCCGACCCAATGGGCCGGACGTTCAATTACGCTGAAGAATTCAAAACCCTTGATCTGCACGCGGTAGTAGCCGACCTGACTGCGTTGATGACTGATTCCCAGGATTGGTGGCCTGCAGACTACGGCCACTATGGCCCGTTTTTTGTGCGCATGGCCTGGCACAGCGCGGGCACCTACCGCATTGCTGATGGCCGCGGTGGCGCGGGTTTTGGTACGCAGCGGTTTGCACCGCTGAACAGCTGGCCTGACAACGGCAACCTGGACAAGGCGCGCCGGCTGCTGTGGCCCATCAAGCAAAAGTACGGGCGCAAACTGTCCTGGGCCGACCTGATTGTTTTGACGGGCAACGTTGCCATGGAAACCATGGGCTTTAAAACCTACGGTTTTGCCGGTGGTCGTGAAGACGTCTGGGAGCCAGGTGAAGATATTTATTGGGGCTCTGAAGACACCTGGCTGGGCGACAAGCGCTACAGTGGCGACCGCGAACTGGAGCAACCTCTGGCCGCTGTGCAAATGGGCTTGATCTACGTTAACCCGCAAGGCCCGAACGGTGTACCAGACGCGCTCGGCTCAGCCAGAGACATTCGCGAAACATTTGCCCGCATGGCCATGAACGACTATGAGACCGTGGCCTTGACGGCTGGCGGCCATACCTTTGGCAAGTCCCACGGCGCGGTGCCTGAGCACCACATGGGCGCAGCCCCCGAAGGCGCTGACATGGCCGAGCAAGGCCTGGGCTGGACCAGCTCCTTCAGCGGCGGCAGCAATGGCGAACACACCGTCACCAGCGGCATTGAGGGCGCCTGGACCAACCACCCCACCCAGTGGGATATGGGCTACTTTGAAAACCTGTTTGGCTACGAATGGGAGCTGACCAAAAGCCCGGCAGGTGCGCACCAGTGGAAGCCTAAAGATGCACAAGGTGCTGATACCGTGCCAGACGCTCACAACCCCGCCAAGCGTCACGCACCGATGATGACTACCGCCGATATGGCGATGCGGGTAGATCCAGCTTACGAGAAAATCTCGCGCCATTTCATGGCTGATCCTGCCGAATTTGCCGATGCGTATGCCAAGGCCTGGTACAAGCTGACGCACCGCGACATGGGGCCAACTACGCGATACCTTGGCCCACTGGTTCCAAAAGGCCAGTTGTTGTGGCAAGACCCATTGCCGTCGGTGGACCATGAATTGATCGATGAAAAAGACATTGCTGCGCTGAAAGTCAGCGTGCTGGCAGCGGGCTTGTCTGTTGCGCAGCTGGTCAACACAGCGTGGGCTTCAGCATCCACCTTTCGCGGCAGTGACAAGCGCGGCGGAGCCAACGGCGCGCGTATCAGGCTTAGCCCGCAAAAAGACTGGCAGGCTAATCAACCGGCTGAATTGGCTAATGTGCTGCAAGCGCTTGAAGGGGTACAAACAAGCTTCAACACTGCGCAAACCACCGGCAAAAAAGTGTCGATGGCCGACCTGCTTGTGTTGGCCGGTTGCGCGGCGATCGAGGCGGCTGCCAACAAAGCAGGCCGCAATGTGCGGGTACCGTTCACCCCTGGTCGCACTGACGCTTCGCAAGAGCAAACCGATGTGGAATCGTTCGCGGTGCTGGAGCCAAAAGCTGACGGCTTTCGCAATTACATCGTGCCCGGGCTTGAAAGCCAAGCCGCTGAACTGCTGGTAGACCGTGCAAATCTCATGCAATTGACCGCGCCCGAGATGACCGTGCTGATCGGCGGCATGCGCAGTCTGAATGCCAATGTGGGAAAAGCCAGGCGTGGTGTGTTGACCCAGCAGCCCGAAACTTTGAGCAATGATTTCTTCGTTAACCTGCTGGACATGCGCACCAAATGGAGAATGTCTGCAAACACTGCGGGAGTGCTTGAAGGCTGTGATCGCACAACTGGAAACCTCAAGTGGACAGGCACAGTGGCCGACCTGGTGTTTGGCTCAAACTCGCAACTGCGCGCGATTGCTGAGGTCTACGCCAGCAGTGATGCTGAAGAGGATTTTGTACGTGACTTTGTGGCAGCCTGGGACAAAGTAATGATGCTGGATCGGTTTGATCTTGCATAAAAATTCCAGGTGGTTTCAAGTGCGCTTTTTACACTGGCTGCGGCCCAGACTGGTTCAAACTGATCTGGGCTGCAGCTTTTTGCGCAATTTGCCCAAACTGGGAAATGCCGGTAAGATTCTTACTTTAAGGAGTAAGAATCATGCGACTCACCAGCAAAGGCCAGGTCACCATTCCACAAGCCGTACGCGACAAGGCAGGCTTGCAACCGCACAGCGAAGTTGAATTTGAAGTGCGTGCCAACGGCGACGTGCTCATCAGGCGCGCAACGCCTTTAACCTCGCCTTCATCTTCACCTCTTCGCAGCGCGTTTGAGCGCGTTCGCGGCAGCGCCAATGCAGCGCAGTTCAAGGATATGGGCACCGACGAATTCATGAAATTCATTCGTGGCTAAATTGGGGGTTCAGCGGCCCGCTCATCAAGTTAACGAAGTGCGCGAACCAAACGCGCGCTATTTGTTGGCGCCAACGCTGGTTGACAGCTGCGTGTTGATTGATGTACTGGCCAACGACCCGGACTGGGCCGAGTGGTCGCTTGAAAAGCTGGATTTGTTAGGACAGCAGGCACCGCTGGTGATCAATCCGCTGATCCTGGCCGAAATCAGCCCGCGCTTTGCCACAGCTGCAGATCTGGATGCCGCATTACAGCTACTGCCCATCAAACGCGAAGCTCTGCCCTGGGATGCAGCCTACCTGGCCGGCCAAGCCTTCAAAATTTACCGCACCGCCAAGGGCAGCAAACGCTCGCCCATGCCTGATTTTTACATCGGTGCGCACGCATTGGTGGGCAACATGCGGCTGCTGACGCGCGATGCTGTGCGCTTTCAAACTTACTTCCCCAAACTGAACATTGTTTCGCCATGAACACTTCAACCAATCGCTACCCTGCCCCGCAACTTGCCAATTTGCCAGACGACATTCGCGTCAAAATTCTGGAAGTGCAGGAAAAAGCAGGCTTTATTCCCAATGTGTTTCTGGGTTTTGCCCGCCGCCCGGCTGAATGGCGCGCGTTTTTTGCGTACCACGATGCGTTGATGTTGCCCGAATCAGCAGGCCGCACCAGCAACCTGACCAAAGGCGACCGCGAGATGATTGTGACCGCCACCAGCGCGGCCAACAGCTGCCTGTACTGCGTGGTGGCGCACGGCGCGATTTTGCGGATTTATGAAAAGAAACCGCTGGTCGCCGACCAGGTGGCCGTCAACTACAAAAAAGCCGACATCACCCCACGCCAGCGTGCCATGGTGGACTTTGCGATGAAGGTTTGTCAGCAGTCACACGCGATTGAAGACGCCGACTTTGAAGCTCTGCAAGCGCATGGTTTTGACGATGAAGACGCGTGGGACATTGCGGCCATCACTGCTTTCTTTGGCCTTTCAAACCGCATGGCAAGCTTTAGCAGCATGCAGCCAAACCCGGAGTTTTATTTAATGGGTCGGGTGCTAAAACAAAAGTGAAATAAGACGATCTGTTCTTGTTGCCCGTAACGGCTACAGCGCATCTACCTCCGTTCGTGTCCCCCGCCCCCTTTGGGGTCTCCTCCTTGACCTCACTGCGGCAGACACGCCGTACCCGTTGCTTAACCGGGTTTTCTGGTCAGTAACCACAGAGCGGTTTGCCTAAGTGTTTTGCGTAGGTCAAGGAGGCGACCCCACAGGGGGCGGGGGACACGCAGCAAAACACTTAGGCACACCGCTCGCTTGCAACAAAGACGAACTAATTTCCAAAAATCCTACCAACCGCAGACGCTATACAATCAATAGCTGCCTGCGCACATTTTGATTAGGCTACAGCCGTTTTTGGCTTAGATATCAGCCAGAGACAAGCAGGCGCAGCCAGTCTGGCAGCGTCTTGGCCTTTTGAGCCGGAAAGTCAACCCAGATGGTGGTCGCACCGCCTGCCGCACAAATCACGCCCGGGGTGTCTGCCCGCTCCATCGTGCCCCAGGTCTCAAAGGTGGTACGGCCCGGACTGGACACATACATTTTGGTCAGCACGTCGCCCGGGTACTCCAGCTGCTTGTAAAAATTGCAAAACGCATTGACGATTACCGGCCCCTCGCCAGAGGCATCGGGCTTGCAGCCAATGCTGTGCATCCAGTCGATGCGGATGGTTTCCAGGTAGCGAAAGTAAGTGCCATTGTTCAGGTGGTTCATGGCATCCATGTCGCCCCAGCGGATAGGTATGACCATTTCAAACACCAATTTTTTGACTTCAGGAATTTCAAATTTCATGGACTATGCCTAAAAATGGGTTGACGATGCGAAGCGTACCGCGCACCAATTGCCCGGTCTTCCAGTGCTGCAGATCCTCGGTATGTAGTGTGTCTGCCCCAGCCTCCAGTGCAGCAGCAATCATCAGGCAATCGTAAAAGCTGTATTTCAGTTCATCCTGCAAATCTGGCGCAGTGTGAACCAGTTCAGTGCTGGATGCGACGCGCATCAACAGTTGCATGGCAGCATCGATAAAGGCTTTGCAGTCCGCCGCTCTGAGGCAGGTGGCAAATCTTTTACGCGCCACATTCGCAAACTCTTGCACCACCTGATAGCTGATACATTCTCGCCCTGAACCCAAACCTGCTTCAATCATTTCAACGGCTTTGGCGCGCTTGAGTGGTTCGCTGGCCAAAAAGGCATAAACAAAGATATTGGTGTCTAAAGACACCATTCCTTCATCTTTCATTCATCTCGTCGCGGCTAAAACTGCGGCCTGCGTCTGCTGTGGGCAATGCGTGCGTTACGCT
Organism: Polaromonas sp.; assembly: GCA_025362315.1. GTDB lineage: Bacteria > Pseudomonadota > Gammaproteobacteria > Burkholderiales > Burkholderiaceae_C > Polaromonas. The sequence continues at coordinate 40,352 of JANYGP010000084.1, forward strand.
GCGAAAGCAGTTCACAGCAGTTTGCCCGTGACCCACCTGCACATAGCTTGCCAGCCATTCACGAAACTCGTCATTCAACGTCACTCCTTGGGCTCTGGCTCTGGCTTCGTCCCTGGCTTGGTCAATAAGTTGCTCAGTGGCTGACAAGGCGATGTTTCGCATGCATTGAGCGTACACGACCGTGCGCACTGGTTTTCAACGATGCGCCTTGATACTTGCCAAAATTCCGGCAATGAACAACACACACGCCAATGCTTGCAGTGTCGACGGCCATTGGCTGTCCCATATGAATGAATAGATCAGTGCAAACAGCGTCTCGCTCACAATCAGCTGGCCGCACAGACTGGCGCTTAGCCGCTGACTGGCGATATTCCACAAAATAGTAGCCAGCCAGGCCGAACCCATACCAGTTGCTATACAAATAATAGCTGCTTGCGCCCTGTTTTCATGGTTTAAGAGCACTTTTGCTTCTGATCCAGCGACCAGCCAAAGTGTTACAGCACCCAGACCTGTGGCCACTCCCAACCAGTTGGCCCAGGTTGTGGCGCTAACGCCTGAGTGCTTTTTAAGCCATGCTGCATTGAGCATTCCAAAGGCTGTCCAGCACACCACTGAGGCCATTGCAAAAGCTACACCACGCCAATAGTTCAAGCCTTCGGTCAAGACTTGCGTTTCAGCCTGCATCATCAGTCCCAGTCCTGATACGGTCAAGACCAGCCCCGGCAGCAAGGCAACCCACCGCAGCCCCTGCGGCTTGCCGAGCAGCATCATCCAGATAGGAATGGTTCCAACAATCAGGCTGGAAACCGCCGTGCCTGCATCGCGGATGGCAAACACCAAAAGCAGGTAGTAGCCCGTAAAACCCAGCACGCTCAGGCCGAAGGCTGAAAGAGCCTGGCGCAATGTTGGCTTGGCCGACTGGCGCACTACCAACAAAAGAAGAAAGGACAAGGCTCCGTAACTTAGAAACCGCCCCGCAGTCAGGTCGACCGATGACAAACCCGGAACCATGCGAGGCGCGATAAACACCAGGCCCCACAAAGCGCCCGCTGCGAGCCCAGCGAGTATTCCCGTCAGCACAAACGTCGCGCCGACAGGCCACCCTTAGGCGCGACATTCCCCTCGGGGGGCAGAGCAGTTCGCGAAGCGACGAGCGTGGGGGTCACATCCTAAATGGCAAAACCATCATCTGCAGCAATCACTGCGCCATTGACGAAATGGCTTTGCGGGCTGGCCAGCATCACCAGCAGTGCGTCCAGGTCTTCGGGCTTGCCAATTCGTTTTCTCGGCAGCATTTGCACCAGCTTTTTGCCTTGTTCGGTTTCCCAATGGTGGTGGTTGATTTCTGTGTCGATGTAGCCCGGGCAAATCGCATTCACATTGATGCCGTATTTGCCCCACTCAAGCGCCATGGCCTTGGTCATTTGAATCACCGCCGCCTTGCTCATGCAGTACACGCCAATTTGCGGCAGCACGCGCAGCCCGGCCATCGATGCAATGTTGATGATGCGCGCGCCAGCAAAGCCGCCAGGCGCCGTGCCGCGCGAGCGCGCCAGCATGCGCCTGCCAACTTCCTGGGCTACAAAAAATGCGCCCTTGACGTTGGTGTTGAAGATGTAGTCGTAATCAGCGCCTTCTACATCCTGCAGGCGCTGCGTGTTGCTGACGCCCGAATTGTTGATCAGGATGTCAATGGGGCCGACTTCAGTTTCTGCATGCGCCACGGCTGCCTTGATGCTCAGGTGGTCTGTGACATCCAGCGCCACAACATGGGCAGCGCCACCAGCAGCTTCGATTTGCGCACGCAACTCTTTGAGCTTGTCCATGCGGCGACTGGCCAGCACCACTGCAGCACCCGCGCTGGCCAGCGTTTTGGCAAACTGGGCACCCAGTCCGCCAGAAGCACCGGTGACCAAAGCAACGCGACCTGACAAGTCAAGGTTGTAACCCATGGGTATCTCCACTCCATAAAATTGATAAAAAAGAACGACCGTACTATTTTTTGCTTCACAGCTTAAAATTACTTGAGTAGCGCAATTCATTATCAGCGAGCAAATATGACTAACAGCGAAATCCTGGCCCAGTTTGGTCCGCGTGAGGCGATGGAATACGACGTGGTTGTGGTAGGCGGCGGGCCAGGTGGCCTGGCAACGGCCATCCGGCTCAAGCAGCTTGCGCTTGAAAAAGGCACGGACTTGTCTGTAGTGGTGCTGGAAAAGGGCTCGGAGCCTGGTGCCCATATTTTGAGCGGCGCGGTTGTCGACCCAATTGCGTTGACTGAACTTTTTCCCGACTGGAAAGCGCTGGGTGCGCCGCTGGGCCAGCCTGTCACCGGCGACGATGTGCTGTTTTTAAGCGAGTCAGGCACGCTGCGCATGCCGCAATTTCTGATTCCTGAAAGCCTTCACAACGCTGGAAATTACGTCATCAGTTTGGGAAACCTGGTGCGCTGGCTTGGCCAACAGGCCGAAGCGCTTGGTGTTGAAATATTTCCCGGCTTCGCAGCAGCGGAGGTTTTGTACAACGAAGACGATTCTGTCAAAGGCGTTGCCACTGGCAACCTGGGCATCGGCAAGGATGGTGAGCCTACCGACAACTTTCAACTGGGCATGGAATTGCACGCGAAATACACCATTTTTGCTGAAGGCTCACGCGGCCACCTCGGCAAAACCCTGATTGCCAAATACAAGCTCGACGCTGGCAAGGACCCACAAACTTACGCCATCGGCATCAAGGAGCTGTGGGAAGTTGACCCGTCCAGGGCCCAGCCCGGCCACGTGGTGCATTCCTTGGGGTGGCCCATGAACAGCAAGACCTATGGCGGCGGATTTTTGTACCATCTGGAAGGCAACAAAGTCACGCTGGGTTTCATCACGGGGCTTGAATACAGCAACCCCTGGCTCAGCCCGTTTGAAGAAATGCAGCGCTGGAAAACCCACCCGGCCATTCGAAAGCATCTTGAAGGTGGCAAGCGCATAGGCTATGGGGCGCGGTCAATTACTTGCGGCGGACTGAACAGTTTGCCGAAAACCGTTTTCCCCGGTGGCGCGCTGGTGGGCTGTGAGGCTGGGTTTCTGAACTTTTCCCGCATCAAGGGCAGTCACACAGCCATCAAAACCGGCATGCTGGCAGCCGAAGCCGCCTACGCAGCAGTCACCAGCGGCAGACAACACGATGCACTGGATGCTTATCCGCAAGCTTTTGAAATCAGCTGGTTGAGCGCAGAGCTTCAGGCGTCGCGCAACACCAAGCAGTGGATGAAAAAAGGGCTGTATCTGTCCAGCCTGATGAATGGCATTGAGCTGTGGCTGCTGCCCAAGCTTGGGTTCAAGGCACCGCCGTGGAATATTCATTCAACTGTGCCTGACCATGCCATGCTCAAGCCCGCCAGCAGCTGCCCGCGAATCATTTACCCCAAACCGGATGGCAAACTGACGTTTGACAAGTTGTCCAGCGTGTTTATCAGCAACACCAACCATGAAGAAAATCAACCCGCGCATCTGACCTTGAAAAACAACAGCGTCCCGGTCAACACCAATCTGGCCATGTACGCCGGGCCAGAGTCTCGCTACTGCCCGGCAGGCGTGTATGAGTATGTCAAAAACCCGGATGACACGGACCGCCTGCAGATCAATGCTCAAAACTGCGTGCACTGCAAAACCTGCGACATCAAGGACCCGACCCAGAACATTGTGTGGGTGACGCCAGAAGGCGGTGGCGGACCGAATTACTCCGGCATGTAGCGCACAAATGCAAAACGCGTCTGGTAAAAATAACCAGGCCCTTTGCATTTCTTTTCGTGACACGGACTTCTGGCTAGGCTATAAACGCAACACAAAGTTGCAATTGTTTAACCGGTAGTTTGTCAACATGGCTTGGCTGTATCAACGTAAATGGCTTTTCATCAGGCTCCCGGTCATTTGCTGCGCCGCCATGGCAATAGCATTGCTATGGCATGTTGCATACCCCATGCCGCCCAACCACTTGAGCATATCCAGTGCGGGCAAGGGGGGAGCTTATTACCGGATGGCCCAGCAATACGCCCACGTGTTTGCGAGCCGTGGCGTTCAGCTGGATGTTCAGGAGTCTGAAGGTTCGCAAGAAAACATTGAGCGACTGAGCAACCGGCAGGCACCGTCAGATCTGGCCTTGATGCAAGGCGGTTTTGGCTATCTGGGCGCCAGTGGAAAACGGGACCGGAGCCGGATAGAAACCCTGGCCAATGTAGACACCGAAGCAGTCTGGATCTTCAGTCGAAATCGCAGCATCACTTCGCTCAATCAACTCAAAGGCCTGCGGGTTGCCATTGGCTCGCCACGCAGCGGCAACCGCAAAGTCGCATTGATGCTGTTCGATCAGGCCAGGGTTGATTTGAAGGACTTGACCCTGATGCCCTACATGGGGCCTGAATCGGTAGAGGCGTTGCGCAAGGAACTGGTCGATGTGGTTATTTTGGTCATTCCGCGCGAGTCCACCACGCTGCAGGGCATGTTAAGCGTACCCGGCATACAGCTGGCCAATTTGCAAAGGTCAGCAGCCATTACCGAGCGAAACCGTTACCTGGAAACCAGCTTGCTAGCCCACGGCGCGCTGGCAGCCGGTGTGCCAGCGCGTGACACCAGCATGCTGACTATGTCCACCAGTCTGGTGGCTCGTGAAGGACTGCATCCGGCGCTGAAAAGGCTGGCCATTTCAGTGGCGATGGAAGTCAACAACAAGGGCAGTCTTTTTCACCGCGCAGGTGATTTTCCGTCCTTGCGGCGGGTTGACTTTCCTACTGCGCCCACAGCTCGAAGTACGCTGGCCCAAGGCTTGCCCTGGCATGAAAGAGTGCTGCCCTTCTGGTGGGGCCAGTTGGCAGAACGCGTGTTGTTGCTGGTGTTGCCTATTGTGCTGGTGGCACTGTGGCTGATGCGGCGCATTCCCGACTACATGCGCTGGGCATTACAAAGCCGTGTGAACCGCTGGTATGGTGAGCTGAAGTTCATTGAAAACGATTTGAGCCAGCAAAATATTTCAGGTCTGGACCTGACGCGTTTCATGTCCCGCCTGAACGGGATTGACGCTGCCCTGCTGGCGTTCCGGTGCCCAAAAGACCTGATGGTGCACTGCTACACGCTGCACCAGCACATTGACTTTGTGCGCCAGCGGCTTTACCGGATGCGTGGCCGATGAGGTTGCTGCTTCTTTACCGTCGGCGCTGGTGGCTGTTTTACCTGCCAGTCTTGCTGTGCGCAGCTGCTGCCATGTGGTGGGCGGTGACCAGCTGGCGCGTACTTCCGCCGAGCCGCGTGGTGATTTCTGGTGGCTCTGTGCAGCAGAGTTATGCCCGGCTTGCCCAGCGATACGCCGAACAACTGGAGCGCATGGGTATTCATGCAGAAATTGTGTATGCCGCCACCGAGGATGAGGCTTTTGCGCAGCTTGCTTCTGATAGGCAGTTGCCCGATACGGCCAGTGTCGGCTTTGCCAATACTGTTTATGCGGGCAAGGCAGGCAACGTACAGGCACTGGCAGTCATTGGTCTGGAGCCGGTCTGGGTTTTCTCCAGCCTGAATGGCCCCACCAGTCTGGCCAATGTCAAAGGCATGCGCATCGCCATTGGGCCCGATACAGCATCCACTGCCAGCGCCGCCCGGGCGCTGCTGGCCAATGCAGGCGTCAAGCCTGGCGATCTACGCCTGAGCCCTCTGGCGGGAGAAGCTGCTGCTGAAGCACTGGCTGATGGGCGGGTCGACGTGGTTTTTGAAGTGGCCGGAGGGGATTCTGTTGCTGTGCAGATGCTGACACGCATGGGCGGCGTGCAGTTTTTGGGGGTTGAAAATGTGGGATTGCTGGCATCACTTGATCGTCCTTTTCAACTGGTGCTGTTGCCCCAGGGCGCCATTGAACTGCGTGGGGATGTGCCGCCACGAGACCTGACTCTGGTCAGCCTGCAAACCCATTTGCTGATCAAGCCCGGGGTACATCCGGCGCTGCAGCGTGCAATGCTGTTGGCTGCATCTGAAATACACGAGGAATCCACATTTTTGCAGCGGCACGGGCAGTTCCCTAATTTCAGGAGCAGTGACTTTGATTTGTCACCCGTTGCCCGTGCTTACAGCCTGGGCGCCGGGCCCTGGATGGAAACCCTGCTGCCCTACGGCAAAGCGCAACTTGCCGAGTTGCTGCTGTATGCCGTGCTGCCTGTCTTGCTGCTGACACTCTTTGTATTGACCTGGATCCCCAAACTGTTTGACTGGCGCATCAACACGGGGTTAAACCACTTTTACGGCCAACTCAAATTCCTTGAAAATGACATGGCAGCCGTGGCCGCTGACAGCCCCATGACTTTGAAAGGCATGCTGGAAAGACTGGACAGCATTGAGCAAAAAGTCGTGACGATGGACCTGCCCGATGAGTATTCGGAACGCTGGTACACACTGCGTGAGCACCTGGCCAATGCGCGCGACGATTTGCTCAAGCTGCGGTCCCGATAATCAGTGTCTGATCTGCTGACCAACTACTAACACAAACTGGTTTTTATGCACATTGTCATTACCGGCGGTGCCGGATTTTTGGGTGCGCGGCTGGCGCGGACCCTGCTTGTAAACGGCCACTTGGCGCCGCGGGGCGAAGCTCCGCAAAAAATACTGAGCATCACCCTGGTGGACCGTGCACGCCCACCAGCTGACCTGGACGCAGACAGCCGCATACAGTCACTGGTAGGTGATTTAAATCATATTTTGGAAACGAATACGCCTAAAACCCAATCAATATGGGCGCAAGCAGCTATCATTTTTCATCTCGCAGCAGCAGTCAGCGGTGAATGCGAAGCTGATTTTGACTTGGGTATGAGGAGCAATATAGATGCTACCCGGGCACTGCTTCAGGCTTGCCGGGCAGCTGGCAATTGCCCCATGTTTGTATTTGCCAGCTCGCTTGCAGTGTTTGGCAATTCAGATGCACAACCACTTCCAGCAGTCATTGACGACCACACGCTGCCGACCCCGCAAAACAGTTACGGCATTCAAAAATTCATTGGCGAGCAACTGGTGGCGGACTATGGCCGAAAAGGCTTCGTTTGTGCCCGCAATGTTCGCCTGATGACAGTCAGCGTGCGGCCCGGCCAACCCAATGGTGCAGCATCCAGCTTTTTAAGTGGGATGATTCGCGAACCGTTGGCAGGCGCGCGCGCCGCTTGTCCGGTTCCTCCTGAAACAGCCGTAGCGCTCTCATCACCTGCCCGGACCATCGACGGCTTGATTGCCGCCGCCCAGACTAGTGACACAGCCTGGGGCGCACGTACGGCCATCAATCTGCCAGCATTGACAACAACCGTTGGTGCGATGGCTCTGGCGCTTGAAAAACTTGGTGGCAAGCCAGCAGCTGATCTGATTGACTGGAAGCCCGACCCAGCAATTGCAAACATTGTGACCAGCTGGCCAGCCGTGATAGACGCGGCTCGCGCCCGGGGTTTGGGTTTGATGCCAGACCCGGATTTTGAAAGCATAGTGCGGGACTACATGCGCGAAAACCCGCGCATGATGCAGACAAGTTCCCCGCAATAATATGTCGACGTCGTGGTTTTGGACAACACACCAAAACCCAGAAATTTTTATAAACGGAGATCCCATGAAATTTTCCAAATTGATTTTTGGCATGACTGTTGGTTTGGGCCTGATGGCTTCAGCACACTCGCAGACCATTTTAAAAATTGGTTACGCCACCAACGACACGTCACACTACGGCGTGGGTTCCACCACTTTTTGTGACGAGGTAGAAAAAGGCACTCAAAACCGATTCAAGTGCCGGCAATTTCCCTCATCTGCATTGGGTGGTGAGCGTGAAATGATCGAGTCTGTGCAGCTGGGCACACTTGATCTGGTCAACACATCCACTGGCCCGGTTGGCAACTTTGTGCCTGAAGTCAAGATTGTTGACATTCCCTTTTTGTTTCGCGACTACGACCATGCCCGCAAGGTGATGGACGGCCCAATCGGCCAGGACATCCTGACCAAATTCCCGGCAAAAGGCATCATTGCCCTGGGCTGGACTGAAAACGGTTTTAGGCACATGACCAACAACAAGCGGGACATCGTCAAACCCGCAGATGCTGCCGGCCTGAAGATGCGCACCATGGAAAACAAGGTGCACATGGACGGCTACAAAACATTCGGGATTTTGCCAACGCCAATGGCTTTCCCTGAACTGTTTGGCGCATTGCAGCAAGGCACGGTCGACGGTCAGGAAAATCCGATTCCCGTGATCTTGGCGTCCAAGTTCTCACAGGTTCAAAAGCATTTGTCGCTGACGGGTCATGTCTATTCACCTGCGCTGCTGTTGCTGTCGCCAGCTGTCTGGAACAAACTCAACGATGCAGACAAAAAGGTTTTTTCTGAAGCTGCCAAGAAAGCGGCTGTGGCCCAGCGCAAAAAAGTCAACGACGACGAGAACACCGGTATTGCACAGCTTGAAAAAGATGGCATGAAAGTCACCCGTGTGGTGGATGGGCAAGGCTTTCGCGACGCCTTGAGGCCAGCGTACGCAGGCTATTCCAAAGAGTTTGGCGCTGATAACATCAAACGCATTCAAGACGTCAAATAATTCATTGAGTATTTTTACCGCCCGCAAGCGCTTAGAGAGAGGCCGGGCGGTTTTTTGTTTTTGACTGTTTTAGCGGGATTTATTTTGAAGACTTTTGAGCGGTATTTTTTGGGTGCCAACCGTTGGGTACTGATTGTGTTGCTGGCCGCCATGGCCTGCATTATTTTTACCAACGTAGCGCTGCGCTATCTCACCAATCACTCGATTGAATGGGCTGAAGAAGTCTCCCGCCACATGATGATCTGGCTGACGTTTTTGGGCGCTGGCCCGGTGCTGCGCTACGGCGGGCATATTGCCGTTGAAAATTTGCAGGATGCATTGCCAAAGTCGATGGCAATCGCCCTGCGCGCCTTCATCGCGACACTGCTGTTCGGGTTTTTTGTTTTCATGATCTGGTACGGCTGGCTGTACGTGGGGCGCACCATGTTTCAACTGACGGCAGCTACACAAATTCCGTTTGGCTACATCTATGCGGCCATGCCAGTTGGCGGCGTCTTGCTGGTCATTCACTGGCTGCTGATTGTGAAAAGCTATGTTTTGAGACGTGAGTTTGCGTCTGATGCCCACTTTGACGCGACTGCGAGTGCATCACTGTGAGCGCCAGCCTGATTTTGCTGATTTCAGCATGCTTGTTTTTGGCCATTGGTGTGCCAGTTGCGTTTGCATTGGCCATGGCCACCGTAGCCGCGCTGGTGCTGGCCGAAAACTTTCCGCTGTTTGTTTTGCTGAAAGAAACCTTTACCGGCATGGACAGCTTTCCACTGATGGCAGTGCCGTTTTTCATCCTGGCTGCAGAGCTGATGAGCGGCGGGTCTTTGACTGAAGTTTTGCTCAAGTTTGCAGGGCAGTTTGTGGGTCACAAACGCGGCGGCCTGGGCTACACCAATGTCGTGTCGCTAACTTTCTTTTCAGGCATTTCGGGCTCTGCGCTGGCAGACGCTGCAGGTCCAGGCTCCATGCTGATCAAGATGATGGACAAAGCTGGTTATGACCGGTCGTATGCAGCAGCACTCACCGCAGCCACCGCCATTGTGGGGCCGATCATTCCGCCGTCGATCATCATGATTATTTATGCGCTACAGGACGAGCGTGTGTCGGTCGGCGCCCTGTTCATTGCGGGTTTGATACCAGGCATTTTGATTGCTGTTGCGATGTGCGTGGTCAATTACTACGTGTCAAAAAAGCGCAATTACAAAGGCGCCGGCAAAATGCCGCCCTGGCGTGAAGTGCTTGCCACCACCTGGAAAGCCATACCTGCGCTTTTGCTGCCGGTCATCATTCTGGGCGGCATGCGTGCTGGCTGGTTTACACCCACAGAAGCTTCGGTGGTTGCTGTTTTTTATGCGCTCATCTGCGGCAAGTACATTTACCGGACACTTGAATGGAAGGCATTGCCGGACATCTTGTCACGCTCTGCCCTGCTGACCGCTTCGGTATTGATCATCATTGGTTTGTCGGCTTCTTTTGCCTGGATTTTGACCATTGAAGGTTTGCCCCAGCAGGTCGCTGACTGGATCATTGGCATGCAGTTGTCGCCGTGGATGTTTCTGATCATCGTCAATATATTTTTGCTGCTGTTTGGCATATTTATTGAGCCACTGCCTGGTGTGATGGTGCTGGCACCCATTCTTGCGCCGGTTGCAGCCAAGCTGGGCATTGACCCGATTCACTTTGCCATGGTGGTGATTTACAACCTGACGCTGGGCATGATCACGCCGCCCGTGGGTGGTTTGCTGTTTGTCACGTCCAACGTGTCGCGTGTGCCCATGGGGCCGCTGGTGCGAGAGCTGGTGCCATTTTTGTGGGCGCACGGCGCGGTGCTTGTGCTGCTGACATTCTGGCCAGCCTTGAGCACATGGGCGCCGCATGCCATGGGTTTCAAGTAGCCGGCTCTGCTTGAATAAGTTACACTGAAAGCGCCAGGAGAGAGCTTGCGAAACATCACGGATCGGAAGCCGCCGAAGGCGCAAGTGCCACCCGCAATGGTGCATTGAACGCTCAGGCAAAAGGACTGGCAACCGCCACAGGCGCACTGTGTTTGTGGCGTTCCCTACTGGAGAGAGATTACGCAGGTAGTCCACCGAAGGAGCAAGCCCGTATCGCCGGGTGAATCTCTCAGGTACCCGGGACAGCAGGGGCAACGCACCAGCTTTGGCTGGCTGAATCTGTTTGCCTCTGGAGAATGCTTTTTGTCATCTGACCTGTTGCTGAAAACCCCGCTGCACGATTTGCACGTTGAACTTGGTGCGCGCATGGTGCCGTTTGCCGGCTATTCAATGCCTGTGCAATATCCGGCTGGCCTGATGGCCGAGCACGTGCACACGCGCAGTGCAGCTGGTTTGTTTGATGTGTCTCACATGGGGCAGCTAAGGCTTGAAGGAAACAATGCGGCGGCTGCTTTTGAAAGCCTGATGCCGGTTGATGTGATTGACCTGCCCGCGGGCAAGCAGCGTTACGGATTGCTGCTCAATGATGCAGGCGGCATCATGGACGACTTGATGTTCTTCAACCGTGGTGATGATATTTTCATCATTGTCAATGGTGCCTGCAAGGCAGTTGACATTGCACACATCCAGCTAAAAATCGGCGCGTTGTGCAACGTTATTGCGATGCCTGACATGGCACTGCTGGCCCTGCAAGGCCCGCAAGCGGTGACTGCGCTGAGCCGCCTGGCACCTGGCGTCAAAAAACTGGTGTTCATGTCCGGTGGGCGATTTGATGTGGCGGGATGCGACTGTTTTTTAACCCGCAGTGGTTACACGGGTGAAGATGGTTTTGAGATTTCCGTGCACAACGGTCAGGCAGAAAAGCTGGCGCGCGCATTGCTTGCGCAGCCTGAAGTCAAACCCGTTGGTCTGGGCGCACGCAATTCGCTGCGGCTGGAAGCTGGCCTGTGTCTGTACGGCCATGACATCGACACCACCACCACACCGGTTGAGGCCAGCCTGAACTGGGCGATTCAAAAAGTACGGCGAACGGGCGGCGCTCGGGCCGGAGGTTACCCAGGCGCAGACAAAGTTTTAATGCAGCTGGCAAACCCATCCGGCTTGGGCCGCAAGCGCGTGGGCCTGGTTGCACTTGAACGCATTCCGGTCCGCGACCACACCGCATTGCAGTCGCTAACCGGCCTGCCCGTGGGTGAAGTCACCAGCGGCCTGCTCGGGCCCAGCATCAATCAACCTGTGGCGATGGGATATGTCAGCTCTGAATTTGCAGCCATCGGCACGCAGGTCAACGCCATGGTGCGCGGCAAGCCTGTGTTGATGGAAGTGCGCGCCATGCCGTTTGTACCCAACAATTACTTTCGCGGATAACCCCCTTTTTATTTGGAGAAACTGATGACGATCAAATACACCGAAGACCACGAGTGGCTCAAAATCGAAGGCGATATTGCCACGGTTGGCATCACCGTACACGCGCAGGACGCGCTGGGCGATGTGGTGTTTGTAGACTTGCCTGAAGTCGGCGCGCTGTTTGCACAAAAAGAAACAGCGGGCGTGGTCGAATCAGTCAAGGCGGCTGCTGATGTTTACATGCCGGTAGGCGGCGAGGTGACAGAAGTCAATGAAATCTTGAGGGCAGACCCTTCGCTGGCCAACACCGACCCACTGAACGGGGGCTGGTTTTTCAAAATCAAGATGTCAGATGCCTCGCAACTCGATGCGCTCATGGACGAGACCAGCTACAGCACTTTTTCAGCCAACGCTTGACTTGTCCCCTCTCCCGCTCGATAGAGTGTGAGGGTTAGGGTCAGGGTGAGGGCAGCAGTGCTGAAGTTAGCACCGCTCCCAAATTGAAAGCGCCCTTACCCCTGCCCTCTCGTTCGAGGGGTGAAGAAATGAAACCAAAAAAACTTTTAGGACAACTAAACCATGTTGATGCAATCCGCCAAGCCTTTAGCCGAACTTGAAAATACGTCCGAGTTCATCGCCCGCCACATCGGCATTGACGACGCGGCCGAAGCACACATGCTCAGTGTGCTGGGTGCTGCGTCGCGCCGGGCGCTGATGGAAGCCATCATTCCGCCATCGATTGCACGCACCAGCGTGATGGCCATTCCTGCGCCTGTGACTGAGGCTGAAGCGCTCAGGCAGCTCAAAGTGATTGCATCAAAAAACAAGGTGCTCAAAAGCTTTATTGGCCAGGGCTATTACGGCACCCACACGCCCGGCGTAATCTTGCGCAACATTCTGGAAAACCCAGCCTGGTACACCGCGTACACGCCGTACCAGGCCGAGATTTCTCAGGGCCGGATGGAAGCACTGATCAACTTTCAGACCATGGTGTGTGACCTGACAGGAATGCCTATCTCCAATGCGTCGATGCTTGATGAAGCGACTGCTGCTGCAGAGGCCATGACGTTGGCCAGGCGCAGCGTCAAGGCCAAAGGTAATGTGTGCATCGTTGCAGGTGATGCGCATCCGCAAACGATTGAAGTCATGCAGACCCGCGCCAAGCCGCTGGGCATTGAGATTAAAACAGCGCAATCATCGGACGAATGGAACGCGCTGATTGCGGGCGACGACTACTTTGCAGTACTGGAGCAATACCCTTCGACCACCGGCAGGCTCGGCACTGGCGGCGATGTCAAAACCGCTCATGCCAAAGGCGCAGCCTACATCGTGGCAGCCGATCTGCTGGCGTTGACTTTGCTGACCCCTCCCGGCCAATGGGGCAACGGCGACCCGACGGGTCAGGCTGACATTGTGGTCGGCACCACGCAGCGCTTTGGCATGCCGATGGGGGCGGGTGGCCCGCATGCCGCGTACCTGGCGTGCCGAGACGAATTCAAGCGATCAATGCCCGGCAGACTGGTGGGCGTGAGCATCGATGTGCATGGCAACCCGACATACCGCCTGGCGCTGCAGACGCGCGAGCAACACATCCGCCGCGAAAAAGCCACGTCCAACATCTGCACCGCACAGGTATTGCCAGCAGTGGTGGCCAGCATGTACGCGGTATACCACGGCCCGCAGGGTTTGAAACGGATTGCCCAGCGTATTGCCAGCTACACCGCCATATTTGCCAAGGGATTGCAAACGCTGGGATATGAGTTGGTGCCGCACAGCAGCGGCTTCGATACGCTTTGCCTGCAAACAGGCGGTGCTACAGATTCAATAGCTGCCCGCGCCCGAAATTTGGGCGTGAACATGCGAAAAACGTCAGGTACCTGCACTGTGGTCTCGCTGGATGAAACCACAACACGCGCAGATATTGAACTGCTCTGGTCCATTTTCGCCAAACCCGGTCAGGCACTGTTCAAAGTCTCTGATTTCGAAAAAGGCATTGAACCGCTGATCCCCACAGAGCTGCGCCGCACCAGCGACTTTTTGACGCACCCGGTGTTTAACACACACCATTCTGAAACGTCGATGCTGCGTTATATCCGCAAGCTGAGCGACAAGGATCTGGCGCTTGACCGCAGCATGATCCCGCTTGGCAGCTGCACAATGAAGCTGAACGCTACCAGCGAGATGATTCCGATCACCTGGCCTGAGTTTGCCAACATCCACCCGTTTGCACCCGCTGACCAGCAACTTGGCTACGCGGAGCTGGACCTGCAACTGCGCGACTGGTTGTGCCAGGCCACAGGCTATGCAGGCATCAGCCTACAGCCCAACGCAGGCTCGCAGGGCGAATACGCGGGCATGCTGGTGATCAAGGCGTTTCATGACGCACGCGGTGAAGGCCACCGAAACATTTGCTTGATACCAGCTTCTGCCCACGGCACCAACCCGGCCAGTGCCCAAATGGCGGGCATGACGGTGGTGGTCACTGGCTGCGACGCACAAGGCAACGTTGACATGGTGGATATGGCGAAAAAGTGCGAGCAGCACAGCGCCAATCTGGCGGCAGTGATGATCACTTACCCGTCAACCCACGGCGTGTTTGAATCCAACGTCAAGGAACTGTGTGCGCTGGTGCACAGCCACGGCGGTCGTGTGTACGTGGACGGTGCCAACATGAACGCGCTGGTTGGCACCGCAGCGCCAGGCGAGTTTGGCGGCGACGTCAGCCACCTGAATTTGCACAAGACGTTTTGCATTCCGCACGGCGGCGGCGGGCCGGGTGTCGGGCCGGTGTGCGTGGTCGCAGACCTCGTGCCCTTCTTACCGGGACATGCGACGGCCGGTATCGCATCGCATGGCGTCGGTGCGGTATCGGCCGCGCCACTCGGCAACGCAGCCGTGCTGCCGATCAGCTGGATGTACTGCCGCATGATGGGCGCTGAAGGCTTGCAGGCCGCAACCGAGACGGCCATCCTGTCGGCCAACTACATCAGCGCACGGCTGAAAAACCATTACCCCACGCTCTACGCCAGTCAGAACGCCGAAGGTCGCGGGCATGTCGCGCACGAGTGCATTCTCGATCTGCGCCCGCTGAAAGAGACCAGCGGCGTCACCGCCGAAGACGTCGCCAAACGGCTCATCGACTTCGGCTTTCATGCGCCGACGCTGAGCTTCCCGGTGCCGGGCACGCTGATGGTCGAGCCGACCGAAAGCGAGCCGCTGGCCGAACTCGATCGCTTCGTCGACGCCATGATCGCCATCCGTGGCGAGATCCGGCGCATCGAAGAAGGCGTCTGGCCGCAGGACGACAACCCGCTCAAGCACGCGCCTCACACGGCAGTCAGCCTGCTCAGCTCAGAGTGGCCGCACCCGTATTCGCGCGAGCTGGGGGCGTTCCCGCTGGCTGCGTTGCGGCAGGCCAAATACTGGCCACCGATCGGACGGGTCGACAACGTTTATGGGGACCGCAATCTGTTTTGCAGTTGCGTGCCGGTGGAGATGTACGAGACAACTGTGGAGGACAAGACATGAAAGACACCGAAACATTTTCCGGCTTGCTCGAAGGCCAGATCGCCTGGGTGACCGGTGGTGGCAGCGGCATTGGGCTGGCCGGCGCCGTCGCGCTCGCGCAAGCGGGTTGCCGCGTCGTCATCTCGGGGCGCGACGCAGCCAAACTCGCTGGGGCAGTCAAGCAGGCAGCGGACCGCGGCGCGCCATCGGGCAGCATCACGGCCCTGCCGCTGGACGTGTCCGATCGCGCCTCCGTCGAGCGCGTCGCAACCGCCATCCAGGCGCAGCACGGTGGCGTCGACATCCTGGTCAACAGCGCCGGTGTCAACTTTCCGAAGCGCTTCTGGAAAGAGACCGATGCGGCCACCTTCGAGCAGGTCATGGCGATCAACCTCAACGGCGCCACGTTTTGCACGCTGGCCGTGCTGAAGGGCATGCAGGCGCGCCGCCGCGGCACCATCATCAACGTCGCGTCGTTCGCGGGCTGGCACTTCAGCTACCTCACCGGGCCGGCCTACATCGCGAGCAAGGCGGGCTTGATGGCGCTCACGCATTCGTTCAACATCGAAGAATGCGTGAATGGTCTGCGCGCCACCGCGCTGTGTCCTGGAGAGGTATCAACGCCGATCCTCAAGCAGCGCCCGGTCGAGCCGAGCGAAGAAGACAAGGCGCGCATGCTGCAAGAAGACGACATGGGCAAGACCATTCGCTTCATCGCCGAGATGCCGCCGCACGTGTGCATCAACGAGTTGGTCATCTCGCCAGTGTTTAACCGGGTGTACCTCGGCGGGGCGGATATTCAGCGGCGTTGAGTGACAGCACGTCGGGCTCTTGCTAACGCTTCGCCATTTCCCCCGTAGCCACCTGCCCACGCAACGCCCGCAGCTTTGACTTCATCCGCCGCTCGTTGTCCGGCCCCATTCGCACCAGCAGCTTCTGCCCGCTCGACAACGCCTCGAGCTGCGGGTCGGTGAACTCGTAGCGGGTCCACGGCCGTGACGACGGCACGGTGCCCTTCACCTCGGTCAGCTTGAGCTGCAATGGACCCTGCGGCTCGGGGGCCGCCAGCAAATGGTCGATAACCGCGACCAGCCGGTCATTGAAGTACTTGCCCGGATAACCCAGCTCTTCATAGGCCTGCTGAAACAGCGGGTACGGGCGCGCATAGACCGCGACGGCCTTGGCGCTGTCAATCGAATCCATGAACGCGATGAAGGCGGTGTAGCGCCCGGCATTGGCCGGATCGAGGGTCAGGGTCTCGTCTGTGCCCGTCACTTCGAAGCGCTGCGGCGTGGGTTGCGTTGGCCACATGCGCGAAGGCGCTTGCGCACTCGGCAGGTTGTCGACGGTCGCGACGAAGCGGCGCACGAAGTCATCGATCTGCAGGAACGATGCCACCGACTTGGCGTTCAGCAAATCGGTCAGCGCCTTGGTCACTGCCGCATTCGAATCGGCCAGCGAAGGCAACGCCGCGTCCGGCTGCGCAAGGGCGTCGATCGGGTTTTGCGGGCCTGTGGCAGCGGGCGCAGCAGGCGGTGCCGCAGGTGTCGCTGGAATGTCCGGCTGTGGCGCCGTTGCAGTCGGTGCGGGCGGTGTCGTTTGCCGCTGTCGCGACCAGTACCACCACCCTGCTGCTGCAGCGGCGGCAAGGACAAGCAGCGCGATAACAATGCGCCACGGCGACGACTCGCGCGCTGGCCTGAATTCTGCTGGGTCTCTGGAATACTCTGATGGATCGCGTTCGGGCATGCATCCCATTAAAAACCCGCCAGCATGACGCGCCGTAACGTCATGTGCACACCATGGACTCCCGATGGACATCGACTTCTCGAAACTGACCGAACATCAGCGCTACAAACTCATGGCGAGCCTGATCGTGCCGCGGCCCATCGCGCTGGTGACCACGCTCGGCGCCGACGGCGTGGTCAATGCGGCGCCCTTCAGCATGTTCAACATGATGGGCGAAGAGCCGCCGATCGTGATGATCAGCGTCAACCGCCTGCAAGATGGCGCGCTCAAGGACACCGCAGCCAACATCGTGCGCGAGCGCGAGTTCGTGGTGCATCTGGCCGACGAAGACACTGCCGAGCAGATGCACCGCTGCGGCGAGCGCCATCCGGCGCATGTGAGCGAACTCGAAGTGGTCGGCTTCACTGCATTGCCGAGCAACTACGTCAAGCCGCCACGCATCGCCGAAGTGCCGGTCGCCTTTGAGTGCACGTTGTGGGAAACGCTCGAAACCGAAAGCCGTCAGATCTTTATCGGCCAAGTGCGGTGGATGCATGCGCGCGACGAGTTGATCGACACCGCACACTGGCGGGTGCGGCTGCAGCACTACTTTCCGATAGGCCGCTTTGGCGCGAGTTTCTACGTGAAGACGCGCGATCGGTACTCGCTGGCAGCGCAGGGCGAAGTGCGGAGTACGCAGATCGACGAGATGTAGCAAAGGGCATCCGTTCGCAGGTCTGTCGCACGAACATTTCGTCCCGCTATTGATATACGCATTGCGTATTTTCTGCGCGCATTCGCATTGCTCATAGCGTATATTTCGCCTATGAGCCAGCAACAAGATCTCCTCCGCGACGCAATGCGCCGCCTCAACCTCACGCGCGACGCATTCTCCGAGCGGCTTGGCGTGCGCCGACGCGCCCTCGACACCTGGCTGCTGCCATCGGAGTCGAGCGAGTCGCGCGCCATGCCGGAGATGGTCGGCAAGTTCGTGGCGGAAATCCTGCAACGCGAAGCACTCGGAGCGGCAGCGGGATCAACAAGCACAGACCAGCGCCCCCTTGTGCAACGCATCGCAGCCGAAGGCAAACCGCAACTGTTGTCTGTCGCGCAATTCGATCGCGGGAGCCTCGAAGACCTGTTCCAGGTCGCAGATGTGATGCAGCCGATCGCGCGCCGCCAAAAAGTCACGCGCATCCTCGAAGGGGCCGTCCTCGGCAGCCTGTTCTTCGAGGCCAGCACGCGAACGCGCGTGAGCTTCGGGGCGGCCTTTTGTCGGCTCGGCGGCACGGTGTGCGACACCACCGGATTCACCTTCTCTTCAATGGCCAAGGGCGAGTCGATCTACGACACCAGCCGCGTGATGAGCGGGTACGTCGATGCGCTGGTTGTCCGACATCCGGAGCAGGGTTCGGTGGCGGAGTTCGCACGCGCGACCAACATTCCGGTCATCAATGCCGGCGATGGTCCGGGCGAACATCCGAGCCAGGCCGTGCTCGATCTCTACACGATTCAGCGCGAGTTCTCGCGCATGGGCAAGCTGGTCGACGGCACGCACATCGCGATGGTCGGCGACCTCAAATACGGCCGCACGGTGCATTCGCTGATCCGGCTGCTGTCGCTGTATCGCAACCTCAAGTTCACGCTGATCGCACCGCCGTCGCTAGAAATGCCGGCCTATCTGGTGGAGCTGGTGGCACAGAACGGTCACGTCATCGAGCAGACTTCATCGCTCGAGCAAGGGCTGCGCGGTGCCGACGTGGTCTACGCGACACGCGTCCAGAAAGAGCGCTTTGCAGAGGGCGAAGTGATGGAGGGCTACACGCCCGAGTTTCAGGTGCGCAAGGCACTGGTCGACGCAGTCTGCAAGCCCGACACCATCCTCATGCACCCGTTGCCGCGCGATGGGCGAGACGGCGCGAACGACTTGAGCATCGACCTCAACCACGATCCGCGGCTGGCGATCTTCCGGCAGACAGACAACGGCATTCCGGTGCGCATGGCGCTCTTCGCGGTGCTGATGGGCGTGGACAAGCAGGTGGCGCGCTCGATGCGCGATGCCGGCTGGCGCTCGCCCGCGCACATCGGGCCGGACGACGCGGACTTCGACGGGCTGGACTGAACGGAGCTGGTCTCAACCGGTCGCTCAAACCAGCGACTGCAGCCAAGCCACCGCTTGCTGCAACTCTGCCGGCCGAATCTCGTGCCCGCCCGGATAGTCGGCGCCCGACAACGCGATCGGCAGGTTGCCGACGAAGGCGCGCGTGTGCTCTGCAGCAGCCAGCGGAATCACGTTGTCCGCGGTGCCATGGCTGACCCACAACGCCTTGCCTTCGAATGCTTCACGCGGCGCCAAATGGCCTTCGATCTGCGGCAGCAAACGGC
>JANYGP010000108.1 GCA_025362315.1 Polaromonas sp.
CCGACAAGCTGAACGATTCAGCCCAATGATCAGATCTCCTTCCCAGTGGCCGGGGACGGCGCGATCGGCAATCTCTGCCGGCCGCTCACTGATCATTAGTTCTGGCGTTATGAAGTGTCTGCCGCGCTGGCGCGTTCGGGCCTGCGGGACCCGCAAAGCGCGACCTGTACGCCGGCAGGCTGTCAGCTCGCGCTTAAGTGCGCCCCGACCTTGAATGTAAAGCGCTTGATAAATAGCTTCGTGAGATACCTGCATGGACGCATCATCGGGAAATTCAAACCGCAGTCTTTGGCTGATTTGCTCCGGGCTCCAACCTTTGCCCCAGCGGCGATCTGCGCGCCGCCCATGACACGCGGCCATTTCACCAAATTTCTGGCAGAGCACTTCTTTGGCACGGGATGGCAAATGCCAACCGACGCAGAGTTGCTGGATTTCACCATTTCGGGTTGGAAGTCTGTGTAGATTTGACAGTTGTCAACAGCGAACAATGCAGGGCAGGAAAGGGCGGAATTCACGTCTTCGACCAAAGGCGGATTCAGCAGTGCGGTATTGCGGGCTGACCTGTCTGTCTTACCGGCCTTTGCACCAGCTCATTTATGACGCCACGGGTAAATTTGCCAAAGCTAGCTGAGCTACGCAAATTATCAGTATGTATCGCAAACAGCTGACGATGAAAAAAGTTGATGACAAAAGGCGGGCTCGCTGACTTTGTGCTGAAGTAGATTGAGCAACCGGCAACGCGTCGTCAAAGTGCTTGGTGGTCAGTGCTGACCGCAAACTTGTTTTGAACGATTAGGCAGCTTTGAACTGCGTTATGTAGCCAAGCGCTCACACCGCATGCGCCCATCACCGGCATGCTGACACCGAAGCCGCCGACACTTTGACCGCTGGTGTAAGTGCTGATGTTTCGCAGGCTCTGAAGGTTCAGGTTGCCCTAACTCCCTGTGCATCCATCGGCCCCGATCTCATTAGCGGCGACCTCGGCGCTATCAAAGTGGGCGTCATTGCCGCGCTGGTGATGGCAAACAGGTAGTCGGCGCTGATCTGGTTGCTGGTATAGGTCAGACCCTAGCCGTTGCTTGTGATGAATATGTGACGTCTCACGATGACCAATTGAACTATTGCGAGAGAAAAAATACAGCCAAACGTACGCCAAATCATTTGATTATTGAAACGTTATTTGAATGCTGTAAAAATTTGGTAAGATTTGTAAATTGTACAAAAATCTGCATTTAAGTTGAACTTTTGATAAATTTTATTTTGGCGCATGTCGTAGTTAGGTTGAAACTGACCGGAACGGAAGCGCGTTTAACAGAGCAGCGTACACCTACCAGGCGTCTTCAGTTAACTCAAGTGGCGTCGTTCTGATGGGTCTCGACGCCGACAGCACCTGCTTGCTGACCTGCTGCCGAATTCATTGCCTATGAGCCCGCGACTGCTTTTTAGCCTAGCTGGCTGCTGGTTTAATGATGTGATGCTTGGCATCACAGACGCCTCGCTTTTGACACGTCGTTTGCGCGCGTTGACATGGCAGCTGTGTCTTGGTGCGCTGGCCATCACGGCACCTTCTGGATTTGCGCAAACCGTAGCGTCAGGCATCTTGTCCGCCAACACCACATGGCGCGCCGCCGACGGTCCCTTTGTCGTGACCGGCGACATCACAGTTCAAAGCAACGCCGTTTTGACCATAGAAGCGGGGACTCAAATTTATATGGGTGCCAACACCGGTATCACGGTCAGTGGCGGTGCTATCCAAGCCAATGGAAGCATCACTGCACCCATTAGGGTGCAATCTGACAAGTTGAGACTAGGGCAGGCGGCCGGTGCGGGGGACTGGAACCGCTGGGTATTCAATTCAAGCGGTACCAGCTCGTCCATCAATTATGTGCAGCTCGAGCATGGCAAGGGTATCGAAGTCAACAACACCACGCTGAATTTCAACAACAGCAGTGTGCGGACCAGCCAAGGACCTGCTGTTTCTCAAAATTTGGGCGCCGGCCTGGTCGGCTCTGGGAACACGGCCTCAGGCAACACCATCAACGCGGTGGTAATCCCTCCGGGCGATATTGTTGCCAGTGCGCGCTGGGGCCTGAAAGGCATTCCTTACCTCGTTGCTTCAGGAACTGTGTCAGTGGGTGCCTCGCCTCAACTGACTGGTGTGAATCCCAGTGTGTTGCAGAGCGGCGAAACCCTAACGGTGGTTGTCAGCGGAACGCGCCTGGCAGGCGCGGTGCAGGCCAAGCTGTCTGGTAGTGGAGTTACTGCTCAAATACAGTCGGGCGCTACTGACACCCAACTTTCTTTGTTGGTGACCTCGCAGGTCGGCAGCAGCGGCGAATTCAACCTAACGCTTCTGACAGACGCGGGCGAAGCACTGGCTGTCAATGCGGTGACCGTGGTACGGCCACAACCCAAAATAACGGCTGTTTCCCCAGCTACGATTTTCGCTAACCGTGGCGAGACTGCCCTGACCATCAGCGGCAGTAATTTTATAACTGGCACCATTGCGTTGTTGGATGATGTGCCGCTGACCTCCAGCGTTCAATCCGCTGCGCTGCTGCAGGCGATCACTCCCAACCAAACCGCCGTTGGCTCTAAAACGATCAAACTGCGGACACCCGATCCTTTAAGTGTTGGCAGCTTCTTGTTTTCCAATGTTGCTCTGTTGACAGTGAACACGCCGAAAGCAACGTTGGATCCAGCTGTGGTGTCGATGATTGATGGCTCGACTCAGGTCATCACCTTAGTAGCGCCTTTCGCTGCCCCGGCTAGTGGACTCGAGTTTGCTTTGTCGTCCTCTGCGCCATTGGTTGCCAATGTCCCAGCGGCTGTGACGCTGGCATCCGGGCAGCAGTCCGCAACGTTCACGGTGCAGGCGTCCAGTGTCGGTGCAGCGCAATTGACTATCAGTCGGTCGGGCTGGACCAATGCAGTGCTGCCGGTTACGGTGATTGAGCCGCCGCGCACCCTTGCGTACACGCCAGTGACTTCCTTGTTGGTAGGTGTCGTAGTGGGAACCGCCAGCACGCAAATTACCAGCACGTCGACCTTCGGTCCCGTTATGTCACCCGGGCTGGGTGTGGTGGTGGGTTCGGCCATCACGCAAGTCACCCCCAAGGTGGCGGTTGTTGGTACGACCAGCAACGTAACCATTCGAGGTTTTGGGCTGTCTGACGTTGTGGCGGCCGGTCTGCTTCCAAACACCAACGTCAGCTTCTCCGCGCCAATTGTCTCGAATGAGGGCAAGGAAATGAGCGTGGCTGTCACTGTGGACGCAGCTGCAGTGAAGGGCGGTCGCAAGTTATGGGTCAGTACCGCTTCTGGATCCGTCACTTTTGCCAATCCTGACGATGTAACTTTCTTGGTCGCTGCGCCATCGCCAGTTTTGGATTCTGTGACGCCGCAAGTGATCGTTGCGGGTCAGCCAGCCACCAAACTGACTGTGCGCGGCAGCAATCTTCGCGACATCACTGGAGTACGTTTTGAACCCAGCACAGGCATTGCAGCGGTTGGCGGGTTTGCCGCTTCTTCTGATGGCAGTGCGTTGGAATTCAATGTTCAAGCTGTGGCTGCTGCGGTGTCCGGTCCGCGGGTAGTGGTCATCCAGGCCGCAGGTGGGGAGTCTTCATCAACATCCGTTCCAGCGAACACATTGCAGATCGCCCGTCAGACAGGAAACAACTTCAATGCGATCACTTCGGCTTTGGTGGGTATTCAGGTGGGCGCCAGTGCACCGGTAGCTGCAACAGGTACTTTCGGCCCTGTCGTTTCAGCAGAAGTGGGCATCATGGTCGGCACGCCACCCGTGATTGAAAACACGCTGAATGTCGGGCCAGTTACAGCCCCCACTGTTGGCGTGGTGGTGGGTGGGGTAGCCTCGCAAATGACCCCTAAAGCAGGTGTCGTTGGCACCCAAGTTGGCATCACGGTACGCGGTTCAAATCTAACCGGGGTGACGTCACTTGGCTTTTCGGCCAACGACGGCCTGACAGTCAGCGGTCTGAACATCAACTCTGATGGCACGCAGCTGACGGCCAATGTAGCTATTGCTGCCGATGCAACCAAATCTCAGCGACGCTTATTTCTGAACACTGCTGCAGGCCAAATCAGCTTTAGCAATCCTACCGAGGCATTGTTCTTGGTAGCTGCACCGCCTCCAACCTTGATATCAGTGGCTCCACAAGTGGTGCTGGCTGGGCAAGCAGCGGTAAAACTTGTGGTGCGCGGAACCAATTTCCGCAACGTCATCGGTATTCGTTTCGAACCCTCGAATGGCATTGCAACGGTCGGCGCGGTGACTGCCGATGCGGACGGCACTCTTCTTGAAGTTACTGTTCAAACTGACGCGACCGCGGTGTCGGGTCCGCGAACACTGGTCGTCGTTACGCAAGGTGGAGAATCCAGCGCGTCCCCTGTACCTGGCAACACCCTGCAGGTGGCACGCCAACTGGGAACCGATTTGCAAGCCATCACCTCGCCATTGGTCGGTGTTGCCGTCGGCACTGTGACATTGACTACAACTGAGATTCGTTTTTCTCAAGCGCAGGTGGGCGTTTTGGTGGGTCCGGTCGTGACTTCGATGCAACCGGGTGGTGCCATCAAGGGCAGCAATGGTCAGTTGGTGCTGACTGGTGTTGGTCTTGACAGCTTGGTTGCGGGAACTCTTACTTTGTCCAATTCTGCCGTGACTGCTACCGGGGTTGTATTGGGTGCCGTGACATCTAATGCGCTGGGGACTCAGGTGACTGTGCCGTTTAATGTTGCAGCCACTGCAGCAAGCGCTGGGTACAAGCTGAACCTAATTACTGCGGCTGGCCCTGTCTTGTTTAGCTCAGCGGTCTCAAATCAATTTGCAGTGATTGAGCAGCCAACCATTAGTTCTTTGACGCCAACCGTCATGCAGCGAGGAAAAACCTACGTACTTGAGATACGAGGAATCAATTTGCAAAACGTTCGCAACGTTGCCTTAGAAAATGCCAGCGGGCTGGTTTCTGGTGTGACATTTGAAGCCAATGCACTGACGTTCGCAACAGACGGCTTAGGCGAAAAACTCAGCGTTCGCATCGTATTGGATGCCAGTACCCCACTTGGACCTTTGGTGCTGCACCTACTGCATGCAGGTGGAGCAAGCAGTTCCCAAGCAGGCACTGCAAACACGATCAATATTGTCAATCCATAGCGTTAACACAGCGAGCTCAACCATGACCCACTTATCTCACTCAGCGCTTTTACCTTCAGCAATTAACCACATCACCATCCCGGCAAATTTTTCAAGGAGTTCGACCATGAGTAAAAAAATTCTTAATTCATCTTCTCAAGCAATAGGAAATCGATCCGCAATTTTCTCAGCGGTCGCACTTGCCATGTTGTTGATTGCTGCACCCAGTTGGGCGTTCAACAGTGGCAGTACTGGTGCTGACGGGGCATTGAACCCAGCCGTGAATACTGAAATCCAATTGCCGCCGTCGGGTATTTTGAACTACAGCTCGATTAATATTCCCGCGGGCGTAACCGTTACTTTTAAGAAAAATGCGGCAAACACGCCCGTGTATTTGTTAGTTAGCGGTGCAGCAACGATCGCCGGAGTTATAGATGTCGGGGGCAGGGGCAGCAAAGATTCTGGAACATATGGTGACGGTAACTTGGCGGATGATGGGATTCCGGGTGTGGGTGGACCTGGTGGATTTGATGGTGGTCGGGGCGGTAGAGATGATTTGGCATTGAATCCAGAAATAGTGCGTGGCGGCGCGGGGTTAGGGCCCGGCGGGGGCGCTGGTTCAGCTGACGGGGCTGACGGTCGCTGTTTGACAACAGGCCGTTATTTCAATTATTTTGGACTGGGCGGCGCTTATGGCGCAAAGGGATCTAATTTTTACTACGAAGTTTATTGTGGTACCAGTCCTGCCCTACAGGCTATAGACGCAACTGCTAAACCTTACGGATCTGTTAGCTTACAACCACTAATAGGAGGTTCTGGCGGTGGCGGTGGCAGAGGCGGTACTAACTATGCCGGTTCTGGCGGTGCTGGCGGCGGTGGCGCAATACTAATTGCAGTATCAGGTACTCTGACCCTATCAAGTGGCGGTCAAATCCTTGCTTGGGGGGGAACCGCAGGCGGAACCAACGGACTTGGGCGCGGCTATGAAGGCGCAGGCGGTTCTGGTGGGGCTATTCGCCTCATAGCGACATTATTTACAGGCTCTGGCACGCTTTATGCCACGGGCGGTTGTTCGTTTGCCCAGAGCACAACCCTCGTCAATTGCGGCAGCGGAAGTGGTTATGACAACCAGCTAGGCGGTTCGGTAGGCCGTATTCGAGTTGAAGCTGATAGCGTTACATACTCAGGGACTGCAAACCCTCCCTACGTTGCCGATACCCCATCCGCTGTTTTTGTTAGCAATGTTCCTTCGCTGCGAATAACTTCGATTGCCGGATCTGTGGTTCCAGTAAATCCCACAGGCACAGCAGATGTAACCTTGCCTGCCGCTTTGACCAATCCGGTCAGTGTGAACTTTGAAACCACAAACATCCCACCCGGCAGCACGGTGGAGTTGCGCGTGGTGCCCGCTTACGGCGCAGTGGTGAAAGCACTCAGTCCCGCCATCACCGGCAGCAACGCCAGCGGCAATACCAGCGTGAGCATCAGCTTGCCTCAAGGCCCCAGCACACTCCAGGCGATTACCAGTTACACGGTGACTGTCGCTATGGGTGAAAGCTTGTCGCGCTTCGCGCAAAACGAGCGGGTTGAAAAAGTCGAAATCATTGCTGGTTTTGGGACAGCTGAGTCCACAGCGCGTTTGATCACGGTGAGCGGCAAAAGCTTTGACGTGCCGACATCGGTTTTGCAGATGGTTGGCTCCAACGGCTGATGTGTACTTTCACATTGTCTTGATTCTCGACCTTCAACCGTTTTCTGCCAAACATGCCCTTTGATCCGAGCCCTGCCGTTGTTCGAATGGAAAGCAGGCTGATGCGCGCCAGTGCTGGCCTACGCGCGGTGGCTTCAACAGCAGCGCTGGCAATGCTGATTGCGGCTGTTGGCCCGGCGGCAAGCGCATTGGCTGCAGAACTAACGGTTGATGTAGGTGTGGTGGTCAAGTTCGGATCCGGCAGCAGCCTGGTGGTACGCGACAAAGCTGTATTTAAAGACGACTCCGTGTTCACATCTACAGCCGACGACAGCGCGTCGGGCCAGCTTAGCGCCGTTGGAGGAACACCGACTGCTGCAAGCTGGCGGGGCATCAGGGTTGAGAAATCCTCAGGCGTCAATGGCGGCTTTAGTGCGACTGGGGCGAACATACGGTATGCAGGGCAGGGCGGCGACGCGGCGTTGACGGTGCGCGGGTTCAGTCCTGTTATCAGCAATGTGCAGATGGGCACCAACACAGTTGGGCTGCGTTTGCTGGATGGTGCCTCGCCTGCTATTTCAGGGTCAAGCTTCTTTAAAAATACGGTGGGCATTGAAGCTGACGGCAACAGCAACCCGGTGGTGGGCAGCACGCAGTTCATCGGCAATTCCAGCCAAGCCATTTTGAACAAAACGCCGGCAACGACCATCAATGCCCGCGGCAACTGGTGGGGAAGCACCAGTGGCCCACAGGATCCTGTGGCCAACCCACAGGGTCAGGGCGATGCGGTTTCCACTGGCGTGAATTACGGCGCGTTCCTGGCTGCGGCACCGTTGATCAATCCCAGTATTCGGGTTGCTAATCCCGCACCCTATTACGAGCAGCGCACAGTGGCGCTGGAGTTGTCGTGTCTCAATGCCACGGAATTCCGTATTGCCGAAGGTGATGCTTTTTCGAATGTGGCGTTCCAGTCGCTGCCCAATGGCCGGCTGGGCCTTAACTACACCTTCGAGTCGGAAGGCCGCAAATCGTTGAATGTGCAGTTTCGCAATGCTTCGGGTTCAATCGGCACAGCTACGGTGGCCAATGGGATTTTGGTGGACAGCGCCGCTCCGACGGTGGTGCTTAACAATCCCGCGCCCGGCAGTGTGATCAGTCAGCCGATTACGGTTGAAGCCAATGCGACTGACGCAGCGGGTGTCACCAAAGTCGAGTTTTACATCGATGGTCAGCTGGCTGCGACCAACACATCGCCTGCGTCGGGCAATCTGTACAGCTACGCCTGGAACACAGATGCAGTTGCGGTGGGCGTTCATACGATTCGAGTTGTTGCCTATGACGAAGCAGCCCGCACCAGCGAGCAAACCCGCAGTGTGACAGTTAGCCGCACGCCGCCACTGGCAGATACAGAAGGTCCTGTGCTGTCGGCTTTTACCAATGGTGGCATTGGCATCGTCAACGGCACAGTGTTCAGGCGCAACAGCGCGGTGCTCAGTGTCAATGCGTCTGACCGCAGTGGTGTCGCGCGGGTGGATATGTTGCTGGGCAGTCAAACCTTGGTTACCGCCAGCAGCACGGGCAATGGAAATTACAGTGCCAGTCTGGATTTTGCGGACATCCCCAACGGGACGACCACGCTGACTGTTCGGGCTGTTGATTCGTTGTCGAATGTCAGTTCAGCCAGTTACGCCGTGTCGATTGCCCGGGCTGCACCGGATGCACCGGTCATCGCTTCGCCCGCGGCTGGCCTGGTCACGCGAAATGCAACGCTGTCCGTATCCGGTACGTCGCAGCTTGGCAGCGCTGTGCAGCTGGTAGTGAACAGTGTCAATTCTGGTACCGCGCTCGCTGTTTCTCCAGATGGCCGTTTCAGCGGAAACGTCACGTTGAATACAGGAAACAACATGGTGCAAGCGCGCGCCAGCGATGCCAACGGCACCAGCGGTTTGTCGGCTGCGGTGACGGTCAATTTGGACACCGCCGTTCCCATCAGCCCGTCCAATCTGACTGCCCAATCGCAGAGCGCCGGGAAAGTACGCCTAACCTGGACGCGCGCTAGCGATGCCGGCATCACCGGCTACAACCTCTACCGCGCCAACACGGCCTTCACCGACATTGCCCAGGCCGCAAAAGTCAATGGCAATCCGCTGGGCGCTCAAAGCAGTTCCTTTGACGACTTGCCGCCCGCCGATGGCCTGTGGTTTTTCCGGGTGGTGGCGGTCAATGCTGCGGGTACGCCGTCTGCTCCCACCAACCAGGCGCAAGGCCAGGCTGACAACACGTTGCCAAAAGCGCTGTCCATCGTGTATTCACCATTGGGACGGGTGGACGCGGCGAGCGGGCGAATCGGTCAAGGTCGGGTCAATTTGGTTTTGACCACCAGCGAGGCGTTGCAAACGATTCCCTATCTGGCCATCGTGCCGCAGGGTGGCACACCAATCCCAGTGGAATTGACCAAAACCAGCGACACCCAGTTTGCCGGGATCTTTTTAATCGATGCCAATACCGCGTCGGGCACGGCCAATGCGCTGTTCTCCGCGCGCGATCTGGTGGGCAACCGCGGCGCGGATGTTGATGCGGGAGCCACGCTCAAAATCGATACCAACGGACCTGCGCTGACCGGTATTGTGCTGAATCCAGCAGCGCCAATTAAAAACAACCCAGCGCAAACCGTACAGGCGACGCTCACGTTCAGCAAGGCCCCCACCGCAGCGCCGCTGCTCAGGTACCTGCTGTCGGGCACGGCGCGCACGTCGGTGGTGATCAGTGGATTGACGCCACTCAGTCCCCTGAGCTACCAGGCCAGTTTCACGTTGCCGAGCGATGCCGGCCAGGCGGGACCTGAAAGCCTGAGTTTCAGCGTGCAGGCCAAGGACAATCTGGACAATATTTCTACCCAGATTTCCGCCTTCAACCGTTTCCAGATTTACCAAGGCGAATTGCCGCCCCTGAATGTGCCGTTTGGTTTCACCGCAAAAGCGCAGCCCGGTGGAAAGGTTAAGCTGGCCTGGCAAGCCCTGGATGAGGCCAGCACCTATCAGATTTACCGCCAGGCACCCGGTCAAACGGCTTTGACGCCGCTAGCACGCACCGCGGGCATCGACTACATCGACCAGACGCCACAAGACGGTGCCTACAAATACGCCGTGGCCTCCGTGCGCCAGTCGAATGGCCAGGAATCGGTTTCGGGTCAAAGCGCAGCGGTTGACGTGGTGACCCGTGCCACCGCACCCGGCTCGCCGCAGAACCTCAGCCTGCAGCTCACCGGCCAGGGCATTTATGCCAGCTGGCAGCCACCACTGGCCAGTACCGTCGATTACTACAACCTCTACCGGACAACAGGCACCAGCGTCAGCACGATTGACGGCCAAGTGCCGTTGAAGACCCGCATCAAAACGCCGCAAACCTACGACACCAACCCGTCGCCGCTGCAAGGTGCCTATGTGGTGACCGCTGTGGATGCCGCGGGAAACGAGTCCGCCATTTCCAACTCGGCATATCTGAATGCTAGCTTGCTGCCGGTGCGCAATTTACGCATTGACCTGATTGGCAGTGACTTGCCGCAGATTAGCTGGCAGGCACCCAATGGCTCTGTTGCAGGCTATTTGGTTTCAGTCGGCCCGGACGCTAACAAAGTCAAGCTGACGCCCAATCCAATTACCGCTACCACGCTGGCAGATTCGGGCTTCACCACCGGGGAGCGTCGATACAGTGTGGCGTCGGTTGATGCCAACGGGGTGGAGTTGTCTCGCAGCATCGTGCTGCCTAGTGTCAGCAGCCAGATCATTTCAGGTTTGCCCATCAAGCGTGGCGTCATGAACAAGCTGCAACTGCAGGTAAGCAACACCTCAGCGGGCGCGCTGGATGCCGTGCGGGTGGTTGTCAAGTTGCCTACCAACAAAGACTCGACCCAGTTCAAAGACCACAAGTCTGAAATCTTTGCCCTCGCGCCGAACCAGACCCGTCTGGTACCGGTTGTCGTTGGCGGCTACACCGACATGCCGGGTGCACCGACGATTCAGGTGGGTGTCGAAATAGCGCCCACCGAGAGTGAACTGGTCAAGATTGCCAGGAACCAAATTGTCGATGTGGCAGAAGGTGGCCTGATTGTTGGCATGGCGACCGAAGCTTTCACGCGCGGGGCAGTCGGCAAGCTGAAACTGACCATTGAGAACACGTCGGATGTCGAGGTGGAACTGCTGACAGCGACAGGCGATGGCGCCAACCCGTCATCGGAGTTGCGCTTCAAGATTCTGGATGCCGACAACAATGTTTTGGCGACACAACCCTACCGCCAGCCGATTGGTGCCAATGTCATCACGCTGACCAATGGACAAACCGTTGCGCGCATCCCTGCAGGGAGCAGCTATGTCTCCGATGTGTTCAGCATCAATGTGCCCGCGACGCTGCTCAACAGCATTCGCGTCAAGCTGGAAGTCGACAAGCTGCGCTACCGCAGCGGGCAAGACGACGAGGTCATCATCTCCGGGCGCGGGTCTGAGAAGGTGGTCTCGCTGATTGATACCGCCTACCTGGGCGAGGTGACCGATGTCAGCCCGATCAGCTCCTTTGGCGACCAGGATGTAGTGATCACAGGGCGCGCCTTGGACCGTGCCAGTCGGGCACCGTTGGCCAACACGCGCTTGAAAATGGTGCTGAACCAGCAAGGGTTTGAACGCAGCTTCCCGGTGTTGACCGACGGCGCCGGCAGCTTCAGCTATGTGTTCAAGCCAACGTTGACCGATGCGGGCCTGTACAAGGTCAGTGCGGTTCATCCGGACCTCACCGACCGTCCGGAACAAAAAGCCTTCACGATCAACCGGGTGTCGGTCGGCCCCTCGCCGTACAAGATCGACATTCCAAAGAATTACCCGTTCAGCGTGCCGTTCACCGCGCGGGCGGGCGCTGGGACAGCTGCCACCAACCTGCGGCTGATTCTTGAGCCCGCCAGCCAGCCGACCGGTCAGCTGCCGGCAGGTGTCACGACCCAGTTGTCAGCACCGGTCACGTTGTCGGAGCGGCAGACCCTGAACGTTCCGGTTCAGTTTTCAGCCAACAACGACGCCTTGCCGTCGGGCACCTTGATTTTCAACGTGATCAGCGATGAACGGGCCAACACGCCTCTGGGGCAGGTGCGCCTGGATTACACGCTGTCGGAAGGCAAGCCGTTTGTGGTCAGCACCCCGAGTTTTGTGGAAACGGGTCTGGCCCAGGGTGGCAGCCAGATTGAATCGATCAGCATCAAGAACAATGGTTTGCAGGAAGCGCAAAACCTTCGGTTCTCGCTGGCCAAGCCCGACGGGTCGGCGGTACCTGGCTGGGTCAACATTTCCAACCAAGCCAATGGCAGCCTAGCGGTTGGCGCCAGCCGCGCCATCGATTTGTCCTTCACGCCGCCCGCCAGCACGCCGGAAGGGGTATATGAGTTCAAGCTCAATCTGGCGGGCGACAATGTTCCTGCTCAAGCGCTCAATGTGTATGTGAGCGTGTCGCAAAGCGGGCAGGGCAATGTGCTGTTCAAAGCGGCAGATATCTACACCGCGACCGTTGATAAAAATGGGCGACTGATTCCCGGCCTGGCGGGCGCCACGGTCACTGTCCAGAATGAAGATGTGCCGACGATTTCACAAGAACTGGTGACCGACAGTTTTGGCGAAGCCTTGTTCCAAAACCTGCCTGCGGGACGCTACAAATTCCGGGGCAAAGCGTCCAATCACCAGGAAATTGGTGGCAGGTTGCTGATCAAGCCGGGCATCACCGCCAACCAGCCGATCTTCCTGAATTACAACCTGATCACCGTGGAGTGGCGGGTGACTGAAATCACGATTCAGGACCGTTATGAAATCACGCTGAACGCGACCTTTGAAACGGATGTGCCAGCAGCCGTGGTGGTGATGCAGCCGTCCAGCATCAACCTGCCGAAGATGAATGCGGGTGACGTGTTCTTTGGGGAATTGAAGTTGACCAACTTCGGCCTGATCCGTGCTGACAAGGTCTCGCAGCAACTGCCGGTCAGCGATGCTTATTTCCGTTACGAATTCCTGGTGGATGTGCCCAACAGTCTGGAAGCCAAGCAGCGGCTGACCATTCCCTACCGTGTGGTGGCGCTGCAATCCTTGGACGTCGCAGCGACCAGTGGCGCTGCATCGGGCGGTGGTTGCTACAGCTACAGCAATCGGACCTGTGTGCCTTACGACTTCACTTGCTCAAATGGAGCGATCAGCAGCGGACAGACCTGCTCAAGCTGGTTTTCAGCCAGCGGCAGCAGCTGCCCTGCCGGTACCGGTATTGGTGGCGTCACTGGCGGCAGCGCCATATTCGGCGGTCCTGGGAGTGGCGGTGGCGGCGGATTCGGTGGCGCGGGTTCCAGCACCGAAATCAAACTGCCCGGACAGAAATGTGAATTTATCCCCAAGGGTGGGGGCCTGGTTTGCAAATGAAATTAAACATGACAACTTGCAGGCCTGCTTTGACAATTTTAAAAACTTTTTTGAATCGACTCCTGCACATGTCAACTGTTTGCCTCTCGCGATGGCTGGCCTGTGTGGCTCTGTATGGGATTTGCCTGAGCGCCACGGCGCAGACTCAGGAATCTCGCAATGGCCTGATCGTTGCTGTTCCCAACGGCTACGCCAACATTTTGCGAGAAGACTTGTCGGTCCAAAGCGCCATTGGCAGTGTGGCCTGGACCCGGCGGTGGGATGGCCAAGAATGGAAGTTTAATTCGCAGTGGGAAAGTCTGTCACAGTCCTGGAATAATTTGACCGGCAGTCAGACAGCTGACACCACTGCCAGCAGTTTTTCAAGCGGCAGCGGTGCGTCAGCAGGAACCCAACCCTTGTCCACCAGCAACAGTGGCGGCGCAGCCAGCGGTTGCTGGGTGTGGGTGGATGAGAACTGGAAACCTTCCAGCGGGACAACCTTAATTGGCGGTGCTACCCAATCAGCTGTCATGGACCCTGCGCGGATGACGCCGTTCAACCGACTGATGGGTGAGTCCACCGTCAATTACCCCCCACCGCAGCTGGTCAGTGTGGATTACGCCAAGTTGTGCGCCGGCAGTGGTGGCGCCTTGAGCAGCAGCGGTCAGGTCGATACCGAAGGCATCCGGCGATCCAATGAGCTGTACCTGGGCGATAACGGACGCTATGCGTTTGACAACCGGTCTGTACTGGAAAAGCGCAGCGTTCGTCAGTTGCCGTCCGCCAATGCTGCGGCACTTGCTGCAGCGATGGCCACGGGTCAACTGAACCTGGCACCTCTGACCAACCCCAAAGGGTTCCGCTGGATCGACAAGGGCGGCGATTACATCGATTACAACACGCAAGGCCAGGCAGTTGCCTACGGTGACCGCAACGACAACGTCATCTGGATGTTGCGTGACACCGAAGGACTGGTTCGCGGTGTGATTGACGGCAATGGCCGAGTACTGTTCAGTCTGACTTACACCGGTCTGCTGGTGACGGAAATCAAGGATTTCCCCATCAATGGTCTGAGCGCAGATTTGCCAGCCCGCAGTGTGAAGTATGCCTACGACGCGAATAACCGCCTGATTCAAGTCACTGACGCTCGCGGCGGTGTTGTCAAGTACGACTATGACGGCGCCAACCTGATCACGAAAATCACCGACCCCAAAACACAAACCGAACAGCTGACCTACACCGGCAACACGGTCAACAAGCACGTGGCACCCGACGGCGGCGTGACCAATTACTTTTTTGAATACGACGCCACCAACAAACAGTTCGGCAGCAAGATCACCGGTCCCGAAACCGGTGCCGGCCGGCGCTCGGAAGATCTGACACACAACCGCGTTGGCAAGCTGATACGGCGGACGGTCAACGGCCGCATTGAGTTAGAAGTGCGTTACGACACCGGCGCACGGGCGCAAATTGAAACCGGTTCACGGGGCTTTGCAACCCGGTATGTCAGAAATGAATTCGATCAGCTTACTGAGACGGCGCATCCTGACAACACCGCGCGCAAAGCCAGCTATTCCACCGCGCACCTGCAAATGACAGAAGAAACCGATGAAGCCGGTTTCAAGACGCAGTATCAGCATGACAATGTGGGCAACTTGCTGAAAACCGTTCAGGCTGTGGGTACGCCCGATGAGCGCACCACGGAGTACCAGCGCAATGCCAAAGGATTTCCGTTAAAGATTACCCGTAAGGGCCGCACAGAGGTCAACGGCAGCATCACGCCAGATGCCGTGATGCAACTGGAATACGACGCCCAGGGCGAAATTAGCAAAGTTACCGACCCAGAAGGACATGCGCGCCTGTACACCTACAACCGGCTGGGGCAGCTGGTTCGGTTTGTGGACACCAAAGGCAAAGCGACGTCGATGACCTATGACGCCGATGGCAACCGGCTCACCGAAACCGACCCGCTCAACCAGGTTAGTACCTACACCTACGACGCGAATGCCAACCAGGCCAGCGTCACCGACGCCCGGGGCAAGGTGTACCGCTTCGACTACGACGCCAAAGACCGGCTGGTCAAACGCTCTGACCCATTGAGCGGTGAATATGTCAGCAGCTACAACGCCTACGATCAAACTACCAGCGTGCTAGACGCCAGTGGCAAGGGCATGCGGATGGAGTACGACGCGCTGGTGCGACTGGTCAAGTCGGTGGATACCAAGGCTCAGGTCTATGAGATGGGTTACCTGGAAGCTGATGGCCAAGACAAGAATTACAAACGTCCGAGCACGGTTCGCTATCCGACGATGAGCCGGGTGATGCGCTACAACGAGCGCGACCGCTTGACCTTGCAAAGCAGCATCGCGGGAACCGAGACCCGCGTCGAAAGTTTTACCTATGACGGCCTGAGCCGCCGCAAAACCTACACCGACCCCAACGGCAAGACCAAATACTATGTCTACAACCCGCACGGGGAAGTGGTCGAAGTCAAAGACCCGTTGGGCAACACGATGCGCATGCAGCGTGATACCCGCGGCAACGTCATTCAGGTCACCGACCCGAACAGTCGGACCTACGGCATGCGCTATGACCGGCGCAACCTGCTGGTCGGCAGCACCGATCCGCTGATCGCCAGTACCACGTACAGCTTTGACAGCAACGGCTGGCTCAGCCAGATCAACCAGGCCAACGGCCAGCAAGTCAAATACACCTATGACGACATTGGACGCATTGCTCAACAGCAAGAATTCAACGCGCAAAGCGCTCTGCAAAAGACTACCAACTACAGCTATGACGCCAGCGGCAATCTGTTGACCTGGAACGACGGGCAATATTCAGCCACCCGCACCTATGACGACAACGACCGCCTGAGCAGTGAGACAGTTAGCTACTCAGCGGCAGCGGGCAATGCCAGCGGCTTTGGCCTATCGCACGCCTATACCTACTACGGCAACGGCCAAATCAAAACCTACACCGGGCCCGACGGCCAGACCATCGGTTACCAGTACGATGGCGCCGCCCAGCTGGAACAAGTCAGCATTCCCGGCGAAGGCAACATTGCCACAACAGAATGGCAGTGGTTTCAGCCCAAAAAAGTACTTCTGCCCGGCGGCAGCGAGCAGCGCATGGAGTACGACGGCTACCAAAGCCTGACGCGCCTGAAAGTCGTCAATCCGGCCCAGGCAACCCTGTTCGAGCTGCAAAACCAGTACGGCAAACTGGCCGAGGTCAAGCAGGCCACCACGGACGGAAACGCTTTAAGTTACGCCTATGACGACGCAGGTCGCCTGACCCAGGTCAGTGGCAGTGCGCTGTCGGGTCGCAGCGAATCCTTTGGCCTGGATGCTGGCAACAACCGCATTAGCCACAACAAGACCGGCTCAGCCCTCTGGCAATACGACAACGCCAATCAATTGACGCAGCGCCCGGCACCGGGCGGCAACGGCACGGTCAATTACCAGTACGACGCTTCTGGCAACCAGACCGTCAAAACCCTCAGCGCCTTGGCCGAGCCTTTTCGCACCACCAGATTCAGCTACGACGCCTTGAATCGCCTGAGCCAAGTACTAGACGGCGCAGGCCAGCTAATCGCCAGCTACAGCTACGATCCTTTTGACCGACGCCTGCGCAAGACGCTGGGCAATTCTGCCACCTTGTTCACGACTCTGGGTTCTTCCGGTCAGGCTGCCGGTCAGGTAACCAGCTATTTGCACACCGACTGGGGCATTCTGGCCGAGGCCAACAGCACTGGCCAGATTCAAGTCAGCTATGGCTATAACCCTCAACGAGACAATGGTGTAGCGCCCATGTATGCCCGCGTGCCAGCCAAGGACAGCGCTGGCAATCCAACCGGCGATTACCGCTACACCTACTACCACAACGACCACCTGGGCACACCCCAGCGCCTGACCGATAAGGCAGGCAACCTGCTGTGGTCGGCCCAGTACGACGCCTACGGCAAAGCCCAAATGCAGACCACCGCCAGCGTCCAGCTGGCAACCATCAACCCATTGCGCCAGCCGGGCCAATATCTGGATCTTGAGACAGGTCTGCATTACAACGACAGGCGGTATTACGAAGCAGACACTGGTCGTTACGCCAGCCGCGACCCGATTGGCTTTGAGGGAGGCATCAATTTGTACACGTATGCTGAAGGAAATCCAATTAACAGGGTCGATCCAAATGGCGAGGTACCCGTTTGGATTCTTGCTGGTGGAGCAATTGGTGGAGCTGTCGGCGCATATCAAAAGGCATTAGATCCATGTGCATCTAAAACAGATATTTTTCTCGCGGGTCTAGGTGGTGCCATTGCTGGTGCACTCAGTGCTGCGATACCGACTGGAAGTGCCTCCAAATTTGCTAGTGGCTTTATTAGTGGGGCTGTTGTAAAAAGTGCTGCTGGCAGTTACGGACTTAATCAAGTTTCAAATGTTATTTCTAATGCAGGGTTTTCTGGTGTAGCAGCAAATCATAACGCAGCTGTAACTTCTGCAATGTTCGGCGGATTTTTTGGTGCTGTAGGAAACATAAGCGGGTTGGGCTCTGCGTTACTTAAAATTCGTAGCAAGTACCCCAATAAGGCTGTCCAAACAGGCGACCGTATAAGTACAGCAGTTGGGGTTTTAGGGGGCACACTTGATTCAGCAGCACAATTTGCCGCTTCAACGAGCGCTGTATGCGAATGTAAAAGATGACAAATACTTTGCATTTGGCAGCTTGGTTTTGTTATTTTTTAACAACGGCTAGTGCTGGTTGGATTATTTGCGAGCGTTCTAGTGACTGGGAAACTGAGCGGTGGGGTAATTCGATAAGAGCTATGTTATTGATTTTTTCAGCAATTGGATTGATTTGTTTTTGGATTTTTCTAGGTAATTACTTATTAAATGTCGACAGGATGCCACGAAAAGATGCTTATATTATTGCTTTAGCTTCTGGCATCATTTGTGGACCGATTGGATATTGGATTTATCGTAAATTCATTTCCCCTCGGAAGTCCTCAAATAAATTTTATGACAATAAAGGGACATCTAACCTATCTGAACCTTTCACGGATGGAAAACTGAAACTTCGTGATTGGCTCGTTGGAGACTTAAGAACAATTTTGAAGGATAGAAATACGAGGCGTGAAAAAAGAAAATCTAAAAAGTTGCCGTGATATTCAGGTTGAAAATATAAATGACTCTGTATATAGCAATCTTAATGTATGTCGATATATAAACCTACTTATTTAGACTAATATACCATTTCAAGTAATGTCCACCATATGCCCCAAATGCCATTTTGTTCGCCTTGCCAACGCCATAGTCCCTGATTGGCAGTGCCCTTCCTGCGGCGTTGCTTACTCAAAAGCTGGCGGTGACGGCACTGTACTGCTTGACCGGCGGCGATCGGCTTTGGTTTCTGCAAGGTCTCGGGATGACAGCTGGTTCAGCAAAGTGCCTTGGGGCAAGCTGATTGCAGGTTTGGTGATTGTTTATGGCGCTTGGCTGGGTTTAACACGGTCGGGTACGGTTAGTGATCTTTTGCCTAAGTCAAATTTGTCTGCTGAACAGTTGGCATCCAAAACCGGCCCGGGTGATTGGATAATGTACAGCGCGACATGGTGCCCTTACTGCACGCAGGCTAAAAGCTGGCTGGGTCAGTACGGTTTCAAGCCGCAGGTTTGCGAGATTGACCAGGACAGTGACTGCCAGGCGCGGTTAAAGGCACTAGACCCAAAAGCGGGTGTGCCGTATTTGATTGTCAAGGGACATCACATGAAAAATGGTTTTGATACGGATGAGTTCAAAGCTGCGTTAGCCAAACAGTAGCCTTTTCGAACGTTTTGATGCGCACACAGCAGGGTAACCATGAAGACCGGTTGGACTATGAATAAAAATTGGAACGAGCTGGTATTTGGGCCGGCGTCTCGCATGGTGCGCAGTACTTTGCTGGCAACTTTTGCATTTGCTTTGTTACTGCCTGCTGCTCATGCACAGGAAACAGTCTGCGCGCGGGTCAAGATTGAAATCAAGCAAGAGCTGACGCTGGAGAGGCAGGCCTTTGATGCCGAGATGCGGATCAACAACACGACTGATACAGGACTGATTCAAAACGTGTCGGTGGTGGTCAGAGTCACCGACGAAAACGGTGTGCCGGTTGCCGTCACCGACAACCCGAATGATTTGTCGGCAAAGTTTTTTATTCGTTTGTCATCGAAGCAAAACATTTCTGATGTGACCGGTAGCGGCACGGTCAATCCGAAGACTACTGCGGTGATGAACTGGTTGTTAATACCGGCTCTGGGTTCTGCGGGGTCCAACCCAGCCGGAAAAAAGTATTTGGTGGGCGCTACTTTGAAATACCGTTACTTGGGCGAAAACGCGGTGCTGGAGGTGTCGCCTGATGTAATTACGGTGAAACCCTTGCCGTTGCTGACGCTGGACTATTTTTTGACTGAAAACGTCCTGGCTGATGATCCCTTGACGGCTGAGATTGAGGCTGTTGAGCCTTTTACGCTTGGCGTGCGGGTAAAAAACGCGGGTTTTGCAACCGCCAAGAATTTGAAAATTGATTCGGCCCAGCCGAAGATCATTGAAAACAACCAGGGGTTGTTGATTAACTTTAAACTGACCGGCAGCTACCTGAACGACGCCCCGGTTCAAAACACGCTGTTGATCAATTTTGGGGAGATTGCGTCGGGTACCAGCAAGATGGGGCGCTGGATCATGGAAACCAGTCTGGCTGGCAAGTTCACAGAATTTACAGCGCGATTCAGCCATGCGGACGAATTGGGTGGTGCGTTGACCTCGTTGATCAAAGAGACCAATGCCCACCTTTTAATTCGCGATGTGCGCGTGGATCTGCCTGGGCGCGACTTCGTGCGGGACTTTCTGGCGCAAGATGGTGATGTG
This sequence comes from Polaromonas sp., assembly GCA_025362315.1. Lineage (GTDB taxonomy): Bacteria > Pseudomonadota > Gammaproteobacteria > Burkholderiales > Burkholderiaceae_C > Polaromonas. The sequence continues at coordinate 20,167 of JANYGP010000108.1, forward strand.
ATTCGAATTTATGAATCAGATGGTCCAGACACAGTGGTGACGGACCGCAGCAGTGTTGCTACCCTTGTGGCTGGCGCGAGCGGAAATGCCAATGCCAGCTACCGCCTGACGTTTCCCGCAACGGCGGGGTTTGCCTATGTCAAGCTGCCTGATCCTTTTAATGGCACAAAGGCATTGGGTGCAGTGGTGCGCTCAGATGCCAAACAGCTTTTGGCAGAAAACGTCTGGCTCAGCAAGACGCGCAACCAGCAAACCAAGCTGTGGCAGTACTGGATCAATTTTTTTGATGTCAACAGCACCGGTGACTACACCAGCGAATTTCAAGCACCCGCTCCCAATGCCCGGCCGCCGGTGCTGCAGTTTGTGCCGGATCGCGTAGTCAAGGAAACCAAGCAGGTGTCGTTCCTGGTGGAATCCAGCAGCCCCGATGGCAAGCCGGTGGCGCTGTCCGCTGCGCCGCTGCCAGCAGGCGCACGCTTTACCCCGCAAGCCGTGGATCCGTTGACGCCCAACGTCACCCGCGCAATCTTTGACTGGACGCCCGCTCGGGGCACGGCTGGTGATTACCGGATCACCTACAGCGCTACCGATGGCGTGCTCAGTGCCAGCCGTTCTGCCAACATTAAGGTCGAAACCGATACACCGCCCCCGGGCCCTGGCACACCGCAGATTGAAAGTCCCTTGGCCGGTGCTGTGGTGACGACGCTCAAGCCCAACTTGTCGGTGTTGACGTCAGCCAGCGCGCAGGACCCGGCCACCAAAGTTCAGTTTGAGGTTTACAGCGACCTGGCGATGACGCAGTTGGTGGCCAGCAGTCTGGTCAATAAAGCACCAGCCGGTGCGGGCAATGGCGCGGGCAGTGTGGTGGCGCCTACCGTGTGGCAGGTGCCCAGCGAGCTGAACGACAACAGCACCTACGTCTGGCGCGCGCGCAGTTTTGATGGTGCCTTGTACAGTGCCTGGACCAATGGCCGCTTTTTTGTCAACCTGTTCAACGACCCGCCGGATTCGTTTAATCTGACCAGCCCGGTTCCGAATGCCGAGGTGTCAACAGCGCAGCCAACCTTGACGTGGACTAACAGCAGCGACAAGGATGGCGACACGCTGACCTATAGCGTAACGGTGTATAAAGACGCCGCACTGAGCCAAATCGTGGGCAGTGGCGTGGATCTGGCGCAAGGCGTTAACGGGAACACCAGCTGGGTTGTCACCACGCCGCTACTCAACCGCGGCAAATACTACTGGCGGGTGGTAGCCAAAGACGCGCTGGGCGCTCAAACACCGACGCCGGCTCGCCCATTTGTGGTCAACACAGGTAATGCGGCGCCAACAACCCCGGGGATTGTCAGCCCAGCAGTGGGTGGTCAAAGCACTGTTGCCAACACCGCATTGACCATCCAAAACAGCATCGATGCCGACAACGACCTGATCAGCTATGTATTCGAGATCGACGCGCTGAATACCTTCGACACGGGAGACAAGCGGAGTTCGGGACAGGTAGTTCAAAGTACAGGCGGCCAAACCGCCTGGACGGCCACCAATCTGGTCGAAAACAAGCGCTACTGGTGGCGGGTCAAGGCGCAGGACGGCCGATCCGAATCGGCTTGGGTGGTGGGCGACTTCCTGATGAATGCGGTCAATGACGCGCCGCCTGCACCCACGGTAAACAACCCTGGCAATGGCGCCTGGAGTGCGACGCAACAACCGAGCCTGATTGCCAACCCGGTGGTCGATCCGGAAGGTGAGGTCGTGCGTTACCAGTTTCAAGTCTACAAAGATGCCGCGCTGACGTTGCTGGCGACCGAGGGCACTTCACCCAACACCGGCTGGATCGTGCCGCTGCAGCTCAAAGACAAAACCACGCATTGGTGGCGGGTTCGGGCATTGGATGCCTCGAATGCCGCGAGTCCTTGGAGTGCCACGACGCTGCTCTACATCAGCACCGCCCCGTATCAGGATCCCACCATTGCCCTAACGGCGCCCGCTACCGCGGTGGTACCCGAAACCGTTAACACTCCCGGTGGAGTTCGCAAACAGGTCACGATCCGCTGGGAGGGCAATGACCCGAACATTGAACCGACCGTGGCGCTGTACTACAGCAATGTCAAAACCGGTTTCAGCGGCAACCTGATCGTTGACGGCTTGCGCCAAAGTGCCGGTGCCCAATCGGGCAACTATGTGTGGGACGTAACCAGTCTGGCGCCGGGTGCATACTACCTGCATGCGGTTATCTACGATGCCAAGGGCAGTGGGCGCGCCTATGCGCCCGGTGCAGTGGTGATTCCAAATGCAACCCAAGCAGGAACAATTGTGGTGACCGCCGGCAACAACTTGCGCACATCGGAGGATGGCAAAAGTGCTGCCTTCAACATCCGGTTGGGCCGCGCGCCCGCGGCGGTTGTGGTGCTGCCCCTGTCAACCAGCAACGCCCGAGAAGGCATTGTGAGTCCCGCCAGTTTGACCTTCACGCCGCAGAACTGGGCGGTCAATCAGCCGGTGTTGGTGACGGGCCAGAACGACTGCGCACCCGATGGCAACAAGAACTTTCAGGTGTTCTCTGGCAAAGCGCAGTCGGTGGATCCGGATTACATTGGCTTGTCCGGGCGGCCGGTCAACGTGGTCAACCAGGACAACCTGGACCTGGCTGGCACGACCAACAACGCGAGGCTGCATATTTGCCGCTTCAGTGTGGCCAGTGAACGCAAAATCAATCGCACCACTTGGGAATACAGCCTCAGGGCTGAACTGACCAACACCGGTTCAGCGTTGGGGGGGGTCACCGCGAAGTTGCGTCAACTGCCGTTGGGTATTGAGCTGGTTGAGGCCGACCTCGTTTTTGGTGCGGTAGGTGAGGGTGAGACGGCCAAGACCAATGACACGGTCACGATTCGGTCCCGGTTTCCCATTCCCGGATCGGTATTGAAATCAGGCGTCGGATTTAAGTGGAATGTAGTAAACACGCCCTAAAACAACATAAGTTGTAATAAATCGGGAATTCACGGTGTAGTGCCTGCCAAATCCCACGCCAGTTGAAGCGCACCCACATTCGTCCTTTAAAATACGCTGGTGGTAATACTAGTTTCATTTATTGACATTCGGCGGCGTGTGAGATCGGCAGGTTTCACGCTGCTGGAGCTGTTGGTAGTGATTGTGATCATCGGCTTGCTGGCAGCGTATGTCGGGCCGCGCTACTTTGCGCAGCTGGGCAAATCCGAGCGCAGTACCGCCAAAGCGCAGATCGAAAGCTTTGGCAAGGCGCTGGATGCCTACCGACTGGACACTGGCCGCTATCCCACCACCGAACAGGGACTGGCGGTGCTGCTGGTCAAGCCCAACGACGAGGCCAAATGGTCTGGACCGTATCTTCAAAAAGCAGTGCCATTGGACCCCTGGGGCCAGCCGTATGTGTACCGCTCGCCTGGCCAGGGCGGTGATTTTGATTTGCTGTCCTTTGGCAAGGACGGGCAAGCCGGTGGTGAAGCTGAGAGCGCAGATGTGTCCTATCGGTAAGGGCACTGGCATGCGCCGCTTTTTCCCTGTGCCGCTGTTTATCCTGACACGGTGAAGCCATGTCTATAACCACCGCAATTGCTTTGCAGGGTAAGGCGCCCCGTACTGCAATATCAGAAAGCACAGGCACGGCAACGGGTACCGTCCGTTTGCAGGTGCAGGGAGTAGACGGACGCACCCTGACGGTCAACTACCCCGGGCTGTCGGCCGATCAAGCACTTCGGCAAGCGGCGACGCAGGGGTTTTTGGTGCTGGCGGTATTGCAGGATTCTCCAGCAGCTGTTAAAGCTACGTCCAATCAGTTCGCTCCGTCAGTGGTAGCCCGTGCAGGATCGACATCCTCGGCTTTTCCGCTGGTGCTGTTCAGCCATGAACTGCTGGCCTTGCTGGACGCGGGTCTGAACCTGACGGAAGCCTTGGCGACATTGCTGGCGAAGGAGCGCCAACCCCATGCGCGCTCGGTGTTGAGCACGCTGCTGCACCAGTTGCGCGAAGGTAAAAACTTTTCCGATGTGCTGGCCCTGCAGCCGCAGGATTTCCCGGCGGTCTATGTGGCCACGGTGCGCGCCAGCGAACGCACTGGCGATCTGTCCAAAGCATTGAGCCGCTATGTCGCGTATCAGATGCAGTTCGAGACGCTGCGCAAAAAGCTGATTGCCACCGCCATCTATCCGGCTGTGTTGCTGGTGGTGGGTGGTTTTGTGACGCTGTTTTTACTGGGCTATGTGGTGCCCAAATTCAGCGCGGTGTATGAATCGTCCGGGCGTGAGATGCCGTGGTTGTCCACGGTGCTGATGGCATTTGGCCGGCAGATCTACCGAAACGGGCCGCTGGTGTTGACAGGATTAATAGCGGTTGTTGGGGCATTGGTAGTGTGGCTGCGCCAGCCGCGCGGCCGCATGGCGTTGCTCAACACGCTGCTGAAACTGCCAGGATTGGCGCTCAAATCGCAGGAGTTTCGGCTGGCGCGGTTTTACCGCGCGGTGAGTCTGCTGCTGGCGTCGGGCATTGCCCTGCCGCGGGCGTTGACGATGGTCGGCGGCATGCTGAGTCCCTCGCAGCAACAGGCGCTGGCAGCAACGCGGCTGGCGGTTGATCAAGGGCAGAGTTTTTCGGAGGCTTTGCAGGCAGCGCAATTGCTCACGCCGGTGGCCCAGTCGCTGATCAAGGTCGGTGAGCGCTCTGGCCAGCTGGGCGACATGCTGGAGCGTGCGGCCAAATTCCATGACGAAGCGTTTGCCCGCTGGATCGACTACGCCTCACGGCTGCTTGAACCGGTTTTGATGGTCATTATTGGGGTGGTCATTGGCGGGATTGTGGTGCTGATGTACATGCCGATTTTTGAATTGGCGGGCAGCTTGCAATGACCGGTTCCGCCTTGACCGCAGAGTTGATCCAACAGGCTCGCCAGGCGTCTGTCGCGCAGGGCAGCTCGGTGTTGACCGCCGTCCACCGCTTGAGCGGTCTTGGGCCAGAGGCGGTCACCACCGGCTTGGGTCAGCTGCTCGGCTTTGGGACGCTGGCGATGGCGGAGCTGCAGGCATTGACGCCCGACTTTGAAGTCATCAGCTACGTCGATTGCACACAGCGCGGGCTGGTGGTGGCCCATGGCAGCGACCACCAGCCGCTGGTGGTGCTGTCGGACCCGTTTGATGTCGCTTCTGAAACGCACGTGCTGCGCTGCGCGGCACAGCATGGTTTTTCCGCGCCCCAGCGGATGCTGTGTCATCCCGATGACCTGCAAGCCTGGCTATTGCAGCTGGAGCAGAAACTGCGGGCGATGGATGGCTTTGAATCCACCCAGTCCGCTGCCGCGGATGAGGATGTAGCGGCTGTAATCACACTGGCCAGCATCAGCGACGACAGCAGCTCAGTGGTCAAGCTGGTCAACTCGACGCTGTACGACGCCTTAAAGATCCAGGCCAGTGACATCCACTTGGAATGCGACGCCGGTTGCTTGCATGTGCAGTACCGCATCGACGGCGTGCTGGTGCCGATCACCCAAATTCAAGGCCAGGACATGGCCGAACAGGTCATCTCGCGTGTCAAGGTCATGGCCGAGCTGGACATTGCCGAACGGCGCGTGCCTCAGGATGGACGCTTCAAGGTGCGGGTCAATGGCCGGGAAATCGATTTTCGGGTATCGATCATGCCCAGCATCTTTGGCGAAGACGCGGTGTTGCGTCTGCTGGATCGGCAGTCGCTGACCGAGGAAGCCAAAGCCCTGACTCTGGACCACCTGGGGCTGGATGGACCCGCCAAAACGATGGTACGGCGGCTGTCGGGTCAACCGCATGGCATGCTGCTGGTCACCGGACCCACCGGCTCCGGCAAAACCACCACCTTGTATGCCGCCATCACGGAAATCAACACCGGTCGCGACAAGATCGTGACGATTGAAGATCCGGTGGAGTACCGCCTGCCCCGGGTGCTGCAAATCCCTGTGAATGAAAAAAAAGGGCTGACGTTCGCGCGTGGCTTGCGCTCCATCCTTCGGCATGATCCCGACAAGATCATGGTGGGTGAAATACGGGATGACGAAACCGCGCAGATTGCGGTGCAGGCGGCGCTAACCGGCCACCTGGTATTCACCACCGTCCATGCCAACAATGTGTTTGATGTGGTGGGGCGGTTTCTGCACATGGGGGTCGATGCCTACAGCTTTGCCGCGGCGCTCAATGGCATTGTGGCGCAGCGGTTGCTGCGACTGAACTGCACCCATTGTGCGGTCGATGACCAACCGACGGCGGAGGCGTTGCAACAGGTTCACCTGAGCGATGCGCAGGTCGCCGGGTGGCGATTCAAGGCTGGCAAAGGCTGTGGCCATTGCCGGGGTACCGGCTTCAAAGGTCGGCAAGCGGTTGCGGAAGTGCTGATCCTGGACGACCGGATGCGCGAAATGATCGCGTCGCGCGTGCCGATCACCCAGCTCAAAGAGCATGCCGCGCGCACCGGACTGATCCCGTTGCAACAAACGGCCTTGCAATTGGTGGCGGATGGGCGAACCACATTGGCGGAGGTCTATCGTGTCGCAGGTTGAGCTGGACATCGCGCAACAGCCGGTGGTCAAGAGTACGGCGGTGTACCTAGTAGTGGGCGCGCGCCAGGTGCATGCTGCGGTGGATGTCAAGGCGAAGTGGGTATCCGGTGCTGCCATCGACTTGCAGCCAGATGGGGACAGTCCAACCAAACCTTCCCGCCACGCACCGTGGGAGGGCGCTTTGCAAGCCTTGTCCGACCAACTTCTTTCTGGAACACCTGACCAACCGCCTGTTTCACTGGCGGGCCAGCGCGTGGTGGTGGTGGTGGCTGAGCAATGGTTGCAGTACGAAACACTGGCCTGGCAGGGAGCATTGGCTTCCGGCGATCTGCCATCGGCTGTTGCGATCCAGCTTCAGACGGTCGGTGCTGGACTGTCATTGCCCGCCGTGGTGCGGTTTGAAGAGTCGGGCTGGGGCCGTGCACGTTGGGCGGTGGCGTATCCCGGCGAGCTGATGCTGGCGCTGGAACAATTTGCCCAACGCCTGGGGGCCCGCCTGACCAGTGTCATGCCGATGGTTTGTCTGGTGGTGCGGCATCTGCAGCAGCACACCCCGACCAGTCGGCTGTATGCCTACAGCGAAGCCCAAACGTTCACGGTGGTTGAAGTCGAACGGGGACGGGTGCTGTCGGTGTTGCAGCGACCGCTGCCGGCTTCAACCCACGCCAACGGGCCTCTTGAAGTTGACACGGTGGCGCGCTTGTGGCGCAGCCTGCAAATGCGGACGCCGCATTGGGCGCCGGTCGGTGAGCTTCCGTTTCTGGCGCCTGCAGAGACGGTGAGTGAAAAGCTCTGGCCAGCAGACACCGGTTTGAAGCGGTTGACCTGGCCGGCTGGCGAGGCTGGCGTGACATCGCCGTTGCTGCCTGCGCTTCGGAATTTTCAAGCGACGTCCCATCCTCTCAACGCCGTGGCTGCCGGGCCGCGCGCGCCTCTTTTGCAAATGCTGGTGTTTGCATTGGTCGTGGCGGCGCTGGGTTTGCTGGCTTGGAAACTCACCGTCAATGCGCGCGCATTGAAGCACCCCACACCGGCTGAGCGGTCGGTCGAAACCAACCGGCTGTCGGGGACGCCCAAGTCGTTGACCAAAATGCAGCAAGAGCAGGTGGTTGCCACCAATGCCGCGGTGCGGCAACTGAATTTGCCAGCGGCGCAGATTTTGCGGGCTTTGAAACCGCCGCCCGACATGCGGGTGGCGTTGCTCGGCATCGACATGAGCGAACGCTCGGGTGGTCTGTCCGCCGCCAAAGTCAAAGTCAACGCCGAAACCCGGACCGGTGAAGAAATGACCCAGTATGTGGCGTTCTTGACGCAGCGAAAGCCGTTCACCCAGGTCTATCTGGTGCGCCATGAGGTGATGCAAAAGATGCCCGACAGCCCGTGGCGCTTCACACTGGAGGTGTTGTGGCAACCGTGAACAGCTTGAGCCTGGGCACCCGGCTTGCCTGGACCGTACGGCAGGCCCTGCGCGCTGCCCGGCGGAACTGGACCGCTATGGCAGTGATTTTCTTGCTGGCCGCGCTGCTGGCCGCTGCAGCCGGTTCGTGGCAGCTGGTCCAACATCAGCATGCGCGGATGCTGCGGGCACAGGCTCTGGTGATTTCAAACCTGAATCCGGTGCGCGTACCGGTGGAGGTGGATGCGGTGCAGGACCTGGTCGGTTTCCAGAAGGTGTTGCCGTTGCACGAGGACATTCCCAACAGTTTGCGAGACCTCATCGTGTTGGCACAAACCCATCGTCTGGCGCTGGCCAAGGGCGACTACAAAAGCCAGGTCGATGCCAACGGACAATTTTTTCAGTACAGCATGACGTTTCCGGTCCAAGGCGATGCCCAGTCCATCGAGCGCTTCATTCTGGCGGCGTTGGCGCAGCACAAAACCCTGGCGCTGGAGTCGGTTCAGTTCAAGCGCGACCGCATCGAATCCAAAGAACTGGAAGCCAAGATTCAATGGACGCTGTTCACCCAACTGCCGGCAGCGGGATTCAGGTCATGAGCATCGGGAAGCGCGCTTTTTTTTGGATGGCACTGGCTGCTGCTGCGCTGCTGGTGATTTACCTGGCGCCGCCTGTTGATCAGAAAGTGGTGGCGCCGGCCAAAGCAGTCGGACCACGGGTGGGGGTGACCTCAGCAACCGCATCGGCTAGACCGACGGAGTCAGCCAAGCCCTCAGCAACCACTGTGTTGAAGCTTTTGCCGCGCAGCAACGACGAGGACGCGCCTGGAAGTTTTATGTCAGAGCAATGGACCGTGCCGGTCAAGGTGGTGGTTGTCAAAGCCGCGCCCCACGTTGTCCTGCCTGAACCACCGCCGCAAGCGCCCGCGTTGCCGTTCCGATTTTTGGGGCGTTATGTCGAAGACGGGCAGACGGTGGTGTTCTTGCAGCACAACGACCAGAATTTTGCTGCGCGGGTCGGCGACGTTCTTCAGCAAGACTACAAGGTGCAGGCGGTCACTGCGTCGGCCATGACCTTTGTTTACCTGCCTTTGAACCAATCCCAAAATCTGGAAATTGGCGCCTTGCCATAGCGCCCAGCAACCCTTTGAGTGAACACACCATGAGCCATGTCCAGCCGTTTTCTTTTTGGGGTAAGCAGCGGTTGTCGCGCGGAACCGCCGCTGTCTGTGGTGTCCTCGTGCTGCTGCTAACGGGCTGCGCGGGCAGCATGGCGTTTCGCGAAGCCAACAGCCTGTTTGCAGAAGGCAAAAGCGAGGAAGCGATCGGCAAATTTGAAGAAGCGGTCAAGCTGGAACCCAAGAATGCCGAATACCGCATCACTTTGACCACGCGCCGGACCAGCCTGATCAACCGGACCCTCAATGCAGCTGAAGTGGCGCGCCGCGAGGGCCGCCTGACCGAAGCGGAGAACGGCTACCGGCAGACCTTGGGCTATGACAGCAACAACGTGATGGCGCGACAGGGTCTGGAGGCGCTGGTCACCGAGCGACAGCACCGGCTGGCGGTGCTGGAGGCCGAGGCGCTGTTCAAGAAAGCGGACAAGACCAATGTGGCAGCGGCTGGCGAAAAGCTGCGCGGTGTGCTGTCGCAAAATCCACAACAAAAAGAAGCCCTCAACCTCAAGGCCCGGATCGATGAGCAGCGTGAAAAGGGGGTCAAGCCGGAGGCACAGTTGGCCTCCGCGTACAGGAAACCCATCACGCTGGAGTTCAGGGATGCGCCCCTGCGGTCGGTTTTTGACGTAATTGCCAAGGTCTCGGGGCTCAACTTTTATTTTGACAAGGACATGCGCCCCGACTTAAAAGCCACGGTGCTGGCAAAGAACACCAGCATTGAAGATGCGGTACGGCTGCTGCTGGTGACCAACCAGTTGGAACAAAAAATCCTGAATGAAAATTCGATCCTGGTTTATGCGAATACCCCGCAAAAGCTCAAGGATTACCAGACCCTGGCGGTGCGCACCTTTTATCTGACCAACGCCGATGTCAAAGCGGTGTCCAACACCATCAAGACGATTGTCAAAACCAAAGATTTGGTGATCGACGAGCGCCTGGGTCTGATCATTATGCGCGACACCCCGGAAGCCATACGGCTGGCCGAGCGGATTGTGGCGCTGCAAGATTTGAGCGACCCCGAGGTGATGCTGGAAGTCGAAGTGGTGGAAATCAAGCGCTCACGTCTGCTGGAGCTGGGCATTCAATGGCCCGGCCAGTTGGCACTCAGCCCGCTGCTCGCCGGTGGGGTACCCCTGGTGCTGGACGACCTTCGGCGTCTGAGTTCATCCACGCTTCAGGCGACGGTGGGCAACACCCTGATCAACGCCCGAAAGGAAGAACAGGACGGCAACATTCTGGCCAACCCGCGGATCCGTGTGCGCAACAAAGAAAAAGCCCGGATTTTGATTGGCGACCGGGTACCGGTCATCACCACCACCTCCAATGCCACGGGTTTTGTTGCGGAGTCGGTGAACTACGTCGATGTGGGCTTGAAGCTGGAAGTGGAGCCGAATATCTATCTGGATGATGAAGTCGCCATCAAAATCAGCTTGGAGGTGTCCAGCCTGGTTCGTGAGGTGCTGAGCAAATCGGGCTCGCTGTCGTACCAGATCGGCACGCGCAACGCGACCACGGTGTTGCGCCTTAAAAATGGCGAAACCCAAATTCTGGCTGGCCTGATCAGTGACGAGGACCGCAGCAGTGCCAACAAGGTCCCCGGGCTCGGCGAAATCCCGCTGGCCGGTCGTTTGTTTGGCAGCCAGAAAGACGATACCCAACGCAGCGAAATCCTGCTGTCCATCACACCACGGATCGTGCGGGCGATCCGTCGTCCCGATTTGCTGGAAGCCGAATTCGAATCCGGCACAGAAAGCGGTATCGGCGCGCAAAGCCTGCGGCTGACCACGGTTTCCAGCCAACCCGAGGGTGGCACGGGGACGACGGCCACGGTAGCACCTGCTGTGCCTCAAACAGGAGCGCAGCCCACGGCAACGCCCAGCACCGCTCCTGCCCGCACCCCTGGTGAGGTGGTAACGCCCACTACACTGCCGATGGCCAACCCACCTGCGGGTGGTTCGGCCAATCCCGTGTTGCCCGCGGGCTCTTTAAACCTGACCTGGCAGGTGCCGGCTCAGGTCAAGGTCGGAGAGCAGTTCACCGCCAGTTTGCGGGTCAACAGCCAGGCGGCGCTGCGCGGACTGCCGCTGCTGCTGGGTTTCGATCCCCAGGCCTTGCAGGTAGTCAGTGTGCAGGAAGGCGATTTCTTCAAACAAAACGGGGGTCAAACGACGTTCAACCAGCGCATCGATCCGGCGCAGGGTAAGGTGTTTGTGGCTGCGGTCCGTCAGGGAATGGCCGGCAACGATGCCGGCACCAACGGCAACGGGGTGGTTGTCAACGTCGTGTTCAAGGCCATCAAAGCGTCTGCACCAGCCAAAATCCAGCTGTTGTCGGTTTCACCGGAACCCGCCTTGGCCAGCCCCTTGGCGATGCCGGTGGAGCAGGCGATCCGTATCGTGCCTTGAGTCAGACCAGCATGCAGCGCTACTCCGGATTCACGCTGATTGAGTTGCTGGTGACACTGTCGATCATGGCTGTGTTGGCATTGTCCGCAACGCCGTTGTTGCAGGTGGCGGTACAGCGTGACAAAGAACGGGAACTGCGTATGGCTCTGGTCCAGATTCGCGAAGGGCTGGATGCCTACAAGCGCGCCGCCGAGCAAGGGCGAATTGTGATGAAAGTGGGGGACAGCGGTTATCCCAAAAGCCTGGAAGATCTGGAAAAAGGCGTCGCAGACCAGCGCAGCTTGAACAAGCAGAACCTGTATTTCCTGCGGCGACTGCCGAAAGACCCGATGGCCAGGGACGGCAACCTCAAAGCGGAGGAAACCTGGGGCTTGCGCAGTTACGCATCCCCGCCGGATGAGCCCGCCAGCGGTGTCGATGTGTTCGACGTGTTTTCAAAGTCTGACAAGGTCGGATTAAACGGGGTGCCCTATGCCAAGTGGTGAACCGAGCAGGATAGTCAGGCTGTTGAAAGGCCCACCGGCACAGTCAGCTGTCCGAGGCTGCCAGCAGGCGTTTACCTTGATCGAGATGCTTGTCGTGATGGGCATTGTGGCACTGCTGCTGACACTGGCTGTCCCGCGCTACTTTTCGTCGCTGGACAAAGCCAAAGAGGTAGTGCTGGTGGAAAACCTGCGCCTGATCCGGCTCAGCCTCGACAAGTTCTACGCCGACAAAGGCCGCTACCCGGAAAATCTCGAGGAGCTGGTCGAAAAAAAGTACCTGAGAAGTGTGCCGGTCGACCCCATCACCGAATCGAACCGCAACTGGATTGTGATTCCCGTGCCCGAAGCCGATGTGCGCGGCATCGCGGACGTGAAAAGCGGAGCGGCGGGGGCGAACCGCGATGGCAAAACCTATGAATCGCTGTAGGCCATCGCAGCAGTTGGCTTTTTGTGAAGGGCGCCCGTTCGGCTTTGCCTACCTTTGGCTGCTTTTCGTCGTGGCGTTTGTGGGACTGGGGCTGAGCCTGGGGGCGGAGTTTTACACCACCGGTCAACAGCGGGACAAGGAGCGGGAATTGCTGGCCATGGGGCGTCAATTTCGCCAGGCGATTGCGCGGTATTACGAAACGCAGAGCGCGGCAAACGCCGCGACCCCTCGGCAATATCCCGCCAGCCTTGAAGAGTTGTTGCAAGACCCGCGATCGGTCGGCATCCAGCGCCATTTGCGACAGGTTTTTGTGGACCCCATGACTGGCAAGGCGGAATGGGGCCTCTTGAAAGTAGCCGGACGGATCGTTGGTGTCCATTCTTTGTCCGACAAGCTGCCCATCAAGCAGGATGGTTTTGAAGCGGACGATGCCGGGTTTCGAGGCAGTGAACGCTACAGCGACTGGGTCTTCTCATACCCCGCCGATCTTTCGATCAAGCTACCTGCATCAGTGGGTGCAGCCAACTCACCTGCTCCAGTTGCGTCCATCAATGGGACACCACCGGCAGTACCTGCTCCCTCGTCGCCTGGGGCTGTTGCACCACCAGCTGCCGATAAACCGGCACCTTGATTCATTTTCTTTCCAGTCACACTCTCCCACACCCACACCATGTTTGAAAAACACCTGTCCCGTTCAAAAGCAGATCATTTGTACCCGCGGGCCATTCAAGCTGTTGTGACAGCAGCTGTCTTGTACGCCTGCGGCGCGGGCAGCGCTGCTGCGCAAAACCGCCCTTTCACAGCAGCCGAAGCGTTAAAAGACATCCAGCCTGCTGGTCAGGCCTGCCGTCGTGACGACGTGGTGGCCCAACCTGCGGTGTTGAAAGGTCGCACCAGCGCGCCGCCAGACACCAGTTGCATGGTCACTGCCCAGGAATTGGGGCTGTGGGTGTCGGCAGGGCAAATGCTGGTGGTGGATACCCGCCGCAGCAGTGACTATGCGCAGTTTCATATCAACAGTGCGCTCAACGTGTCAGCGGCAGAAGTGGTCCACAAAGTGCAGCTGCGCAGCAAAGCCATGGTCCTGGTGGGAAATGGCAAATTAGAGCGCGAGCTGTATTCAGCCTGCGCAGAACTCAAGGCAAAGGGCTTCACATCGGTAAAGGTCTTGCGCGGCGGCATGCCGGCGTGGCTGGAAGCCAGTCAGCCCATTACCGGGCGCGCGCAGGATGCCGCACTCCTCAGGCGGCTGGAAGCCGCTGATTTGCTGGCTGAAAGTCAGTCGGATCTCAATCTGGTTGTGCTACCACCGGCTGAAATCGGACTGCAATCCCAACTCGGTGCTGCGATTGCCGTCCAGAAAGACACCCCAGACCAGTTGACGCGGCTGTTGGAGCAGCGACGTAAAGATACAAAGGGTGCGGCGATGAATGCGGTGGTGCTGATTGCATCACCGACAACTACCCCAGCAGTTTTGGCGCAATGGCAAGCTGCAGCCGCGCCGCTGCCGCTGCTGGTGTACCAGGAAGGTCTACCTGCTTTTCAGCGCTTTTTGACCGACCAGAAAGCGGTGTGGCTTGCACAAGCCCGGGGTCCTAAACAACCGGCTTGCGGCTCCTGATGCAGCGACGCACGGCTTTGTCGACAGTGACCGCAGCAGCGTGGGGCATCGAGTGGTTGACGGGTTCAGCATTGGCCAACGAAGCTTTAAATGCGGCAGCTGTACAGGAGCAGAAATCCGCCCAGGTCACCCGTCAGCTGCGGTTTTCGGCAGTGCTTTCCAATCCGCAAGGAAAGCGACTGGTTGACCAGACGCTGTGGATGTATCTTCCGATCAAGCGCACGTCGACCCAGGATTTCATTGCTGTGGACACAAAAATTCCCTTTGCGATGCACACCGATGCGGTGGGTCACAGCATCATCAAGATTCAAATTGGCGAATTACCTCCGTTCGCGCAGCGGCCGTTTTCGCTCACAGTTCAAACCGTGCAATTCGCGACGCCGCGCGCCAGCGAATCTGGTAATCAGAACGACTGGCTGCACACGGAGCGGTTTACTGAAGTGAGCGACAGCCGGGTGCAAGCGCAAGCCCGGGCTCTAAAGGCCAGTACGCCTTTGCAAACAGCCCGAAACATTTATGAGTGGGTCGCCGACAGCATCGCCTATGCCGGGTTTATTGCTGATGACTTGGGTGCGGTGTATGCTTTGAGCGAACGGAAGGGTGACTGCACGGAGTACGCCTTTTTGGTGGTGGCTTTGGCGCGAGCCAACCAGATTGCTGCAAGGATGGTGGGTGGTTATGTTGCGGATCGGGATCTGGCACCGCGCGCGGACGAGTACCACAACTGGGCTGAGTTGTATGTTGAGGGTGCGTGGCAGATGGTGGATGCACAGAAGAAAAATTGGCTGTCTCCCTGCGCGGATTACACTGCGTTTCGCTTTTATCGCGGCAATGCAATCAACCCTTTAGGATTGGCTCACCGCTTTGCCGTGGAGGGTGACATGCAGGTGCGAATGTAAAGAGATTGGCAATCGCCCATGCACAATGTCATGCAAACCTGGCTGAAAGCAAGCGGTGCTGTTTAAGACATGCCAAGTTCAGAAAATGATCAGGCCAACCACCTGCCAAAGAAAAATGAACTAACACCTCTTGCGATTGCTGACTCAAAGAAAGATTCATTCGATATCGTTTCAAGCAGCCGCTGCTGATCAATGCTTCCATCAAGATTATCGAATTGATCAAAGCCGAACTGCGAAATGCGTCGCACCGTGTCTTCTAGCGTCGCAGCAACCGCCCTTGCTGCGATGCGACCAGGCGGCTCCATCGGCACCTCAAGCGTTACCAATTTCATCCCTACGCTAACCTGCGCACGTGACAAAGGCTGCGCAGCAGCTGGTCCGACAAATTTTTGAATCAATCGCGCCAAATGACTCGCGAGAAAATTGACAACACGCTGCCGACCCACGACCCGAATGCCTATGCGCAGCAGCGGCAAAATCGCAGGAATGAATTCCTGCACGACGGGCGCAGCGTTTTCGCCGTTCTGCATGTCTGCGAACTGCGAAACAAAACGCTCGCGGGCGACATCCATCTCACCCACCAGATGGGCTTCGTTGGCTGCCGACGCCCCTTGGACCGTGTGAACAGGCAATTCAAGGCAGACCGGCCCAATCAGCTTTGGGTGTCGGACTTTACCTATGTCTCGACCTGGCAGGGCTGGCAATACGTGGCCTTTGTGATTGACGTTTATGCGCGCCGGATCGTAGGCTGGCGCCAGAGCAGTTTCATGCGAACGGACTTCGTTCTCGATGCGCTAGAGCAAGCGTTGTACGACCGCCAACCCGAGCTTACCGACGCACTGATTCACCACAGCGACAGGGGTTCGCAATACGTGTCGATCCGCTACAGCGAGCGTCTGGCCGAGGCAGGCATAGAGCCCTCTGTGGGCAGCAAAGGCGACAGCTATGACAACGCATTGGCTGAAACCATCAACGGCCTTTACAAAGCCGAATTTATTCACCGCAGGGCGCCCTGGAAAACCAAGGCATCACTTGAACTGGCCACGCTCGAGTGGGTGTCCTGGTTCAACCACCACCGACCGCTGGAGCCCATCGGATACATTCCTCCTGCTGAAGCTGAAGAAAATTACTATCGGCAATTAGCCAGTCAGGCCGTCATGTCGGTCTGACTTAACCCAACAGGCCTCCACTAAACCCGGGGCGATTCAGACGGCGCTTTCGCCAAGCTTCATGTCTTTGCAGACTTGGGCGATGCTCAGGCCTTGGGCTTTGACCATCTGGACAACTAGCAGCTTGAAGTCTGTATCAAATACTCTTCTGGATCTCGGATTGCTCACGGTTTGTGTCATTTCGGTTTTAATAACCTATCGGATTGTCTGTTTGTATTAGACCACTACATAGACAGCCAATCAGTAGACAGCAAGCTCACCAGCAAAGGCGGCTTCAACCAAAACGCCGCCAGCAGCCAACGCGCGACCGGCGCCAGCCTGAGCGCAGGCAACAACGCCGCACTCATCTCGGGAAGCGCCATCAGCCTGAACGCAGCCAATATTGAAGCAAAAGCCGGCCAGGCCAGCCTGATCGCCGCTGGCCCCATCACCATCGCAGGCATCACCACCGTCCAGACACAAAACTCCTCCAGCGCCAGCCGCTCGAGCGGCTTCCTGTCCACCAAGTCCAGTCTTGCAAACAGTTCAAGCACCAGCGCGCTGTATGAAGGCTCCAGCATCGGCGGCAACACGATACTGGTGCAGCCAGGCAGCGACGTTCGCGTGCTTGGCAGCTCTGTCGTCGCAGACAAGGCCGTACAAATCAACGCAGCAGGCAACGTCACGATTGAAGCAGCTACCAACAAAACCCGCGAAAGCTCATTTAGCCAAACCAAAGAGTCCGGGCTGCTCTCAGGCGGCAGTGGGTTAAGCATCAGCATCGGCAGCAGAGATCAGTCGCTAGACCAACAACAAACCAGCACCACAGCAGCCGCATCCACAGTGGGCTCCGTCACAGGCAACGTCTTCATCAACGCGGGCCAGACCTACAAACAAATCGGCTCAGACATCATCACCCCAGGCGGCAACACCACCATCACCGCCAAACAGGCAGAAATCACAGAGGCCAGACAAAGCGCCACCAGCGCCACAGAGCAAAAGTTCAAGCAAAGCGGCCTGACCATCAGCATCAGCAACCCCGTAGCAAGTACTGCAGCCAGCGCCGCCCAAGGCGCCCAAAGCATCACCCAAGCAGCCAGCAGCACCAGCAGCGGGCGCATGCAAGTGCTGGGCGCCGCCGCTGCAGGACTAACCCTCTACAACGCTTACAACAGCCTGACAGACAAAGCAGGCAATATTGATCCAGCCAAAGCCGCCGACATCACCATCAACGTCAGCCTAGGCAGCTCAAAGAGCCAGTCCAACACCGCCAGCAGCAGCGACAGCGCCAAAGGCTCCAGCGTCACAGCGGGCGGCAGCGTCAGCATCACAGCCACAGGCGCAGGGCAAGACTCCAACATCGTGATTCAAGGCGCCAGCATCCAAGCAGGCAACAGCGTGCCCTTGGTAGCACACAACCAGGTCAATCTGCTAGCAGCCAGAAACGAGTCCAGCCAGACCAGCAGCAACAGCTCAAGCTCAGGCAGCCTAGGCGTCAGCTACAGCGCCTTAAGCGGCGTTGGCGTCAGCGCCAGCGCTTCAAAAGGCAAAGGCAACAGCGACGGGCAAGACACCACAGCGGCAGTATGCGCAACGAACAGTTTCAAAAAACGCTGGAGTGCGAGCACAGCGAAAAAATTGAAGCTACAAAAACAAAACTTCAGCGTACGGTAAAACGCGTATGAGGCTTGGCAAATAGCGCTTTCTGGGCCAATTCGCCAATTGAAAACATGACGAATCTCAAAGCACAACGATTAACTTGGTTGTGCAGAGTTTTCATAGCAAGCGGGCAACCCTGTGTGGGCAGCGACCAAAGCTTTTCCTAATCTGAGGGAGGCGCTAAACGCTTACGACTGGACTGGACGTTCGCAACCCGAGCCACACCAGGACATTTGTAGCCCTTCTTCAGGCTATCAAACAAGGCATCAGTCTTAAGGATCAAAGCCTTTGCCTTATCACCTGTGATCATGCCAGTGTCACACGCATTCGTAATAGCCATAACAAAAGTATCAAGCTGAAAATAACCAACGAACAAACGTCTACAGCCACGCTCAACGACCCTTACCCGGTAAGTAAAGAGCGGATGCTCAAAGGGTTGCAAGCCCTTGGCCGTTTCCTCGTGACTTGCGAGGCCTTCCTCACGAAGAATTTCATCCAGTCCCGAACAAAACGCAGACAGGGCGCGATAGCGAAGCTCCTCGTAGATTTTGGTTCTGGCATT
>JANYGP010000110.1 GCA_025362315.1 Polaromonas sp.
CAACAAACCCAGGTGGTAGCGCCACTTGCCCGCTGTTGGCAGCACCTAGCTGATTCATGGCGCCCATCATGGCCATGCGCCTGGCGTCTTCGCTTGAGCCAGGTGCAACCACGATGCTTTGCGCCCCAGCAAACTGGGTTACCAAGTCTTTGAGGTAAGCCGCCTCTTTAGGCTGGCCCAGCATGCCCGTGATGATTCGGCGGGTAGCACTGCCGTTGCTTTGGTGGCCAAAAACCACGCTGCGCAACTGGGTAACCCAAACACGCAAAGTCATGTTTTCAACATTAATGACATCGCGCTCCGTAAACACACGGTCTTGCAGTCGGTTGCCCAAATCAATTTTGGAACGAATAAAACTGCCTTCCATTTCTATCCAGGTCAGCGTTGATTCGAAGTCGAATCGGCCCCATAGCTGGTGCGCACTTCTGAACGCATAGCCACCCACGGCAACCAATGACAAACCCAGCGTAGCAAAGCCCAGCACCGGCCGCCAGTCTTGCAGCGGGTCAAACTGCACGGCAAACACCACCAGCGCGACCGTGCCAGCCAATGTAAGCACCACACCTAGCGCATCAATTACCATCAACCAAAAAAATCGTGGGTACGCCATCACCACTGACCAGTCCATCTTGCTAAATGCGCTGGGGGCCATGGGCTGGGTTTCTTCAAGCATCAGCCCTTTGAAGTTACCCGCGCGCTGATTAAGCGCGATATTAGGTAGTAGGCGGGCATAACGGCGGTTGGGTATTCGCTGCGCCCAGTTGCGCTGCATTTCACGGTCAATTTCTTGCATTAGCAAATTGGGGTCACTGTTAAAGCTGGCCGTGCCTAGTGTGTCAACCTTGCTGACTGGCGGGGGCGGGTCAATGTGTTTTTGTACAGCTATAAAAAATACGCCTTCAATCAACGCGAGCGCTAACAAGATGACAAAGGCCTGGGAACCAAAGCCAGCCCAAGACAAGTCTGGCAGTTTGTTCTGCAAAAAGCTCAGCGCAACAGGCCCCAGAATGGACACCAGCGTCAGCATCACAATCTGCGTCAAGTTAAAGCTGACTTTAGCGTCGGCATTGCCGCCCGACACTGGCTTGACAGCCATAAAAACTACAAGACCCAAAAAGAACCCACCCACCCAGCCCTGCACTGGCGAGCCCCAAACAAACAACATGGCCACCAGCATGACAACCATTAAAAATGCGTACGACGCCAAGTTTGAAAAGCGGTTTTGCAGGACGTTTTGAATGTACGCAGGTGCAGTGATCAAATGTTTGACGATGGAATACAGCACGCCGTTAAGTGCGCCGCTGGGTATGGCAAACTCCAGCGTGCCCTGGCGCACGGTTTGCATCAGGGCATTGGCGTCGGGCGAGGAGCCTACTGCATCCGTAGCCAGTTCTGTCGCCAAGCCGGCAGGTTGGCCACGACCAAAGAAAACCCGCAACTGCTGTGCAATGCTGACGAAGTTCCAGGCGCCCAATACAAACAAAAACACGCCAATGGCCACAGGCACGACAAAGCTGCTCATGGCCTGGACGGCCAAATGCTTGCGCGCTAAAAACAGCAGCGCAACTGCACATACCAGCAAGATTCCAGCCCGTGCCGCCCATAACATGTTTTCAACGCGGTAGGGGTTGGGAAAGTCAAGCTGGGCTTGGTCTGAACTGTATTCGTAGGACATTTTGTTATGAACTGATTTTTGACATCGCGATTCCGCAGCCTTCACAAAATGAGGCGTCACGCCCATTTTTCGCACCGCGACTTTGGCAAAAGCGGAAAAGGCCGCGAGACGGTAGTATCAATGGCGCATGCGGTTCAAGCGCGTCTAAAGCTTGAGGCTCGACGGATGCCCTTACATTTTCGTTTAGCGTTTGATTCAAAATTTCAAACCATCTTGCCTGCTGGATTTCTTCCTCCTCATCGTTATTTGAAAACTTAATCCGCCAGACTGGTTTATCGACGTCTCGCACAGTAACAAACAGTCCGGTATTTTTTTCATTGTTTTTTTGTTGTTTTCTGTTTGCAATGCCAACATCAATCAATTGACCGATATTGCCGCCACCGATGATGTTGCCACCTGTGGATAAATTGGTTTTCCAGGATCGGACATCATTGAAAGCATAAGACTTTGTGTAGCCGTATTCACACAAGTGAAGTTGGTTTTCACCCACTGCAATTCCAAAGTCACCATGCCCAAATTTGTACTTGGAGTCTGGATACTTGCTTACCCAACTACCACCCTTTGAACTGTCAGCTTTACCGACTAATGCAGCCCACAATAGCCAGCAGCAACCAATAACGACACTAAAGATACCGATGAGGCTACCTGGCCCAGCGAATGCTGCCATTAGAAATATACCGCCCACTACCAATGCAAAAGCTTTGCCCATGATCTTCCCTTTTACTTAACTCGCTCATAGCGCATGCCCAGGACTTCTGCCAGCATGGTGTCTTGATCTTGCATGACGAAAATAAGGCTCTGGCTCTGACCTTGTGGCGTGACCTTGACTCGCTTGCCGTCGACCGAAAAATCAACCTTTGTAGAGGTGCCCATCGACTCCATGGTGTCTGAAGTGAAGGTTAAGTCAGGACCCATTCCAGCAGAAATCTTGCCGCCAAATCCAGTGTCTTGGGCTGCAGTGCGCCAAGTTCCTTTTAGCGGATTACCGAAAGTGAACATGCCGGCCAGCTTGTCAAAAAATCCACCGTTGATGCTTTTTGCAGTAGCGGAGTTATTCGAGTTGTCTGAACGTTGTACGTCACGTTGTGCTGTTTTGTGTTGCTTTTCCAGCTCTTGTTTGTAAGCAGCTCCCGTTGTCCACTTGTTGTCTTTCAATCCAAACGAATCGCCGACCTGCTTTTGTAGCGCCTTGTCTTTATATTCCCATCCACGCATGTTCGACAGAAATGCTTCTCGAACCTCAGGTTTTTCCATCCACGGTGCCAAATCCACAGATTTCAAATTGAGCTTGCCATCAATCGTAAGCACCTTGGGTAGCCCTCCATCAAAGCCCTGAAACTTCTCTTTTGGTTTACCAATGTCCGTTACCGCAGTAAATTCAACATCTTTTGCTGAGCAGAGCTCGCTACCTTGCCGATACTTTTCAAGCTCTGGTGTGGCGACGTACTGAAGCAAAGTTTGTACAAAAAGGCCACCGCTACTCACCTCAACTGGCGGGCTGTACAAGCCCGCAGTAACTAGCAAATTCATCCAGTCCTGCGTGCGCTGGTCGCTAACACCAGCATTAAATGTTCTTTTGCTGTAATCAATGCCTGAATTGCACAGCTCGCGTTTGATTACGTCGGTGGTTTCTTTACCGTAACCAGCTTTTGCAGCCGCCAATAGCGTGCTGGCAGTAGCTGCGGGTGGTTGCAAAACAAAATACGCTGCACCACCACCAACGATCAACAGGCTGGCCAAGCCAGCAGCGGCATAAATGAATTTTTTGGGGTTGATGTTGATGACTGGACTGGGTGCAACGGGGCCTGCCGCGGCTGTTGGGTGTTGGTTAGCCCCGGCGACGTTTGGTATTTTTGCTGGTACAGGACGCAAAGGCGCTCCGCAGTTATCGCAAAAAGCAGCGCCGTCCTCGTTTGATGTTCCGCATTTTGTGCAAAAAATAGCCATGACACGTCCTATCGCCAGCCATCGGCTGACAGTTAATTGCTCTACAAGATTTGAGCCGCCTGCTTAGGTCAACTTGTGGCCACATCCGCCACAAAACAAATCACCCGCCACAAAGGGGGTGCCGCAAACAGGACACTTGGATTGCGAAGCACTTGTTGGTGCTGGCGCAGGTGGTGAGCCAGCAGACTTTTCAAACCGCTGGGCTTGTTGTGCGGCCAAGGCCTCGCCTTTTGCTTTCATTTCAGCCGCGCCGCGCTTAGCAGCGTCAAACTTGCCACGTAACTGTTGTTCCATCTCGCTGACGTCCACACCCTGTATGTTTGCCAGATAAAGTTGACAAAGACCGCGCAGGTAGACCAGAAGAGGCAGTGTGAAAGCAATAGCCATTACGATCCCCCAGCCGAAGGCGCCAGCAGCGAGGTGACCCGAATCACCACCGCGACCAAAGCCTGAGCCGGACATACCAAATATGCTCATTGCGCTGTTTAAATCAATGCCACTGACGCCGATGATGCCAGCCGACATGCCGCCAGTAATCAGAGTGCCGGTGAACAAAATGCCAAACAAAATGCCACCAACAAAGCCGCATATGAGCAACAACACCAATACGCTCAAAATGACAACAACAATACGCTGGCGGGCAATAGCCGCTAGGCGCGATAAAGCTTGCATGGTAGTTGCACCGCTCCAAACGGCCGGCCCACTCAGCGTGCCAATTACGGCGTACCCAGCAAAAATAGCGACGCCGGAAATTACCACGCATAACGGGAAAACAAGGGCAAACAGCAATGGCCCCAAGCCTGGAATCTTGCAAATCAACAGCAACAGTGCCATCACGGCTGCACCGATGACGTAAGTTAGCAAAGCCAGTAACAACACCAAAATTACACGGTGACCAATAGCCAAGGACGTCAACACTGCGGCAAACATGGATCGCGCT
>JANYGP010000011.1 GCA_025362315.1 Polaromonas sp.
TCAAGGAGCAACGAGGCCACCCTCGAGCCTGTGTTGCCGAGGCCCATGACGCCGACAGTGACGTTCCGAGCGTCGGGAATGGGAACGCGGTTCCATAAGCTGCGGAAATGCTGCGTTTCGAGCTGAGGTAGGTGTCGGAAATGACGCAAAAGCTGCAGGAGTACAAATTGGGCCTGCTCTGCCCTATACCAGGCTCGACAGCACGCGTGACGCGCACGTCTGGAGGTAGCCCTTGGGTAGCTAAGATGGCGTCGACTCCCGTCGCTACTGAGGCAACGAGCTTAAGGTTGGGCAGTTGCGCCATTGCTCCTGGGGGGAGCAAAAAGGTATAGGCAACGTAAATGTCATGGTGAATGCCGGGCGCGAGAGTTGTCGTGACGTCTAAGTTTGGCCGCATGCTGCGCAATGCCTCGTACCTTGCCGTGACAAAGTCGGACGTCAAGTGCATCAACACCCTGCTGCCCGTTTTATCGTTCATGTTCTCCTGCCGTGTTGCATCGTACAAAAAAAGATCCTCGTTCGCACTTGGATTGATTACCGTATTGAATAGCATAAGTTGTACAAAGTAAAACTACGAAATGGATACGATTAACAAGCATTGGTTATTAAAAAGCAAGGCTATGTCTGCATGGCTCTGCAAACTGCCGCGCGGTCAAGCCCGCCTGGAGTTGGCCCGATTTGACGGACACCCTATCGTTAAGTCAAGAAGGAGTCCAGATGATTCACAACCGCAATCCCAAGCCGCCGTATCCGCTGCAGTTCCGCCAGCAGATGGTCGAACTGGTTGGCGCAGGCAGAAAGCCCAGCGAGCTTGTCAAAGAGTTTGGCTGTCATGAAACCAGCATCCTCAGCTGGGTCAGACGAGCCGCCGCATCGGTCGAATCGACCGCCAGTGTTGCCCCAGTCCTGCACGCCAATGAGCGAGCCGAATTGATGGCCTTGCGCCGTGAGAACCGCCAGATCAAGCTGGAGCGCGACATACTTGCAAAGGCTTGCGACCATGGTTTGCAGGCAGAAGCGAGCCGATGTCCACGCCATCTACACGCTTGAATAGCAGCCAACCAGGCCGAACCATCTGTACCAGCCGTGTGCGATCGCCTTGAAGTCTCTAAAAGCGGTTATTACAACTGGCATGGCCGTGCGCCAAGCAAACGTACTGCCGCCAATGTCACGCTGCTTGCGCAGATTGAAGCTGCTCATGCCAAGAGCGATGCCACTTACGGCATGCCGTGTATCCGCGCCGAACTCGCTGATCAAAGCGTCGTAGCCAGCCGCAAGCGTATCGCCAGCATCATGCGCAAAGCTCACATCCGTGGTGTTAGCCGCAGGCGTGGCTATGTGGTCACGACCACCCGGGACAAGCGACAAAGGCCAGCGCCGGATTTGGTCAAACGCCAGTTTGTGGCTACCGACATCAACCAGCTGTGGGTGGCCGACATGACCTACGTGCCGACCTGGGCGAGTTTCCTGTATTTGGCGGTGGTCACAGACGTGTACAGCCGCAAGGTCGTGGGTTGGGCGTTTGGAGTGAACATGACGGCTGATTTGGTGATCGCAGCGCTAAACATGGCGTTGCTCACACGCAAGCCTGAACCCTTATCGGTGATTCACCATTCAGACCAAGGCAGCCACAGCGTATTCAACCGCTGGTGCAAGGACAACGCTCTGCTGCCCAGCATGAGCCAGCGGGGCAACTGCTGGGATAACGCGGTGGCCGAATCTTTCTTCAGCAGCTTGAAGAAGGAAAGAATCAAACGTCAGATCTATCCAAGACGGGACGATGCCAGGTCAGATGTGTTTTGCAGTGGTCAAGTAATTTCGGACAGTTTGATAGATTTTTTTGATGTCGATTCACGCTCGAAAGCGTTGGGTGACAAGTTGCCCAGTTTTGAATGCAGTCTGATGCTGTTGTAAAAGCCAACAATGTAGTCAGCAATATCGCTGGTAGCTTCCGCGTGATTGGCATAGTCCTTTTGCCAAACCCGTTCCATCTTTAGATTCAGGAAGAAGCGCTGCATCACCGCGCTTTTTTGTCACTGTTCCAGCAATTGCCTTTGCGGCTCATGCTGCCCATCAAACCATGCTTTTTCAGCAGCGCTTGATGTTCAGCGCTGGTGTATTGGGTGCCCCTGTCTGAATGAACAATCAGCCCAGGAGCTGGATTTCTTTGAATGATGGCCATCTGCAAAGCTGCACACACAAAGCCAGCAGGCATAGCGTTGGCCATCGCCCAGCCCACGACTTTGCGCGAGTGCAAGTCGAGCTCTGCCGCCAGGTAGAGCCAGCGGCTCTTGGTGCGGATGTAGGTGATGTCGGCTACCCAGGCCTGATTGGGCAGCGCTTGGTCAAACTGCCTATTCAGCACATTGGGCGAGTTGGCTAAGCCATGCTTGCTGTCAGTGGTATTAACAAACTTAGCAGCCTATACAGGGCTTAAACCGTTAAGCCGCATCAAGGTTCGTACCCTATGCCTGCCCACGGGCTGACCACGCCCAGCCATGGCCGTTTGCAGTCTGCGGCTGCCGTAGGCTTTGTGACTGGCGGTAAAGGCTGCCTTGAAGTGAAAGCTGGCGGCACAAACAACGGGGGCGGCCACACGTTGCCTGTGTACGGCTGCGTGTGCGTAGTAGCCCGAGCGGCTGACTTCAAGGACACGGCAGGCCTGGCTCACAGAGACTTTGGGGCAAGCCTTCTTTTGCAGGTCTTCGATGAGTTATTTGTTCACTTGAGTTCCCGGGCAAAGAAGGCTGACACTTTTTTTAAGATGTCTACATCGCCTCTGAGTTACTTATTCTCAAGCACAAGTTGCCTGATACGCAGGTGCTCTGCGGTCAGCGGTTTGCCGATGCCGCTTTGGCCTGACTGCTCTACTTCAAATTGGCCCAGCCACTGCCTGACGGCGCTTTGGCCTAGTTTCATGTCTTTGCAGACTTGGGTGATGCTCAGGCCTTGGGCTTTGACCATCTGGACGACTTGCAGCTTGAAGTCTGTATCAAACACTCTTCTGGATTTCGGATTGCTCACGGTTTGTGCCGTTTCGGTTTTAACAACCTATCAGGCTGTCTGTTTTTATTAGACCACTGCAGACATTGAATCAGCCCAGTGTCACGCCTCGTTGATGACGGCATAATCAGGTCTTACAGTCCACCCCCGATCGCCGTGACATGCTTGACCTGCAACAACTGAAATGTTTTGTTGTACTGGCCGAAGAACTGCACTTCGGCCGAGCAGCGGCGTGCTTGCACATTTCTCAGCCGCCGCTATCGCTAAAGATTCGCGCGCTGGAAAAGAGGCTTGGCCTGCAGCTCTTCCAGCGCTCGTCGCGCCATGTACAGCTCACGCACTCGGGTGAGATATTGCTGCACGAGGCCCGGCGTCTGCTGTGCAATGCCGAGCAATTGGTGACGCTCGCTGCCTCGCTCAAACTTGGCGAAGCGGGCACGCTCGCGATTGGCTACAACGCGGTAATGAGTTACCGGCTGATGCCGAACCTGGTGTCCGCTTTCAGCGCGCGCTTTCCACGCGTTAAGCTAACACTGCACGAGATGGTGAGTGCCGAGCAGATAACTGCGTTGCGGGAGCGCCGGCTCGACGTCGGGCTGCTGCGCCCGCCGCTGCCGACCGGATTTCGGACTCTGCCGCTCGGCGACGAGGACATGCTGGTATTTCTGCCTGCGAATCATCCTCTCGCCGCACAGGACACGATTGCGATCGAGATGTTGGCCAATGAGCCGATGGTGATGTTCTCAAAGCTTGAGGCCGCCTACTTGCACCATCTGGTAATGGACATTTGCGCCGAAGCCGGCTTCATGCCTATGGTGGCACAGGAAACGCGGCACATCCACGCGATCGTAGCGCTCGTGGGGGCGGGTATGGGGTTGGCGCTGCTGCCGGCCTCGGCGACCCACATCAACATGAACGGTGTCGAGGTGCGCCCGCTTAAGCCCAGCGGCATTCGGGATGTCCCGCGCAAGGCAGAGTTCACACTCGCCGTGCTCGAAGGCAGCGCGAATCCGGTAGCCCAGCATTTCATGCAAATTGCGCTCAACGTGCCCCTCTGAGAGCGTGTTCAAAGTCTTCCGAGCTTAAGAGAAGCTTGGGGGGATGAGAAAGAGCTACCCGAGCGACATCAGCCGCGATCAATTCGAAGTCATCAAGCCGTTGTTGGAAAGCGCGCGCAGAAAAACCAGTCTCAGGCGAGTAGACCTGTACAAGGTGTTCTGCAGTGCTGTACCTGCTCAGGAGCGGCTGCCAGTGGCGCATACTGCCCGATGACTTTCCCAAGGAGCGCACGGTGCCCTCGTACTTTTCGATCTGGAGTCAGCCGGGCGAAGGTGGCAGCCTGCTGGCGCAGGCTTTAAAAAAATCAGGTTGGCGCGGCCCGCGAGAAACTGGGGCGCAACGTCTGCAGCTCGCCCTTGATCATCGACGTGCAGAGCGTGAAGAACACAGACATGGCGGGTTTGAAGGGCTATGACGCGGGCAAGAAGGTATCGGGCATCAAACGCCACATCGCGGCGGACACGCAAGGTCTGCCGCATGCAGTGGAGGTGAGCACCGCCGAGGTGACCAATCGCAAAGCACTCCGGGCGCTGGCGCGTTGTAAACCCAATCTCATGCAAGTCAAAAGCGTGGTGTGCGATAGCGGCTATTTGGGCCAGCCCTTTGCGCAGGGCGTGTGCGACACACTGGGTGAACAGGTCACAGTGCAGATCGCCAAACGCAGCGATTTGCACACCTTCAAGGTCATGCCAAAGCGTTGGGTAGTGAAGCGCAGCTTTGCATGGCTGGCCGACCGTCGTGGAAAAACTGCGAGCGCTCGCTCGATACTAACTTGCAGTTCATCCAAGTGGCATTCCCGGCTCTACTGCTCAAAAGACTTTGATCATGTTCTGAGAAACGGGACAGGTTGGGTTGCTCTGCGCAGCAGCTTCTCATTAACATTAAGAAACATTACAGGGTTTTGAGTATGCGGGTTATCCATTAGATATTCAGAAAAAATAGGGTTTACACGTATCGAATGTGGATTTTTATGCTTGATCTATTACGAAACGTGAGTTGATTCAGAAAATTAAAGTATTGGACCCGTACCGGTGCACTGAGTACATTATTACCTGTCATCTCGACGCCTGTTGATGCGATACCAACCGATCGATTTCCCTACATGGAGAATTCCACGCACATGAACTTGGATCTTGGTTCTTATACCGACGTTCCCGACTTCATATTCCGGATCACCCGCGAAATTTGGGAGGATCGCGGTATCGGCAGCAAGCTGCAAAAATACTACGCGCCCAATATCCTGCTGCGTGCAGCTACGGGATTTACCGGTACCAATGACGGTGTAACCGGTCAAACCCTGCAGACCCTGCACCAGTTTCCCGACCGTCAGCTGGTGGGCGAGGACGTGATCTGGACAGGTGATGACGATGGCACCTTCCTTTCCTCCCACAGACTGACCTCCGTCATGCGCCACACTGGCGATGGCGCACTGGGCAAGGCACAGGGGAAAATAGTGCGCAGCCGCATCATTGCCGATTGCTGGGTGCGCGATCAGGTGGTGGTCGAAGAGTGGCTGGTACGCGACCAGGCGGCCTTTGCCAACTGCCTGGGCATCGAGCCCCGTGCAATGGCACAAGAGATGACAGACTGCGACATCCGCAGTAGTCGCCCGGTGTCATTTTTCATTCCCGCCCATGACAAACCAAGCCACTACCAAGCCGTGATCCAGGACGATGAGGCGGTGGCAACGGTTGTTCAAGGCATGCAGCGTATCTGGCAGGAAAAGGAAACCCAAGCCATTCGCGATCTGTATTTTGCCGGTGCGGTGCTGCATGCGCCGGGTGGCCAAGCGCGCTATGGCCATGTTGACATTGACACCTTCGTGCTGGGCTACCTGGCGTCTTTCCCGGACGTTGTGCTCAAAATTGAGGCGGCACGCGTCAACCGCGACCCCGAGCAGCCCGTGCGTGTTGCCGTGCGCTGGTCGCTGACGGGCAGCCACAGCGGCTACGGACATTTCGGCGAACCCACGGGCGCGCCGGTTTACGTGATGGCGATCAGCCATTTCAATCTGACCAGCAACAAGGTGACAGCCGATTACATGGTGACCGACGAGGTGTCGATCTGGAAGCAGATTCAGGCCCACGTCGCAAGTCATGCACCGGCGGGCTCACCATAAACCAAGAGAGAGACAAACGACCATGAAAAGACGTTACGCAACGCTGATTCTCGCTTCCGCCGCTTTGCTGGCGACCGTGGGTGCCCACGCGCAAGAAAAAATGCCCTACAACCTGAAGACCGGCAAACCCTACGATGGCACCGAGCTTCGGGTGCTACTGGTCGGCACGCCGCAATTCAAAGGCCTGGAACTTCGCGCCGGCGAATTCACCAAGCTAACCGGTATCAAGGTCACCTGGGATGAGACCACCTTCAAGGCTTTGCAAGAAAAGGTGTCCAGCGTCGGGGTAGCTGCCGACGGTTCGTATGACGTGGTCAATTACCTCGACTCATGGGGCCCACCAAATGCCCGCTGGCTGGTAGACCTGGGCCCTTTGCTCAAGCGCGACGGCATCAGCATGGACCGCTACCCTTCGGCGTTCACCAAGTCGGTGACGTATGACGGCAAGGTCATGGGCCTGCCCCTGCGCTCGCACGTTCAAATTTTTTACTACCGCAAGGATATTTTCGACAAGTTGAATCTGGCCGCCCCCAAGACCTGGGCTGATGTGGTCACCGCCGGCAAGGCAGTCCAGAAAGCCATACCCGAAATGGGCGGCGTGGCTTGTTACTACGGCGCTGACGGCAATCGCCAGAACTTGTATGTGTGGCTCGATTTCCTGCGTGGTGCAGGCGGCGATGTGTTTGACGCCAAGGGCAATCCTGCATGGGACACGCCTGCCGGCATCCAGGCCACGAAGGACTACATTGCGTTGAACACGGTGGACAAGGTCTGCGCGCCAGGCTCGGTCTCGTCGCTGGAGCAAGACTCGCGCATCGTCTTCATGCAGGGCAAGGCGGCCATGTTGCCAATCTGGTCATGGGCCTACTCGCCATTGATCAGCCCGGAGAGCTCAACACTCAAACCCGAGCAGGTGGGCTTTGTCGAGATGCCGTCATACAAAGGCGCGCCGCCGGTTTCGCTGACAAACTCCATGCCGTATTCGATCTCCAAATACTCGAAAAAGCAGGAAGCTGCTTGGGAATTTTTGAAGTGGCTGTCCAACCCCGAGCTGGAGAAAAAGAACGGCGTCGAGAAAAAAGTCAACGGCGTGAATACGGCCAGCACCGTGTTCAACCTGAAAGCCAGCTTCGTCGACGCAGACATCAACGCTGCCAATGCCAACGTGCCTAAGGCCGCTGCAATGGCGCTTGCGGCCAACGCGGCACCGTTGCCCATGACGGTTGATTGGCCTGAAATTGGTGACCTGTTGTCAATTGCCATCAACAAGGCTGCGACCGGCGAAGGCGACGTCGAGCAGTTGATGAAGACCGCTGCCAAGGATGTCACCCGGGTCTTGCGCCGCAGCCGCCGTTAAAGCGGTCGCCCGTGAACAAAACTGATATTCTGGCGGTGCCAGCTGTGCAGCGGCGAAAAAGTAAGGGCTTGAGCGACAAGCATCTGAAAATTCTGCTGTTGCTGCCGGCTATTGTGCTGGTCGGCGCGACCGCGATTGGTCCTCTGTTCAGCGGGCTTTATCTAGCCTTTCGCGACTGGAACCTGAGCAAGTCCTCGGCGTCAAAGCCGCTGTGGACACTGGCTGACGATGGATGGCAAAACATTGCCTATCTTTTTGACAACTTCAGCCGTGCCCTGGCCGACTCCGCGTTGCAGGAGTCGATTTGGGTCACCATCATCTTCACCGTGCTGTCGGTGGTGATCTCGATGGGGCTGGCGTTGGGCATTGCGCTGCTGCTGGGCCGGGGCACGCATTCGCGCATTTTTGTGCGTACGCTGCTGATCTTGCCGTTTGCCATGAGCCCGGCGCTTGTCGGTATTTCATGGCGCTTCATGGTCAGTCCCCAGTTCGGGCTGTTTCATGCGGTGTTCAAGGATGTCTGGCCCTGGCTGGCAAACATTGACTGGCTGGCCGATCCGGTACTGGCATTTGCTGTGCTGATTGGCAGTGATGTCTGGCACTGGACGCCGTACATGGCCATGCTGCTGCTTGGCGGCCTGGCTTCGGTGCCCAAGGAAACGCAGGAAGCGGCCGAGATTGACGGTGCAAGCACCTGGCAGGTGTTTCGCGACGTGACCTTGCCTGCGCTGACGCCGGTGTTGGTGGTAGCCTCGATTTTGAAGGCGATTTTCTCGCTCAAGATGTTTGACCAGGTGTTCATGATCACCAGTGGCGGCCCCGGCCATGCCACCCAGACGCTGGCGTACTTTATCTATGTGCAGGGCTTCAAGTACTACGACATGTCGTATGCCGCAGCTGTGTCGTATTTCCTGGTGATTCCGATGCTGGCGCTAGCCCTCATCTACATTCGCCTCGTCTTCAAGCGTGCCTAGGAGTTTATCGATGGCCATACATCATCAAAGTAAGCTGACGACGGTTGTTCAGGGAATCCTGATCTTCGTGACTGCTATAGTCATCCTGGCACCGATTTACTGGATGGTCGTGGCGGCTTTCAAGCCGTATGCCGAAGT
Source organism: Polaromonas sp. (assembly GCA_025362315.1). Classification (GTDB taxonomy): domain Bacteria; phylum Pseudomonadota; class Gammaproteobacteria; order Burkholderiales; family Burkholderiaceae_C; genus Polaromonas. The sequence continues at coordinate 8,651 of JANYGP010000011.1, forward strand.
TTTTCAGCCGCATCTGTTTTTCACGCCCACGCTGGACAACTTCGTGGCCATCATGAAGCCACCCTACGAAATCCATAAGAAGTTCCTGAACTCGGCGATTGTGGCGCTCATCACGGTGGCTATTGCGATACCGGTGGCCACCATGGCCGCCTACAGCTTTTCACGCTTTCGGATCAAGGGCGAAAAGACGATTTTCATGGCCATCATTGCCACGCAGTTCGTGCCTTCCGTAATCTTGCTGCTGCCGTTTTTCATTCTGTTTCGTGATTTGAACCTGCTTGACACCCGCACCGGCTTGATTTTGGTGAACCTGTCGTTCGTGATTCCTTACGCCGTGTGGATGATCAAAGGGTTCATCGACGCCATACCGCTCGATACCGAAGAAGCAGCCATGGTGGACGGTTCGACCCGGCTGCAGGTGATCACGAACGTTGTCATCCCGATGGCAGCGCCGGGCCTGATCACGGCCGGCATCTTCTGCTTCATCGTGGCCTGGAACGAGTTTTTGCTCGCTCTGATCATGACCAGTCGGGATGCGCTCACCTTGCCAGTAGGTCTGGCCCTTTTCAACACCGAGCAGGGCGATCTGTGGCAACTCATTTCCGCAACCGGAATCCTGATCATGCTGCCCATGTTTGCGCTGGGGTTCGTGATCCAGAAACACTTCGTTCAAGGAAGCACTGGCGGCGCTGTCCGTTGAAGCCCCAACTTTCGGAATAAAACTATGTCCACTATCTCGATTGAAAACGTCAGCAAGTGCTGGAACAACGCCTTTGTGATCAAAGACCTGACGATCCATATCCATGATCGTGAGTTCCTGGTATTGCTGGGCCCCAGCGGCTGCGGCAAGACCACCACCATGCGCATGATTGCCGGCCTTGAGGAACCCACGAGCGGGCGCATCCTGTTTGGGGGCGAAGACGTCACCGACTTAGCACCACGCGAGCGCGACATTTCCATGGTGTTTCAGAACTATGGACTTTATCCGCACATGACGGTGCGAGAGAACATTGCCTACCCGCTGCGCATTCGCAAAGTTCCACTTGGCCAGCACGACGGCTTGATTGCCGAAGCCGCGCGCAGGGTGGAGCTGGAAAGCCTGCTAGACCGCAAGCCGAAAGCCCTGTCGGGTGGCCAGCGCCAGCGCGTGGCATTGGCGCGTGCCATCGTGCGCCAGCCCAAGGTGTTCTTGATGGACGAGCCATTGTCGAACCTGGACGCCAAATTGCGCATCAGCATGCGTGCCCGCATCAAACGTCTGCAGTACGAACTGGGCACCACCATGGTGTATGTGACACACGACCAGATCGAGGCCATGACGCTGGCCACACGCGTGGTGGTAATGAACCACGGCGTGATTCAGCAGCTCGATATTCCAGAGAACATCTACAACGAGCCGGCCAACTTGTTTGTCGCCGATTTCATTGGCTCACCAGCCATGAATCTGCTGCCGGGACGGCTGGAAAACGGCACGTTTATTGGCGACAACATCCGTATTCCCGGTGCGGGTACCGGATCGCATGATCACGTCGTGCTCGGTGTTCGCTGGGAAGATATTCAGCTCGCTGCGTCGGGCACTGGCCACATGGATGCAGAAATTTACACGGTTGAACTGATTGGTGATGCCACCCAGGTCACGGTTCAAAACGGCAAGCAAATGGTAGTGGTGCGCACCGAAAAAGATTTCAAGGCGAAGTTTGGCGCGCCAGTATCTATCGCAGTTCAGCCAAACCGCGCCTATCTCTTCGATTCCAAATCTGAGGCTCGCCTCAAACACCTCGAAAGCCGCACCCATTCAGGCGCCTGAGCGTCAATTTGTTCCCTGTCAACCTAACCATTAACCTCCATAACCTGAACAAATACCATGAAGGAAATAAAATTCCTTGTTGCCATCGTCTTGGGTGGTCTGGCAAATGCAGCATCGGCTCAGTCCAGCGTTACCCTTTACGGGATCATTGACTTGAGCCTATCCAGGGAGAACAACAGTTCAGGTATCGCGACCAGAATGGAAAGCGGAGTGTTGAATGGCTCCCGATTCGGTCTCAAGGGAACCGAAGACCTCGGCGGAGGATTAGCGGCGAGATTCCAGTTAGAGGGGGGTATCAATGCTGACGATGGCTCATCTGCACAAGGCGGTCGGCACTTTGGACGGACAGCCTGGGTAGGTTTGGAAGGTGGTTTTGGCCAGGTTCGCCTTGGTCGTCAGTACACCCCGATCTACTTAACCCTTCTGAATGTAGACCCGTTTGGCGGTGCCTTCAAGGGCGACATGGCTTTACGTAACTGGTTTAACAATGGGGGCGCTCGGATTGACAACACCGTTGCTTATTACTCGCCGACGGTGGGCGGCTTTTCTGCCTCTGCGCTGTACGAACTTGGCGAAGTTCCAGGCAAAAACTCGGCCAGCCGCACCATAGGACTCTCGCTTGGTTACTCCAGCGGGCCGGTTGTACTTGCAGCAGCTTACAACCGCCGCGATAACGCCATGGGGACCGACAACGAGCGAGCTGGGTTCGTGGGCGGATCCTATGATTTTGGGCCCTTGCGAATTCATGCAGCGTATGACGACGTTCGTGGTTCCAACGTGCTTCCCTCTGCGCCGGTTCATATCAATGACGCAATGTTAGGCGTCTCCGCTCCTGTCGGCCCTGGTCGTCTGCTAGCGTCGTACATCCGGAAAACAGACAAATTGCACGCGGACTCGGATGCGCATCAATGAGCTATTGGTATCAATACGACCTATCTAAACGTACAGCGCTTTACACGTCTTATGCCAATGCAAAAAATCAGAAGTTCTCGAGTATCAATACCCGGTACAACGTTAACTTCGCCGACAACGGTGGTACTCCTGGAACGCCTGCCAAGGTATTCGACATTGGCATTCGGCACTCGTTTTAACGTACTTGTTTGAGAGAAAAAAATGGAAACTAATGCTGTCAGTGCGGCACAGATTGCTGCCAGGGTTATTCGTCGCGGCGACTTGAAGTCCGACGCAGAGGCCTTCGTCGATGTCCGTTTACCGGGTTCAACGCCTAAATTCAACTACCAGTTGATTGGGGGCGGGGTTTCTCAAAACCCCCACAGCTTTGTCAACCTGCGTGAGCCACACGGCTTTGGTTTGGGCGGTGCGAGCATGCCTGGCGGCGTTACAAACAACCTGCACATGCACTTCACCGCTGAAGTGTTTATGTGCTGGACCGGGCAGTGGCGATTGCGCTGGGGACCTTCGGGTGAACAGGGGGAAATGGTTTTTGGCGAGGGTGACATCGCCACCATTCCCCCCTGGATATTTCGGGGATTTTCCAATGAAGGCGGTGACGACGGCTACCTCTACACGATGCTGGGTCGGGATTTCACCGGCGGGGTCATATGGGCACCGTCGATCCTGGAAAAAGCACGCCAGACTGGGCTTGTCATTTCCCGGCAAAACACGCTGATCGACCTTCTGAAAACACAGGATGTCTCTCCTGATCTGGTCATGCCGCCCATGAGTGCCGAGCAGATCAAGCTGTTGCGCAAGTACACGCCCGAAGAGATGGCGCGCCGCGTGGTGAAGCACGATGCGCTGCAATGGACGGAAAAGCCCCTGCTCGATTGCGTGTTGCCTGGTGGCCAAAAAAACATGGCGTCAGTGATTGGTTTTGGGTTGACAGAAGACCGGGATGCGATGCCGCCTGTCGTGAACCCACATGGTTTCACCATCGAGTGGTTGCGGGCAACGGCGGGCAATGGCCTGTTGACGCACCGTCATTCGAGCGCCCAAGTGGTGCTCGTCAAGGCGGGCGACTGGACGCTCACCTTGAACCGGGGTGATGAGACCGTTGAGGTCAGCCTGGATCCGGGCACGGTGGTGTCCATTCCTGAAGACGCGTGGCGCTCCCTCAATTGTGTCAGTGAAGTCGGCAAGCTGATCATGGTCACCGGAGGCGAAAGCCGCACCCGTATCGAGTGGTCTCCAGAGGTGGTTGACGCTGCATTTGAGGCAGGTTGGGCATTGGACCAGAACGGCTATATCGCACCGACCGAAGTGCTGGCGTTGGCCGCTCCTTGAGTACAGCGCACAACAACAATTGAAAGAATTCAATGCGTCCTAATCATTTAAAAAAGCTCCAGCAGCAAAAGCGAACGGCAGTCAACGCCTGGGTGTCCATGGGCAGCGGCTATCTGGCCGAAGTGCTGGGACACACCGGGTTCGATGCCGTCACCGTGGATTTGCAGCATGCCCCGTTTGGTTTTGACCAGGCAGTGCATCTCTTGCAGGCCATTTCAGCCACGCCGGCAGTGCCTTTGGCGCGCTGTGCAGGCTTGACGCTTGCAGAAATCAACAAGCTTCTTGACGCAGGCGCCTACGGAATTATTTGCCCTCTGATTGACAACGTGGACCAGGCTGCCATGTTTGCGAGCAGCTGCCGCTACCCACCCCGGGGAGGACGCAGTTTTGGGCCGGCACGCGGGCTGCTGTACGGTGGCTCGGATTACTTGACCAAGGCAGACGACGAAATCCTTTCGCTGGCCATGATCGAGACACCCAATGCGCTGGAGCACATCGAGCAGATCATGGACGTGGAGGAGCTTGACGGCGTGTACGTGGGCCCGAGCGATTTGGGTATCGCCATGGGGCTGGGGCCCAACGCCTGGCCAGACAGGCGCATGACGCAAGCCATTGAACACATTCTCAAGGTGGTGCATGCGCGCGGCAAATATGCCGGAATTTTCTGCGGCCCTGCGCAAATGGGGGAAGCCTGTACTGCCATGGGCTACGACCTGGTCACGCCCGGCAACGACGTGAACTTGCTGCGTGCTGCTGCTACCGAGCGTATTGACGGCGTGCGCAAAGCCCAACGCCCTGCTTCAGTGGCTTGAAGTCAAGGCAAACCGTTACCATTTCACCGGTTTGCCTGACACGGCAAACCTGTCGGTGAACATAAGCAACATGCAGTGCAGCTGATAAACAGGGCCAACGAAATGCGACCCTTCTTCTGGCAGCAAGGTGGTCAGGGCGATGTCGAAGGCATCCCAAGTAAGCCTGCTTATGCATTTCCTGTGACATCCATTCCTGCATTGAACAGTCTCTAAATTAATAAGGATAAAACTTATGAGCGACCAGCCAACATCGGTGCGTACAGAGCGTGATTATTTAGGTAATGTACAAATCCCCAACGACATGCTGTTCGGCGTGAACACCTTGCGGGGGGTGCAAAACCTGACGATTTCCCCGCGCACCGTGGGCTCCAACCCGTATTTCAGCACCGCTTTTGCACACTGCAAATGGGCGGCAGCATTGGCAAATTTTGACGTGAATGTCATCACTGAAGCGCAAAAGTCTGCCATTGCACAGGCTTGCCGTGAAATTGTAGAAGGCCAGCACGCATCCTCTTTGGTCGTGGACATGCTGGAAGGGTCAGGCGGCACTTCCAGCAACATGAATTTCAATGAAGTCGTTGCCAACCGGGCCCAGCAACTATTGGGCGGCGCGCCAGGACAATACGGCCTAGTGCATCCCAACGACCAGGTCAACCGTTCCCAGTCCACCAACGATGTGTATCCCGCCGCGATGAAAATTGCGACCCATACCTTGCTCGGGCCATTGATTGATCAGCTCGGGCTGCTGGCCGATTGCTATCGCAGCAAATCTGTCGAAACGATGAATGTGTTGCATTTGGGGCGCACCTGCCTGCAAGATGCCCAACCCATGATGCTGGGTCAGGTCTTTGGCGGGTATGCAGCGTTGGCGGACCGTCTCGTGCTAGCCGTGCAAACCGTGCGCGACATGTTGCTGGTGCTGCCACTGGGGGGTACCGCTATTGGCACCGGCTTCGGGGCACCGCAGGGCTACCGTAAAGCCGTATTCGCGCACCTTGGCCAATTAACCGGCGTGGCGTTCAGAGCGCCTGAAAACTCCTTTGATGCCATGCAGAACATGGACACGTTTTCAAGGGTCTCAGCGGAACTTAGGACTTGCGCGACGGCACTTGCCAAAACCGCGTCTGACCTGATTTTGTTGTCGTCAGGGCCTGTGGGCGGCATTGGCGAGATCACGCTGCCGGCAGTGCAGGCGGGCTCTTCCATCATGCCGGGCAAGATCAATCCAGTGGTGCCCATGTCGATGGTGCAAATGAGCTTTGCGGTCGTCGGAAACGATGTCTGCATCGCCCAAGCCGTGCAAAACGGACAACTGGAAATCAACCACTTCGAGCCCGTGGTAGCGGACCGGATTTTTGAGTCCATTCAGTTGCTGACCAATGGCGCACGCCTGTTCAGGGAAAAATGCGTCGCAGGTATCGTGGCCAATGTGCAGACGAATGAACGCAATTTGATGAAATCGATGGCGGTGGCAACCGCGCTGGTGCCAATTTTGGGCTATCAGAAAATCAGCGCACTGGTGCGCCAGTCAGTGGCCGAAGAGCGTCCGTTGGTGGACATTCTGGAAGAGTCCGGCGTCATGCCGAAAGCCGATGCGCTCAAGCTGCTGTTCGCCGCGGCCATGCCTAATTTTTAATCTGGCCTTTCTCCGCACTTATTTTGACCTGCAAGTAAATTTTAAAGAAAAAAAAGGCCTGTCGCGCATGCTGTTCGTGCGGTAGCAGCTATTAATGTAGTAGCAATAAATACTGAATCTGGGTAACTGACAAACTGGTTAAAACTGATGCTGACGTGCTGGCCAAGCCAGAACATCGTGTTGTGAGGGTGCCCAAATCCTTGCGCCACCTTGACCTGTCAGCAGCCCGGAAGTCTCAATTGCCTTTGTATCTTTAATCGCTTTTTAACCACCTAAAAGAGGTATTCATGTCTATTCAAGACCAACTGTCCGACCTTCTGCCCGCAGCGTACGCGCCATACCGTGACCCGCGCGACTACATCACCAGCTGGACTGACCGTATCTGGATCAAGCGCGGTCTGGGCCAGATTCATGACCACTACGCCCCTGACGTCAAAGTCCACACCTGCTATGGCGAAACCTATGGCATGCAAAACGTCATCGGCAACTCGATTCAGAAAATGGTGGCTTTCCCGAACCGGGGCGGAGGCCATGACGATGTGATCTGGGAATCACGCGGGAACAACGGCTTTATCAGCGCGCACCGCGTGTTGAACAATGCCACCCACAGCGGCCACTGGACGTACGGCCCGCCAACAGGAAAAGACTGGGTTAACCGCGGCATGGCGCACTGCCTGGTGCAAGACAACCTGGTGGTGGAAGAGTGGGTGATTCGCGACGAATTTGCCGTGCTGCAGGCGCTGGGCATGGACCCGTACGTCGTAGCCGCTGACCTGTCCGAACGCTCGCCGGTGCTGGGCAAAGCCATCCAGACGTCTGCCACGGCAGCGCCGTTTGCCGGTCACATCGAAAACCCGATTGAAAGCGGTATTTCTGGCGCCCGGCCCAAGCGCTACCTGGCTGAATGCCAAATGATCACCGAGTTCTTTGAGCAGGTCTGGAACCAGAGAAACTTTGACAAGGTCGCCGACTATTGCGATGACACCGTGGTGTGCCAGACCGTGCGCATGCGCCGCGTGATGCAAATTGCCAATTTCCAGCTGGAAATCATGAGCCTGCTGGCAGCGTTCCCGGACGGCATCATGGAAATTCGCGACCTCGTCGTGCATGAGTCCGAAGACCTGGGTGTCCGGGTGGGGGTGATCTGGTTGATGCGCGGCACCTACAGTGGCTCGCCTGTGTATGGCTCCAGCAACGGCGCACCGGTAAACATTCTGGGTTCTTCGCATTTTGAACTTCGGCGCGGAAAGATTATTCGCGAGTACCGGATTTTTGACGAGATCGCGGTGATTGCGCAGATCATCAAAGGCGGCAATGGCTGGAAAGCGCCGCTGGCCGTGGCCGCGGAATCTGCCAGCGTTTAACAGCGGCTGGTAGCGGTTAATCGCTTTTATATTTCAGAGGCCCTCGGTCTGCCTGGACATCAACATGCCTATTTCTCCCGAATTATTTCCTTCCGCTGAGGTCAAGAACCTTCCTGCCATTGTGATTCTGGGCACGGGGGGAACGATAGCGGCGGCGGCGGCTTCTGCGGCCAACACCACTGACTACGCCTTAGCGCATGGCGTCGAGGCGGTCATTCAGGCGGTTCCGCAGGTGCATGCCATTGCGGCGATTTCGGGGGAACAGGTGGTCAATGTGTCCAGTCAGGAAATCAACAACAGTGTGTTGCTGACGCTGGCAAAGCGGGTCAACGTGGTGCTGCAGTCCGACTCGGTCAATGGCGTGGTGATTACACATGGGACAGACACCATGGAGGAAACCGCCTATTTCCTGAATCTGGTGGTCAAGAGCACGAAGCCAGTGGTGCTGGTGGGGGCCATGCGGCCGTCAACCGCCCTCAGTGCCGATGGGCCCCTGAATTTACTGGATGCCGTGGCGGTGGCAGCCTCTTCAAAATCTCACGGCATGGGCGTGTTGATGGTATTGAATGGCCGTGTCGGAAGCGCGCGGCACATGGTCAAAACCCATACCGTGGGGACTGACGCCTTTACGGGGCAGGAATACGGCGTGATCGGATCGGTGATTGACGGCAAAGTCGATTTCCATGCCGCCCCATTGCGCGCGCACACGGTGCATTGTGATTTTGACGTGTCGTTGCTGGCGGCATTGCCCGAAGTCGACATCATCTATGGCTTTCAAGGGGCAGGCTCAACGCTCTTTGAGGCTGCAATTTCAGCTGGCGCAAAAGGCATTGTTTTTGCCGCCACCGGCAATGGAACCTTGTCAGAAGCTGCCAAAAAAGGCGCCCTGATGGCGCACGAGAAGGGCGTGGCCTTTGTCCGGTCCACACGGGTGGCTTCGGGGACGGTGTCCGTCAAGAGCAACGACATCGAATTCAATACCGTCGCGTCCAACTCACTGAATCCCCAAAAAGCACGGGTATTGCTGGGCTTGGCCTTGACATTGACAAACGACCGAACGCGCCTGCAGGATTACTTCGACCGTTATTAATTTCTACCCAAAGATCAACGTTGGATACAGGCGTTTCTTACATTGAAAAAAATGAACAGCACTGACTTTCTACTGGTTATTGCGCTGCCCGGAACGCTCATGGACGCGGCCAGCTTGGCGCCTTTGGCTGCCGCACTCGGTTATCCCTTTCGGGTTGAAGTTCTGGGCGACAAGGAAGATTTTGATGCCGAGCTGGAACGGCTTGAGGCGCTGGACGCCCGACCGGCCGTCTGGCTGGGTCATTCACTGGGCGGAATTACCGCCCTGCACCTGGCCACGCGTTACCCGCAGCGCTGCAGGGCGCTTATTGTGCTGGCCTCCAAAGTTCGCCCGGGCGGCCCGCTCGGCCCACAGACCCGCACCCGTCAACAGGACACGTTGGCCCACGGCGGCATGGTCGAGCTGGTACGCCAGCAGCTTGCCCCGGTGTATGGACTCGATGCACAAGACCCCCTTGTCGACAGCCTCGTGGCGCAAGCGCAGCGGGCGGGCAATGCGCGTTTTCACCTGCGGCACCGCTATCTGGCCCAGCGTCCAGGGTTGCTGGCCAACCGTTTGGAATGGAGTGTACCGGTTCGGGCGCTTTCTGCGCAGAGCGACCCCCTCAGCCCGCCCAGGTGCGGTGACGAAATCGTGGGGTGCGTCAAGGGCGCACCCGCAGAACACTTCACCCTGGAAAACGCAGGCCATTTAGTGCCTTTCCAGCATCCGCAATGGTGCGCGCAGCACATCCAGACATTTTTGGCCAAGGTTTTATGACCCATGGCGGCATGGCACCCGAAGGTTGCACATCCGCCCCGTTGCGACGCCCTGCACATGCTGTTCTTTGGCCAGTCGCCTGCAGCAGGCAAACACCTTTGGCCAGACTGCGCTGTCTGGCTGCGAACCTGACACTTTCACCCCACGTTTTGAAAAAGACAAGCCCCCTATGAACCCCCTCTATCTAGGCTGCATAGCAGACGACTTCACTGGCGCCACCGACCTGGCCAACAACCTGGTGCGCGCCGGCATGCGGGTGTTGCAAACCATTGGCGTGCCAGAAGAGCCGCTGGCCACTGAAGTTGACGCGGTGGTGGTGGCCCTGAAGTCGCGCACCCTGCCAGCGGCTGATGCGGTGAGCCAATCGCTTGCCGCGCTGCACTGGTTGCAGGCACAAGGCGCGCAGCAAATCTACTTCAAGTACTGCTCGACCTTCGACAGCACCGCCAAAGGCAACATTGGCCCGGTGACTGAAGCGCTTATGAACGCGCTGAAAACAGACTTCACCATTGCAACGCCCGCGTTTCCCGACAACCACCGCACCGTGTTCAAGGGCAACCTGTTCGTCGGCGAGGTGCTGCTCAACGAAAGCGGCATGCAGAACCATCCGCTGACCCCGATGACCGACCCGAATCTGGTGCGGGTGCTGCAGGCGCAAGTTAGGCGCGCCAAGGTCGGCCTGATCGACTACAAGGTGGTCGCCCAAGGCGCACATGCCGTGCGTGCGCGCATTGCGCAGCTGCGCACCGAAGGCGTGGGCATTGCCATTGTTGATGCCATTTCCAACAACGACTTGCTGCGCCTGGGCCCCGCATTGAAGGACTTGCCACTGGTTACCGCCGGCTCGGGCTTGGCCATTGGCTTGCCGGCTAACTTCGGTCTTAAACCGTCTTCGCATTCCAGCAAACTGCCGCCTGCTCGTGGACTGCAAGCCATAGTGTCAGGCAGCTGCTCGCTGGCGACCAATCGCCAGGTAGTGGCTTTCACCAAAACCGGACGGCCCACGCTGGCAGTGGATGCGCTCCGCGTGGCTGCAGGTGTCGACGTCGTTGGCGAGGCATTGGCTTGGGCCGAGCCGCTGCTGGCCGGGGGGCCGGTGCTGGTTTATTCAACCGCTGACGTCAGCCTCGTCAAATCGGTGCAGGGCCAGCTGGGTGTGCAAGAGGCAGGGGCCATGCTGGAGCGCACGATTGCCGCCATTGCCAGGGGGCTGGTGGAGCGCGGCGTTCGCCAACTGGTCGTGGCGGGCGGTGAGACCTCCGGGGCCTGCGTGCAGGCGCTCGACATCACGCAAATGAAGATTGGCGGCCAGATTGACCCAGGCGTGCCTTGGTGCCACGCGGCCTGTGCTGCGGCGGGCGGCGAGGGCCTGCACCTGACGCTGAAGTCGGGGAATTTTGGCTCCGACGATTTTTTCACCCAAGCCTTTACACACCTAACATGACTGAAACTCAAGCCCGCGACGAGATCTGCCGCATAGGCCGCAGCCTGTTCGAGCGTGGTTATGTGCACGCCACAGCTGGCAATATCAGCATGCGGCTGGACGACGGCTTCCTGATCACGCCCACCGATGCCTGCCTGGGCTTTCTGGACCCCGCAAGGCTGGCCCGACTGGACCTTGAGGCGCGCCAGACGAGTGGCGATACTGCCAGTAAAACAATAGCGCTTCATGCAAGCATCTACGCGGCTGCCACTCGATTTGATGCAAAAACTCGGTGTGTGATTCATACCCACAGCACGCATTGCGTAGCACTTACCCTACAGCCTTGCGGTGAGGAATTATTGCCGCCTATCACCCCTATTTTGTGATGAAAGTCGGCCATGTACCGTTGATTCCCTACCACCGTCCTGGCAATCCGCGGGCGGCTTCGCTTGTCGCGCAAGTGATTGCTAGCTATGGCGAGCGTGGCACGCCAATCCGCGCCGTGATGCTGGAACGTTTATGCCCCAATGTCTGGCATGACACGCCTGCAGCCGCCATGGCTACGCTCGAAGAACTCCAAGATACCGCGAGGCTGTGGACCTTGAGCAAGCCCAAACCTGCGCTATTGGCTGACATTCAAATATATGAACTGCGCCAAACCTTCGGTGCACGCTGGTAAATTCGTGCTTAAGTTCATAGCAATTTTTTAGGTTTGATGTTGGCGCCGACCGAAAACTCACCCACTGGAGGTGCGGACAAAAACTTGGAGTACTTGGAGGTAGTTCATGTATTCGTACGAAGACCGCACTCGAGCAGTCAAGCTTTATATAAAACTCGGGAAGCGCACTGGAGCGACCATTCTGCAGTTGGGTTACCCAACAAAGAACTCACTCAAGAGTTGGCATCGAGAGCACGAGCAAGGTCACGATTTTCCGGCGGGCTATGTACGTTTAAGGTCGAAGTATTCATACGAGCAGAAAAGAGTGGCCGTTGAACATTACCTCAACCATGATCGCTGAATTGCGCAAACCCGAAAGGCGCTGGGATATCCGTGCCGCGATACGCTCGGAGCTTGGGTCGATGAACTGCACCCCAATAAGCGGAATTATGTTACCGGAAAAGCGAGGAACGTACTACGCCCTTCAGAGCTAAAGCAAGCGGCAGTCATTGAGCTTTGCACCAGACGGATAAGTGCACAAGCAATTGCACAAAAGCTAGCCTTGAGCCGGCCGACGTTGTACAAATGGAAAGATCAACTACTCGGCCCAGAGGTTTCCCCATCCATGAAACGCCACAACGATTCACCGCCAGATTCTGAGCGCACGGAACTGGAGCGGCAAGTCGAATCACTTCGACACGACCTGCGGCGCTTGCAGCTTGAACACGACATCTTGAAGAAGGCGAATGAACTGTTAAAAAAAGGCCTGGGCGTCGACCTGCCTCTCCTGAGCAACCGGGAGAAGACGTTGCTGGTTGATGCCCTGAGAGAAACTTATGAGCTGTCTGGAGTTGACCCGATTTGACGGACATCTTATCGTTAACTCAAGAAGGAGTCGAAGATGCCAAGACAGTACAACCCTAAGCCGCCGTATCCTGCACAATTTCGCCAGCAAATGATTGAACTGGTAGCGTCTGGGCGCAGACCCAGCGAGTTAGCCAAGGAGTTCGGTTGTCACGAAACCAGCATATTGAGCTGGATGCGGGCCGCCAGAGTTACTGAAGCTGCGCCTCCCACGGCCACCACCCCTCAGTCGCTACTACTCAAGGCCGCGGAGCGCCAAGAGTTGATGGAGCTGCGCCGCAAGCTACGCCAGGCTCTGTAGGAAAGGGACATACTTGTAAAGGCTTGCGACCATGGTTTGCAGGCAAAAGCGAGCAGACGCCCACAGCGTTTACACGTTAATTGCCGCCAACCAGGCCGAACTACCCGTTCATGCCATGTGCAAACACCTCAAAGTCTCCACTAGCGGTTACTACGACTGGCAGTGCCGCGCACCGAGCAAGCGGGTTACGGTCAATGTCATGTTGTTAGCGCACATTGAAGCTGCTCATGCCAGGAGTGATGCCACCTACGGCATGCCGCGCATCCGCGCAGCACTTGCCGATTAAGGCGTGTTGACCAGCAGCAAGCGAATCGCCAGCGTCGTGAGACTAGCAAGCATCCGTGGTGTCAGTCGCAGGCGTGGCTACGTGCTCACCACCACCCGCGACAAGCGTCAAAGGCCGGCCCCGATTTGGTCAAACGCAG
>JANYGP010000054.1 GCA_025362315.1 Polaromonas sp.
GAGATGGCTGATGAGGAGCTGTTTGAAAGCGCTGGCATCGCTGCGATTGAGATCACGCTGGAAAGCTACCCAGTCGCCCTGGACGAAGACTATGGCCAGGCGCAGATTGACCAGCTGCCCGACTTTACCCACGCGCATGCCGATTTGGACATTGCGCCGCATGCGGCCCCAGGCGAGCACGCCAAGTGGTTGCATGAACCGCCCGATTTTTCAACCAGCTCGCCAGATGCGCAGCTGGACGTGCAGCTGAACATTTAACCAGGAGCAACTTGATGGAACGATTGTTTGTGAAACCCGCGACGCCTGAACTGAAGGTGCGCAAGCCTGCCAATGGCTATCTGGCTGCCGATGGCGAAGAAGTCAATGCCGAGGGCTATTGGCTGCGCCGCCTGGCAGATGGCGATGTGGTGGAGGAAATAGCTGGGCTACGGGACCATGAACACGGCCTGGCTCTTGACGCTACCAAGGCAACCAGCCGCAACACCACGCCTGCCATTTAAACCCCTTTAAAAGGAGCATTACATGCCCGACAACATTTCGTTTTCGACCATCCCAATTGACGTGCGCACACCTGGTGCGTATGTCGAAATTGACAATAGCAAGGCGCTGCGCGGTCTGGCGCCAATGGCGCGCCGCATGCTGTTTATCGGCAACAAGCTGGCGGCTGGTACAGCAGTGGCCGCCACGCTCTATCGCATCAACAGCCCTGCCGAGGCCGCTTTGCTGTTTGGCCGTGGCTCTGTGCTGCATGAAATGCTGGTGGTGGCCCGTGCGGCCAACACAGAGAGCGACATGTGGGCAATGGCTCTGGACGATGTAGGCGCAGGCACCGCGCACACCAAAACCGTGACGATTACCGGCCCGGCCACTGCAAGCGGCACGCTGGCCCTGTACGTGAACGGCTACAAACTGAGCGTCGGCGTGACGCTTGCCGACACGGCCACGGTGATGGCGACCAATGTGGCAGCGGCAGTCAATGCCCGCCTGGATGCGCCCATGACGGCAACGTCTGCCCTGGGCGTGGTGACGCTGACGGCGCGGCACAAGAGTGCGTTTACCAGCGACATCGACGTGCGCACCAACTACTACCCCGACGACAAGACGCCTGCAGGTGTTGCCGTGGTGGTGGCAGACGCTGCTGCAGGTGCCAGCAACCCCGACGTGGCCACCGCGCTGGCGGCGATAAGCCTGGAGGCGTACTACACCATCGTGACGCCATACAACGATGTGACCAACCTGGTGAAGCTGGAGACCGAGCTGGCCGCACGCTGGGGCGGCATGGACATGCGCACCGGCCACTTGTTCGTGGGTCTGAAGGGCACGCATGGTGCATTGACCACTTATGGTGCTGCGCGCAACAGCCCGCACAGCACGGTGGTGGGCATTAAAAGCGCACCCACGCCGACCTACCACTACGCCGCTGCGCTGGCCGCTGTGTGTGAGCTGAGCGGTGCGATTGACCCGGCGCGCCCTCTGCAAACGCTGGCTTTGCCTGGCATGTTGCCGCCCGCCATTGCTGACCGCTTTACCCGCCAGGAGCGCGACTTGCTGCTGCGCGACGGCATCAGCACCTTTACGGTGGACGCCGGTGGCAATGCGCTGGTTGAACGGGTGATCACCACCTACCAGACCAATGCTGCCGGTATTGACGATGTGAGCTACCTTGACCTGGAGACAAAGTGGACGGTGGACTACATGCGCTACGCGTTTCGTGCCCGCATTGCGCTGCGCTTTCCGCGCCACAAGCTGGCCGACAACGGCACCAGCTTTGCGCCCGGCCAGCTGGTGGCCACGCCCAACCTGATTCGCGGTGAGCTGATCGACGTCGGTCGCCAGCTGGAGCTGGCGGGCATTCTGGAAGGCTTTGACCAGTTCAAAAACGACCTGGTGGTGGTGCGCAGTACAGCGGACACGGGCCGCGTGAACTGCATCTTGCCGCCTAACGTGGTGAACCAGTTCCGTGTGTTTGCTGCCGCCGTGCAATTCATTCTTTAAAGGACAAAAACCATGCAAGTAGCAGGCAAAGCATTTGTGACCATCAACGGGAAACGGCTGCGCAGCAAG
>JANYGP010000081.1 GCA_025362315.1 Polaromonas sp.
CGTGGTGTACACGCGTGTGCACACACCGCGGCGCTGCGGAGAGTTCTGCATGGCAGGACTCTTCGACTTGATGGTCTCGACCTCACGGCCTTGACGCACTAGCTGGTTGATGGTTGGCATTTAAAAACGTCCCTAAAACGGATGTATAACGTGAAATTCTTCGTTTGTCTTTGTTTGATCACTCAATAAAGTCACGGCCAACTGTCGGATTTGCCGCGAAAACGAATCTGTCTCTGAAATTCCAGAAAAGCCCATGAGTGTAGCAGTTTCAAACTTTGGCGGCAAACCAGACCGCGTGTTTTCGCTCTTTTTAGCTGGCGGTTTGAGCATTACAGCACTGGCATATGTTGCTTTTTGGCGCATGCAGTTAACCGTGTCATGCATCCCACATCCAGATAGCCAAGCTATTTGATCCACAACCGCACCGCATCCCAGGCTCGGCCCAGCACGCCTGCCTCTGCAACAGCCTCCAGCGCATACAGTGGCGCTTCTGCCACGACTGCCGGATTGTCGCCCGACGTGATTTTCAGGCTGCCAATGGCCTGGCCTTTGGCGAATGGCGCCACCAGCGGCTCGGGGCGGGCTATTGTGGTTTTTAGCTTGGCTGCTGTGCCAGCGGGCACGGCCACCACGATGGCATTGGTTTGGCCCAGTTTGACAATATTGCTTTTGCCCTTCCACACGTTTGGACTGGCAACAACCTGGCCTGCGTCAAACAGTTTGACGGCGTCAAACGCGGTGTAGCCCCAATTTAAAAGCTTTTGTGATTCATTGGCCCGAGCGCTGTCACTTGCAGTGCCGAGCACGATGGCCAGCAGGCGGCGGGGGCCTGGCGCATTGGCTGCGCCCAGGTTGGGAAAGTCGCGCTTGGCACTGGCAATCATGCAGTAACCTGCTGCCTCCGTGTGGCCGGTTTTCAAGCCGTCAACGCTGGGGTCGCGAAATAGCAAGGTGTTGCGATTGGTGTCGTTTGCCGCAGGTGTTCCTGCATAGCGGTATTTTTTGATGGCTGAAAAGCCGACGTATTCAGGAAAGTCACTCATCAGGCGGGTTGACAAGATGCTCAGGTCGCGCGCTGTGGTGGTGTGGCCGGCCTCTGTCAAACCTTCCGGGTTTTTGTAGCTGGTGTTTTTCATGCCAAGGGCTTTGGCTTGGGCGTTCATCATCTGTACAAATTTGTCGGCGCTGCCGCCCACGCCCTCAGCCAGTGCCATGGTGGCGTCGTTGCCTGACTGCACAACCATGCCCTTGATCAGGTCTTCAACCGGCACCTGCATTTTTGGGTCAATGAACATGCGCGAACCAGGCATCTTCCAGGCGCGTTCGCTGACCGGCAGGGTTTGCTTCAAGTCAATTTTTTTAGCCTTGAGTGCGTCAAATACCAGGTATTCGGTCATCAGTTTGGTCAGCGATGCAGGCTCAATCGGGGAATCAATGTCCTTGGCAGCAAGGATTTGGTTGGCTGTGACATCCAGCAGCATGTAAGAGTGGGCCGCGATTTCTGGCACCTGCGGTGCTTGCGCAAAAACTGCCGTAACTGCAAAGGTCAATGAAGCAATGGCGACTTTAAAAAAACTGGGCATGAACACATCCGGTGGCTGAAAACATCAATAGGCGGCAGAAGACAAGTGGCGCACCACCAGGCTTTTGAGAAGCGGCAATTGTCCGTGAAAGAAGTGCCCACCCCCGGGTACAACGGTAACGGGAAGTGATTGGGGCCGTGCCCAGTCCATCACTGCGCCCAGTTCCACCGTGTCGTCCAGTTCACCATGAATGACAACTGTTTTGTGGTGTTCAGCAGCAGCAACCGGTGCTGCGGCGCTGCGTACCACACTGGTCCCCACCAGCACCAGCTTGTCAATGGGC
The DNA here is from genome assembly GCA_025362315.1 of Polaromonas sp. GTDB lineage: Bacteria > Pseudomonadota > Gammaproteobacteria > Burkholderiales > Burkholderiaceae_C > Polaromonas. The sequence continues at coordinate 1,867 of JANYGP010000081.1, forward strand.
CGGGTGCCGTGCAACCTGTCAAACGCATGCGTTGTCACAAATGCACCGAATGAAAAGCCTGCCAGGCACAACACACCAGACGGCGCGGCATAGGCCGCCACGGCCAGCATGTCGTCCAGCTCGCCCCGGCCTTCGTCATGCGTGCCATCGGTGCCGCCTACACCCCTGAAATTGAAACGCACTGCAGTCCACCCGGATTGGGTAAAAGCCCGGGCCAGGGTTTGCACAACCTTGTTGTCCAGCGTGCCGCCAAACAGCGGGTGTGGGTGCGCAATAACGGCAACACCTTTGGCTAATTGCGCTTCATTGGGCAAATCCACAGCGATTTCTATGGAGCCAGCAAGTCCTGGGATCAGTGATTTTTGAGTTTTGACATTCATGCCCAAATTTTATGGGCTTTGATGGGCTTTGTTGGGCTGCAATAGCTCCCAATAGATCCCAACAGGCCTCAATGGCCATGAACGCGACCCGCAGATGAATCTTAAAACTCTGCCTGTCAGCCGCCCATCTGCTTTTTGAATTCAGCACAATAATCTTTGTCAGGCAGTGCAGGCGTTTGCCACACCGCGTCAAAGGCCTCTGCCTTGTCACCCTCAGTGGCCGGGCCAGCGCGCAGGCGCACTGCCTTGACCTTCAGGCTGGCTGGCAAATGCTGCGGCACGCCCAGTAGGCGATCGGTATGGCCGCTGCCGGACAGCAGCACCACCACTTTGCCGGGCAGCACCACTTTGACCAGCGCATTGGCCATGCTGATGTCTTTGGCAATCTGGATGCGGGTCATGGGCGTGATCTGGCTTTCAGGTAGCAGATTGCAGTGGCCAATGCGAATCAGCTGCTGCTGCGCTTTGAGTGCCGGGCCTGGCAACTGGCCGTCCAGTGCACTGTCCTGCATTTGTTGGCGCATTTGCTCGCCTGGCAAGTTGGCACCCATCACCGGCACACCGGCCCGCACCGCAGTCATCACAGCAGGACCGTATGCTTCCCATGGCCAGGCGGTGTCGTTCCACTTCAAGGCACTTCTTGTTTGCGCCTCGGTTGAGCTGGGGTGCAGCCCGGCAGTTGTTGCACCCGCATCGGCCATCTCCAGTGCCACCGCAGACAGCATGTTGCGCTGGGCCAGCAGCGCAATGACTTGCTTGTGAATTTGCTGGTGTTCCAGGGCATCGTGCTGCTCACCCAGCAGCAGCACATCAGCTGGCAGCAGCGGGTCAACCCGCGCAGTGGTTGCCAGCAATGCGTCGCCGGTCAAGTTGTTCAATAGAGGCGCTTCGGGCTGGCTGGCGCAGCTGCTGATGAGAGCAGCGACAAAAAGGCTGAAAAATAGTTTGGGCATCGGGTGATACTAATACGACTCCTTCAACACCGCATCGCTACCGTGCCAATGCCTTTGATCCTCATGCGCACAGCTGCCACGCTGCTGATCGCACTGCTTGCCGCACTGGCCTGCCTGCAGCTGCGCACCCCGCTGCCCTGGATGATTGGCCCACTGATGGGGACGGCCGCACTGTCGATGTCTGGCCTGCCGACTTACAGCCACACTGCGCTGCGCAACATGGGTCAGTGGGTCATTGGCGCTGCACTGGGCTTGTACTTCACGCCGCAGGTGGTGGCGCTGGTGTTGAATTTGTGGTGGGCCATTGCGCTGAACATAGTGTGGGCGCTGGCACTTGGCCTGGCTTTTGGCGCCTGGCTTGACCGGGTGCATCGCGGTCCCGGCAGGTTTCACATTGCTCATCTGACGCGCGCTACCAGCTACTTTGCGTCACCGATTGGCGCTGCGTCTGAGATGACACTGATCGCTGAAAAGTACGGTGCCCAGACGGAGCTGGTGGCATCCGCGCACAGCCTGCGCGTGCTGCTGGTCACGCTCATCATTCCGTTCGGCTTTCAGTTTGCGGGGCTGCAGGGCCTGGACACCACACTGCCCGGCCCACGGATCGTCAACGCGCCCGGCCTGGCCGCGCTGGGCTTGCTGACTGCAACGGGCTGCTGGGTGATGGTTGTGCTCAAACGCACCAACCCCTGGTTTTTGGGTGCGCTGGCAGCCAGTTTGTTGCTGACGGCCAGCGGTCACACCTGGTCGGCCATCCCGACGTGGCTGACCAATGCCGCACAACTGGTCATCGGCATCAGCCTGGGCGTGCGCTTTACGCGCAGCTTTGTACACCTGGCGCCGCGCTGGCTGGCTTCGGTGGCACTTGGCACGGTGGTGATGATGGCACTGTGTGCGGCGCTGGCTTGGTTACTGGCACGCGTCACGCATCTCCACTGGGCCGCCGTGGTGCTGGGCACCTCACCGGGCGGTATTGCTGAAATGGCGATCACCGCCAAAGTGCTGCAACTCGGTGTGCCGCTGGTGACTGCTTTGCATGTCATGCGGCTGGCTGCGGTGCTGATGGTGGTGGAGCCGATGTACCGGTGGTTATTCAAGCAAAAGGCCTGACAGGTTGTTTCGCACTGGTTTTGTGGTCTTTTAAGCCTGTAGCGCACATAAAATGAGCGCTAGCAGCTATTGATAAAATAGCAATACAGATCTGCTATTGGTTTGGGTCGGTTGGACATCTACCGCAGGGTCACTGCCGACTCAAGCCGCTTCCCTATAAAACCCGCCTGCGTTCAAATGCCGCGCTGCCAGTGGTTGCACGGCACTGGCAATGGCCGCAATGTGCTCGGGTGTGGTGCCGCAGCAGCCCCCCACGATATTGACCAGTCCTTCAGCCGCAAACTCATGCAACAGGCGGGACGTCACATCAGGCGTTTCGTCAAAGCCAGTCTCGCTCATCGGATTGGGCAGGCCGGCGTTGGGGTGGCAGCTGATGAAGGTGTCACCCGCCACGCGCGCCAGTTCTACGATGTAAGGGCGCATCAGCGCTGCACCAAGCGCGCAGTTCAGGCCGACTGCCAGCGGGCGTGCATGGCGCACGCTGTGCCAGAAAGCCGTCACGGTCTGGCCGCTCAAAATCCGGCCCGACGCATCGGTGACGGTGCCGCTGATGATCAGCGGCAGGCGTTCGCCCGAATGCTCAAAATACTCGTCAATGGCAAACAATGCGGCTTTGGCATTGAGTGTGTCAAAAATGGTTTCCACCATCAGCACGTCGCTGCCGCCTTGCACCAGCGCTTCGGTTTGCTCGTAATACGCTTTCCGCAACTCTTCAAAGCTGGTGTTGCGCGCACCGGGGTCGTTCACGTCGGGGCTGATGCTGGCGGTCTTGGGCGTGGGGCCCAGTGCACCGACCACAAAGCGTGGTTTCTCAAGGGTTGAAAACTTGTCGCAAGCTGCGCGTGCAATGCGGGCTGATTCAAAGTTCATCTCTACCGCCAGGTCGGCCATGTCGTAGTCAGCCTGCGCCACGCTGGTTGCACCAAAGGTGTTGGTTTCAATCAGGTCGGCACCTGCAGCCAGGTAGCCTTCATGAATGTCGGCAATCACATCTGGCCTGCTCAGGCTGAGCAGTTCGTTGTTGCCCTTGACGTCTCTGTGAAAGTCTTTGAAACGCCCGAGCGGGCCACTTGGGCCAGCGTAACCAGCTCCTCTGTAGTGCGCTTCGCTTAATTTGAAGCGCTGGATCATCGTGCCCATGGCACCGTCCAGAATGACAATCCGTTGTGCAAGCAGGGCGGGCAATGCCTGGCCGCGGGTGTACATTTGGGGCTTCATGGTGTCGGCTTCAATCAGAGCGCATGCTCGGTGTAAAACTTGCCGCCGTGATAAAGAAGTGGGGCAGCGTCGCCAACGTGGCAGCAGCGCTCCACTTCACCGACAAAAATCACGTGATCGCCCTCGGTGTACTGACTGCGGTTAAAGCATTCAAAGCTGGCGACACTGCCTGCCAGCAGCGGCGCGCCTGCCACACCATCGGTGAAGGCAACGCCGTCCCAACGGTCGTCTCTCTTGCTGGCAAAACGCTCGGCCAGGTTCTGCTGGTCAGCCGCCAGGATGTTGATGGCGTAGTGCGAGCCTGCACTGAAGGCGGCCATGGAGCTGGCCGCTTGCGACAGGCTCCACAATACCAGCGGCGGATTGAGCGAGACGGAATTAAAAGAATTGGCTGTCAGTCCAATGAGCTCGCCGGCAGCGGTGCGCGCGGTCACGATGGTGACGCCGGTCGCAAACATCGCCAGCGAAGCGCGAAATTCAGCGGTGGAAAAACCGGGGCTTTGGGCCTGGTTGGGGGCTTTGTAAATGGAGGTCGGATTTAACATAAAAATATTCAGGCTTGCCGGTATTTTGCCTTAGCTCTCCCCAGTGGGCTGCCAGGGCGTGACCTAAACTTGAGGCCATGCACCTGGGCAGCTGGTTATTGCTTTTATCCTTCGTTTTTTTGGCAACGCCAGCGGCGCGCGCAGCAGCGCCGTGCGACGAATTTGTGGTGCAGCTGCCCAACGTCAACCGGGCCTTGTGCGCGGCCGCTGTCCTGCAGCCAACTGGCACCCACTCGGTCAGGGGCCGGGCATTGTGGATGCGTGATGTCCGGACTGATCGCAGCAACAACCCGGTGCTGCGTGTGCTGGTCGTTGGCGGCATGCATGGCGATGAGCTGTCATCGTCAGCAGTGGCACTGCACTGGCTGCGAATGGCTGAGGTGGCCACACCCAATCTGGCGCAAGCTGTGCACTGGCGCTTTATTCCCGCGCTGAATCCGGACGGTCTTTTCAGCCAGCCGCCGCGCCGTGTCAATGCCAATGGCGTTGACCTGAACCGGAATTTTCCCACGCCCAACTGGGAGCGTGACGCCAAAACCTATTGGGAAAACCGCACACGCAAAGACCCGCGCCGCTACCCGGGCACCAAGCCACTGTCCGAGCCGGAGTCAAAATTTTTGTACGCGCAAATGCAAAGCTTCAAGCCGGATCTGATCGTCAGCATCCATGCCCCTTACGGTGTGCTGGATTTCGACGGTCCGGCCAAAGGCGGCTTTGTGCCACCTTCAAAACTGGGCCGCCTGTATCTGGACCAGCTGGGTATTTTTCCGGGTTCGCTGGGCAATTATGGCGGCGTGCATCGGGGCATTCCGGTGGTGACGGTTGAGTTGCCCAACTCAACCCGCACACCGCTGGACGCAGAGATGCGCCAGATGTGGCTGGACTTGCTAAGGTGGACGCAGGAGCATGTCGGCCACCGACTGCCGCAACGCACCAGCCATCATCTGAATGCAGCAGACATCAAACCGTAGTGCTATTGATACAGGAGCAGTTAGCGCCCAATATGATTGGGCTACAGGCTTATTTGTCTTAAAAACTCCCCGTAAAACGCCTGCAAACCCCTGCAACTCCAAGAAATGCAGACCTCAGCGGCCCAAGCCCAACGGCGCCAGCAGCCGCTTGACCACCTGGCCGTTTTTCAGGTGTGACTCCACAATTTCATCAATGTCGTGCGCGTCCACATAGGTGTACCAGACTGCCTCGGGGTACACCACCGCCACCGGACCCACAGTGCAGCGGTCCAGGCAGCCAGCCTTGTTGACCCGCACTTTCCCCGGGGCTGACAAGCCTGCAGCTTTGACTTGCGACTTGCAGCGGTCAAACGCGTCTTGCGCGCGGTGGTTGGCGCAAGCGTCTTTGCCAGGCGGGCGCTCGTTGAGGCAAAAGAAAATATGCCGCTCGTAATAATTTTCTGCGCCGGGCGTGTGTTCAGGGCCAGGCGGATGCTCAGCGCCAGGCGGATGTTCAGCATCAGGGAAAGAGGAAGTTTGTTGCTCAGTCATCGCCGAATTTTACTTTTGCCCAGTATCCCTTTGTCTTGAAAGCCGATTCAGCAAATACAGCAAAGCCGCAAACGGCCACAACCAGCCCAGCCACTGCACCACGCCATGAAAACGGATAAATCGCCCCTGCTCCCAGGTTTGCAGTGTTTGCCAAAAGTAAGCACTCGCGGGTGCCTGGTTCAGCAAGCCAAGCTGAATCGCCAAAGCCAGCAATGCAAATGCCGTAGCGCCGCGCCGGCCCAGAAAAAGCAGCATCAGCGCCAACATGGCAGCCAGCATCAAGCCCACGCGTACCGGCAAGTCCAGCCAGGCCCACGCATGTTCGGGCCCGTAACTGAGCGCTGCTGACAGCGCCGACACGGCAATGCCTGCTGCCAGCACCAAGGCAGCAGTGACTGCGCGCCGCCACCGTGTGTTGACCACGCCATAGGCCAGCAAGATGGGAGTCAACGCACCGAGCGCCACACACACCAGCACCGCAAGCGGTACCAGCGGCTGCAGTTCAATCTCGCGCAGGGGCAGCCATGCCAGAAACGGCGTGCCGGCCAGGGCCCCTGCCAGTGCTATTTCCAGCCGTTCAAAAATCTGGCCCAGCCCAAAAGGCACAGCTGCCGGAAATAAAAGTGCCACCGGCCACAGCGCCAGCAGCACCATGGCGCCACGTGCATCAAGCGTCAGCCAGCGCGCCCGAAAACGGCTCCAGTGCCCAAGAGCCCCAAGCTTTTCAAGCGCCCAGGCACTGCCTGCGCCCAATGCAGCCCCCAAGGTGTTCAACGCCAGATCAACATTGGACGGTATGCGAGATGGCAGGTAGCTTTGCAGCGTCTCCAGGCTGAGCGACAGCAGCAAAGCGCCAAGCACCGCCAACCCGACAGCCCACCGGTTGTGCCCATCGCGCAGACCCGCAAGCGCCAGCAAAAAGCCCAAGGGCCCATAACCCAGCACATTGGCCACCAGATCAAAACCCGACCAGTATTTGGGCAAAGGGGCCGTCAAATAAGTCAGCGGCGAAATACCCTGATTGCGCCAGTCAGCAAACGGGTACAGGCTGGCATAAACAATCAGGCAAGTGAACGCCAGTGCCAGCGGCCATGAAACTGATTGGGGCGGCACACCCCTGTCGTTCTCACTACTTTGCGTTTCGTGTGGTGCCTTTCCCCTTTGAACAATTGGCACACCCCAATCGCCCTCACTTCGCTTCACATCATGTAATTCTTTTTCCCCTTGCAGGGGACGACGCGAGGCATCTGGCAAAGCCAGCCTGCCCGCGTCCGCTTGCTGATTCGGGGATGGCATTTTGCAAGTTCGATTAGCCGCTTAGAACGGCTTGACCACCACCAAAATAACCGCAGCCACCAGCAGCAACACCGGCGCTTCGTTGAACCAGCGAAACCACACATGGCTGCGCGTGTTTGTATTGGCCTCAAAGCTTCGGTACATGCTGCTGCACAGGTGCCCATAAGCAAGGGCCAGCACCACGACCACCAGCTTGACATGCATCCAGCCGCTGCCTTGTCCAATGCCATAGCCCAGCCAAAGCCACAGCCCTAAACCAACGGCTGGCACCGACAAAATGTGGGTAAAACGCAAAAGCTTTCTGGCCATCAACATCAGGCGCTGGTGTTCCAGCTGGCTGTCAGGCGACACCATCGCCAGATTGACAAAAATGCGCGGCAGGTAAAACAGCCCCGCGAACCAGCTGGCTACAAAAATAATGTGAAAGGATTTAACCCAAAGCATCGGGCTAGTTTAGTCCGGCCAGCCAAAAAAAAGCCCGGGACTTGAAGTCGCCGGGCGTCAAGCCCTTTTGTTTTGCAACATCGGGGCCCCGCTCAGGGAGGAAAAGCGGGATGCAGTTGCCAACGGCCGCTGCACACAAAATTCTATGCCCGATTCATTGAAAACAAGGCGTTTTGAAGGCGCGTTTTAGCTGTGAATACCATTAGGTATCAGCTACCTGACTGGAGCGAAAGTCAGGCTGTTTTTTTCAGCGGCCTGAAGCTTTGGCACAATTTGGGAATGACCAATTACGCCACCTTTCCCGCTGGGCGTCCGCGCCGACTTCGCCGTGACGCTTTTACCCGCAACCTGGTGCGTGAAAACCGCTTGAGCCCGCACGATCTGATTTACCCGGTGTTTGTCACCGAAGGCCAGCGCCAGCGTGTGCCGATTGCCTCCATGCCCGGCGTGGAGCGCCTGAGTCTGGACCTGCTGCTGCCTGTGGCCGAAGAATGCGTTCAGCTGGGTATCCCGGTGATGGCGCTGTTCCCGGTGATTGATGGCGCACTGAAAACTTTTGACGGCATGGAGGCCACCAACCCGGACGGCCTGGTGCCGCGCGTGGTGCGCGAACTGAAAAAACGCTTTCCGGGCCTGGGCGTGATGACCGATGTGGCCCTCGACCCGTTCACCACACATGGTCAGGATGGGCTGCCAGATGACACGGGCTACATCATGAACGACGAGACCACTGCCATGCTGGTCAGGCAGGCACTGTGCCAGGCCGAAGCGGGAGTAGACATCGTGGCGCCAAGCGACATGATGGACGGCAGGATAGGAGCGATTCGCAATGCACTTGAATCGCGCAAGCTGATTCACACGCGAATCATGGCCTACAGCGCCAAATATGCATCGGCTTTTTATGGCCCGTTTCGCGACGCGGTAGGTTCTGCTGGAAATCTGGGCAAAGCCGACAAGAAGGTCTACCAGATGGACCCGGGCAACATCGACGAAGCGCTGCGCGAAGTGGCCATGGACATTGCCGAAGGCGCGGACATGGTGATGGTCAAGCCCGGCATGCCGTACCTGGACGTGGTGCGCCGCGTCAAAGACGAGTTCAAGGTGCCCACTTTTGCGTACCAGGTCAGTGGCGAATACGCGATGCTCAAAGCCGCCGCACAAAACGGCTGGCTGGACCACGATGCCGTGATGCTGGAGAGCTTGCTGGCCTTCAAACGCGCGGGTGCCGACGGCGTGCTGACGTACTTTGCCATTGACGCGGCCAGAAAGCTGCTGGCACTGAAGTAACGGTAACATCTGAATGCTATAAATAGAGTAGCTGCCAGCGCCCGTTTAATATGAGCCAGAGCCTAAAAGCATGCTGATTTATGGAGATTGCGTGCCTGCAGTTGTGTGGTGCCTGCTTTTGGACGCATGACAACCATCTGGGCGGTCAGGCTTTGGACATAATCACGCCAGAGTTTTCACAACAGGCTTTAACCGGATTCCTCACGTGCAAATCATTGAATTTACCAACGACAGCCTGCGCTTTCTGGACACCGTACCAGATCACAGCGCACCTGACGGTTTTGTGTGGATCTATCTGGAGCAGCATGAGTTTGAAGCCGCCCAGCCGCTGGTGCAACAGGCGGCCCTCAACCTCGGCGGTTCGGCGCTGCTCGACCTCCACTGCCAGGATCTGGCCAGTGCGGCGCATCCGTCGGATTATGACTCTACGTCCATTTATGACCTGGTGATTTTCAGGCGTCTGGCAACCCAGCATGAGTCGCATGCCGAGGACAACCATGACAAGGCCATCACGGAGTACCACAGTCAGGACAGCCAGCAACATCATCGGCCCATGACCAGCCAAAAAACCCCCGCGTTTCACCGCATCCAGTCCAAGGCAGTCGGCTTTGTGGTGTTTGACCGTTGCCTGATCAGCGTTCACCCGCCCGGCTGCTACGCTGCCAAAAGCTTTGTGCAGCGTTTTTTGGCCGACGCCAAATTCAGTCTGGACGCAACACACGCAGACCCGGCATCTGCCCGAAACCGCCTCCCCACCAGCCCGGCTGACCTGGCTCTGCGCATGATCAACACCATGGTTGACAGCTACCTGGACCTGCGCCGTGTGTTGTCCAGCCAGCTGGAGCAGTGGCAGGCAGATTTGCTTCGCGCCAACTCAAGGTTTAACAACTGGGGCACGCTGATGACAGCCCGTACCCAGCTGCATGTGCTGGAAGACCTGTGCGACGAGCAGCATGACGCCATTCAGGAGTGGCTTGATTCACTGCGGGAAGAACCCTTGCTGGCCATGCATGAGCAATCTGCACAAGGCAATGCCCTGTCAGCGCAAAGCCTGGCCGCAGCGCAGCACCAGCGTGACCAGCTGGTGGCACGGGCCCGCGACGTGATGGAGCACATTGGCCGTGTGCTGCAGCATGCCCGGCGCCTGGAGCAGTCAGCCGAAACGGTGGTGCAGATTCACTTCAATGCGCAGAGCAGCCGCACCAACGACGTGATGCGCACGCTGACAGCAGTGACCGCAATTTTTCTGCCGTTGAACCTGATCACCGGCTTTTTCGGCATGAACTTTGAACACATTCCCGGCCTGCATTCGGCCACGGTATTCTGGGCCACGGTTGGCTTCATGGTGGTGCTGGTGCTGGTGGTGTTGACCCTGTTCATGCGCAAACGCTATATTGCCCGCACCGGGCGCTGACCCTTTTTTTAAATTCAGATTCAGATTCAGATTCAGATTTAGCTGCTCCATCAACCCGTAAATGTATTCATGAAAAACCTGCTCCCCCAACAAGCGCACGACTGGCTGCAAACCCACCCCGACGCGCTGTTTGTGGATGTCCGCATGGAAATTGAATCCATGTACGTAGGGCGCCCGCCCGGCGTGGTGAATGTGCCGTGGTACGACTACCCGGACTTGCAACCCGATGCACAAAAATTTGTTGAAGCCGTTGCCCAGCACACCACAGGCAAACATCAGCCGCTGCTGCTGATTTGCCGGTCGGGCCAGCGCACGCTTGCAGCGGGCAAGGCACTTGAAAACGCTGGCTTTACCGATGTGCAGCATGTGTTGCATGGCTTTGAAGGCGCGCTGGACGCGCACTTCAAACGCTCTACCCTGTCGGGTTGGCGCTTTGATGGGCTGCCATGGGAACAAATGTAGGGTTTGTGGTCAAATTAGCACCAAGCCTACATAAAGTGGGCGCTAACAGCTTCGATATTGATAGCAAATAGATTTTCCAACTTGACTGAATCATGGCTCCAGCCAACCGCGCTCGACATTTTGAGCGAGGTGTTTGGCTACCCCAATTTTCGTGGCCCGCAGGCCGCCATCGTTGACCATGTTGTCAAAGGCGGCGACGCGCTGGTGCTGATGCCCACCGGCGGCGGCAAGTCGCTGTGCTATCAGATCCCCGCCATCGCCCGGCAAAACGCAGGCCACGGCGTGACCATCGTCGTGTCACCGCTGATTGCGCTGATGCACGACCAGGTGGGCGCGCTGCATGAGGCTGGCGTGTCAGCGGCATTTCTAAATTCAACCTTGGGTTTTGAAGAAAGCAGCGCGATTGAAGGCCAGCTGCAGCGCGCTGAGCTGACGCTGCTGTACGCGGCACCAGAACGCATCAACACCCCCCGCATGAAAGACCTGCTGCGCGGGCTGAATGCGCGCGGCAAGCTCAGCCTGTTTGCCATCGACGAGGCGCATTGCGTCAGCCAGTGGGGCCACGACTTCAGGCCTGAATACCGGTCTTTGAGTCTGCTGCACGAAATGTTTCCCAACGTGCCGCGCATGGCGCTCACAGCCACGGCGGATGCGCTGACGCGGCAAGACATGGTCGAGCGATTGCAGCTTGAAAATGCAGCGCAATTCGTCTCAAGCTTTGACCGCCCCAACATCCGATACACCATTGTTGAAAAGCTCGACGCCACCAAACAGTTGCTGCGCTTTATTCAAAACGAACACGCAGGCGAAGCAGGTATCGTGTACTGCCAGTCGCGCAAACGGGTTGAAGAAATTGCAGACACGCTGCAAGGCGCAGGCATCAACGCCATGGCCTACCACGCGGGGCTTGACGCAGCGTTGAGGCAGCAACGGCAAGACAAGTTTTTGCGCGACGATGCACAAGTCATGGTGGCCACCATTGCATTTGGCATGGGCATTGACAAGCCCGACGTGCGCTTTGTCGCCCACCTGGACATGCCCAAAAACATCGAAGGCTACTACCAGGAAACAGGCAGAGCAGGCCGTGATGGCTTACCTGCCGATGCGTGGATGACCTATGGCTTGAACGACGTCGTCAACCAGCGCCGCATGATCGACACCAGCGAGGCCGCCAGCGAAGAATTCAAAGCCGTGATGCGCGGCAAGCTGGATGCGCTGCTTAATTTGGCTGAAGGAACAGCGTGCAGACGTGTGAGCTTGCTGCATTATTTTGACGAAGAAAGCCTGCCCTGCGGTAACTGCGACAACTGTTTGCAGCCCCCTGCGGTATGGGATGCGACCGACGCTGCCCGCAAAATGCTCAGCTGTATTTACCGCGTACAACAAGCCAGCGGCATCAGCTTTGGCGCAGGCCACCTGATGGACATTTTGCGCGGCAAAGCCACTGAAAAAGTGCTGCAGCACAGCCACGACAAACTCTCGACATTCGGCATAGGCAGTGATTTGGGTGAAGCCCAATGGCGCGCTGTATTGCGCCAGTTGATTGCCAAAAACATGGTCTACGTTGATGCTGAGGCTTTCAGCACATTGCAATTGCTGCCCGATGCAAGGCAGGTTTTAAAAGGCCAGGCCAGCGTGATACTGCGCGAGCAAACGGGAACAGAAAAATCAAGCCGCGCCAAAAAAGTCACCAAAACATCGGCCAAAGGAATTGCTGAGGCAGCATTGAACGCGGGCGCACTGGCGCGCCTGGCCCAGCTGAAAGCCTGGCGCGCTGAGGTGGCACGTGAACACAATTTGCCTGCGTTTGTTATTTTTCATGACGCTACTTTGCGCGCCATTGCCGAACGCAATCCGCAGAATGCGCGCGACCTGGAAGGCATTGCGGGGATGGGTGTGAAGAAGCTTGAAGCGTATGGGGCTGAGGTGCTGCGGGCCTGCCGTTAAACGCGCTGGTCAAATACAAATAGCTGCGCGGCTTATGCTGTGACCGCGAGCGGTTTGCCTGAGTATTTTTACTACGTGTCCCCCGCCCCCTTTGGGGTCTCCTCCTTGACCTCCGTAAAAACACTCAGGCAAACCGCTCGCTAAGTTCTGCGCTGACCTCTTTTAAAACCTTCTTTCCAGCAGCAGGCAGGGCGCGTCTGCCGTAGCGAAGTCAAGGAGGAGCCGCCAAAGGCGGCGGGGGACATGGGCGGAGGTAGACGCGGCATGGCCGCTGCGGATTTGAAGCACAAAATTCTTTCTTCAAACACAAACAACTTCCAATGGATGCAGTTACTCTTGAGCACCATCACCAGGGCACTCAAATGAAATCACATTTCCCGCGCCACTCAAACCTGCCCAGCTTGCTGCGCGTGCTGACTTTGGCAATCACTGTGATCGCTGCATTGACCGGGTGCTCAGCAGTGGCAACAGGAACTACTGCATCGATACAACCTCCTAAACTGGTGGTGTTTTTGGTAGTTGACGGTTTGCCCCAGCGCCAGTTGATGGGTGTGCGTGACCAATTGGCGCCCGATGGCTTTGCAAGGTTTTTGAACCGCGGTACCTGGTTTGCCAACGCGCACTACGACCATGCATTTACCGTCACAGCAGCCGGCCATGCGGTCATGCTGACGGGTGCCAACCCGAGCCGCACTGGCATCATTGGCAACGACTGGCGCAACCCTGAAACTGGCGCACCGGTGTACAACACCGAGGATCCAAGTGCAACTTACATTGGCCACGCCACCAATGCGTTCGACGGCACCAGCCCGAAAAATTTAAAAGTGCAAACAGTGGGCGATGTGCTGCGCGCATCTACCCCATCATCAAAAGTCATCGCCATTTCAGGCAAAGACCGCGGCGCAATTTTGCCCGCTGGCAAAAGCGGCACTGCCTACATGTACATGGCAGCCAGCGGCAACTTTGCGTCAACCACCCACTACATGGCCAGGCACCCGGCATGGGTCGATAACTACCAAGCCAGCAAACCGGCTGACCGTTATTTTCGAAGCGAGTGGACGCCGCTGTTGCCTGAAGCTGCTTACGCACGCTCATTGCCAGACAACCAGCCGTGGTTTGGCCCGGGCGGCGGTGCATTGCCGATGGCCATGTCTGCCAGCACCGACGACGCGCCCAGTTTGACTTTTTACAACCGATTGATGCGCAGCCCGTTTGGCGACGCCCTCACGCTCGACTTTGCACGCGCAGCCATTGCGGGCGAGCAACTGGGCCAGCGCGCTGTCACGGATATCGTGTCGGTCAGCCTGTCCAGCCACGACTACATCAACCATGCCTACAGCGCCGAGTCGCGCCTGTCGCACGACCATTTGCTGCAACTCGACCGTCTGCTGGCACAGTTTTTTGCAGACCTTGACAAGACTATCGGCAAAGGCAACTACGTCGCCATGCTGACAGCCGACCACGGGTTCATGCCAGCGACTGAAGCGTCTACCGCGCAAGGCCTGCCATCAGGCCGACTGAGTTCATCACAGCTGCTGGGACGCATCAATGCAGGGCTGGCGAAAAAATTTGGCGAAGGCAAATGGGCAATCGGCTTTTCAGGCCCATCGCTGCTGCTCGATAAAAAACTGATGGCCGCCAAAGGCACAAACCCCGCCCCAGTAGCGCAAGAAGCCCAAACGTTATTGCTGGCCGAGCCCGCCATGGCGGCAGCCTACACACGCAGCGAGCTGCTGGCAAACCAGCTCGGCAGCAGCCATTTGTTCAATGCCCTGCGCCAGTCATGGCACCCGGACGTTTCAGGCGACGTGCAGTATGCCTTGAAGCCCAACTGGATGTTCACATCCGCCACAGCCATCGCCACGCATGGCTCGCCCTACGACTACGACACCCACGTCCCGCTGCTGGTCTACGGCCCCCGCTGGTACAAAACCGGCCAGGTGGATGCACGTGTGGGGATTGGCGGTATTGCCCCCAAGCTGGCCGAGTTGCTAGGTGTTGCACGGCCAGAGGCAGCCGAGGCCGCGATGTTGCCCATGGCAGCACCCTGACGACAGTAATATGAGCCAGATAGTGCAATCGCGCAGGTAAATAGGGCGCTAGCAGCTACTAAATTAATAGTGATCGGCAAACATTATTTTGTCATCGGAAAAAGTTCATCATTCCCGCGAAGGCGGGAATTTAGAAGCTCAAGAACACATACGCAATCCGGCGCATCGCCCCAACAAGCTGACCCACATCTGCAAGTTCGTTGAACTCGTTGAAGCAGCCGCACCATCAGACAATTGGCTTAATCTTTTTGAAATCAAACCCTTGAGCACTGACGAAGCCAGCAGTGTTTCAATTTTTCACGCGGATTTCACTAAATGTATTCAGGACTTCACACCCAGGAAGAGTGCTGGCCATGCCGACGTCAATGACCCCCACCGATTCACTGCCGCTTCAACCGGTAACGTCAGACGGAAGGTACTTCGTGGTGCGCGGGCGGCCGTGGCGCAGATCCAATCCTGACCTGCCTGAAGTTGAGCGTATTCAACTAGTTTCAGAACTCATGAGTGCGCGCCGGCAAGTCGCCGCTGCCTTGCGCGTGCAGGACGCCAATGCACAAATCCTGGCTCGGCAGCGCGTTGATGCGGTCAAGCAAAGTTTGGGTGAAAGGGGTGCAGTGTGGTGGCATGACGGCGCTCCTGACTACAACCGGCGCATGGCGTGCAACACGCCCTATGCCAGCTGGTACGCAGAGCAATCCAGGTGATTTGCGATCTGAGCCCGATTTAATCCTGAACCCATTAATTTCAATTTATTCTCCTGCTTTGCAATCGACTCAGGCAATTGCGAGCTTGTTGGAAGGTCGGGTCAGCAAATAAAGCAAAGGTCCAAATGGGCCGGCTACCAAGCTCAGTAACAACCATGGCCAAGGGTTGCGTTTGATTTTTTTGGCATCCAGCCAAATCCAGTACATACCCAGACTGACTGCAATCACCAAATCCACCAAAACTTGCCATGTGCCGTAGTTGACAAAGTGTGGGGGTAATAGGCCGAAGTAACCTACCTGCCACAAAGCTGCAGTCGTTAAGGCGCCAAATGGAATCAGGATAAGAACAAGAACAGTTTTGAGCATGGCACTTTCCTGGCAGTTAAAACCCCGAGTGTCAGCAGCAAACCGAATCAAAGCAATTACCTGTGAGGTAATTGCGCGCCGTTTCTGCTGTGCTTCAATGAGCTATGCCTGATATTCAACCCAACTTGAGTAGCACCTTGCAAACTGCACGTAAAGCGCGCCGCATCAGCCAGCTTGAGCTGTCACTGCGCATTGGCATCAGCCAACGGCATCTGAGCTTTGTAGAAAGCGACCGCGTGCAGCCAAGTCGGGAATTACTTTTAATGTGGCTTGATGAACTGAACGCGCCACTTGCATTGTGCAATGTGGCCTTGCAGCAGGCAGGCTTTGCGCCCCGGTACAGTAGCCGCGAGCTGGGAGATGCCGTACTGGCGCCAGCGCTTGATGCAGTTGGCCGGTTGCTTCGTGCCCACGACCCTCTGCCTGCGATGGTTCTCGACGCCAGATGGAACGTGTTGCAGCTCAATTGCGGTGCGCGATGGCTGGTGTCAACTTTGATGCCTTGGGCTGTTAACTTGCCGGCTCACAACAGCCAACACCAACCCCTCAATTTGTTAGACGCAATGCTGCATCCTGAAGGTTTGTTGCTCAACATGACAAATCTGGCTGAAACAGCGCCAGCGCTTTTGGCGCATTTACGGGACGATGCCAGCGTAACGCCTGAAATTTCAGCGCGAGTTGAGTTACTTGCGCAGAAAATCCAGCAACATCTGGGTAAAAAACCGCTTGCCCAATGGCCCCGCAAAATGGTGCCGGTACTAACGACACGCTTTGCCACGGCACATGGTGAACTGGCCTTTTTCAGTATGCTTTCTACTTATGGAACTCCGCAAGACATCACACTTGCGTCGCTGCGGGTAGAGCATTTTTCGCTGCTGACGATCTGACGCAAACGATCATGGCTGCTCAGTCAGGCATGGACAAATAGCCCAGCCTCTGCCAACACTTGCCGTAGGGGTACCCATGCGAAAGCTATTTTGATGAGTCAAAAGAAAATCGTTGCCATCCTTTCCAGTATTTAAAGAAAAATTAGTCTGAAACGATTGTGTATGTTGCACTAACAGCTATTGATTAAATAGCGTATTCAATGCTACTGCACAAACCCCATCCCCCGCGCTTCACGCACTTCCGGCTTGATGCGGTGCTCGGCTTCCAGCTGGCTCATGAATTCATCGCTTGAAAACACGCTGTCCAAAATGTCGGTCTGGCGTTTGACCGCTGCAAAGTCGCCGGGGCAGATTTGTGTGAGTTTGCCCAGGCGTGTGCGCAGTTCGGGCGTGAACAGCTCAGCATTGCCCGCCAATGCTTCAGTCACAAACATCGTCTCCCGCTGCAGTGCAGTCAACGGCATGAACTTGATCTTGAACGTAAACCGCCGCAGCGCTGCCTGGTCAATTTTGTCGAGCAGGTTGGTGGTGCAGATAAAAATGCCGTTGTGCCGCTCCATGCCTTGCAGCATTTCGTTGACTTCAGTCACCTCATACGTGCGCTGCGCGCCGCGCCGGTCTTGCAAAAAGCTGTCGGCTTCGTCCAGCAGCAGCACAGCTTTTTCGTCTTCTGCTTCCTTGAACATCGCTGCCATATTTTGCTCGGTTTCGCCAACATATTTGCTCATCAAATCACTGGCCTGTTTGATGATCAGCGGCTTGTCGAGTGCCTTCGCAATGTGTTCGGCCAGTGCCGTTTTGCCAGTGCCGGGCGCGCCATAAAAGCACAGCGCGCCGTGGCCGCGGGTTTTCAGTGCTTCGACGATGCGGGGAATTTCAAAACGCGATTCAACGTTGAGCATGGCCAGGTCATACGTCGTGACGGTTTTGCGGCCTGCTGTGTCAAGCTTGTTGCCCAGCGCCACATCGGCGTTTTTCAGTTGCCGCTCAATCAGGGATTCAAGCAGCGCAGGTTTGCCGCCCGTCAGCAGGCTTTGCATCGCGACGCCGTCCACTTTTTCAACCGCCGCACTGGCCAGGCGTGCAAAGCGGACTGCTGTGCGAATTTGCGCCGGTGTCAGGCCTTTGCGAGCAGTGAGTTTGGCCACAAACGCATCGCTGACGTCAACGCCCTGCAAGGTCTTGCGCACCAGACCTTCGCGCGCGCCGGGCGGTGGCGAGCGCAGCTCCAGGTGGTAGGCAAAGCGGCGGCGAAAAGCGGGGTCAATCTGCTCAATGCGGTTGGTCACCCACAGCGTGGGCACCGTGTTGGATTCCAGAATCTGGTTGACCCACGCCTTGCCGTTGACCGACCCACTGGCGGGTGCTGACAATTGGTCAGACCGGGCCAGCAGTTGCGCGGCCTCGCTCGATATGGGCGGAAACACATCTTCCACCTCGTCAAACAGCAGCGCCGACTGCTGGCTGCCTTTCAAAAACACCTGCGCAATTTGCAGTGAGCGGTAGCGGTCACGCCCGCTGAGCGAGTTGCCGTCGCGGTCTGCGTGTTCGACCTCAAACAAATCCAGGCCGGCAGCCTGAGCCACCACTTTGGCCAGCTCGGTTTTGCCGGTGCCGGGTGGGCCGTACAGCAGCACATTGATGCCTTGCTCTTGACCAGTCACCGCGTTTTTGAGCAGTGACACCAGCACATCAACATCTTCTTGTACAAAGGCAAAATCGCTCAGTGCCAGCTCGCTGCGCACACTTGGCCGGGTAAACACCGCCATCAGTTCATTGTTGTCACGGTATTCACGCATCAACACGGGCGGCAGCTTTTCACTGACCTTCATCAGGTCTGCCAGGTCGGTGATGTTGTGCTCTGAAATCAGATTTTCAACCATGCCAATGCGCTCCAGGCGCGAGCCTGCCCGCAGCGCTTCAGCCACCTCTGCAGGTTTGACGCCTGCCACATCAGCCAGCGCTGCATAGGCCTCTGGCGCGTTGCTGACCTTGAACTCCACCAGCAGCGAGCGCAGGTCACGCTGGTAGCGGGCCAGCGTGCCGTAAAGCAGCAGCGCGCGTTCAGCCTGGTTGAGCTGCAATAAATTGGCCAGCGATGCAATGTTTTTTTCAACCAGCGTGGACTGTTTTTTCAGCGCATGCGCCAAGTAGTCGCCAGTGGCACTGAGGACCGACAACAAATCTTTGGGCTGGTCTTTGGCATGCTCGTCGATGTAGAAAAACAGCGTGCCTTCTTCATAGGGACCGCGCCAGGTGCCGTGGCGCTGCAAAAACTCCGCATCGCTCAGCAGTTCATGACCGCGCCAAAAATCATTGTCCTTGCAGCGGCGCCCCAAAAATTCGCGCAGCCGCTGAATGGCTGGCAATGGCCACACCAGGTGCCTGCCAGACAGCGACAACAGGCTGTTCAGGTCACGCCGCACATTGAACTTGCCACCCTGACGCGCTGCCAGGCTCAACACAAAATGCGAACACATCAGGTCCAGCACAGGCGCTTCTTTCAGCCCGGGGGACAGCAACATCTCGTTTGCAAATTGCTTGGCTTTCATCACAACTCCGTAAAAGGAAAAGAGCGCGCCATCGATCTGACGGCTTCACCATAACGCAAGTTGATGCCGTGTGGAATACCTGAAAATATTCTGCAACAGCGCAGTGTGTGCAAAAGATCACTGATTGACGCTGATAATCCAGTCTACAGGGTAAGAGATATGTTGTGACGGCGTGTAAGCTGCACTCACCCGATGTTCAAAACCAAAATTTCATGATCGCTTTTGCTGACATTCAAGATGCTGCCGACCGCCTGCAAGGCCAGTTGCTTGACACGCCGTGCATTGAATCGCGCACGTTGTCCCAGATAACCGGCGCGCAGGTTTTTCTCAAGTTTGAAAACCTGCAGTACACCGCATCGTTCAAAGAACGCGGGGCCTGTAACAAGCTGGTGCAACTGACGCTTGCCGAGCAGCAAAGCGGCGTGATTGCCATGAGCGCGGGCAACCATGCCCAAGGCCTGGCCTACCACGCGCAGCGCCTGGGAATCCGGGCGGTGATTGTGATGCCGCGCTTCACGCCTGGCGTCAAAATTGAACGCACCCGCGGGTTCGGGGCCGAGGTGGTGCTGTATGGCGATTCCCTGGAAGAAGCCAGAAGCCACGCGCTTGAGCTTGCGCAAAACCAGGGTCTGGTGTTTGTGCATCCTTATGACGATGCTGCCATCGTCGCGGGACAGGGCACTGTTGGACTGGAGATGATGCGCGCGGTGCCTGAGCTGGACACACTGGTCATTGCCATTGGCGGCGGTGGTTTGATCGCCGGGATTGCAACTGCGGCCAAAGCCATCAAGCCTGACATTGACATTGTGGGCGTGCAAACCTCGCGGTTTCCCAGCATGGTCAATGCTGTCAAAGGGACACAGCATCCACAGGGCAGCAGCACCATTGCCGACGGCATCGCAGTGGGCATTCCGGGCGTGTTGCCAATGGCGATCATCAAGTCACTGGTCAGCGACCTGGTGCTGGTCGATGAGGGCGACATTGAGCAGGCCATGGTGATGCTGCTGGAGATTGAAAAAACGCTGGTCGAAGGCGCAGGTGCGGCTGGTCTGGCTGCGTTGCTTAAATTTCCCGAGCGCTTTGCCGGCAAAAAAGTGGGCCTGGTGCTGTGCGGCGGCAACATTGACCCCTTGCTGCTGGCGTCCATCATTGAGCGCGGCATGGTGCGGGCTGGCCGCCTGGCCCGCATCATCATCCGTGTGCGGGATGTGCCGGGTGCACTGGCCAAAATCACCACCATCGTAGCCAATGCCGGCGCAAACATCGACGAGGTGCACCACCAGCGCGCTTTCACGCTGCTGGCAGCGCAAAACGTTGAGATTGAACTCGTGATCCAGACGCGCGGCAAAGAACATATCCAGCTGGTGCTGCAGGCTTTGGGTGCGGCAGGTTTTGATGCGAGTGAGCAGGGCTGAAGCGGTGCCTGTTCTTTTTAGTAATGTTCAACGCAAGTGCTTCGACTTTTTGGCGGCAAAAAGCTGTGCAATGCTGACACTTCGCCTGCCCGCAATGACTTCGAACGATTGCCCGGCCTGAATCGTTCCGCCCACGTCAACCGCCAGGTAAAACCCGCAAAATCCGCTGTGTGCCATCAGTCTGCTGGCACCTGTTAATCCCATGGCAGCGTTGAGCTTGCCGCAAGGCTCGCGCGGCAGCGTGACTCGCAGTTCGCAGGCTGGAAATCGAAGTACATCACCCACCCAGACCTGCGCTTCCAGCAGCCCGTGCAGTGTCAAATTTTCTCCAAGTGACCCAGGCGGCAAGCTGTCATCCATGGGGCTGACCCCCGCATCAAGTCTGGCCTTTTGCCAGAAACTGCGGTGCTCTGACGGGTAGGCATAAACAGCCTTTTCAAGCCCACCATGGATGGACAGGTCTGCCTGCTCGTCGCCCATCAAACCCAGCGGCATGACCACGGTATTGGCAGTCGTGAGCTGCTTGTGAAAAGCCGTCAAAACACTGCGCTCGCCTATCTTGACGCGGCGGGCTGTGCCCAATTGAACGCTGATTAATTTCATGGTTTTGTGTTGGCCACCATGGCTTTGTTGTGGTGTGGGGCCGTCATGCGCACGGACCACCGATTGAAAGGTAAAATCGCAGTGCTTTAGCAATCATCAGATCCTCAGGAAATTTATGTCCCATCCCTCAATCCAAGCTGTTTCCGCAAGCACTGACGCCGAACAGGAAATCGATGTGGTCGAATCCATTGCCCATTCAGCCCCGATCATTTTGCCGATTGTTGGCGGTGTGTTGATGTTTTTGCTGGCATTTATTGCGGTTTTTTTGGCCTGACGAGTTACCCCTGAAGTGAATATGGCCCGCGTTTCGCGGGCTTTTTTACGCGTGCGCATCGTTGAAAAGGTGTTTTCCCGTCAGCATAATGTCATGCAGGCTTTGCATAACTTTAGGCCGTAACCGTCAGGTAACTTTGGCGTCGGCTTCATAGAATGACTTCAGTTGTCTTATATTTCTGGAGTTTTTCTGATGAACCATCCTGCCATGCAAGGGCTGAACCTTGACACGCCCAGCTACGTTAAAAATGCAAAACTCGTTGCCTGGGTTTTAGACATGGTAGCTCTGTGCAAGCCTGACAATGTGTACTGGTGCGACGGCAGTGATGCTGAATACCAGCGCCTGTGTCAGCAGCTGGTTAAGGCGGGCACCTTCAAAAAACTGAACCCCGCCAAACGACCCAACAGCTTTTTGGCCTGCAGCGACCCGACCGACGTGGCCCGGGTTGAAGACCGCACCTATATTTGCCCGGCCAAAAAAGAAGACGCAGGCCCCACCAACAACTGGATGGCACCCGCCGAGATGCGTGCAACACTGCAGCCGCTGTTTGATGGCTGCATGGCTGGCCGCACCATGTATGTGGTGCCGTTTTCAATGGGCCCGCTTGGCTCACCGATTGCGCATATCGGCATTGAACTGTCTGACAGCCCGTACGTTGCTGTCAACATGAAAATCATGACCCGGATGGGCAAGGCGGTGTTT
Organism: Polaromonas sp.; assembly: GCA_025362315.1. Classification (GTDB taxonomy): domain Bacteria; phylum Pseudomonadota; class Gammaproteobacteria; order Burkholderiales; family Burkholderiaceae_C; genus Polaromonas. The sequence goes on from JANYGP010000081.1 coordinate 23,979, forward strand.
GATGTGCTGGGTCTGGACGGTGAGTTTGTGCCTTGCGTTCACACCGTGGGTGCGCCGCTGGCTGCAGGCGGGCAGGACGTGGCATGGCCGTGCAACAAAACCAAATACATCGTGCATTACCCTGACACGCGTGAGATCTGGTCCTATGGCTCGGGCTACGGCGGCAATGCGTTGTTGGGTAAAAAATGCTTTGCGCTGCGCATTGCGTCCAACATGGGCCGCGCGGCCGCTGGCGGGCCGTCCGGCAGCCCGGGCTGGCTGGCCGAGCACATGCTGATCCTGGGCGTGACGTCGCCGCTTGGCAAAAAATACCACGTCGCAGCAGCCTTTCCAAGTGCCTGCGGCAAAACCAACTTTGCCATGCTGATCCCGCCCGCCGGTTTTGAGGGCTGGAAAGTCACCACCATTGGCGACGACATCGCGTGGATCAAACCTGCTGCAGACGGCAAGTTGTATGCCATCAACCCGGAGGCCGGATATTTTGGTGTCGCTCCTGGCACCAACACGCTGACCAATCCAAACTGCATGGCCAGCTTGGCAAAGGACACGATTTTTACCAACGTCGCACTGACGGATGACGGCGATGTGTGGTGGGAGGGCATGAGCGAGGCACCCGCGCATGCCATCGACTGGCAAGGCAAAGACTGGACACCTGCCATTGCAAAAGACACAGGTGCCAAGGCCGCGCACCCCAACGCCCGCTTCACCGTGGCGGCCATCAACAACCCGGCGCTCGATGTTGCATGGGACGACCCCAAGGGTGTGGCGATTGACGCTTTCATATTTGGCGGCCGCCGCTCCACCACCGTGCCGCTGGTGACGGAGGCACGCACCTGGACAGAAGGCGTGTACATGGCCGCCACCATGGGCAGCGAGACCACCGCTGCCGCAACCAGCCAGGCAGGTGTGGTGCGTCGCGATCCGTTTGCCATGCTGCCGTTCATTGGCTACAACATGAGCGACTATTTTCAGCACTGGTTGAGCCTGGGTGAAAAGCTGGCTGAAGGCTGTAAAACCAGTGGCGCAACATTGCCAAAAATCTACACCGCCAACTGGTTCCGCAAGGGCGAAGATGGCAAGTTTGTCTGGCCTGGTTATGGGGAGAACATGCGCGTGCTCAAGTGGATCATTGACCGTGTTGAAGGCACCGGGCAGGGAACAGACAATGTAATGGGTGTCAGCCCCAGCTATCAGGACCTGACATGGACTGGGCTTGACTTCAATGAAGCCAAATTCAACAACGTCACCAGCATAAACAAAGGCGACTGGCTCAAAGAGTTGCAATTGCATGCCGAGTTGTTCCAGCAGCTGGCGCATCATTTGCCGCCTGCGCTGCTGGACACCAAGGCAGCGATTGAAAAGCGCTTGGCTGCGTAAAATTACCACATAAAAAAACCGCTTTTCAAGCGGCTTTTTTACGGACGTTCCAGCAAACTTTTCAATGCCTTCTTTCAGCGGACTCTTAGAGCAATTCAGATATACCGGGTCTGGTAAGCAGGGCTGTTCAGAGTTTTGGCAAGCACTGCTTTTGGCTTGTCTGCGGGACCTGAACGAGGCGCAACAAAGGTCAAGTACTCGTCACGCACATCGTGCCTGAGCATTGCAGCCTGCAAATCGCTCATCACCCTGGCGTCGGTTTTGGCCATGGCCCACAGGCGTTCGTCAGCACGCCGCATGGCGACCCGGCGTGACCAGCTGTCCAGTGACGTCTTCAAATTTACAGCCAACACTCTGGTGGTTCCGGCAAATGCAGCCAATGCTGCAAAGGCGACTGCCCACATGCCGATCCACAGCACCAGCAAATGGCCATCGGCCATGCTGTCCATCACCTGGTAAGCCACCACCATCACGGCAGCAGCAATGGCTGACAACAGCAAGGTCGCCAGACTGCGCGTGCCTGAAAAATTGCGCTTGATCTGCTGCGCCGATGCAATGGCCGACTCAACCCGGTCTACGCCCGCATGCTGATTCGAATAATCCAGATGTACAAAACTGGTCATGATGTTTTTCCCTTTGATTGCCGATACCTACAGCGACACCGCTGAAGACAAAAGAATATTAGGGTTACCACTGGTGTTATTCAACTTTATCTTTATGATGTCAGTTATTCATGACAGTGATAAATTAACCCAGTGGTTTCATCAACTGACACCAAACCCCCGAACTTTCGCACGCTGGACCTGAACCTGCTCCGCGTGTTTGACGAAGTCATGGCGGAACGCAGCCTGACCCGCGCAGCCCGCAACCTGTCACTGTCGCAGCCTGCTGTCAGCAATGCGCTGCGCCGTTTGCGGGACACGCTGGGTGACGATCTGGTCGTGCGCGATGGCCAGGGCATGGCACCCACGCCCCGCGCGCTGGTGCTGTGGCCCACTGTGCGTGAGGCGCTGCGCCAATTGCAGGCATCGCTTAACCCCAATACATTTGAACCGGCAACGGCCACCAACACGTTTGTTCTGGCCATGGCAGACGCCACCGCTGCCGAGCTGATGCCGGGCCTGATTGACATTTTGGAGCGGCAAGCTCCGGGCGTATCCATGCGGGTGCTGCCCTTGAGCACCCGGGACCCGCGCAGGCTGCTGGACGATGGCAATGCAGACGTGGCGGTGGGTCATTTCCCCTCAGTTCTGGCGGACCTGGTGGTGCGCGCCCAAAGCGATGAGGCCGTGGCCTTTGCACACCAGCGCCTGTACGACGGCCAGTACATGTGTGTCATGCGCACCGGTCATCCATTGGCACGCGGCCCGCTGACGCTTGACAAATTTTGCGCCGCTCGCCACATGCTGGTCAGCTTTTCGGGGCGGCCTTTTGGCTTTGTTGATGAGTCCCTGGCATCGCTGGGCAAAAAGCGGCAGATTGTGCTGACGGTCAACCAGTTCTTCACGGCCGGCAGGGTGGTGGCCCATTCAAACCTGCTGACCGTGCTGCCGCAGCATTTTGTCAGCGTCACCGGCATTGCCGACCAGCTGGTGCTGCGGCCGCTGCCGTTTGATGTGGCGCCTGTGCACGTGGATGCCGTGTGGCACAGCCGGATGGCGTCGCAAAGCGCACATCAGTGGCTGCGCCAGGCCATTGTTTTGGCATCAAAAAAGGCCTTCAGCCCAAATAATTAGAGCGCAAGCAGCTCCTGATTCAGTAGCAAACTAACGACTCGTTATTTCGTCAGGCGGGGCAGATCAACTTGACACCGGGGAAATAGGTTTTGTAGCGCGCGGCATCGCGGGTCAGCAGCGTCCAGCCCTCAGCCTGGGCTTGTGCGCCAATGAAAAAGTCGGGGAGTACGCCTGTTCTCGTTCCTTTACGCTGGCGGTATGCCCAAAAGGCTTGGCCTGCCAAAAAGGAGGCTGTTTGAGAAAAACCAATATTTTCAATATTTAGTGGTCTTAAATAGTCGTTCAAGGCTTCTTGGCTGTCAAACGTTGCCGCCACCTCAGCATAAATGACGAGGTTAATGGCCACGCTGCCCTTCAGCCTTGCAAGTTTGAGTTGCGAAACAGACCAGTCAAGCCAAACCGGGTCTCCCGACATGATGTCAATCCAGACGTTGGAGTCCACAAGAATCACGGTGTGTTCCAGTCGTCACCTCGTGTCAAGCGCATCAACTCGTCGGTGCTGATCTTGCGCGTGGCGCTACCAATCAACGCGTCAACAGGATCGGCAGCTGGTTTGCGTTTGGCGGACCTATTTGCGTTGGTAATAGCGACGCGTCCGTCCGCCATGGGTTCAAACAGGAGCTTGGCCCCCGGGCCGATGCCTAAATATTCACGAATGGCTTTGGGGATGGTGACCTGGCTTTTAACAGTGAGTGCGGGTGTCATGTGGCTCCTGGAGCAAGGCCATAGTAATACGAAATTTGATTGTATTACTTTAACGATTTTTCGGCTGGTTGAATGACTGTGAATAATCCCAGTAAACTAAACCCATGGCCAAAGACAAAACCACTTTTACCTGCACCGAATGCGGCGGGCAAAGCCCCAAGTGGCTGGGCAAATGCCCACACTGCAACGCCTGGAACACGCTGGTTGAGGGTGTGCCCGAAAGCACCGCGCCGACCAAAAACCGCTACAGCCAGCAGTACGTGGGCCTG
>JANYGP010000100.1 GCA_025362315.1 Polaromonas sp.
AATTGGGTCACTGCTCATGATTTGAATACTTGTTGCACTACCAATTTGAAGGGGAGTACAGCATGGGTGATTCAAATAACAACAGCAAGGACCATGCTGACCAGCAAGATGATGCTGTTGGAGATTTCTGGCAGTTCCTGAAGTTTTTGATGGTTTCGTGCCTCTTGACGGCTTTGGTGTTCTGACCCTACACCTTTGCGCAACTGGCAGTTGTCTGGGAGCCTGGGGAGGTGACAGATGTGGGAACGGTGCAGAAGTTCTACTTCGTGGGGTGGCTCGGCTTCAGCGCTCAAATTGACACGGAGACCTGAACCTTCTTGGCGTGGGACACTGTGAACTTGCTGGAGGGTACGCCGCTGCAGATACGGGAGGATTACTTTGCACAGCGGGATTTGTGGCCGATACCAAAAAGTGCTGGTAGGCGTTGCGTAGGCGGGAAGGATAGGCTGGTGGAAAAAAAGGGCGGGGGTAACGATGCGAGGCGATGTTGCATCGTTGCTGCCTGCTCAACCCAAATACATGGTCCCAGGATTAGGCCAGTGCTGCAAGTTCGCTTCATGGGCGTCACGAAGTATCACTTAACGGATTGGTTTTTGTGGGTACTTTTGCGGGTACACCAAAAAGCAAAAAAGCCGCAAACCCAATGGGAATGCGGCTTTCGAGGGTTTTCTTGGCGGAAGCTGTGAGATTCGAACTCACGGAGGACTCGCATCCTCGGCAGTTTTCAAGACTGCTGCATTCAACCGCTCTGCCAAGCTTCCGATGCTTGTAGTTTAACAGTTTGCTGGCCCGAGCTTAAGGAACGCGCTGTCAGATTTGCGTTTTACACACATGGAAGTGTTGGCGCTGTTGCGGGCGTGTACAAGTCTTTTAAAACAGTTCAAGTCAACACCTTGTCAACCACTGCCAGAATTACCTCTGCTTCAGGCAGACCTGTCTGGTCGTCAAATGAAAGCAGAATGCCTACCGATGGGTCCGACGTTGATCCATCACGCAGCTACTTTGAGGCTTGAATCAGCCAGCTGCCAGCGAACAAGCGCAAGTCTTAGATAGGTACACGTTAAGCCATGCTTCAGGACTCTCAAAAACTCAGCAGATTATTCCTGACGCTATGGGCGACTGCTGCGTTTCTAAGCGCCGTAGTTAACCTCGCAGCGCCGATGTTGATGAGCGCGGTCACTTCACGGTCGTTCGCTCACGGATGGCAAAGAGAAATCGCGTTTTTTGACACCATGCTGGCTTGCTACGTTGGCTTGCAGTTGCGCACCGCATCAGGTTCAGAGCTGGTCAAGCTGGTCTATTTTTTGGCTGGGCTGTCCTTGTGCCTTGGGCTCAATCACTTGTTCTCTGCATTGAGCAGTGGTTGGGGATACATTCATCTGGCAGCAAGCATCGGCAACGCACTGACAGTGGCCATTGCTTTACTGATCGCCATCAGGAGCCGCTGACATCAGGGCGTCCTTGACGTTAAAAGCGTCTGCATGCATACAAGCGCCAGCAATTTCATTGCAAAAGCATGCCTTTCGTTTCAATAAACGCCACCACTTCAGCCAGGCCCGCGTTGGTTTTCAGATTGGTCATGACGAACGGTTTCAGCCCTTTGGCCGTGGTGCGCATGCGGATGGTGTCTTGCTCCATGACTTTCAGGTCTGCGCCAACATAGGGCGCCAAGTCAGTTTTGTTGATGACGAACAAATCACTCTTGGTAATGCCAGGCCCTCCTTTGCGCGGGATTTTCTCGCCTGCTGCCACGTCTATGACGTAAATGGTCAGGTCACTCAGCTCAGGGCTGAACGTAGCAGCCAGGTTGTCGCCACCTGATTCAATGAACACCACATCGGCATCGGGAAAGTCCACCAGCATGCGGTCAATGGCTTCCAGATTGATAGACGCGTCCTCGCGAATGGCGGTGTGCGGACAGCCGCCTGTCTCCACGCCCATGATGCGGTCAGCATCGAGTGCGCCACTGACGGTCAAAATGCGCTGGTCTTCCTTGGTGTAGATGTCGTTGGTGATGGCCACCAGATCGTACTTGTGCTTCATTGCTTTGCACAGCATTTCGAGCAGCGTGGTTTTGCCGGAACCAACTGGCCCGCCAATGCCTACACGTAGTGGCGGTAGTTTTTTGGTTCTGTTTTTGATGTGGTGAAGTTGTTGGGTTGTCATGATCTGAAAAGCCTTGAATATTGGGTTTCGTGTTGAGCCGACAAGATAGCCAGCATGGGTGAAAAAGATTGCCGTTCATCGTCTGGTAAATCGATAGCAGTCTGCACCGCTGCCGGGATGTGCTGGCTCAGCTGCGCCAGAATACGCTGGCCCGCAGTTTGGCCCAGCGGTACGGATTTGATCGCCGCCTGCACCATGTTTTCAGCCCAGCCAAAGGCATAGGCCAGCAGGCAGTCGCGCACGCTGGCGTTTAACTGCGCAGCGGCCAGTGCGAACGCAATGGGGTAGGTGGGTGGCAACTGTTCACAATGCGCAAGCTGCGCTGCGTCAACCCCGTCATGGTTGCGCAGCCAGTTGCACAGAGAGCGGCCCATTTGTTCGGTCTGTGCGCGAAATTCACTGCTTTCACGGGTTTGCAGCAGCCAGCCATTGAGCTGGGTGATGCGGCTTGAATCGTCGCTTCGCCAAGCGGGAATCGCATGGGCCATCACAGCGAGGTCACTGCGCGTCAGACTCAGGTACAACTGATCACTGAGCCAGGCGCTAATAGCTTCTTCAAACGGTTTATCTGCTATGTATCCAGGAGCTGCTTGCGCTCTATTTATAAAGGCTTCAAGCCCTTCTGAGTATGAAAAACCACCCACCGGCAGGGCGGGAGAGGCCAGCCAGATCAATTGCAGCAGGCTGGCAGCAGGCAGTGCCGATTCCATCAGTTTCAATGTGCTGTATCAGTGGTGATGACCATGGTTGCAGTCAGGCCCATGAACGTGCGGCTGCGCTTGCGGCCTGGCAGCAATCGGGATCACGGTTTTGGTCTTGGCCTCAGCATGCGAATGTCCACCTGCACTGTACGCACCGCCTTCCGGCTCAAACGCTTCACTCACTTCATTAACGATCAAATGCATGGACTTGAGCAAGTCCGCCAGCACATGGTCAGGCTCAATTTTCAGGTGGTCGGGTTTCAGTTCAATCGGTACATGGCGATTGCCCAAATGGTAAGCAGCGCGGGTCAAGTCAAACGCTGAGCCATGCGTTTTGCAAGCCGCGATGCGCAAAACCGTTTGCGGCGCGGCAATCACGTTGACCATGCTGCCGTCCTCAGCCACCAGCACATCACCGCCTCGCACCAGCGTACCGCGGGGCAAAAAAACACCCAGCTGGCGGCCCAGCGAATCAACACCTTCAAAGCGGCTTTTTTGGCGTGTGTCCCAGTCCAGTTCAATGGTCGAGGCGCGTTTGATGAGCACAGGTGCGAGGCCAGCGCCTTGGGGAATGATTTTGGAAATCTGGATCATGCAAGTTGTACTTTCAGATGCGAAAAATGATGGTCGAGTGTCAAAACCTGTGCTTTGCGCCGATTGGCGATTGCCGCTATCAATGCATCAGTTAGCGGTATTGTTATACCCCTTTCACGAAGCAGTTGAAGTGTGTTGCCAGCCACTTCCCAGTCAGACTCCTGGGTTGGAAAGTTTTCAACGGCGTCAAATACAACAGCCAGCTGCTGCTTTTCTTTTTTGGTCTTGACATCTTGAAGCAGCTCGGCCTTGACAGGGCCGCACAGACGAGCCAGCCCGGTTTGTAGCGCCAGCTGAACAGCATCGGTCACCACGCTTTGCTTGCCCCTGAAAAAATCAATCCATGCAGAGGTGTCGATCAGCACAAGAGCGTTCATTTGCGTTTTGCAACTGGCAGCGTGTCCAGCTTGCGAAGTGCCTGCCAGTTATTCTGCAATTCAAGCTTGCCGCGCATGGCGATAACTGCCTTGAGTTTTTCCTGCTGAAGATAGCTTTGCAGCGCTTCCCGAATTGCATCAAGGGGATTGCTGCGGCCGGTGGACTGGATGACTTTGGACATCACAGCATCATCAATAGTTAAGGTGGTACGCATCAAAAAACTCCTTTATTGCATTAAATTATAAGTAGTTTGATGCAATCCGGCAGAAACCAGAAGATGGCCTAAAACAGAAAATACCGCTGCGCCATGGGAAGACTGATTGCAGGCTCGCACGTCAGCAATTGCCCATCCGCGCGCACCGCATAGGTCTGCGCGTCGATCTCCATTTTTGGCAAGTAGCTGTTGTGCACCATGTGCTGCTTGCGCACACCGCGTATGTTTTTGACAGCGCTTAAATCTTTGGCCAGCCCGAACTTGTCTTTGATACCGGCTGCCAACCCGGCTTGCGATACAAAAGTCAGCGAGCCCTTGGCAACCGCGCCGCCAAACGCGCCAAACATTGGGCGATAGTGCACTGGCTGTGGTGTGGGAATAGATGCATTCGGGTCGCCCATGGCAGCCATGGCAATAAAGCCGCCTTTCAAAATAATCGACGGCTTGACCCCATAAAACGCGGGTCGCCACACCACCAGATCCGCCCACTTGCCCACTTCAATCGAGCCCACTTCATGCGAAATGCCGTGCGCGATTGCGGGGTTGATGGTGTATTTGGCGATGTAACGCTTGACTCGATTGTTGTCTGAGCGGTCAGTGTCGCCCTCAAGTTTTCCGCGTTGCACTTTCATCTTGTGCGCCGCCTGCCAGGTGCGAATGATCACTTCACCCACACGCCCCATGGCCTGGCTGTCGCTGCTCATCATGCTGATGGCGCCCAGGTCGTGCAGCACGTCTTCAGCGGCAATGGTTTCCTTGCGAATGCGGCTTTCCGCAAATGCCAGGTCTTCTGCAATGCTGGCGTCCAGGTGGTGGCACACCATCAGCATGTCAACATGCTCGTCCAGCGTGTTGACGGTGTACGGCATGGTCGGGTTGGTGGAGCTAGGCAAAAAGTTGGCCTCGCCCACCACCTTCAAAATGTCCGGCGCATGGCCGCCGCCTGCGCCTTCGGTGTGAAAGGCGCACAGGCCGCGGCCCGCGCCAGCTTTGTCTTTGGTGGCGGCAATGGTGTCTTCAACAAAACCGGATTCGTTCAGCGTGTCTGAATGAATCGCCACCTGAGTATCCGAAAGCTCTGCAACGTCCAGGCAATTGCTAATCGCCGACGGCGTAGTGCCCCAGTCTTCATGCAGCTTCAGGCCAATCACGCCGGCGTTGATCTGCTCGTGCAGTGCAGCGGGCAGGCTGGCGTTGCCCTTGCCCAAAAACCCCAGGTTCATCGGAAATGCATCCGCCGCTTGCAGCATGCGCTCAATGTTCCACGGGCCGGGCGTGCAGGTAGTGGCAAAGGTACCGGTGGCTGGGCCAGTGCCGCCGCCCATCATGGTGGTGATGCCGCTGGCCAAGGCTTCGTCGATTTGCTGCGGGCAAATAAAGTGAATGTGCGAGTCAATACCGCCCGCGGTGACGATCATGCCTTCGCAGCTGATGATCTCTGTACCCGGGCCAATGATGATGTCAACCCCGGGTTGTACATCTGGGTTGCCGGCTTTGCCAATGGCGGCAATGCGCCCAGCTTTCAAGCCAATGTCGGCCTTGACGATGCCCCAGTGGTCGATGATCAGCGCGTTGGTCATGACAGTGTCTACAGCGCCTTCTTTATTCGTGCGCTGTGACTGCGCCATGCCGTCACGGATTGTTTTACCGCCTCCGAATTTGACTTCTTCGCCGTAGCCGACGGGGCTACCGTCGGCGCTTGTCATGCCCATGCCAGCGCGCAGTGTGTAGTCAGCTTCGACTTCAATGATCAGCTCTGTATCAGCAAGCCGAACACGGTCGCCAACCGTGGGTCCGAACATTTCAGCGTAAGCGCGTCTTCCAATCGTTGCCATTTACAAAGCCCCCTGGATTTGGCCTCGAAAGCCATACACAACACGCTCGCCTGCAAAGTCCACCAACTCCACAGTGCGCTGCTGGCCTGGCTCAAACCGCACAGCCATGCCGGACGCAATGTTCAGCCGCATGCCGCGAGCTGCATCGCGGTCAAAACCAAGTGCTGCATTGGTCTCTGCAAAATGGTAATGCGAGCCGACCTGGACCGGTCTGTCAGAGGTGTTTTGCACCACAACGGTGGCAGTGCGCCTGCCCGTGTTTAAAAGATGGTCGGGGCCGTCAATGATCAATTCGCCTGGGGTCATAGCGTTTACTTTTTTGACAGCCAGATGGCCATGACCACCAGGGCCGTTACTGCCACAAAACCCCACGCATCGGTAGCGTGCCAGTGGGTACCTGCCATACCGTGACCATCATGTGCAAAAGTGGCTTTAGCGCCCATAAACAGGGCGCAAGCAGCTACGAATTTAGGAGTATGTTTATTCATGGAAAGTCCTTTTTAAACAATTGGCTGGTGCACGGTGACCAGTTTGGTCCCATCGGGGAAGGTGGCTTCGACCTGAATGTCCGGGATCATCTCGGCAATGCCGTCCATCACATCGGCACGGGTCAAAATGCGGCGTCCTTCGCTCATCAGCTCAGCCACAGTTTTACCATCGCGGGCGCCCTCCATCACGGCTGCGCTGATCAGCGCCATGGCTTCGGGATAGTTCAGCTTCAAGCCGCGCGCCTTGCGCCTTTCAGCCAGCAAGCTGGCAGTAAAAATCAGCAGCTTGTCTTTTTCTCGCGGGGTCAATTCCATTGCGGGTCTTTCTGGGCTTTGTATGGGGTGCAGGGCAGAATTTAGCACGCAAGAACAGTGCCTCAGCTTGCATTTCGGTAGCATACGATCAGCTTCACCGGTTTCACCAAAAGGCCCACCATGCAATACCGTTCTTTAGGCAACAGCAATTTGCAAGTATCAAGCCTGTGCCTGGGCACCATGATGTTTGGCCGGCAAACACCGTTTGAAGAAGCGGCAAATATCCTGGCGTCGGCCCGCGCGCACGGGCTTAATTTCATCGACACGGCCGACGTGTACAACCACGGCCAGTCAGAGCGGGATGTCGGTCAGTTGCTCAAAGGCCAGCGCAATGACTGGGTGCTTGCCAGCAAGCTGGGCAACGCGGTAAGCGATGCGGTGAACGAAAGTCACTACGCGCGCCGCTGGCTGAAGCAATTCCTGCGAAATGTTGGCGGCCTTTGCCTCTTCGGCAAGAC
>JANYGP010000120.1 GCA_025362315.1 Polaromonas sp.
AAATTGTCTAAAAGTACTCGCGCTACTAATTATCTTCTGTACGCAAGCCGCCGCACAAGATGCCCTCCCGGAGAAGATGGAAGGAAGGTGGTTTAACCCAAACAGCGGGCATTCAAATAAAGTTGAAGTTGAAGTGATGAACATGGAATCTCCAACTACCGCGACGATAAAAATTGCTTTTTGGCCATACTGCCGGCTTACAGATTCGAACGCCGAATTTATAGACGGAATGTGGGTGCTTACCGCAAAGCGCTGCAACACGCCGGGTGCAAATGAGATCAAACTCCGAGTGCGTCCAATCGTAGGTAAAAAGCGGTTGGAAGGGTTCTATGGTGCTGACAAGGAAAGAACTGTTTTCTTTGAATGGGACTGATTAGCGGACGAATCAAGCACGGGGAACAGTTGCCGGACAGTCGGAGTCAGACTTCAATCAAATTGGATTTGACGCCATTTACTAGCATTAGATATGCTACTAGCCCAATAAAAACAGGCGCGAGCAGCTCCTATATCTATAGCGCTGGCATTGCCAAAAAGCTTTCAGTCTTATGAACTCATCGCCCCAAACGGCGACACACCGATCAGCACCCGGTGCAGCCAGAACGCAAACGCTGCCCAGGCTGCCATGCCCACTATTACAGTGATTGCAGTTGCACCCGCTGTACCCGCTGCATAAACGGTTTGCTCACGCCGATCCCGCCTGCGTGAGGCTGCAAACAGCATCACTGACCACACCAGAAAGCTGCCGAACAGCACCACGTTGGCCAGTGAGCCATTGGCCAGCAGATGAGCGAGCGCCCAGACCTTGGTTGCCAGCACCATCGGGTGGTGGAGTTTGGCTTTGATCTGGTTGCCTGGTACATAAGTTGCAGCCAGCAACACAAACGACACCAGCATCAGCAGTGCAGCAATGTGGCGTGCGGCGACGGGTGGGTTCCACAGCATCACGCCCTGCTGGCGCGCCTGGCCGTAGCCCCACAGCATCAGCAAAAAGCCGGCGAGTGACGCCAGCGCGTACACGCCTTTGAAAGGCTTCTCCCCCATGCGCGCCAGCGTCTGGTTACGCCAGTCATTGGCAAAAACGCGGGTGGAATGCACGCCTAAAAACAAAACCAGACCCGCAATGAGATACGTGTACGCCATGGTGGATTCCTGTGGTGAACGATTCGTTAAGACATCAACTCAAAATTACGCTGCTCAAGCGGCGGCGGTAGGTGGCCACGACCGGATCATCCGGCGGAATCTGGCCATCTGCCACCTTGGGTTTGGGCGCTTCCATGATGTCGAGAACAGCGATGTAGGTTTTGCGGGCTTTGTCCTCGCCCCAGGTTTTGTCGCGCATCAAAATATCCAGCAGCTCGTCCAGCGCAGCTGTCCATTCATGGTGTGCCATGTGCCAGCGGGCTTTGTCAAAGCGGGCTTCAAAATCGCGCTTGTTCAGTGCTATTTTGGCATCAAATCCGGCTCTGGCGCCTGTATTATGTGCGCTACCAGCTACGAAATCAGTAGCATCAAACATTCGCTGAAGCGAGTCAAAGCGGCGAACGGTTTTGGTCTGGGCAATCACCGGCGCAAACGCCACCTTGGCGGCATCGGTATCGCCCCCCAGCAGCAGCGCCTTGACCAGCTCAAACCGCGCGGATTCATTGGTCGGGTCGTTGGCCACGGCGGCTTTGAGCTTGGCCAGTGCCGCCTCGGGCGTGACTGCTTCCAGGGCAAGTTCTTCTTCTGGCTCTTCCGCTGGCGGCAAATGCTTGTCCAGAAACTCCTTGACCTTGCCCTCAGGCAGCGCGCCCTGAAAGCCGTCCACCGGCTTGCCACCCACCAGCAAAATGCAGGTCGGAATGCTGCGAATGCCGAACGCTGCGCCCAGCTGTTGCTCCTGGTCTGAATCGATTTTGACCAGCTTGAAGCGGCCTTCGTAAGCGACTTCCACTTTCTCCAGAATCGGCCCGAGCGACTTGCACGGGCCGCACCAGGGCGCCCAAAAGTCGATCAAAACCGGAATGGTCATGGAAGCGGCAATCACTTCCTCTTCAAAATTGGCTACGGTGACGTCCATCATGGCGATACTGCTTCATAAAATTGCAACAGGCAGAAGGTTAGCATGCCGCCCGTAAAATGGTGCCTCTTTCAAAGGCATTCATGACCCCTGTCCTACTTTCAAACCAGCCCCTTGTGGGTGTTGTCATGGGCTCGTCCAGCGACTGGGACACGATGCAGCATGCCGTGCAAATCTTGCAGCAGTTTGGCGTGGCTCATGAAGCCCGCGTGATCTCGGCGCACCGCATGCCCGATGACTTGTTTGCCTATGCCGAACAGGCTCGCGCCAATGGTTTGCAAGCCATCATTGCGGGCGCTGGCGGGGCGGCGCATTTGCCGGGCATGCTGGCCGCCAAAACCACTGTGCCCATACTGGGCGTACCTGTTGCCAGCAAGCATTTGGCCGGTATTGATTCGCTCCACAGCATTGTGCAAATGCCCAAGGGCGTGCCAGTGGCCACATTTGCGATTGGCAATGCAGGTGCAGCCAATGCCGCGCTGTTTGCGGTTGCCATGCTGGCGCTGCATGACAAGGCGCTGCATGACAGGTTGCAAACATTCAGGGCCGGGCAAACAGCTGCAGCCAGAGCGATGACCGTGCCGCCCAAATCGACTGCAGCATGAATCCTGTTTTTCCTGGGGCACTGTTACCCAAAAGCCAGCCAGCAACACTGGGCGTCATGGGGGGCGGCCAGTTGGGCCGCATGTTTGTGCATGCCGCCCAGCGCATGGGGTACAACACCGCGGTGCTGGATGCGGACCCGCAAAGCCCGGCGGGCCGGGTGAGCCACCACCACATTCAAACCGATTACACCGACGAAGCGGGCCTGCAGCAGCTTGCCAGCGTGTGCGATGCCGTTACCACCGAATTTGAAAACGTGCCTGCCGCTTCGCTGAATGCGCTGGCCAGTACCTTGCCCGTGTCACCCAGCGCAGCCTGCGTGGCCATTGCGCAAAACCGCATCGAAGAAAAGGCCCATTTCACCGCTTGCGCTGCTGTGTCTGGCGTCAGTGTTGCGCCGTATGCGGTGATTCAAACGCTTGCGCAACTGCAGGCCGTGCCCGCCAACCTGCTGCCCGGCATTTTGAAAACCGCGCGCATGGGCTATGACGGCAAGGGCCAGGTGCGGGTTAAAAATGCAGCTGAGCTGGCAGCGGCCTGGGCCGATCTGCGCGGCGTGCCCTGCGTGCTGGAAAAGCGGATGCCGCTCAGGGCCGAATGCTCGGTGATCGTGGCGCGCGGCTGGGATGGCAGCGTGGTCAGCTTTGCGCTGCAGCGCAATGTGCATGTTGACGGCATTCTTGCCGTGACTCATGCTTATCAATCAAATATGCCTGTAGCGCATGTAAATCGGGCGCAAGCAGCTACTGAATCAATAGCAAAACATATCAACTATGTCGGTGTGCTGTGCGTTGAGTTTTTCATCGTCGATGACGGCAGCAAGCATGGCAGTTTGATCGTCAACGAGATGGCACCCCGCCCGCACAACAGCGGCCACTACACGATGGACGCGTGTGATGTGTCGCAGTTTGACTTGCAGGTACACGCCATGGCGGGCCTTCCGCTGCCCCAGCCGCGCCAGCACAGCCCGGCCATCATGCTGAACCTGCTGGGCGATGTGTGGCTGGATGCGCATGGCAAATCGCGCACGCCTGACTGGGCGGCCGTGCTGGCATTGCCCGGCACGCACCTGCACCTGTACGGCAAGCAAGGCGCGCGGCCGGGCCGCAAGATGGGGCACCTGACCATCACTGGAGCAGATGTTGAAGGCGTGAAAGCTGTGGCGCAGCAAGCCGCTGATGTGCTGGGTTTGCCTGGTGTGGACGACTGAAGTGGGCCAGTTAACAGTTGCACAGGCGGCAGCGCGTATCCACGCAGGCGAGCTGGTCGCCTTTCCGACCGAAACGGTGTACGGCCTGGGGGCTGATGCGTCCAACGATGCGGCAGTTGGCAAGATATTTGCTGCCAAGGGCAGGCCAGCCGACCACCCGCTGATCGTTCATATCGCCGGTCTTGCCCAGGTCAGTGACTACGCCAGCAGTGTGCCGCCGTTTGCGCGGGCCTTGATCGATGCTTTCTGGCCCGGGCCGCTGACTGTGATTTTGCCGCGCAAGCCGGGCGTGGCTAAAGCTGCTGCAGGCGGGCAAAACTCCATTGGGTTGCGCTGCCCGGCACACCCGCTGGCGCTTGAATTTTTAACTGCCTGCAAAGGTCTGGGTGTTTCAGGTGTTGCCGGTCCGAGTGCCAACAAGTTTGGCCGTGTCAGCCCGACCACCGCCAGACATGTGGCTGAGGAATTCGGCGCTGAACTGATGGTGCTGGACGGCGGAGCGTGCACGGTGGGGATTGAGTCCAGCATCGTTGACTGCACACGCAGTGCGCCTGTGCTGCTGCGCCCAGGGGTGCTGACACGCGAGCAACTCAGCGCCGCCTGTGGTCAACCCGTTTTAAGTGCTGACGAATCGCAAGATACGGCCGCACCCCGCGCGCCCGGCACACTCGATTCTCACTACGCCCCCAACGCCACCGTGCGTTTGATGGATGCCAACGCGATTCAAACTGCACTTGACTTGCTAGGCGCAGATGCAGCGCACATCGCGGTTTATGCACGCAGAATCATGCGCATCACGTCCAGCAAAGTGCTGTACCGCCGCATGCCAGACGACGCACTGGCCACCGCCGAACAACTGTTCGCGGTGCTGCGTGATTTTGATGCACAAGGTGCGAAATTGATCTGGATTGAGCCTGTGCCTGAATCTCCGCCATGGGATGGCGTACGTGACAGGTTGATACGGGCTGCAGCCAGCTAAACACCCGCACTACACTGTCAATATGCGCCCTTCAGAAGCACTTCAACAACACCGTTTGCGGATTCGTGAGATTGCGCTCAGCCATCGTGTCAGCAGTGTTCGGGTCTTCGGGTCGGTATTGCGCGGTGAAGACAGTGCCAACAGTGATCTTGATCTCTTGGTAGAACCGACAGCCCGAACAACTCTGATGGATATAGGCGCCATTCAGTTCGAATTAAAAAACCTTTTGGGCATTGAGGTAGATGTATTGACACCCAATGGTTTGCCAGCGAGTTTTCGGGATCAGGTTTTACGCGATGCAGTGCCGGTATGAGTCGGGCCGGTTCCCTGCGACGCATCGATGATTTGCGTCATATCGTGGATGCCATTGACACAATTCAAGGCTACACAGCAGGCATGGATATCACCGCGTTTATGGCAGACCGCAAAACTTGCGATGCTGTCATTCGCAACCTGGAAATCATGGGCGAAGCATGCAACAACATCGCCAAGCATCATGCTGAGTATGCAGCTGAGTATGCAGCTGAGTATGCATCAATCCCTTGGGGGTTCGCTTACGAGATGCGCGACGCGCTGTCGCACAGCTACTTCAATGTTGACTCTGCGATTGTTTGGCAAACAGTGCAGCATGATTTGCCTGATTTGCGCACTCAGGTTGCCAGTTTGATTTAAGAAATCTGGTGGCAGAAAAAGCCTGAAGAGCGGTTTGCCCATGTGTCCCGCGTAAGTCAAGGAGGAGACCGAAGGTCGGGGGACATGAAGCGGGAGACATGGGCAGGCCGCTCGCTGCCAAACGCGAAACTCAAGCACACAACATGAGCAAACTGACCCACATTCGCCAAAAAATCTACAACACCGTCGCCCGCCAGCTGCACGGCCAGGTGCCGTGCTGGGTGTGTGGCCAGCACGTCGACATCATCGACGCCACGCTGGAGCATATTCAGCCCTTGAGCGAAGGTGGCAACAGCCATCAGGCCAATCTGGCCATCAGCCACGCGCTGTGCAACCAGCAGCGGCATGCCGTCAAAGCGCCAGATCCAGGTGTGCCTGATCTGCTTGATGGGCAGTCTGCGCAACTGGCGCGTTTGCACCAGCAGGCTTGAGACTGTCCGCATTTGTGGCCCTGAAACTGTTTGCATCTGCCAGTGGCCAGTAATCGGTAAACACACGGTGCTGAGCC
This sequence comes from Polaromonas sp., assembly GCA_025362315.1. Classification (GTDB taxonomy): domain Bacteria; phylum Pseudomonadota; class Gammaproteobacteria; order Burkholderiales; family Burkholderiaceae_C; genus Polaromonas. Next base: position 6,032 of record JANYGP010000120.1, read on the forward strand.
GACAACTCATTGAGCAACGCGCCGGGCTGCATCTGCATCAGCAATTTGCTGAGCAGCCGCACTTCGGTGGCGCTGACGCGGCGCACGATGTGGTGGGCGCTCAGCTCACTCGGGTGCTGCAGCCCTGCGGCTTGCACCAGCTCTTGCAACGCGTGCAGCGTGCTTCGGTGAAAGTTGCGCACACGCTCCGCCTTGTCAGGCACCACCAACGCAAGTTGCCGCTGCGGGTCTTGCGTGGTCACGCCGGTGGGGCATTTGCCCGTGTGGCAGCTTTGCGCCTGAATGCAGCCGAGCGCCATCATGAAGCCGCGCCCCGCGTTGCACCAGTCGGCGCCGAGCGCCATCAGCCGCACCAGGTCAAACGCACTGGTGACTTTGCCTGCCGCGCCAATCGAAATGCGGCTGCGCAAGTTCACACCGATCAGCGTGTTGTGCACCAGCTGCAGGCCTTCTTGCAACGGCGCGCCGACATGGTCACTAAATTCAACCGGCGCGGCACCGGTGCCGCCTTCAGCGCCATCGACCACAATAAAGTCAGGTGTGATGCCTGTGGCCAGCATGGCCTTGACAATGGCAAACCATTCCCACAGATGGCCAATGCACAGCTTGAAGCCAACCGGCTTGCCGCCAGAGAGTTGCCGCAGCCTGGCAATGAAATGCATCATCTCTGTTGGTGTGGTGAAAGCACTGTGGCTGCTGGGTGAAATGCAGTCTTTGCCCTGCGGTACGCCGCGTGCAGCAGCGATCTCAGCCGTGACTTTGGGCCCCGGCAAAATGCCGCCGTGGCCGGGCTTGGCACCCTGGCTCAGTTTGATTTCAATCAGCTTGACTTGCGGGTCAATGGCATTCGCGGCAAAGCGCTCGGCGTTGAAAGATCCGTCGTCATTGCGGCAGCCAAAGTAGCCCGAGCCAATTTCCCAGATCAAATCGCCGCCGTTGACGCGGTGGTGGGTCGATATTGATCCTTCGCCTGTGTCGTGCGCAAAGCCGCCCATTTGCGCGCCCTTGTTCAGCGCCAAAATGGCGTTGGCCGACAAAGAGCCAAAGCTGAGTGCCGAGATATTGAAAACGCTGGCATGGTAAGGCTGCGTGCAAGCTTGAGTGGACAGCGATGGCACACCAGGCGAGCCGCCAATCCAGATGCGAAAGTCATGCGACGCCAGCTTGGTAGGCGCCATCGAGTGGTTAACCCATTCATAACCCAATGCACCCACATCCAGGTGCGTGCCAAACGGCTGATTGTCAGGCTCGCCCTTGGCGCGTTGGTAGACGAGCGAGCGCTGCGCCCGTGAAAACGGCGCGGCTTCTGCATCACTTTCAATGAAATACTGGCGAATTTCAGGCCGGATAAATTCAAACAGAAACCGCAGGTGCCCGATGACCGGGTAGTTGCGCAAAATGGCATGGCGTGTCTGCTTGAGGTCATGCACGCCAACGCCAGTCAGTGCCCCACAAGCCAGCAAAGGCAGCCAGCCCACCTGAAAGACGATCAGGCTGAACAGCGCCAGCAATGTACCAAAAGCGCACAGCGCCAGAAAGCTGTAACGGACCGGCAATTGGGCATCAAGAGCATTTACTTTGGCGCGAATCATGGTGCTTTCTATTTTGTCTTCAGGTCAATCACTGCCGCGGCAGATACACTGCGCATCATAAAAGCCCCTGATGCGCCCCACGCCAAATTTTTCATGACGCCAGCTGCCCATACCCCTCTTGAGATTGAAGCCTTTGACGAGCTGGATGCCATTTTGGACGAGCTGCGAGCACGCTATGACGAGACGCCGCAATGGGAGTTTTGTGAGGGCTTCATGGCCGCGGTGATCTGCATGCGCCGGCCTGTTGCAGAGGAAGAATATCTGGCCGCCCTGCTGGGCACGCCCATGGCAGGTGATGCACCGGATGCAGATGGCGGCTCGTTTGCCAGCCCAACACAGCGCGAACGCTTTGTGGTGCTGTGGCACCAGCGCTGGCAGGAAGTGTCTTCCGCACTGGATTCAGAAGTTGATTCGCTGGAAGACGACCGCTGCTACCACCCCGAAGTCATGGACGTGCGCGGTGCCGTGTTGACGATGCCAGCGGACGAACAAGCCAAATTCAACGGTGAAGAGCTGCCAGCCTTTGCGCAGGTCTGGGCACTCGGCTACATGTTTGCGGTCGAATATTGGCCCGAAGAATGGGCCGCCCCACGCGACAAAGATGCAGCCAAATGGTTGAACGGCGCGCTGGAGGCCATCGTCGCCATGACCGAAGACGACCTAGAGGCGCCTGAAATTTCACCCCTGAGCGAAGAAGGCGCACCCAGCACCAGCATCGCCCGCCTCAACGCCTTCGGCGAAGCCATCTGGGCCGTGTACGACCTGCGCGAACTGTGGAAAACAATCGGCCCGCGAGTTGAAACAGTGCGCGCTGTTACCACGCCAGGCCGCAATGATGTGTGCCATTGCGGAAGTGGCAAGAAGTACAAGAAGTGTCACGGAGCAGCATAACCAAAATCTGCTATTTATTCAGGAGCTGGTTGCGCACACTTTACGTGGGCTACAGCCATAAATGATACCTGAACACGCATGAAAAAAGTAAGTTTGGCGAATTTTGAGGCTTCTGCAAAGCATCACCGCCGCCCCAAATCATCCGCCGCATCCACAGCAAAGCCGTCCCATTGCACCGACGGATCAAACGCGGCGGCGAAATTTCGGTCGCCGGCTGTGATGCCGGCTTTCCTGCGCAGGGTGCGGTTCAGTGTGCTCACGCCATTGGCGGCCCATTCGGTGCCGGGATCCACGCCGACCTGACCGATGCGGTCAATCACGACGCCTGACTTTTCGAGCGTCAGCGCGTCGTTGCCATTGAAATTGATCACGTTGTTGGCAACCACCGAACCGCTGACTTGAAAGCTCGCGGTCGCATTGCTGTTGACCAGCACCAGCGTGCTGCCTGCTTTCAGCGTGCCAGACAACGCGAGCACAAATGTGGTGGTGCTGGCGCCGTTGCTGAACAGCTTGACGCTGTAGGCAGACAAATCAATGGCGGTGGCCGTCGGGTTGAAAAGCTCCAGCGCCTTGTTGCTGGCGGTGCCCTCAATGTATTCACTGAAGATGACATCGGGTGCGCCCGGTGGAATGAATGGTGCCATCACAACCGCGCCAGCAACAGTGACCGTGCCGCTGCGGGTGGCCACAGCACCGGTTGAATTAATCAGCGTCACCCCCACAGCAAAGTCACCTGCCGTCGTGTAAACATGCCCCGCCGTGCCCGCGCTTGGCAAACTGCTGTTGGGCGTGCCATCGCCCCAACTGATGACAAGTGAGGCCAGCGTGGCGGTGCCGCCTGGATTGGCTTCATTGACCGTCAATGTGACCGTCTGGTTCACAGTTGCGTTCGGCGGCAAGGAAATTGTTAGCAATGGCGGCAGGGCAACAGCAGCATCCGGACTCAAATTCAGGCCCACCAGCACCGGGTCGTGGTCTGATGCCCGAAATGGTGAGGGCGCAAACCGATCATCCGTCGTGAAATTCAGGTTGTAGTCCAGGGTGGTGGGCTCGTCTGCATTGATGTGCCACACGCTCACGCCGCTGACCTGCTGGCGCAAGCTGCTGGACGCATAGGCATGGTCCAGCGCACCCGAGTCGCCGCCAAACACGTAGGTATAACGGTCTGCTGCGGGCATGCGCTTGAGCAGGCTTTCGCTGCCATCAGACTCCAGCACCTGGGTCGGGTCTTCCAGCAAATAACTGTTGAAATCGCCCATCATCAGCACGTCTTGCTCACCTTGCGTTTTGAGTGTGGCGACAAAGTTCTTCAGTGCATTCGCCTGCTGCGTACGGCCCAGGTTAAAGCAGCCCTGACCGGTGTCAACATCGCCGCTGGCGGGGCAGCTGCCCTTGCTTTTGAAATGGTTGACGACAAACCAGAAGTTGCCGCCATTAGAGCGGCTGGCAAAGCGTTGCGCCAATGGCGGGCGACCTGCAACGGCGGTGTAATTGGCAAGGTCTGCGCCCGTGGGCAGCACTGCAGTGCCTACCCTGTTGACCCGGGCCGGCTTGTACAAAATGTCCACCTTGATGGCGTCAGTGCCGATGGTGCCGCTGTTGACTGCGGCGTAGGTACCCGCACCTGCCCTGGCGTTGAGCGCCTTGAGAAGTTGCTGCGTGGCGATGTCGGTGTTTTGTATTTCCATCAGCCCCAGCACATCCGCATCCAGGCCCAGAATGGCGGCCACAATTTTTGCCTGCTGGCGTTCAAATTCAACCAGGCTGTCAGCGCCCCGGCAGTTGCTGGCAGACACCGCCGCATTGCCCAGTGTGCAACCCTGACCGGTCTGGCCAGCAGCGTTTTGCCCGTTGGTGAAAGTAGTGAAGTAGTTCAGCACATTCAGGCTGGCCACTTTCAAGGTGCCGCCAACGTCAGGCGCAGTGGTTTTACGCGGGTTGGCATTCACAAACACAGGCGCAGAAGTAGGGTGAATGCGGTAGCTTGAAAAACCATGGCTGAGCACGCCCGTCACCCTTTGCAAGGTGTCGCCTATGCGGCGTGTGCCAGCCGGGCCGGGTGCGCTGAAGTACGGCGTCGGGTTCGGGTTTTGTGTGCTTGACCCATCGTCCAGAACGATGCGGTTCAATCGGTTCTGAAAGTTGGTCACCACCACGTTGCCGTTGTTGGGGTGAAATTGCCGACCGCTCGCACTCAGTGTGAGAGCGCCAAAGCGGCCCAGTTCAAACAGCTCAGTCACTGCCAGCGGCTGATTGATTTCAACCAGCATGCCTTCAAACCGCTCAAGCGTTTGCGCATCCGCCACTGGCAGGGTGACAACGGTGGGCGCAACAGTCACACCGCCGCCGCAGACCGTGAAAGTCACGCTGCCTGCAATTTGCGTCACGCTGTCTGCTGCGCTGCCAAACTCACCCACCACACCGGTCAGCTGCAAATAGTCGCCGACGGCTACCTTGGCAGCGTTGGGCGCAAAAACAAAAATGCCTTTTGAAGCGAGCGGGTCGGCAGCAGATTCAAGCTGCTGAATAAAAAAACCGCCGAGCCGATTGACAGTGGTGTTTTGAAAGTCACCCACCACCACACCGCGCACGGTAACTGTGGAAGACACAAAGGGGCTGATACTGCCGGGGCCTTGCACGGCGGCAATGGATTGCAGTGGCGCATTGGCAGGCATCGCCGCCGTGCATGCGGGCACCACACCGCCCGGTACACCGGGTTCCGGTAGAACAGGTAAAGGCCGGGGCTCAATGACCGGGTTGTCATTTCCACCACCGCAGGCGCCCAGCACCAAAGCAAGTGCAGCAGCGACAAGCCCTCGGGTGATTGCCAAGAGGCCTGGAGTGCCAATCAATACGTGTGGTTTCATCACATGCTTTCAGTCAACCGCTGAACGACACGCCCAACATGCATTGGTTATATCTGCACAAGACAACAAAGACGTGAAATTCACCGCAACATTACATCTGGAATCAAAACAGCAAACAAAACAACAAGAAAAGCAATTGCTCAGGCATGAGAAACTGACTGTTTATTTGTGTGACGCAAGCATCTCTTGCAACGAAGGCAAAACACACAGGCACGAACGGCACAGATCTCCAGTCAACAGTGTGGCCGCAAACTGCGCGGCGGGCTGCTGGGCCAGGTGGCTGGCAGAACCATTGACATTATTGGTGGTGCTGCAACTGGCATGGCGTTTTCGTTTGCCGCCACCTGCGCGCCGGGCCAGGTTGCCAAGCGCTATTGCCTGAATCAAGCCAGCGGGTTTCCCTCAGCCACCATGCCGCCCCACTGGTCCAGGGAGATCAAACCACCTGCGAAATCCGCCTTGTTCTGGTCTCGCGCGGGCAGCACGTCCTGAATGGCGTCGATGCGTTTCCAGCCTGGAATCGGCTGGGTTCCAGTGATGGCGTCAGGCACGTAGCGCGAGCCTTCCATGCGCTGCATTTTGGGGATGTAACGCGGGCAGTTGGTAATCAGCGCCGTAATGTCAACCTTCACAGCAAACTGCGCACCAGGGAAGCGGCTGACCATGGCTTTGTCGTCCGTCAGCGTCGCGCGGCCTTGCACCCGCAGCCGGGCGGGTTTGTCAAACGCCATGAACAGCATGCCAATCTCGCACGACGTCGCAATATTGCCCATTGAAAAATACATGCCGTTGCCGTCGTAGTTAGGAAACACCAGCGTGCGCCCGTCAATGATGTTGACAAAGCCCGGTGCGCCGCCTTTGTAGCTGACGGTGGGCGAGCCCTTGTCGTCCACCCAGGCCAGCCAGAACATTTCTGCTGCGCTGATAAAGCCCCGGTCAGGCTCACTCAACTCGTCATGCACGATGACGGCCAATTCGGCGTCGGCCAGGTTGCGGGTGTCAAAGCGGTCTTGGAGCTTGCGCGCCTCAGCCGTGTAGCCAAATTGAGCCATGTCAACTCCTGGTTGTTGTGATGTTTACTTTTGTTCGGCGGTTGATTCAGCAGCCTGGCGCAGGCCCTGGTCAAAGTTAACCACCGGGCGGCGGCGCGTGGTGTCCAGCATCAGGCGGGTCACGTCGGGGCGCGAGTAGTGACCGACCGGGTCAGCAGCGGCCTTGGCGACGCTGATCATGGGCAGGCTGATGTCGGCGTACAAAATGCCTTCCACGTCCTCAGCCAGCGGCTCACAAAGTGGGCGGCCATCAGGTCCAAAAATCATCGAATAGCCGCCGCCTGCCTTGCCGGTTTCAGGGTTCAACATGGCGCGCTTGTCGGGTGTGTCGCACAGCATGTCAAAGGTGTCGTTGCCGGTAATGGCCACCGCTGCCAGCACGTAGCAACCCCCTTCAACCGCATACACCTGGCTGGCCGCCATGTTGACCTGGCTGCCCAGCGCATAGGCACCGCCCCGGTACACGGTAAAAGACGGCCAGGCCGCCACGTGAACCTGCTCATGCATGGAGTACATGGCGTACTTTGACAGTGGTTGCAAATGCTCCCAGCAGCACAGCCCGCCGACGCGGCCCACACTGGTGTCGGCGACGCGGAAATCAGAGCCGTCACCTTCACCAAAAAGCGTGCGCTCCACGTGCGTGGGTTTGAGCTTGCGGCGTGCGTAAATCAGCTTGCCGTCGTCACCAAACAGCGCTTGCGCCATGAACAAACTGCCGCCATCAATTTCAGTAAAACCAATCATCACGTTGATGTTGCCGCGCGCAGCAGCTTGGCCAATCGCGTCCATCTCAGGCCCGTCAACCCGCATTGAATTGGCGTGATAACGCGGCACAAACTGCAAGCCCCAAGCCGGCGCACCCAGCCACAGCCACCACGGGTAGCCGGGCAACCAGGTCTCGGGAAACGCCACCAGTTTGGCGCCGTTTGCAGCGGCCTCATCAATCAGCTTGATGGTCTTGCCAAGGGTGGCCTGCAAGTCCATGAAGACCGGCGCTGCCTGAATGACCGCGGCTTTGAAGTTTTGATGCACCATGATTTGATTCCTTGTTGATGTTGATGTTGCTGTTGCTGTTGCTGTTGATGAAGCTTGATGAAGTCGATATTGATACCGGTTTGTGTTGCAGGACAGGGCTTTTGACACTGCCCTGATGCTAGTCGGGCACCGCATCAATGGCTTGTCTGCAGACGCGCTGCTTTGTGTCTGTACACGCGCCGCGCGGGGGTTTATCACCGGATTGCCAGTGGCCTGGCGCGGTGCTAGCATTTGAGTTGAGTGACTTTTTAACTTTGCCAAATCTGTACCAACCTCTTTCAGAATCGCTCCGTGCAACAAGTTCTGACCATTGACAACTTGCCATCTGCCCGCCGTGAATCAGCCTGGCGTGATGCGGTATGCAACACGTTTGTAAGGCTCGAGTGCCAGCACGAAAAACATGCCCCGGCGCATGGACGGTTGCAGGCAGGCGTGCTGGGCGCGCTGCATGTTGCGCGCGTCACGGCATCGCCCCAGCGGGTAGAGCGCACGGCCGCTGGCGCTGCCCAAGACGACCAAGCCTATGTGTTGGCCAGCGTGCAATTGCGCGGCAGCACCGTGGTCAGGCAAGGCGGCCGCGAAGCGGTGCTAACACCGGGCTGCATTGCGTTTTACGACACGGCCAGAGCCTACACCCTGAATTTACCCAACGACTTTGACCAGATCGTGCTGCACCTGCCGCGCCAGGCCATTGAGCGCAATGTGCCGCGCGGATTGAGGCACATGGCCAAACGCCTGAATGCTGCCAACCCGTTTGCGCAAGCCATTTTGGCGCTGGCCCCCCAGCTGCTGCGCATGGTGGATGCAGCCAGACTGGACCTGGCCGAACGCACGGCGGCCGCTGCGGTTGAACTCATCAGCCTGGCCCTTGATTCACTGGATTCTGTCGGGGCGCCTGATGCACCCATGGAACTGGCACTTGACGACGCAGCAGGCCCAATGGGTAGCCGTCCTGACACCCATGCCGTTGCGGATGCTTTGGTGTGGCGTGCGCGAGAACTGGTGGGCAACGAACTGGCCGAAACCGCATTGAGCCCGAGATTCGTGGCCACACAACTGGGCGTTTCGCTGCGCCGCCTGCAGGAGGTTTTTCAGGCACGTGGCACCACGCTGTCTGACTGTATTTGGGATATGCGGCTGGAGTTTGCGCGCAGCCTGCTGGCTGCCAACCACGCGCCCAGCAGTGTCAGCGCCATTGCCTACGCGGCTGGTTTTACCGATGTGGCACATTTCAGCCGCCGCTTCAAGCAGCGCTATGGGGTAGCGCCCAGCGCTTACCGCAACACGCAAATGTAAGCGTTGTGGTCGCTGACTGCGGCCTCGTGATTGCTATATATTTAATAGCAGCTTGCGCAGGTATTGATTGGGCTATAGGCCTATCTGATACTAAAAATACGCATCTAGCCAGGTTTTGAGCAGTTCAAACACCGGGGCGGGTTGCGACTCGTTGAAAAGCTCGTGGTAAAAATTGTCAAAGCGTTTGGCCGTGACCGTACCAGGTTTGACTGCTCTGGATGTCGCCGCGCGCTTTGCAAAACGGCGGCTGCCCTCGGGGTTGACCAGTTTGTCTGCACCAGCGTACATCAGCAGCGTCGGCGTGCGCCACTTGGCAGCAGCTGAAACAGTGGCCGGGCCTGCTGTGGCAATAAAGTAGCCCAGGCGAGGAGAAATTTTGTTGTGAACCAGACGGTCTGACACATAAGCCTGCACAAGCTTTGGATCATGCGAGAGGTAATTTGCGTTCAGCCCATTGGCCACGCGCAGGTTGGGTGCAATGGCTGGCAGCACCTTGAGCAGCAGTTTTTGAAACATGCCCAGCCCGGCATCAAACGCCGGAGACGACAGCACCAGCGCGTCGACCGGGCGCATGTTCAGTGCCAACAGCCGGCTGGCAACCAGGCCGCCCATGCTGTGGCCGAGCAGGATCAGCGGCAGGTGTGGGTGTCGCTGGCGCGTTTCATCCAGCACATCGGCCAAGTCATCCAGCAGGGCAGTGCGATTGGGAATCAAGCCCGGCAGGCCAGACGATTCACCATGGCCGCGCTGGTCATAGGCACACACTTCAAAGCCCCAATGGCACAGTGTGTTGGCCACCACGTCATACCGCCCGGCATGCTCGCCCAGACCATGCACCATCAGCACCACTCCGCGAGGCGGCTGACCTACATCACCGGGCTGCTTGCTGGACTGCTCGGCCTGCCAGTTGTAAAAAGCAATATTTTCGCCATCACTGGCGGTCAGGGGGGAAAGGATGCGAATAAACACAAACGCAGTAAAGCATCAGCCGGGCACGCACGCCATCACGTGGGCAACAGCAGCTGTGAGCTTTTTGGCATAGGGCACATGCAAAAACTCATTCGGCCCGTGTGCATTGCTCCTGGGGCCCAGCACGCCGCACACCATCATTTGCGCTTTTGGAAAGCCCTTGCTCAGCATGTTCATCAGCGGAATGGTGCCGCCCTGACCGATCGTGCCGCAGGGCGCACCAAAGAAGTTTTGCGATGCGTCATTGAGTGCATTTTCAAACCAGTCCACGGTGCTGGGTGCGTTCCAGCCGGTGGCACCGCCGCCGCCTTCAAAGGTCACTTTGGCGTTGTACGGAGCGTTGTCTTCGAGCAGCTTTTTAAGTTCTTGCACCGCCACAGTCGCATCCACCAACGGCGGAAACCGCAGCGACAACTTGAACGCGGTGTACGGCCGCAGCACATTGCCTGCGTCTTTGAGGGCCGGAAAACCTTCAGCACCTGTCACGCTCAAAGTTGGCCGCCAGGTGCGGTTCAGCAGCGCCTCAACCGGGTCGGTTGTCATCGGCAATGTGAAGGCACTGGAGCCTTCGCAGTCGTAATGCGCCCACGGAAAGCGCTTGTAAAGCTCATCGCCCAACGTGTCTGCTGTGACCCTGGCTTGTGCCATGCGGTCAGCGGGAATCGCGCAGTGAAAACTTTGCGGCAGCAGCCTGCCCGTGGCGCTGTCTTCCAGCCGGTCAAGCACATGGCGCATGATGCGAAAGCTCGATGGCACCACGCCGCTGGCATCACCGGAGTGCACGCCTTCGTCCAGCACTTCGACTTTCAGCACACCGCCGCCCATGCCGCGCAGGCTGGTGGTCAGCCACAGCTGGTCGTAGTTGCCAGCGCCTGAGTCCAGGCACACCACAAGTGCCACATCGCCCAGGCGTTCTTTCAGTGCATCAATGTAGGGCAGTAAATCGTAGGAGCCGCTTTCTTCACACGTTTCAATCAGCCCCACGATGCGCGGGTGCGGCACGTTTTGCGCTTTTAACGCCTGCACCGCAGCAATGCTGGCATACACCGCATAGCCGTCGTCTGCACCGCCGCGCCCATACAGTTTGCCGTCCTGATACTTTGGCTGCCAAGGCCCCAAGTCGCTGCGCCAGCCGGTGAACTCGGGTTGCTTGTCGAGGTGGCCGTACATGAGGACGGTCTGTGTTGAATCTGCTCGGGTCGCCGGGATTTCAAAAAACAGCACCGGCGTGCGGCCTTCAAGGCGAATCACTTCAAGCGTCAGGCCCTCAACTTTTTGCGCCTCTACCCACGCCGCAGCATTGCGCATCACGGTGTCAATGTAGCCATGCGCCTGCCAGTCGGCGTCAAAGCCTGGTGACTTGGCCGGAATGGCGATGTAGTCGCTGATCTGCTGGACGATGTCGCTGTCCCACTGGGTGCTGACCTGGCTCAACACTTGCGCGGAATTCAGGATGTGGGCGGGGATTTCTTTGTGCAGTGGTGCGTTCATGTCGGGTCCTGATAATTTGCCATCAGCTCACCCAAACGAATGGCTTGCGTGGGCTGCCAGGCAGGGTTAAATCGCAGTGCGCCTTTGGGGAAAAGCATCACCACAGTAGAGCCTAACAAAAATCGGCCCATCTCGTCGCCTTGCTTGAGTTCCACCTTTTGACCAGCATAGTTCCATGTTTTGACAGCTGCCAATCTTGGTGGGTTGACCACGCCATGCCACACGGTTGCCATGCTGCCCACAATGGTGGCGCCGACCAGTACCAGCACAAAATTGTGCCGAACAGGGCCGCGCGTGCTTTCAAACACACACACCAAGCGCTCATTGCGCGCAAACAGGCCCGGCACACCGCGTGCCGTTGCTGGATTGACTGAAAACAAATCGCCCGGCACATAAGTCATCTGCGTCAGCCGCCCATCTGCAGGCATGTGAATGCGGTGGTAGTCCCTGGGGCTCAGGTAAAGCGTGGCAAAACTGCCGTGCCTGTATTTTTCTGCCAGTGCAGCATCACCCCCCAGCAACGCGGTTGCGGCGTAACGGTGACCCTTGGCCTGAAAAATTTGGTCGTCCGAGATCGGCCCAAACTGGCTGATGGCACCATCGACCGGGCAAATCAGGTCTGCGCTTGCCAGGGGACGTGCGCCGGGTTTCAGGGCGCGGGTGAAAAAGTCATTGAAGCTGGCGTAACTGGCAATGTCGCTGTTCAATGCCTCGTCCATGTTGACGCTGTACTTGCGGACAAAGCGGCGAATTATTTCTGTTGTGATCCAGCCCCGCTCATGGCCTGCAACCCAGCCAGCAAATGAAGTCAGCGCCTGTTTGGGGACCAGGTATTGGGGCAGAACAGCCAGGCGATCGGACAGACTCATAAATTGTTTTGATTATCTGGCAGGCAATGAAGGAGAAATGAAGCAGCAATGCGGCAGAAAAGCTGGTTTAATTCTATCGAGAGAAAAATTGTTGCCGTTCAGCCCTCCAACCGCCTTGCACCACCAAAAAACCGGCCCATGTCCAGCGCGTCCCGTTTGAGTCTTAACCCTGAAACAGGCCTGCCTGACATGCGCGATTTTGCGGAGTTTGGTCAGGCGCTGCGCACCATGACGTCAGACGACGCGTCATTGCGTTTGTCAGACGGCATGGGTGAGTTGTCCAAGGCCATTGAAGGCGTGGTTCAGGCACTGGCCGCGCAGCAGACAGCGGCCATGATTGGACCCAAGCTGATTGAATTGCTGTCGGCAGTGCGCAAACACCGGCAGCTGGTGGTTGGCCTGGGCGAGAGCTGGCGAATGCTTTACGAGTACGCCGCTTATCTGGCAGCACTCAATAACTTCCGGCTGCTGATTGGCCAGTGGCTGGTCGAACGCAGCATCACCGGCGACCACAAGCTGGTGCTGGATGATTTTGAAATGATTGCCTGGCGCACGATGGGCGAAGGCCTGTTGATGCTGGACATGCATGAACAGGCCCGCACCACTGCGATGGCAGACCTGTCGCCTGACACCGAAGATGAGTCGCACTTGAAACGCGCAAAACAGTGGTGGGGCAAGCTGCGCGGCTAGCCGGCGGCCACCTGTTGCCTGTTGCCTGTTGCCTGTTGCCTGTTGCCTGTTGCCTGTTGCCCGCCAACACACCAGACACTTCAGGCGACGCCCAGCAAACGCAGGGCCAAACCCATGGCAGCAGACAGTGCTATGACGCGGATTACGCCCCATTTCAGCACCCACAAGGCCAGTGCCGCCGCCACCACAAGGGCCAACGCTATCGAGTCAACAGAGCCGTCAGCGCCCAGAGGACGGACGACAGCAGCTATAAAAAACAGAGCTAAATTGGCAATGACACCAACGACTGCGGCTGTCACTGCGGCCAGGGGCGCGGTGAGCTTCAGGTTGCCTCGGGTCGATTCAACATACGGCCCACCCGCGAGAATGAAAACAAACGATGGCAAAAACGTGAACCAGGTTGCCACACAGGCGCCCAATGCCGCCCCCAGAAAAAGCGCATCAGGCCCCATCACCGCCTTGCCCCAACTGGCCACAAAACCGACAAACGCAACGATGATGATGAGCGGGCCCGGTGTGGTCTCGCCGAGTGCCAGGCCGTCCATCATCTGCGCCGTGGTCAGCCACTGATAGTGCTCAACTGCTGCCTGGTTCACATATGGCAGCACCGCATACGCGCCGCCAAAAGTCAGCAGTGCCGCTTTGGTAAAAAACCAGGCGATTTGCGTCAACGTGCCTTGGCAGCCGTTGTTGAACAGCAGCAGCGCCATGGGCAGCAACCACAGCACGGCACCTGCCGTTAAAACCCTGGCCAGCCGCGATGGCTTGAACAAGGCATGTGGCGGTGTGGGTGTGTCGTCGTCAATCAATGCCGCTGCGTGCGCGCCACTGGCCTTGCCCGCATGACCGCCGCCTTTGCTGAAGGCGCCAGGCGCTACCCGTGACAGGGCAGCGCCCATCAACATCGCCACCAGAACCACCAGCGGAAAAGGCACCTGCAGAGCCCAGACAGCTATAAAACTCATAGCTGCCAGCGCCCATGGGACGGGCGCCAAGGCCGGATTTCCCAATGATTTTGAAGCAATGCGGTGCAGCGCATGCACCACAATCGCTGCCACCGCTGGCTTGATGCCATAAAAAATGCCAGCAATCAAAGGCTGTTCGCCAAAGGCCATGTAAATCCAGCTCAGCACAATCAGCAGCACCAGCGATGGCAGCACAAACAGCGTGCCCGCCACCACACCGCCCCAGGTGCGGTGCATCAGCCAGCCCAGGTAGATGGCCAGCTGCTGCGCCTCGGGGCCGGGCAGCAGCATGCAAAAGTTCAGCGCATGCAAAAAGCGTTTTTCAGAAATCCAGCGGCGCTTTTCCACCAGCTCCCGGTGCATGATGGCGATTTGCCCGGCAGGCCCACCAAAGCTGATGAAGCCCAGTTGCAGCCAGAAGACCAACGCTTGCCGAAATGACACGTCGGGCGGCTGGGGGCATGGCTTGGCCTCGGTCATGGTTGGCCTTTGGCTTCGGTGGGCAGCTTGGCGGCACGCCACTGGGCAATTTCTAGCGCATCGTCCACGCCGTCTTCGCCGCCTTCAAACCCACCGGCCAAAGCACGCGCATTCAAACCCGCAGCCCGAAAAGCAGCCGCTGCTTTCTGGCTCATCTGGTGGCCGTAAACGCAGTAAGTAACGATTTCAAGGGCTGGGCTTTCTGCAAACAGCACAGCAGCCAATGCGGGTACTTCGTCAAGGCTGCAGCGCCTGGCACCTGCCAGCATGCGCGGACTTGTGTCAAAGCGCGCCTGAGGACGCACATCAAGCAGCAGCGGTGCGTCTGCATGACCCAGGCGTTTGCCAAGCTCCTGCGGCGATATGAATAAAGAAACGGAATCAGGAAAATTGATACGGATGTCCACAAAGTACTCCAAACGAGTTGCAAGCGCTTGGGAACCGGACACCGTCTATCTGTAAAGACTCGGGAGGCTGTGTTCCCGATGCGTGGATATTAACACCGTAAAAAGCCTAGTTACGCTGAAACTTGAACACCGCCCGGCTTGCCAGCGCATTGGGCCAAAAGCGGATTTCACGGCCATCCTGCAGGCCAAACTGGTCCAGTACTTCCAGCTGGTTCTTCACAGCCAATGCTTCAAAGTCCTGCAGTGTGCCCACACGGATATTGGGCGTGTTGTACCACTGGTAGGGCAGCACTTTGGTGACCGGCATGCGACCGCGCAGCACGGCCAGGCGATTCGGCCAATGGCCAAAATTGGGAAAAGCGACGATGCCGATGCGGCCAACGCGAGCGGTCTCGCGCAGCATGACTTCGGCATTGCGCAGGTGCTGGAGCGTGTCGATTTGCAGCACCACGTCAAACGACGCGTCGCCGAACAATGCCAGCCCTTCGTCCAGGTTGAGCTGAATGACATTGACACCGCGCGCTACGCAGGCCTGGACGTTGGCATCGTTGATCTCTACGCCGTAGCCTGAGCAGCCGCGCCCCCGGATCAGGTGTGCCAGCAGCTCGCCTGTGCCGCAGCCCAGGTCTAGCACGCGCGCGCCTTGCGGTACAAGCTGTGCAATCGACAGCAGATCGGCAGAAGGCGCTCGCTTCATGATGCCACCTTGCTCTGAAAATAGGAGCGGACCACGCCCATATAACGCGCGTCATCCAGCAAAAAAGCATCATGACCGTGCGGTGCATCAATCTCGGCATAGCTCACATCAATCTGGTTGTCCAGAAGCGCCTTGACGATTTCACGGCTGCGTGCGGGTGCAAAGCGCCAGTCGGTGGTGAAGCTGACCAGCAAGAATTTGGCTGTGGTCTTTGCTAGCGCAGCGCTTAAATCACCTTTGAATTGCGCCGCCGGGTCAAAGTAATCCAGCGCCCGGGTGATCAGCAAATAAGTGTTGGCATCAAAATATTCGCTGAATTTGTCGCCCTGGTAACGCAGGTAACTTTCAATCTGAAACTCCACATCTTGCGTTGAAAACTGGTAACCGCTGGCATGTGCTTTGGAAATGGCCCTGAGCTGGCGTCCGAACTTGTCATTCATCACGTCATTGCTCAGATATGTAATATGCCCAATCATTCGCGCAATGCGCAAGCCGCGTTTGGGCAGCACGCCGTGCGCCGCATAGTGGCCTGCGCAAAAGTCAGGGTCGGTGACGATGGCGCGCCGGGCGACTTCGTTGAAAGCGATGTTTTCAGCTGTCAAGTTGGGCGCGCTGGCCACCACCACGGCGTGCTTGACCCGATCAGGATATTGCAGCGTCCAGCTCAGTGCCTGCATGCCGCCGAGGCTGCCGCCCATCACCGCGGCCAGCGTTTGTATGCCGAGCGCGTCAAGCAGACGCGCCTGCGCATCGACCCAATCCTCAACAGTCACCACCGGAAAATCAGCCCCGTAAATTTTGTCGGTATCAGGGTTGTTTTGCATCGGCCCGGTGGAGCCAAAGCACGAGCCCAGGTTGTTCACACCGATCACGAAAAACTGGTTGGTATCCACCGATTTGCCCGGGCCAATCATGGTGTCCCACCAGCCTTCGGACTTGGGCTGGTCCGCGTAGACACCTGCCACATGGTGCGATGCGTTGAGCGCGTGGCAGATCAGCACTGCGTTTGATTTGTCTGCATTCAGCGTGCCATAAGTTTCATAACTCAGGTCATAAGCACGAATGGACGCGCCGCTTTGCAGCGACAAGGCGTCAGCAAAATGCATCGACTGTGGCGTGGCGATCAGCATGTTTTAAAAATTGTTGTCCGCAAAAAACCCGACACTGCTAAAGCGAAGCCGGGCTGGCATGCGTCTTTAGCTGTACTTTTAAAGCGCCCGCAAGCTGTGGCAAATCGGCGCTGAGTTAGTATATCCAAGAGGGTGCTTGCGTCCTGTTGTCCAACCCACTTTTTGATCCTGGTACACCATGAAAATTGAAAAAAACACCGCTGTCACGCTGCAGTTCAAAGTCGCTGACCTGCAGGGCAAACTGGTCGAAGACGGCAAAGAGCCCAGCGTGTACCTGCATGGTGGCTACGGCAATACGTTGCCAAAAATTGAAGAGGCGCTCCAGGGCCAGGAAAGCGGATTTCAAACCACACTGGACTTGCAGCCTGAAGACGCCTTTGGCTTGCGCGATGACGCGCTGCTGCGCAGCTTGCCCAAAAAGCAGTTCCCGCCAGGCGTCAAAGTCGGTGGCCAACTGGAAGGCCGTGGCGACGATGGCAACATGATGGTTTTCAATGTCATGAAAATCAAGGGCGACACCGTGCTGCTCGACGGCAATCACCCGCTGGCTGGCAAAGCGCTGCGCTTTGCCGTAAAGGTGCTGGACGTGCGCCTGGCCAGTGAAGAAGAAATTGCCCACCAGCACGTGCATGGTGAGCATGGGCATCATCATTGATCATTGAAATCCGATCTGTTAACGGGTGCAGCACCCACAGCCTTTTGACAGGCCACCTTCGTAACGGATTACGGGGCCGTGCCCCTGCTGGCCACTGATGCGGGCAGAACCGTGTCGCTTGCAAAGTCCATGAATGCCCGGGTTCGCGCCGGTATCAATTTGCGCGTTGGCAACCCGATATACACCGTGTAGCGCCCAAAAATCCAGTCTGGCAGCAGGTGCACAAGTGCGCCGCTTTCAAAGTAATTGCGCGCCGGATACCTCGGCAGTGCAGCCACACCCGCCCCACCGATGGCAGCTGCAAACAGGCTTTCGTAACTTTCTGCCTGAAACGCCACATGCATCGGTACTTCAATGTCAGGTTGACTGGCATCAACGCGCAGCAAACGCATGCCGCGCGCTGTGTAACCTGACGCAGCCTGCCAGGGAAAACGCAGGTAAGCATGGTGCGCCAGCTGCTGCGGCTCATTTGGCGTGCCCACACGGCGCAAATAATCGGGACTGGCGCAAACCACATACTCGGTGTGGGCCAGTTTTCTAGCCACCACATTGGCATCAAACCCTTCGCTGACCACCATGAAAGTCACATCAAATTCTTCAATGCGGTTTTGCGGGAACGGGTCGGTGTGCAGGTGCACAGCGACCTTGGGGCAGCGCGCCAGCCAGCGCGCCATCTGCGGCGCCAAAAAGTAATTGGCAAACAGGTGCGGCGCCACGACGTGCACCACGCCTTTCAGTTCGCTGGCGTCCTGGCTGGCTGCAGCTTCGGCATCATCGACTTCCTGCAAAATTCCCCGCACCCGAAGCAGATACGCCTGCCCCGCGTCCGTCAGCGCCAGTTTGCGGGTGGTGCGCTGCATCAATCGCGCGCCAAGATGCTGCTCCAGGTCAGTGACCAGCCGCGTCACGCCCGCCGGAGACATGTCCAGTACGCGCGCTGCAGCAGCAAAGCTGCCTTCGTCATTGACCTTTTCAAACACCCGCATGGATAAGAGTCTGTCCACCGTTGCCTTTCATACACGTAATTTTGATTTAAGCTTTGATTATTTCATATTTCACAACAATGCATTGTCGTTCAGGTGGTTTGCAAATCTTCGGGTAAACCCTAAAGTTCAATGCATCGATGAGCCGACAACAAATTAGCGACTCACCGATACCGGAAACGACAGCCAGCGGTTTGAACCAAAGGCGTTGTCAAAGGATTGGTAACAAGACTATTTTTAACTTAAGGAAATTCATCATGAAATCAACATTTATTGCATCTGGCGTTTTGGTTCTTGCAGCTTTGACCGGCGCTTCAGCGTTTGCACAAAACAGCACGCTCAACTTCGGCCAGACGGGTTACACCACTTCCGCGACATCAAACAGCGGTTTGACCCGTTCAGATGTCAAAGCCCAGTACGTCCAGGCGCGCAACAATGGTGAACTGCAAATGACCAGCAACTCTGAAGTTTCAGCAGCCCACACAGCGCCTAGCATGACCACCCGTGCTGCAGTCCGTGCTGACGCTGTCCAGATGGCAAAAGCACCAGTTGCCGATGCACATGCTTTTTAAGCTGGTACCTGCCTGTTGATGCTGCATTTCAGCAGCTTGTTCAATAAAGACGCCATTGCAGCTTGTGATGGCGTCTTTTGTATTTTCAGTGACTGGCTTTGACCTTCAACCGCCAAGCGTGCAGCAGTGGCTCCGTGTAACCACTGGGTTGCACCAGCCCTTTGAAAACCAGATCAGTAGCGGCCTTGTACGCCATGGACGTGTCAAAGTTTCTCGCCATTGGCTTGTAAAGTTTGTCACCCACGTTCTGGCCATCAACCACAGCCGCCATGCGCTGAAAAGTTTCGTTGATCTGCGCTTGGGTCACAACACCATGCAGTAGCCAGTTGGCCATGTGCTGGCTTGAAATGCGCAGCGTCGCGCGGTCTTCCATCAGGCCGATGTTGTGAATGTCGGGCACCTTGCTGCAGCCCACGCCCTGGTCAATCCAGCGCACGACGTAGCCCAGAATGCCCTGGGCGTTGTTGTCAAGTTCCTGACGCTTTTCTTCAAGGCTCCAGTCAGGCGTGGTCGTCACCGGAATTTGCAGCAAAGCGCTGAGCGTTTCTGCACGCAGCCTTTTGGCGTCCAGCTTTTTAACGGCTTTTTCCATCGACTTTTGCAGCCTGGCCACATCAACCTGGTGGTAATGCAGCGCGTGCAGCGTGGCGCCTGTGGGGCTGGGTACCCAGGCCGTGTTGGCACCAGCCAGCGGGTGGGCAATTTTTTGCGCCATCATCGCCGCCATCAAATCGGGCATGGCCCACATGCCTTTGCCAATTTGCGCCTTGCCGCGCAGGCCGCAGGCCAGGCCGACCTGCACATTGTTTTTCTCGTACGCAGCAATCCAGGTGCTGCTTTTCATGTCGCCCTTGCGGATCATCGGACCAGCCTGCATGGCCGTGTGCATCTCGTCGCCGGTGCGGTCCAGAAAGCCGGTGTTGATGAAAGCCACGCGCGAACTGGCCGCTGCAATGCAGGCCATCAGGTTGGCGCTGGTGCGGCGCTCTTCGTCCATGATGCCGAGCTTGACGGTGCTGTCTTTGAGGCCCAGCATTTTTTCAACCCGACCAAACAGCTCGGCCGCAAAGGCCACTTCAGCCGGGCCGTGCATTTTGGGCTTGACGATGTAGACACTGCCCTTGCGGGAGTTTTTAATGCCTGGCTTGCCCTTCAATTTCAAATCATGCATGGCAATCGTGGTGGTCACCACGGCGTCCAGAATGCCTTCAGGAATTTCCCTGGTGCTGCCGTCAGCTGCTGTGTAGGTGATGGCCGGGTTGGTCATCAGATGGCCAACATTGCGCAAAAACATCAGCGAGCGGCCGTGCAACACGACGGGCTTCTTGCTGGAAGCGGACGTATAAATACGATCAGCATTCAGGCCGCGAGTAAACGTTTTGCCGTCTTTGGTCACGCTCTCGGTCAGTGTGCCCTGCAAGATGCCCAGCCAGTTGCTGTAAGCCAGAACTTTGTCGTCAGCATCCACCACGGCAACAGAGTCTTCCAGGTCCAAAATGGTGGACAAAGCCGCTTCCAGCACCAGGTCGCACAAGCCTGCCGGGTCGGTTTTGCCAATGGGCGTGGCAGCATTGATTTGGATGTCAAGATGCAGGCCGTTGTGCTGCAGCAGCACTGACGTCGGTTTGCCCATGTTGCCCTGGTAGCCAATGAACTGTTTGGCGTCCACCAGGCCTGCTGTCTTGCCACTTGCCAGCTTGACAGCCAGCTTGCCAACGCGAACGCTGTAGCCCACCGAGTCGAGGTGCGAGCCTGCGTCAAGAGGAGCAGTGCGGTCCAGTACATGGCGGGCATATTCAATGACTTTGGCACCACGCTTGGGGTTGTAGGATTTGCCTTTTTCAGCACCATCAGCCTCAGAAATGACGTCAGTGCCATACAAAGCGTCGTACAGGCTGCCCCAGCGGGCGTTGGCTGCATTGAGCGCGTAGCGGGCATTCAAAATCGGCACCACCAATTGCGGGCCGGCTTGCCGGGCGAGCTCGGCATCTACATTGTCAGTTGTGGTTTTGACTTTTTTGGGTGCGGGCACAAGGTAACCAATGCTGGTCAGAAACTTTTGATACGCCAACATGCCGCGGGGGCTTGACGAATCACCTGGGGTGATGGGTCCAGGATTGGCTTTGTGCCAGGTGTCCAGCTCTGTTTGCAAGCGGTCACGCTCAGCCAGCAAGGCTGTGTTTTTGGGTGCCAGATCCGCCACGATGGCATCAAATCCGCGCCAAAAATCTGCTGCCGCCACACCCGTACCGGGCAGTACTTTGCTCTCAATAAACTGGTGCAAATTGCTGGCAACCTGCAGACGGTGGCAGGCGATACGTTGAGTCATTTGATGGTCTCCGGAAATTTTTAGAACATCAAATCGTAACGGTTGTTGGCTGTTTGCCTGTCTGACAAGTCTGCCCGAGCCTTCTTTATTGATCTTTGAGGGCTGCAGCCCAATAAATACGGGCGCTAGCAGCTCCTTAAATAATAGCGCCTTTTCACTGCAATCATGTGGTCTTGCCTGGGTTGATCCGCACAGGTACAGCAAGACAGGCCCACCCATGCGGCCTTGTTGCAGTGATGTCACGGGGCACAACGCCTGAAGCATCAGGTTGCTGGCCCGTCACATACTGAAAATCAGGCTGCCTTTTTGCTCAGGCATTCCTTCATGAAAGCCTTGCGCTCGTCGCCTTTTTTGTCCTTGGCGTCCAGATTGCAGGTCTTCATTTTGCTTTGCTGGGTGGCGGGTTCTGCCTTGGCGCTCAGGCACTCCTTCATGAATGCCTTGCGCTCATCGCCTTTTTTGTCTTTGGCATCCACATTGCAGGTTTTCATTTTGCTTTGCTGGCCGGTTTTGGCATCGCCGTCAGCTGCATGCGCAGTCATGCCCCATGAAAATGCCAGGGCAGATGCCATTGCCACCAGGGAAACAAGTTTTTTCATAAAAGCTCCATTGAAGTAAATCAAAACAGAAAGGATGCAAGAGTTGAAGGATTGCGCTTTGAATCCCGCTGTGGATTCCATCACATAAAGCAGCTGGCTGCAAGCTCACGGACAACGCCAGTCCAAATGCCGGCAAGCACGGCCAACGTAAAATCCGTTCATGCTTTTGATAAAAAATGATTTGCTGGCGGCTCTAGATATGGCCCTGGAACAACTTTGCCCAGGTGCCGGCGACAAGGCAGCGTTTGAGTCGCCCAAAGTCGCTGCGCATGGCGACTTTGCCTGCACTGCCGCCATGCAGCTGGCCAAAGGCTTGAAGCAAAACCCCCGTCAGGTGGCCGAGTCGCTGCGCGCTGTTTTGCTGGAGCAGCCGGCATTTGTCCGCTGGGTGCTAGGCGTTGAAATTGCCGGGCCCGGGTTTATCAACATTCGCCTGAAGCCGGAGGCCAAACAGCAAACCGTGCGTGACGTGCTGCAGCAAGGCGCGCAATTTGGCGTCCAGCCACAGCTTGCCAATGCTGCCACGATTGTCGAGTTTGTCTCGGCCAACCCGACCGGGCCGCTGCATGTGGGCCATGGCCGCCAGGCTGCACTCGGCGATGCGATTTGCAACCTGTTTGCCACCCAGGGTATGCGTGTGTACCGCGAGTTTTATTACAACGACGCGGGTGTGCAAATCAACACGCTGGCCACCAGCACGCAAGCCAGAGCCAGAGGCATCCAGCCAGGCGATGCTGCCTGGCCAGAACTCGCCTACAACGGCGACTACATTGCCGACATTGCCGCTGACTTCATGGCTCGAAAAACCGTGAAGTCCGACGACCGCGAATACACGGCATCGGGCGACATTGAAGACCTGGAATCCATCCGCCAGTTTGCCGTGGCCTACCTGCGGCATGAGCAGGACCTGGACCTGAAAGCTTTTGCGGTGCGGTTTGACAACTATTACCTGGAATCGAGTCTGTACAGCTCCGGCCGCGTTGAGGCTGCTGTGGGCAAGCTGACTGACGCAGGCAAGACCTACGAGCACGATGGTGCGCTGTGGCTTAAATCCACCGACTATGGGGACGACAAAGACCGCGTGATGAAAAAAAGCGACGGTACCTACACCTATTTTGTGCCCGACGTGGCCTACCACCTGGCCAAATGGGAACGCGGCTTTGGCCGTGCCATCAACATTCAGGGCATGGACCACCACGGCACCATTGCCCGGGTCCGTGCAGGGCTGCAGGCAGCCGGCGCTGGCGTACCCGTGGGCTACCCGGACTATGTGCTGCACACCATGGTGCGGGTCACCAAAGGCGGCGAAGAAGTCAAAATCTCCAAGCGCGCGGGCAGCTATGTCACGCTGCGCGACCTGATTGAATGGACGAGCGCCGATGCGGTGCGCTTTTTTCTGCTGAGCCGTAAGCCTGATACCGAGTACATGTTTGACATTGACCTGGCCCTTAGCAAAAACAATGAAAACCCGGTGTATTACGTGCAGTACGCGTATGCGCGGATCTGCTCGGTGATCGCTGCTTGGGGCGGCGACACGGCCATTTTGGCGGCGATAGATTTGACACCACTGGACAGCCCGCAGGCCCAGTCGCTGATGCTGCTGATTGCCAAATACCCTGACATGCTGAGCAGTGCGGCAAGTCAATTTGCACCGCATGATGTGACTTTTTACTTGCGTGAACTGGCCGCCTGTTACCACAGCTACTACGATGCAGAGCGGATTTTGGTGGACGATGAAACCGTCAAGCTGGCCCGCCTGGCGCTTGTGGCTGCCACTGCGCAGGTGTTGCACAATGGCTTGGCAGTGTTGGGCGTGAGTGCCCCGCCAAAAATGTGAATGGACAAAAAATGATTCTGGCGTTGAAAACAAAGCAACATGGCGGCACAGTGCTGGGCCTGATCATTGGCGCGCTTGTTGGCCTGGGGGCAGCTTTGGCCGTGGCGGTGTACGTGACCAAAGTGCCTGTTCCTTTTCTGAACAAAACCCAGCCAAAGGGTGCCGACACAGACGCCGCCGAAGCCAAGAAAAACAAGGACTGGGACCCAAATGCCCCATTGGCTGGCAAGAATCCAGCCAAGCCTGCACCGGCAGCTTCTGGTGCAGTGGGGTCGATAACGCCATTGCCTTCGCCTGCTTCGCCCGCGACCGCTCCTGACGGGTCTGGCGCGCCAACGGCTGCTGTGGTTACTCCCAAACCCAAGGTGTCTGCCGATCCATTGGGTGACCTGGCCAAGGCCCGAACAGATAGCAAACCAGATGCCAGAACCGATCCGAAGAGCGACAGCAGGGCAGATCCCCGCCAGGACCTGTCAGCCGCTTCCGGGGTTGATCCGTTTAGCTATTTTGTCCAGGCGGGTGCATTCCGAACGCCTGAAGATGCCGAGCAGCAGCGCGCCAAATTGCTGCTGATGGGGTTTCAGGCCCGGGTGACAGAACGTGAGCAGGCTGGCCGCACGGTGTACAGGGTGCGGCTGGGGCCTTTTGACAAAAAAGACGACGCTGACAGAAACAAGGAAAAACTTGATGGCAATGGCATTGAAACAGCACTGGTTCGGGTTCAGCGGTAACCCAGCGTGTTGAACTTAATGCGCGTCAAATGACCTGACTGCCTAACCGGCAATATCGGCAATATCGGCGATATCGGCAATATCGGCAATATCGGCAATTGTTGCAACACCTGCAATACCGACAGCAAGTTAACTTAATTTTTGGAGCAAGACACATGCAAAGACGCGAATTTTCCATCACCGCAGCTGCCACGGCACTCGCATTGGGCGCTGGCGCAACGGGCGTGAACGCGCAAGGCCAAACCTTCAAGGAAGGCGGCGACTATCTGGTGCTGGACAAACCGGCCAGCACAGAAGCTGGCGCCGGCAAAATCGAGGTGGTGGAGTTCTTTTGGTACAGCTGCCCACACTGCAACCGGTTTGAGCCGCAACTTGAAGAGTGGATCAAAAAAATGCCGAAAGACGTGGTGCTGCGCCGTGCGCCAATTGCCTTCAAGCCTGACTTTGAGCCTCAGCAACGTTTGTATTTTGTGCTGGAAGGCATGGGCAAGGTCGTGGAACTGAACAAGAAAGTATTTGCGGCCATTCACGTTGAAAAGCAGGCGCTCAATACGCTGCCACTGATTGCCGATTGGGCTGAAAAGCAGGGCGTCAACAAAGCCAAATTTATTGAAGCGTACAACTCGTTTCCTGTCGCTACCAAAACCCGCAAAGCCACAATGTTGCAAGACGCCTATGCAGTCGATGGCGTGCCCGCAATTGGCATTGCCGGCAAGTACTACACATCTGGCTCATTGGCGCAAACCATGGAGCGTGCTTTGCAGGTGACGGATTACGCCATTGGCCTGGCCAGAAAATCAAGGCCATCTGCCTGAGCATTTTTCTTGGGCATTTGCCTCGTAACCCACCCGCCTGACCAGCGGGTTTTTTTTTAAAAATCAATACAAAGCGGGAAGTCTGCCTGCTGTGCACAGCCTGCTTGACTACAATGGCGAACCAAGATCTCAGCAGGACAGCAAGATTCGTGCCTTTATGCAATACACCTTCGTTTTAGCCTTTGCCTTGTGTGCAGCCTGCCTGGGCCCGGCCAGGGCTGAAAATGCCGATCGCAACAAGCCGATGAATGCGGAAGCCGATGCGCTTCGCTATGACGATCTGAAGCAAACCAGCGTTTTTACCGGCAATGTGGTGATCACCAAAGGCAGCACCATCATTCGGGGGGCGCAGGTCGATGTCAAACAGGACCCCGAGGGCTACCAGCAGGCAGTGGTGACATCAAACCCTGGCAAGCTGGCTTTTTATCGCAAAAAACGCGACGGTCTGGACGAATACATTGAAGGCGAAGGCGAACGGATTGAGTACGACAGCCGGCTGGATGTTGTCAAGTTCATGCGCAGTGCCGTGCTGCGCCGCTACAACGGCGCTGTGCTGGCTGACGAAACAACGGGCTCCCAGATCAATTACGACAACAAGACCGATGTGTTCAGCGTCGATGGCGGCGCGCAAAATCGCACTGCGGCCAACCCAACGGGCCGGGTACGCGCCCTTTTGTCGCCCCGAATCTCAGCATCTGCTGCAGCGGCAACCCCAGGTGCGGCTCCGGTGGCAGCTGCGCCAGGCCCGCCCGCTGTTTTGCGCGCCAGCCCCGCCCTGGGCGTGGACAAAAAGTAAACCGCGATGATGTTTGGCGATCACGGCAGCGAGATGGCGCTGGCAGCTACCTCCGCAAACACTTTGATCAGCACGCCTGAGCGCCCCATCAGCCGCCTGGTCGCAGCAAATCTGCAAAAGTCTTACGGCAGCCGCAAAGTGGTCAAGGATGTGTCGCTGGCCGTGCAAAGCGGCGAAGTCGTTGGCTTGCTTGGCCCCAATGGTGCAGGTAAAACCACGTCGTTTTACATGATCGTGGGGCTGGTGCGGGCTGATGCGGGCGACATCACGATTGACGGCCAGCCGGTGGAGCACATGCCCATTCACCGGCGTGCCCGTTTGGGTTTGAGTTACCTGCCGCAGGAAGCGTCGATTTTTCGCAAGCTCAATGTTGAAGAAAACGTGCGCGCCGTGCTGGAGCTCCAGCTGGATGAGGCTGGCAAACCTCTGACAAAAGACACCATTGCGGGGCGCCTGGATGGCTTGCTAAAAGACCTGCGGGTGGACCATTTGCGGGACTCCCCAGCACTGGCGCTGTCAGGCGGCGAGCGCAGGCGCGTTGAAATTGCCAGAGCGCTGGCCACGCAGCCACGCTTTATTTTGCTCGACGAGCCGTTTGCCGGAATTGACCCGATTGCGGTGATTGAAATCCAGCGCATCATTGGTTTCCTCAAGTCGCGCGGCATTGGCGTGTTGATCACCGATCACAACGTGCGGGAAACGTTGGGCATTTGTGACCATGCCTACATCATCAATGATGGGCATGTGCTGGCCAAAGGCACCCCGTCCGAGATCGTGGACAACGCCGATGTACGCCGTGTCTATTTAGGCGAAAACTTTCGAATGTGAGGATGTATCTGTCGCTCGCTAAGCCGCCTCTTTTCAAGCAGACACCGCGGAACTGGCTTTGCCGGGCTGCAGGTGTCGCCCCCTGTGGGGGGGAGGGGGTTGCGCGTTGTGAGCACCCAGCAGGGGGGTACGTCATTCAATGAAGCAGGGCTTTTCATTACGGGTTTCGCAGCATCTGGCGCTGACGCCGCAGTTGCAGCAATCGATTCGCCTGCTGCAGCTTTCAACGCTTGAGCTGGGTCAGGAAGTCGGGCAGATGCTGGATGAAAATCCGTTTCTGGAAGTCAGTGACGAAGCAGCCCCGCGCGAAGAGTTTGGCCTTGACCATCCGGACACGCCTCTCAGCCAGGAAGTCAGGGAGTTTGAAGACGCTCCTGAATTTATAGCTGCTAGCGCCGTAAATACAAGCGCTACAACGATAAAAGATGCTTCAAACACATCGACTGCAACAGAAGCTGCGCCGGACGCCCCGACAGAGCCCAAGCTGGAAGAAAGCTGGGAAGGCGATGGGAGCGTTGAGTCTGCACCCGACGACGGCGAGTGGGGCAACGATGCTGCGCCGCGCAAAAACAACCTCGAAGGCAGCGACGCAGAAGCCGCCGACCTGGCGGGCGAACACATCACCTTGCAGGCACATCTGCACCAGCAGTCGCTCAGTCTTCGACTGCCAGAACTTGACCGTGCTGTGCTGCACTTTCTGATTGAATCGCTCAATGACGATGGTTATCTGGAAGAAAGTCTGGCGGACCTGGCAGAAGGGCTGGCACGCGGCGACATGGCGCAAACCGAGGAGCTGTTGCAGCAATTTGCCGTGGCGCTCAAGCTGCTGCAAAGCATGGAGCCTGCAGGCGTCGGCGCACAAAACCTGGCGCAATGCCTGCACCTGCAGTTGCTGGACCACAAGGATTGCGATGCCACCCGCGCCGCCATGGCAATCTGTCTGCAGCCCATGCAGTTGCTGGCCAAGCGCGATATCAAACGCCTTGTTCAGGTGTGCGGCTTTGCTGAAGACGTGGTGAAAAACGCCATGACTCTGATCGGCCGTCTGGACCCCAAACCCGGACGGCGGTTTGCCAATGTCGAGCGCAATGTGGTGGTGCCGGACGTGATTGTGGTCAAGGTGGGGCGGGGCTTCAAGGTCACGCTGAACAGCGACGTGATGCCGCGCCTGAAAGTACACGACATTTACGCCAATGCCATGAAACAGCACAAGGGCGCAGGCAGTGCCGCCGCCGGACAGGCCATGCAGCAGCGCCTGCAGGAGGCGCGCTGGTTCATCAAAAACATCCAGCAGCGGTTTGACACCATCTTGCGTGTCAGCACGGCGATTGTCGAGCGACAAAAAAACTTTTTTACCCATGGCGAGCTGGCCATGCGGCCCCTGGTGCTGCGCGAAATTGCTGACGAGTTGGGCCTGCACGAGTCCACCATCTCGCGCGTGACCACGGCCAAATACATGAACACGCCGTTTGGCACGTTTGAGCTCAAGTATTTTTTTGGCTCCGCGCTGGGCACAGACACCGGTGGCAATGCCTCCAGCACCGCTGTCAGGGCGCTGATCAAACAGTTTGTGGCCAGTGAAAATCTGCAAAAACCACTGAGCGACAACCAGCTTTCCGAGATGCTCAAAGAGCAGGGCATTGAATGCGCGCGCCGCACTGTGGCCAAATACCGGGATGCGCTTCGCATTGCGCCTGCCAATCTGCGTAAAGCCTTATGAACCAACTTCAACTGTTTCTTCCTTGCGCAGCAGGCGTTGAGGCCTTGCTGGCCATAGAAGTGCAGTGCATCACGGGCACGGCGCCCAAAGCATGGCGTGCGGGTGTGCAGCTGCAGGGCTCGTGGCGCGATGCACTGCTGCTCAATTTGCACAGCCGGCTGGCCCAGCGGGTGTTGATTGAGCTGGCGCACCACCAGTACCGAACCGAACAGGATTTGTACAACGCAGCAGCAGGTGTAGCGTGGGAAATCTGGTTCACGCCCAAACAGACCTTCAAGGTCGAGATCACGGCGCAGCATAGCCCGCTCACCAGCCTGAACTTTGCGGCACTCAAAATCAAGGACGCCATTGCCGACCGCTTCAGGGATAAGTACGATGTGCGTCCTGACGTTGACACCCGCTACCCGGATGTGCGGGTGTATGTGCACCTGACGGTGGACACCGTGACGGTGTACATCGACACATCAGGCGAGCCGCTGTTCAAGCGCGGCTGGCGCGAAGACGTGGGCGATGCGCCGCTGAAGGAAACACTGGCCGCCGCCATGCTGGCCGCCAGCGGCTGGTCGGGCGACGATGGTTTGTGCTCTCAAGGCGTGGCGCTGTATGACCCGTGCTGCGGCTCAGGAACGATTGCCATTGAAGCCGCGCAAATTGCCTGCAACATTGCGCCGGGCATCACGCGCAAATTTGCGTTTCAAAAATATGTGCCTTTCCAGCCGCATGTGTGGGAAGGGCTGCTGGACCAGGCCGATGCGGCAATCACGGATCCGACAGCCGAAGTTTTTGGCAGTGATGTGGCTTTCAGGATGGTCGATTTTGCTGAGCGCAATGCCGAGAGGGCAGGCGTGGCCGGCGCGGTGCAGTTCAGGGGCGGCGACGCGCTGGAGCGCATGCCGCCTGTCGCGTCAGGGGTCATGCTGGTCAACCCGCCTTACGGCGAGCGCATGGATGTGGCTGGGGCGGCCGGTGCACCCAAGCGGACCCAGTATCAGGGGCAGGTGATTGACGACTTTGGCCAGCCTGTTCAAGCCAGCCATGTGCATGGTCAACCCAGAGGCCGCAAATTGGCACGGACCGAAGGTGGCATTGAGGCCAGCGACTTTTTCCCCAAGCTTGCCACCCACTGGAAGAAAAACTACGCGGGCTGGACAGCCCACGTCCTCACGCCCGACCTGAAACTGCCCACCAAAATGCGCCTGAAAGAATCACGCCGCGTCCCGATGTGGAACGGCCCGATTGAGTGCCGCCTGTTCAGGTTTGACATGGTGGCAGGCTCGGCGCGGGGCAAACCCGCAGCTGACCTGTGAGTCATACATTACGCCCTCTCCCCCAAGGAGAGAAAAATGACTTACTCCCTCTCCCCCTGGGAGAGAAAAATGACTTACTCCCTCTCCCCCTGGGAGAGGGTAGGGGTGAGGGCAAGTGCAGAAATGGTTCACCTATCGTGCTCGACACCAACATCGTGCTCGACACATTCGTCTTCAACGACCCAATAACTGCACCACTGCAACAGGCGCTGGCAAATAACGAAATCGACTGGCTCGCCACACAAGCCATGCGTGACGAGCTGGCACGCGTTCTGGCCTACCCCAAAATCGTTCAGAAGCTGGCGTTCTACAAGCTAGGCGCACAGGACATACTCGACCAGTTTGACCAGCACAGCCATAGGGTCGACATCGCGCCCAAGGCCAGCATGACCTGCCGCGACGCAGACGACCAAAAATTCATTGACCTCGCCGTACAGCACCGCGCCCTGCTTCTAAGCAAGGACCATGCCGTTCTTTCAATGCAAAAAAGGCTGCTGGCGCACGGAATACTTGCGCAAGCAGCTCTGTAATTCATAGCATAAATAATCAAGACATCAAAAAACCAAACTACCAAACCACCAAACTACCAAACCAGATCATTCGCTCACCATGCTTTTCACAAAACCATCCGCCTGCACATTGCTGGCCCTTTGCGCCATTGCGCTGTGGTCGTCACTGGCGGTGCTAGGCACGCTGCTGGCGCACATTCCGCCGTTTTTGCTGACTGGCTTGGCGCTGCTGATTGGCAGTGTGCCGGCTTGGCCGTTTTACCGGCTGTGGCGGGTGTCGCGGGCAGCACTGGCCATTGGCGTCAGCGGTTTGTTTGGTTACCACTTTTTGCTGTTCATGGCGCTGCGCCATGCACCGGCGGTAGAGGCCAATCTGGTCAACTACTTATGGCCGCTGGGCATTGTGCTGATGGCGCCGCTGTTTTTGCCGGGTGTCAAGCTGACTGCTACTCATTTGGTAGCTGCCTACGCTGGTTTTATGGGCGCTGCAGTAGCTATTGTGGGTGACTCCTGGTTTTCAGAGAAGGCGGCAGGCACGGCTTTTACTGGCAGCAATGCCTTGGGCTACGCATTGGCGGCGATTGCTGCTTTCATTTGGGCCAGCTACTCGCTGATGGGCAAACGCCTGAGCCTTCAGGGGCGCGGCTTTCCCACAGCGGCCATTGGTCTGTTTGGGTTGGTGTCCGGGCTACTGTCGCTACTGTGTCATGCGCTGCTGGAACCATCTGTGTCCTTGGGAACGCGCGACTGGATGTTGATCATCCTCATGGGTCTGGGCCCGCTGGGTGCAGCATTTTTCCTGTGGGACGCCGCGCTTAAAAAAGGCGATGCACGCAGCATCGGCATTTTGAGCTACATCACGCCACTGGCTTCAACCGCACTTTTGCTGGTGGCTACTGGCAAGCCTTTGACCTGGGGCGTTGGCCTGGCGACTGTGTTGATACTGGGCGCCGCTGCGCTGGGCAGCCGAGCCAAACCACCCAGCGACGGCGCTGGTCATCCAAGCCACTAACGCGGTTCATCAGGGCTGGCTCAAATGCCCCAGCGGCAAGGCACTGCTGGCCTTGACTTCTCCTAACGAAAAGCTGGTGTGGATGTCTTTCACGTTCAGCAAGTTCATTAGTTTTTTCAGGGCAAACTGGCTGAACGTTTCCAGGTCTTGGGCGACGACTTGCAGCTCAAAAGTGCAGGTGCCGCTGATGTAGTGGCAGGCGACGACTTCGGGCATTTTCTTGATGGCTTGCTCTAGCTTGCCGGTGGAGTCGGCACTGTTGCGGTCAGCGTCGAGCCGCATTTTCGAGCGCGCGTGGCCTCAAGGTCGATAGTTCAGGTCTAGGCTGGGCAATTGTGGTGGAGATTGCCAAACAGCATGATGCAACAGTGAGCATTTAAGATGCGCTGTTGTTAGGTCAGATTGAGTCACCAGGGCCGCAGATTGCTGTGAGGTTTGCTGCGGGTGAATCGGAAATTGAACGGCAAAGTCAGGTTTGACATGCAGCAACCCGCCATTTTCTGCAGCATCAGTTGCAATTCAATTTATATGTATTTTCAATAAATTAGTGAAAATCCAGTACGACGCCGTAAACATGGCGCAACACTGCTAAACCGTGGACTTGACTTTGCCCGTGCCGACGAAGTTTTCGCTCAAGAGTGGCTGGTTAAAAAAGATGAGCGCTTTGACTACACGGAGGAGCGTTTCATCAGTTATTCCAATTCGCAATAAAAACGATAACTGCGTTGCGTCGCCTTGCCGTGCTGTAGCACTGTCAGCGGCTTAG
The DNA here is from genome assembly GCA_025362315.1 of Polaromonas sp. Lineage (GTDB taxonomy): Bacteria > Pseudomonadota > Gammaproteobacteria > Burkholderiales > Burkholderiaceae_C > Polaromonas. The sequence goes on from JANYGP010000120.1 coordinate 37,922, forward strand.
CGCCTTGTTCTCGCTTCTATTGCGAATTGGAATTACGGCATGCTGGGCGGCCGATGGGTCGTCTTGGTTTGGACACCGCGCGGTAAGGCTCGCCGCATCATTTCTATGAGGTACGCACATGAACGCGAAATCAACAGCGCCTAACCCGAACTGGATACACCCAGACGACGCACCAGAACTTAACAAAGCCTGGTTTGAAACAGCCACGCCCATGATCGGACAAAAGCAGGTCACCCGCCAAATGTGGCTTGCCAGCGTAGAGGCAAAAAAGCGTGGGCGGCCTTTGGGGTCTGTCAAAGCGGATGCAAAACAAGTGGCGACGTTGCGCTTTGACCCTGATGTGTTGGCTGCACTGCGAGCCACGGGTGACGGCTGGCAAACACGTGTCAACAACACGTTGCGGGCGTCATTGCAATTGGCTGGGCGGCTGGGTTGATGGCTGTGAGCGCCACAGATCGGATGACGTCGCCTATCAAATCCGACTCGAATTTCCCAAATGCACCAGCGGCAAGGCGCCGCCCGCTTTAACTTCACCCAGCGAAAAGCTGGTGTGGATGTCTTTGACATGCGGCAGACTCATCAGTTTTTTCAGGGCAAACTGACTGAAAGTCTCCAGGTCTTGTGCCACAACTTGCAGCTCAAACGTGCCTGCGCCGCTGATGTAGTGGCAGGCCACGACTTCTGGCATTTTTTTGATCGCTTCTTCCAGTCTGCCGGTTGAATCTGCACTGTTGCGGTCGGCATCCAGCCGCACAAACGCCAACACACCCAAGCCGATTTTGTGACGATTGATTTCGGCGCGGTAGCCGGTGATGTAGCCAGCTTCTTCAAGCGCGCGCACGCGCCGCCAGCAGGGTGCGGCGGACAGGCCCACGCGTGACGCCAATTCA
>JANYGP010000028.1 GCA_025362315.1 Polaromonas sp.
CAAGAGAAGCCAGATTTGCCATCGTGTCTTTTTGTGCTCCCGCTTCTTTGAACAGCTTGGTTGACTTCTCCAGGCCTAGAGTTGCTACCTCAAGTTTTTTGTTCACGTTTTCAATAATTCGAGCAATTTCTGCAGAATCTGCAGTCGCTAAATTGTCTAGGTCTGGGGGTCGATTCAACTGCGGTAGCTTTGCAGTTACCGAGCCGTGCATTTGATTGTCAAAGTCAATGAGCTTCCTATCGAGATCCAAATGCGCAGCCAGCTACAGCACTATTGGGCGCAATTTTCTGAAATGATGGCTGACCAACATGGTCAAGAATTGAAGTACGGTGGAGGTTTTGGCTTTGTTCGCGATTACCTAGAAACAGCATCCTCTGACATCGCCGAGCTTGAAATCAAATTGCAACGTGAAGGACTTAGCCTTTCGCCTCCGCGCGCCAGAGCTGAGTTTGAAGCCGTTCTGGCCAATATTGAGGCAAAATAAAATAATATGTTTTACGTAGTTCATTACGACCGAGCCAAAGCAGAAGTACTTTCTTTGAACGAGTACGCTGATGTCGACATGCAACGCGCTTTAAATGAGCGAGCGACACTCGAAGCAAAGCAAAGTTATTTCGATAAGAGCCAAGAAATAGTTTTGTTACAGGCCGAAAATCGTGAGCAGTTGTGTCGTACCCACCCTAAGTATGAAACGTCAGAGACCACGAACAAGAATTTAGCCATGCGAATAGCTGTCTCCATCGCTGCTGCTTCGTTAGGCTTGCCGTTTTTATAGGGCAAGGCGCTCATCTTTCGCGGATTGAATTGGAGCCAAATCCGAAGAATAGCGAAGAATAGCGAAGAATAGTGAAGAATAGTGAAGAATAGCAATGAAGAATTAGTGTCAGATTCCAATCAACTCACCATGCTTCGCCCAAAACTCCCCAGAGCTCAACACGGCATAGCTACCTGCGCACGCCAGTAGGGCCTTGTCGCCGGTAACCAAGTATTTGGCTTGAAATTGCTTTTGAGCGGCCAGCAAGGTGCCCAAAATGGCTTGATCGAACGGGTCGGCCAGCTCGGGGGCGTGGTGGGGTTCTGGGGTCACGCTGTCTGCCTCAAAGCTCAGGCAATCGACCAAATCGGCGATCTCTGCGTCGCTCAGCCCATGCTTGGCGCGCAGTTTGGGCAGCACTCTGCGCAGCTCGTCCAGGATGTAAGGGCTTAAGCAAACTTGCAAGGAGCCGCCGCGCCATGCTGCCACGATGCTCCCGGGCAAGCTGGCGGGGTAGGCCAGGCCGCTGAGCGGGACGTTCGTGTCGAGCACGACGCACAACGCCATAACTTGCAGGCCCCGTTGACGCTAGCTTTGGGTTGGCTGCGTGAACTACGCGCGCTGGCGCAGTGCAGCTACGGCGGCATCAATGTCCGCCATGCCTTCATTTTGTAGCGTTTGCGCAAAGCCCTGCGCCAGGCGCTGCGACAGCGCATCAAAGCGACCTTGCATGCGGCGAATGCGCTCAAACAGCCGCGCATCAATCAGCGCAGCAATGGATTTGCCGTCTTTGTTGATGACGATGCTGTCGCTGCGGTAATGCACGCTGTTGAGCATGTCGCCCAAGTTTTGGCGAAATTGAACGGCAGAGGTTTCAAAGATCATGTGGATCATCATGGTCAATATGATTGACGCGGTCAAATTTGGATTTGACGGTCTGTACATCGCCTTTGCTGGATTTTTTTAAGCTAAGTACACAACAATATTTAGCATCTATTTGCTATAATTAAATGAGCTGCTTACGCCCAAATCTATTGGGCTTCAGGCGCTTTTAAGGGGTAAAAGTGCTGAATTTTATGGCTTCACGCCGAAAATATGCTTTAAATTCCGCAGCCGGGATTCAAGTGATTGTGTGCGCTTAGGAAGGCCATTTAGCAGCCATTTTTAAGAGCTAAATAGTGCTGTAGCGCACAGAAAATGGGCGTAAGCAGCTACATAATTAGTAGCGTTGGTGACGACTTTCAACCCTTGGCAGATCAGCAAACCACAGCCCGCCAGAGCATCACTACGCCATCCCACGCATTGAGCTTTGGCCGCTGGCGCAGGGTGGCAAAGTTCACTTGCTCAATCTTTTCAGCCATCCGCAATCCGCCTTGCACCACCAGCCGCAGCTCCCAGCCAGCGCGGCCTGGGACTTTTTTAACCAGTGGTGCGCCTTGCTGCATCAGTGACTTGGCCCAGCGCACGTTAGCGGCGATTAGCGCGGTGGTGGCGGCATTTACATCGCGCTGCAGCAGTTGCGATTCACTAACTCCGTACCTATCAAACTCGTCCGACGGCAGGTAAATTCTGCCGCGCGGAATGTCTTGTCCCAAGTCTTGCCAAAAGTTAATCAATTGCAGCGCAGTGCAAATGCAATCGCTTTGCTGAAGTGACTCTTGGTCAGTCACTTTGTACAAATGCAGCAGCAAGCGGCCCACCGGGTTGGCGGATCGGCGGCAGTAGTCCAGCAGTTCGGCCTGGCTGGCGTAGCGGGTTTGGGTCACGTCTTGCTTAAACGCGCTGAGCAAGTCTGCCAGCAGCTGTGTGGGTAGCGCGTGCTGTTTGATGACGGGTTGCAGCTTGTTAAAAACTGCTGCCCAGCGTGCCGATGTGGCTGTGCCTTGCGCGCAAGCAGCCAAGTCAGCGCGGTAGGCGGCCAGGTCTGCCAGCCGCTCGGCGGGCGTTGCATCGCCTTCGTCGGCCAAGTCGTCAGCGGTGCGTGCAAACCAGTAGATGGCAGTGATGGCCGGGCGCAGGGCTGGCGGGCACAAAAACGATGCAACCGGAAAGTTTTCGTAGTGGTTCACGCCTTGAAAGGCGCTGTCGCGCGGGGTCATTGGTGAGATTGTCGCTTGACAAGCGGCGCGCTTTATTTTAAATTACTAACCAGTCAGTCATTAATTTATTTGTTCGCGCACATCACTCTAAACACCATGAAAAAAACGAATTTGACGCTTGGCGCTGCCCTGGTCGCCGGCGTGTGCTGGCTTGGCGGTTGTTCTAAACCAGCGCCGCAGGACGAGCCGATACGCGCGGTCAAAGTCATCACGGTGGGCGTCAACAACTTTTCATCGGGCTATGAGTTTGCGGGTGAAGTCAAAGCGCAGGTTGAGTCGCGCCTGGGCTTTCGGGTGGGCGGCAAAATCATCAAGCGCCAAGCCGAACTGGGCCAGCGCGTGGCGGCTGGGCAGGTGTTGGCGCAGCTGGATCCGCAAGACTACAAACTTGCGGTTGAATCTGCCCGGGCGCAGCTGCAGGTCAACGCGACCAACCGCGACTTGGCCGCAGCCGACTACAAGCGCTACAAAGAGCTGAAGGACCAAAACTTCATCAGCGGCGCGGAGCTAGACCGCCGCGAAAGCGTTTTAAAAGCAGCCCAGGCGCAAGTTGACCAAGCCCAGTCGCAGCTGGCAGTGCAGGGCAACCAGGCCAGATATGCGGTGCTGGTTGCCGATGTTTCGGGCATTGTCACAGCCATTGAAGCAGAGCCCGGGCAGGTGGTCACTGCTGGCACGCCAGTGGTGCGCGTTGCCGCTGACGGGCCACGCGACGTGGTGTTCTCTGTGCCCGAAGACAAGGTGGCAAGCATCAAGCCAGGCATGGCAGTCAAAGTGCGTGGTTGGGCGCAGGATACGACTTCGCCACTGGCCACTGCAAAGGTGCGTGAGGTGTCTGCCAGTGCAGACCCTGCCACCCGCACCTACCAGGTCAAGCTGGCGCTGGATGCCAAAACGTCGCCGCCTCCATTGGGTGCAACGGTTTATGTTCTGCCTGAGGGACTGCAGGGCGTGCAGGGCCAGCAAGTTATCAAGCTGCCCACCAGCGCGCTCAGGCAAGAGGGCAAGGCCAGCGCAGTCTGGGTGCTGGACAAAAGCACCATGACTGTCAAATCCCAAACCATAGAAATCGCCACGGCTGATGGCAACGAAGCGGTGATTGCCGCCGGTCTGCAGCCAGGCATGCTGGTGGTCAGCGCAGGAGTGCACGTGCTGTCACCCGGCCAAAAAGTCACTATTTATCAGGAAAAAACGGCTGCAGACCAAGTAATACGAGCGCAAACAGCTATTAATCCGGTAGCAAGCGATGCAGCCGCTGTCAGGCTGGCCAGTCCGGTTGCTACGTCTGCAACATCTGCAACATCTGCAACATCTGCAAAGTAGTCCGGGCATGACACCGCAACCCAACCCCTCCAAAGCTGGTTTTAACGTGTCCAGGTGGGCACTTGACCACCCGGCGCTGACGCGTTACCTGATGCTGGTGCTGATGCTGCTTGGTTTTGCTGCGTACTTTCAGCTCGGCCAGGACGAAGACCCGCCCTTTACCTTCCGCGCCATGGTGGTACGGACCTACTGGCCAGGCGCTACAGCGCAGCAAATGGCCGAGCAGGTGACTGACAAGATCGAACGCACGCTGCAAGAGGTGCCGTATGCCGACAAGATCCGCAGCTACTCCAAGCCGGGCGAGTCGCAGATTATTTTTCAGGTGAAGGACGTGATCAAGGGCGCGGATGTGACCAACACCTGGTACACCGTCCGCAAAAAAGTCAATGACATGCGCGGTACCTTGCCGGGCACGATTCAGGGCCCGTTTTTCAACGATGATTTTGGCGATGTCTACGGCGTGATTTATGCCATTGAGTCTGATGGGTTCAACTACGCCGAGGTCAAAAATTTTGCCGACGATGTGCGCCAGAAGCTGTTGCGCGTGCCCGATGTGGCCAAGGTGGAACTGTTTGGCGCCCAGGATGAAAAAGTTTTCATTGAAATTTCACAAAAGCGGCTGGCGCAACTGGGCCTGGATTTCACGCAGGTACTGAGCCAGCTGGCCCAGCAAAACGCCATTGAGCCAGCAGGTGCGCTGCAGACGCCGCTGGACGTGGTGCAGGTGCGGGTGGCAGGGCAGTTTCGTGCTGTGGAAGAACTGCGCGCCATGCCGATACGCGGCGCAGGTTATGGCGTGGGCACAAGCGCCGGGGGCGCGCAATTGCGGCTGGGCGATATTGCCGAGATCAAACGCGGCTATGTAGACCCGCCTACCGTCAAGGTACATCATCAGGGCAAAGAAGTGATTGCCATCGGCGTGTCCATGATCAAGGGTGGCGACATCATCCGGCTGGGCAAGTCCCTGAAGGTGCTGACCGACAATGTGAGTCAAACGCTGCCAGCAGGCATCAAGCTGGTGCAGTTGCAAGACCAGCCCACGGCAGTGAGCACATCGGTCAATGAATTCGTCAGTGTGTTGATTGAAGCGGTGGTGATTGTGCTGGCGGTGAGTTTTATTGCGCTGGGCTTTCACAAACGGCCCGTTTTACCGGGGCAGTCGCTGCCTGTTTGGAAGCGAATATTCAAGGGCTACTACATCGACATTCGCCCAGGCCTGGTGGTGGGCATCACCATTCCGCTGGTGCTGGGGGTCACATTTCTGGCCATGCTGTACTTTGGCATTGGCCTGCACAAAATCTCGCTCGGCTCGCTCATCATTGCGCTAGGGCTGCTGGTTGACGATGCCATCATTGCGGTGGAAATGATGGTGCGCAAAATGGAAGAAGGCTACGACAAAGTGCGGGCTGCCACCTATGCGTATGACGTCACTGCCATGCCCATGCTGACAGGCACACTGATCACGGCTGCCGGGTTTTTGCCAATCGGCCTGGCCAAATCGGTGACTGGCGAATACACCTACGCGATTTTTGCCGTCACGGTGATTGCGCTTGTGCTGTCTTGGATCGTGTCGGTGTATTTTGTGCCGTACCTGGGCACACTGATTCTGAAAAAGCCTGATCACGTCACCGAAAAATCAATGGATGATCACAGCGCCATTGAAGGCGGGCGGGATCATGAGCAATCTCAAAATCATTCTCATGAAATGGACGACCGCGAGATGTTCAGCTCACCGTTTTACAACGCATTTCGCAAAGCTGTAAACGGATGCGTGCAGCATCGCTGGATCACCATTGGCGCGACAGTGCTTATTTTTGGGTTGGGTATTGTGGGCATGGGCAGGGTTCAGCAGCAGTTCTTCCCGGATTCAAGCCGGCCCGAGATCATGCTGGACATCTGGTTTCCTGAAGGAACATCGTTTGCGGCCAATGAAGCCACAGCCAGGCGGGTTGAACAGCGACTTTTGAAAGAAGAAGGCGTCACCTCCGTCAGCACCTGGATAGGCTCGGGCGTGCCGCGCTTTTACTTGCCAATGGACCAGGTTTTCCCGCAAACCAACGTGTCGCAACTCATTGTGCTGCCCAAAGATCTGACGGTTCGGGAATCGCTGCGCATCAGGTTGCCTGCGCTGCTGGCGCAGGAGTTTCCTGAAGTGCGTGGCCGTGTCAAGCTGCTGCCCAATGGCCCGCCTGTGCCCTACCCGGTGCAGTTTCGGGTAGTTGGAAATGACCCGCTGGTGCTGCGCGAGCGGGCCGATGAAGTCAAGGCCATCTTCCGTGAAAGTGGCAACACACGGGGCGTCAATGACAACTGGAACGAGTCTGTGAAGGTGCTGCGGCTGGAGGTAGACCAGTCCAAGGCGCGCGCCCTCGGTGTGTCCAGCCAGTCAATTGCACAGGCATCGCGCACCATTTTGTCTGGCAGCAATGTTGGGCAGTTTCGTGAAGGCGACAAGCTGATTGACATCGTACTGCGCCAGCCGCTCGATGAGCGCAATGCCATCACCGACATTGCCAACGCCTACCTGCCCACTGCATCGGGCAAATCAATCCCGTTGACGCAAATTGCCAAGCCTGTTTTTGCCTGGGAGCCCGGCGTGATGTGGCGTGAAAACCGGGACTACGCCATCACCGTGCAAAGCGACATTATCGAAGGCCTGCAAGGCGCCACGGTCACCAACGAGTTGCTCCCCAAACTGAAGGCGCTGGAAGAAAAATGGAAAACCCAGGGCTTTTCAACCTACCGCGTGCAGGTGGCCGGCGCTGTTGAAGAAAGCAGCAAAGGTTCCGCGTCCATCGTGGCGGGCGTGCCCATCATGCTGTTTTTGACGTTTACCCTGCTGATGCTGCAACTGCAAAGCTTCAGCCGCGCCATGCTGGTATTTCTGACCGGGCCATTGGGTATCGCGGGTGTGGCAGGCGCTTTGCTGCTGCTGGGCAGGCCATTTGGTTTTGTGGCCCTGCTGGGCGTTATTGCACTGATGGGCATGATCCAGCGCAATTCGGTTATCTTGATTGACCAGATCGAGCACGAACGCGCGCGGGGCGTTGCCGCGTGGGACGCGATTGTTGAATCGGCAATCAGGCGGGCACGGCCAATCGTGCTCACGGCAGCTGCGGCTGTGCTGGCAATGATCCCACTGTCGCGCAGCGTGTTCTGGGGCCCCATGGCAGTCGCCATCATGGGCGGGCTGATTGTGGCAACGGCGCTGACTTTGCTGGCATTGCCGGCGATGTACGCAGCATTGTTTCGGGTAAAACGCGAAACACCGGCGCTAAATTGATCCGCCCAGCGGGCCAGCGCGACAGCGCGTCAGCGCCAGACCCGCATGTTTTAAGTCAGGCAATGGTTTGGTTTGATCACTGAGGGTTACAGGCTAAAATGGAAAGTTGACCTGATTCTGAACGGCTGGAGACGGATTCCAGTTGCTTTGTTTTTAAGCGCGGGTGGCGAAATTGGTAGACGCACCAGGTTTAGGTCCTGACGGTAGCAATACTGTGCGGGTTCGAGTCCCGCCCCGCGCACCATCTTGATATTTGTGTGACCTTAGGAAATTAGAAAGAGCATCATGGCTGTGACTGTAGAAATCCTCGAAAAGCTGGAACGCAAAATGACTTTGGTACTGCCAGTAGGCATCATCCAGTCTGAAGTTGAAACGCGTTTGAAGAAACTGGCACGCACTGTCAAGATGGACGGTTTTCGCCCTGGCAAGGTGCCGATGAATGTGGTGAGTCAGCGCTACGGCTATTCAGTGCATTACGAAGTGATGAACGACAAGGTGGGACAGGCGTTTTCAGCCGCAGCCAACGAAGCCAAACTGCGTGTGGCCGGCCAGCCGCGTATCAGCGAAAAAGAGGGTGCGCCAGACGGTGAAATGACCTTTGACGCCATCTTTGAGGTGTACCCTGAAGTCAAAATCGGGGACCTGAGCACGGCCGAGATTGAAAAAACAAGCAGTGAGGTCAGCGATGCGGCAATTGACAAGACCCTGGATATTTTGCGCAAGCAGCGCCGGACTTTTTCGCAACGCGCCATTGGCGCTGCTGCGCAGGACAGCGACCGCGCCACCATTGATTTTGAAGGCAAGATTGACGGTGAAGCTTTTGCTGGGGGCAAAGCCGAAGACTTTCAGTTTCTGATTGGCGATGGCCAGATGCTCAAGGAGTTTGAAGAGGCTGTGCGCGGTATGAAAACCGGTGAAAGCAAGACTTTCCCGTTGAGCTTTCCGGCTGATTACCATGGCAAGGACGTGGCAGGTAAACAGGCTGACTTTATGGTGACTGTGAAAAAACTTGAAGCTGCACATTTGCCTGAAGTCAACGAAGCGCTGGCCAAATCTCTCGGCATTTCCGACGCCACCGTTGAAGGTTTGCGCGCTGACATTAAAAAGAACCTGGAGCGTGAAGTCAAGTTTCGACTCCTGGCGCGCAACAAAAATGCTGTGATGGACGCACTGGTGTCCAAAGCAGAGCTGGACTTGCCCAATGCCAGTGTGCAGGCTGAACTCGACCGCATGATTGAGGCGGCACGTGCAGACTTGAAGCAGCGCGGTGTGAAGGATTTCGACAAAGCACCGATTCCGGACGACATCTTTCGTCCGCAAGCAGAAAAACGCGTGCGTCTGGGTCTGGTGGTGGCGGAGCTGGTCCGGGGCAACAGCCTGCAAGCCAAGCCAGAGCAGCTCAAAGCCCACATTGAAGAGCTTGCTGCCAGCTATGAGAAACCGCAAGATGTGGTGCGCTGGTATCTGAGCGACAACCAGCGCATGGCTGAAGTTGAAGCGGTTGTGATTGAAAACAACGTGACTGATTTTGTTCTGTCCCAAGCAAAGGTGACACAAAAAGCTGTGACCTTTGACGAACTGATGGCACAAAACTAGTCTTGGCTGACGTCAACATTGGGGTTTGTGTCTTGCTTGAACTCTTGCACACAAGCCCCATCTTCAGTGGGTATGGTGATTTTTAATCAAAACCTGGAGTTTTAACATGTACCAAAACCAAATCGACAGCGTCCCTTTCGGCGCGCGTGATTCAATTCAAACCGAGGGTTTGGGGCTGATCCCGATGGTGATCGAACAGTCGGGCCGCGGCGAGCGGTCTTACGACATTTATTCGCGCTTGCTCAAGGAGCGCGTCATTTTTCTGGTTGGACCCGTTGAAGACTACATGGCCAATCTGGTAGTTGCGCAGCTGCTGTTTTTGGAAAGTGAAAATCCTGACAAGGACATTTCCCTGTATATCAATTCGCCGGGCGGCTCCGTCAGCGCGGGATTGGCGATTTATGACACCATGAATTTCATCAAACCGGATGTGTCAACCTTGTGCACTGGCATGGCTGCCAGCATGGGTTCTTTTTTGTTAAATGCCGGTGCCAAAGGCAAGCGGTTTTCCTTGCCCAATTCAAGTGTGATGCTGCACCAGCCATCCGGCGGCGCTCGGGGAATGGCTGCCGATATTGAAATTTCTGCGCGGGAAATTTTAAAAACGCGTGAATTGCTCAACAAGATTTACTCGGATCGCACAGGTCAGCCCATCGAAAAGATTGCCCGTGACATGGAGCGGGACTACTGGTTGTCAGCCAACGAAGCCAAGGAATACGGTCTGGTGGACGAAGTCATTGCCAAGCGTCCGTAATTCAATCCCGGTATTTAAAAACGGCGTTTCCTGCAGCAGGATTCGCCGTTTTTTATTTGGTTATTATCAGTAAATTCTGTTTAGCCCCTTTATAAGGCACCTCCACAATGGCCGAAAAAAAAGGCTCCTCCAGTGAAAAAACTCTGTATTGCTCTTTTTGCGGCAAAAGTCAGCATGAAGTCAAAAAACTCATCGCTGGACCTTCTGTCTTTGTCTGCGATGAATGCATAGATCTTTGCAACGACATCATTCGTGACGAGTTGCCGGCCGGAACAGATGCCGGTGACACGCGGGGAGATTTGCCGACGCCGCTGGACATCAAAACAACGCTGGATGGTTATGTGATTGGTCAGGAGCCAGCCAAGCGAACATTGGCTGTGGCGGTGTACAACCATTACAAGCGGCTGCGTCACAAGGAAAAAGCCAAAAAAGACGATGTTGAACTGACCAAAAGCAACATCCTGTTAATCGGCCCAACCGGCTCTGGCAAGACACTGCTTGCCCAAACGCTGGCGCGTACCCTGAATGTGCCGTTCGTGATGGCTGATGCCACTACTTTGACTGAAGCAGGTTATGTTGGCGAAGACGTTGAAAACATTATTCAAAAACTGCTGCAGAGTTGTAATTACGAAGTAGACAGGGCACAGCAGGGCATTGTTTACATCGATGAAATCGACAAGATTTCACGCAAGTCGGATAACCCATCCATCACCCGCGACGTGTCGGGCGAAGGAGTTCAACAGGCCTTGCTTAAATTGATCGAAGGCACGATGGCCTCCGTGCCGCCGCAGGGCGGACGCAAACACCCGAATCAGGATTTTTTGCAGGTGGACACCACCAATATTTTGTTTATATGCGGCGGTGCTTTTTCTGGTCTTGAAAAGGTCATTGAAAACCGTACCGAGGCTTCCGGTATCGGTTTTGGCGCTTCTGTCAAAAGTAAAAAGACGCGTAGCCTGACAGAGTCGTTCAAGGATGTTGAGCCAGAAGACCTGATCAAGTTTGGCCTGATCCCGGAGCTGGTCGGCCGCATGCCAGTTGTGGCAACACTGGCAGAACTGAGTGAAGATGCGCTGGTGCAAATTTTGACCGAGCCCAAAAATGCGGTGGTCAAACAATTTAGCAAGCTGCTGGCCATGGAAGGTGTGGATCTGGAGATTCGCCCATCTGCGCTCAAAGCCATTGCCCGCAAAGCACTGGCCCGAAAAACCGGTGCGCGCGGTCTGCGTTCAATTCTGGAACAGTCGTTGATTGATACCATGTTTGATTTGCCGACTGCGAGCAATGTGGACAAGGTTGTGGTGGACGAGTCAACCATTGAAGAAAACAAGCCGCCCTTGCTGGTGTACCGGGAAACCGCTAAAAAGGCGTGAACCAGCGGGCTTGAAAGTGTTCTGTCACGCCGCACTTAACTGATTACAGGCTGATTTGCGAGGTTGCTACCGTGATGCAATTCTGATTGTCAACAAGTCAGTTTCAAAGCACTTTTTTCCAAGGCTACTTTAAAGGCTTTTATGTCCGCTCCTATCACCTTGCCCCCCCTCCCAGTGGACCTGCCGCTCCTGCCCTTGCGTGATGTGGTTGTGTTCCCGCACATGGTGATTCCGTTGTTTGTGGGGCGCCCAAAAAGCATCAAGGCGTTAGAGTCGGCCATGGAGTCCGAACGGCGCATCATGTTGGTAGCGCAAAAAACAGCTGCCAAAGATGAGCCAGTCATTGAAGACATGTTCGATGTCGGGTGTGTTGCGACCATTTTGCAGTTGCTCAAATTGCCCGACGGTACCGTGAAAGTGCTGGTGGAAGGTCAGCAACGGGCCAAAGTCAATCATTTCGAAGATGGCGAGCTGCATTTCACCGCCAATGTCACGCCGATAGAACCGGCAACGATTGCAGCTGACAACGGCAGTGAAATTGAAGCGCTGCGGCGTGCTGTGATGCAGCAGTTTGACCATTACGTCAAACTGAATAAAAAAATTCCGCCCGAAATTTTGACGTCTATTTCCAGCATTGACGACCCGGGTCGGCTGGCTGACACCATTGCAGCCCATCTGCCGCTGAAGCTGGATGCCAAGCAGGTCATTCTTGACTTGTCGCCCGTCAAGGCGCGGCTTGAAAACTTGTACGAGCAGCTTGAGCGTGAGGTCGACATTTTGAATGTAGACAAAAAAATCCGGGGCCGCGTCAAACGGCAGATGGAGAAAAACCAGCGCGACTTTTACCTGAACGAGCAGGTCAAGGCGATTCAAAAAGAGCTGGGCGATGGCGAAGACGGCGCCGATGTGGACGAGATCGAAAAAAAGATCAATGCCGCGAAAATGCCAAAAGAAGCAAAGAAAAAGGCCGACGCTGAATTCAAAAAACTCAAGCTGATGTCGCCCATGTCAGCTGAAGCGACCGTGGTGCGCAACTACATCGACGTGTTGACAGCATTGCCGTGGAGCAAAAAAACGAAGATCAAACATGATTTGGTGAACGCTGAAAACGTGCTGAACGAAGACCATTACGGCCTTGAAAAAGTCAAGGACCGCATTGTTGAATACCTTGCAGTGCAGCAGCGTGTTGACAAACTGAAAGCGCCGATTTTGTGCCTGGTCGGACCTCCCGGTGTTGGCAAAACATCATTGGGCCAATCCATTGCCAAAGCCACGGGCCGCAAGTATGTGCGCATGGCACTGGGCGGTATGCGGGACGAGGCAGAAATCCGGGGTCATCGGCGCACCTACATTGGTGCACTGCCTGGCAAGGTTCTGCAAAGCCTGTCAAAGGCAGGCACCAGAAACCCGCTGTTTTTGCTGGATGAAATCGACAAACTGGGCACGGATTTCAGGGGCGACCCATCGAGTGCGCTGCTGGAGGTGCTGGACCCGGAGCAAAACCACACGTTTGGTGACCATTACGTCGAGGTTGATTTTGACTTGAGCGATGTGATGTTTGTGGCGACGTCCAACTCGATGAACATTCCACCAGCTTTGCTGGACCGGATGGAAGTTATTCGCCTGTCGGGTTACACAGAAGACGAGAAAACCAGCATTGCCATGCGCTATCTGCTGCCCAAGCAGGTCAAGAACAATGGCGTCAGGCCTGAAGAGCTGGAAGTGCAGGAGCAAGCTGTGCGGGACATCGTGCGCTACTACACGCGTGAGGCCGGCGTGCGATCACTGGAACGCGAGCTGGGCAAAATTTGCCGCAAAGTCATCAAAGGCATCCAGCTTAAAAAAATGATTGCCCAGGTCGTTGTGACGCCCGACAACCTGAACGAATTTTTGGGTGTGCGAAAATTTGACTATGGCCGGGCTGAAAAGAACAATCAGGTAGGGCAGGTGGTCGGGTTGGCCTGGACGGAAGTGGGCGGCGATTTGCTGACCATTGAAGCGGCCATCATGCCTGGCAAGGGGGTTATTACACGTACCGGGTCTCTGGGCGATGTGATGAAAGAGTCGGTCGACGCCGCACGCACAGTGGTGCGAAGCCGCTCTGCCATGCTGGGCATCAAAGACGACCTGTTTGAAAAACGGGACATTCACATCCATGTGCCGGACGGTGCCACGCCCAAGGACGGCCCCAGTGCGGGCGCGGCCATGACAACGGCATTCATATCTGCGCTCACCGGCATCCCTGTGCGTGGCGATGTGGCGATGACAGGTGAAATCACGCTGCGCGGCGAGGTCACAGCCATTGGCGGCCTGAAGGAAAAACTGCTGGCAGCTTTGCGCGGCGGCATCAAGACAGTGCTCATCCCTGAAGAAAATGCCAAAGACTTGCAGGAGATTCCGGACAATGTCAAAAATGGGTTGGAAATTATTCCAGTCAAGTGGATCGACCAGGTGCTGAAAGTGGCACTGGAGCGCATGCCAGTCCCGTTGACGGACGAAGAAATGGCAATTTCCGCAGCTGCGTCGGGTGCGGCAACCGCTCTGCAGCCACAACCTGCATTAGGGGCTGTCAAACATTGATAGCGTTGTCTTACCATGATCTGTCAGGCTTAAATTTTGGGCTATAATCTGAGGCTTGCAATGCGGGAGTAGCTCAGTTGGTAGAGCGCAACCTTGCCAAGGTTGAGGTCGAGAGTTCGAGACTCTTCTCCCGCTCCAATTCAAAGGGCAGCACTTCAAAATGCTGTCCTTTTTTATTGGAAAATTTTTCAGGTTTGTAGACAGTTTTCAGAGATGGCGCGGTAACAAAGCGGTTATGTACCGGATTGCAAATCCGGCTAGCCCGGTTCGACTCCGGGCCGCGCCTCCAAAATTGTGGCTGAAAAGTCATTTTAAAAACAGCACGCCCGAGTGGTGAAATCGGTAGACACAGCGGACTTAAAATCCGCCGCTTCGTGAACAGCGGGCGTACCGGTTCGATTCCGGTCTCGGGCACCAAAACCTATTTAAAACCAAGCAGTGCAGGCGCTAGATGCTTTTATTTTGATAGCGACCGCCTGCATTTTAGACTCGCCTGAAGTTAAACGCTTATCCGGTGAGGTCGACTTTCAGGGCGTTGAACTTGCCTGCGATTCTTTTGAAGAGACGTTCAGCAGCTTGTGCAGTCTCGAGCTGCTGGTGGTGTATTCAAGCTGTGGCTTTTTGCCAGGATAAACAACATCTGCCGCACCAAATGCAGCCAGTGCGCACTCGTGAAAGCCGCTCAAAATCAATTTTTTCTTGCCTGGGTAGGTATTGATGTCGCCGACAGCGAAGATGCCAGGAATGCTGGTTGCAAAACGTTCCGTATCAACTGCAAGCTGTTTGCGATCCATGGCCAGGCCCCAATCAGCCATCGGGCCCAATTTGGGTGACAGGCCCAAACAGACCAACAATATTTCCGTTGGCACATGATGGATTTGCCCACTGGTGCCCGTTACCTGCACGGCCGACAGTAGACCCGCGTTTTCGTCACAACCAGTGATCTGACCCACCATCAGTTGCAGCGCATTGGCGTCACGCAGAGCATGCGCCCGGGCGACCAGTTCAGGTGTTGCCTGGTAGACGTCGCGGCGATGCAGCAAAGTGACACTTGCGGCTTTACCAGGGGTCGCCAGTTCAATAGCGCACTCAAAAGCTGCGTCGTCCCCACCAACAACCACAACCCTGCTTTCTGTCACACCCTGCGGTGCCTGCCTGTGATAAAAAAGTTGAGATTTTTCAAACTTCTGAAGGCTGGCAACTTGGAGCAACTTAGGCTGAAATGCGCCTACGCCTGCTGCAATCATGATCACTTTGGTGTTGAATTGTTGGCCACTGGAGATGGCAACCTGAAAACGTCCGTCAGGCAATTTTTCGATCTGATTGACGGTTTGGCTCATGTGAAATGGCGCGTCAAAGGGCTTGATTTGTGCCAACAAACTTGCGGTCAGCTCGCGGCCTGTGGTGCGCACCATCCCGGGAATGTCGTAAATCGGTTTGTCTGGGTACAGCTCGATGCATTGGCCGCCGGGATAGGGCAACGCATCAATGACATGGCATTTGATTTCAAGCAGCCCCAGCTGAAAAACCTGATACAAGCCGACTGGCCCTGCGCCGATGACAAGCGCATCCGTAAAAATCATTGGCAAACCCCTGCCGGACGCTCACTGCGTGTAACCCCACCTCCCCTTGCAGGGGACGATGCTAGCGGCCTGGCAAATCCAGCTCCGCAACATCTGCTTGAAGGGGGCATGTTTAACGGACGAGTTCTGCCAGCTTACCCGACTTGTCTTTCCACTCATCTGCATCTATTGGCGGTGCCTTGCGTTTGGTGATGCTTTTCCACCCTGCGGCTGCGCTGAGTTCAATGTTCAGCTTGATGAAATTCATCTGGTCGGCGGGTGTGTCCTCCTCCGCATAAATGGCATTGACCGGGCATTCAGGAATGCAAACCGCGCAATCGATGCACTCATCCGGGTCAATGACCAGCATATTCGGGCCTTCGCGAAAGCAGTCCACGGGGCAAACGTCAACGCAGTCGGTGTATTTGCAGCGAATGCACGATTCAGTAACGATATGGGTCATGTTGATATGGGTTCGACTGGAATTTTTGCCATTTTAAAGGCATTACAACACCAGGGCAGCACCTGAGGTTTTGTGGCTGGCTGTGTCTACCAGGATCAGCGAGCCAAGCCCACGCGACTGCTTGTAAGGCACCGCCGCAATAGTCTCCAGCAAGGCCAGATCCACCACGCCAATGGCATTGGCATCGAGCTGCAAGGCGTCATGACTTTCGAGCGTGTTGATGTCAATGCGGCTGACAATGCGCCTGACTTTGGCCTTGACCCAGCGGTGGCCGTGCAGCGCCCAATACAGGCGACCTGGCACCAGCGGCTCTTCGTCCATCCAGGCGACAGTTGCAGTGATCTCCCGTCTGACCGGGAATGGGCTGTCAAACTTGCCACTGCTTTGCAGCAAAGCTTGCGACGAGGCAAGTGTTGAAGCCTGCAAAATCCAATCGCCGCGTGAAACGTCCAATTCACGGTCAAGAATAATGCCGGCACTGTGGTTGGCTGCCACGGTTTTCGGCTGGCGTGCGTGGCTGAGCACCTGGGCAATGGTGGCAGTTTTGCCGCTGGGCATGATAGTGACTTGCACGCCTGGTTTTGCAAAGCCACTGGCAATACGACCCCAAAAAATCCGGCGACCTTGCGATGTGTCTGAAATGTTGACTGCAGGTTTCTCTACCCACTGAACAGGAAAAGCAAACGCCTGCTGGGTATCGGCGGGCGTGCTGCCAAGTTGCTCCAGTATTTGTAGCAGACTGCGCCCATGATAATTGCACCAGCCAGGTTTTTGATCCACCACATTAAAGCCGATCAGAGCTGAAATTGGCACAATGGTATCAAACGCAATACCGGCATCACTGGCAAATTTTGTCAGTGCCTTGCTGATATTTTCAAAGGCCAATGCCGGGTGGGCCACCGCGTCAAGCTTGTTGACAGCAAAAACAATGGCCGGCACACGCAGCAAATTGACCAGCAGGCTGTGGCGGCGGGTCTGTGGCAACAGCTCGGGCAGGGCAGATTGCCAGGCGAGCTTGGTGGCGTCTACCAGCACCACAGCGGCGTCGGCACTCGACGCAGCTGTGACCATGTTGCGGGTGTACTGCTCATGGCCGGGTGCATCGGCAATGATGAATTTACGCTTTGCAGTGTTGAAATAACGATAGGCCACATCAATCGTGATGCCCTGCTCGCGCTCGGCCTGCAAGCCATCGGTCAGCAGTGCCAGGTCAGTCTGCCCGCCGCGCTGCACGCCTGCGAGCTGGTCCCGGAGCACGGTTTTACTGTCGACCAGCAAACGGCCAATCAATGTGCTTTTGCCGTCGTCCACACTGCCGCAGGTGACAAAGCGCAGGGCTGCTCTTGTATCAGGTTGCTTGTCGTGTTGTTGATCAGCTTGCTTATCGGCTTGCGTGTCTTGCTCAGTCATCATTTCGTTCATCACAGTGGTCATCAGAAATAGCCTTCTTTTTTGCGTTTTTCCATAGACGCATCGGATGTTTTGTCGTCCATGCGTGTGGCGCCGCGCTCGCTCACGTCAGCAGCCAATGTTTCCAGCACCACCTCGGCTGCATTCACGGCACCACTTTCAACCGGGCAAGTACAGGTGATGTCGCCCACGGTGCGAAAACGCACGGTTTTTTGCACTGCGTTTTCGCCGTCTTTGAGCGGTGTCAAACCAGTGACTGGCACCAGCAACCCCTTGCGTTCGACCACACTGCGCTGGTGCGCGTAATACAGCGATGGCAGCTCGATGTTTTCACGCTCGATGTACTGCCACACGTCGAGTTCCGTCCAGTTGCTGATCGGGAACACCCGAAAGTGCTCACCTGGCTGAATGCGGGTGTTGAACAGTGTCCACAGCTCGGGGCGCTGGTCTTTCGGCTGCCACTGGCCAAATGCATCGCGGTGCGAAAAAATACGTTCCTTGGCGCGCGCCTTTTCTTCATCTCGGCGTGCACCACCAATCAGCGCGTCAAACCTGAATTCATCAATTGCTTCTAGCAAGGTGACCGACTGGTGCACGTTGCGAGACTCGCCAGGGTGGCTCAGGCGTACTGTGCCACGTGCCATGGAGTCCTCCACGTTGCGCACAATCAATTTGGCGCCAAGTTGCCCGGCCCGGTAGTCGCGAAAGTCTGTGACCTCGCAGAAGTTGTGACCCGTGTCAATCATCAGCAAGGGGTAGGGGATATTGCCGATGCCAAATGCTTTTTCAGCGCATGTGAGCAACACAAGTGAGTCTTTGCCGCCTGAAAAAAGAAGTGCAGGGCGCTCAAAAGCCGCGGTGACTTCACGCAAGATAAAGATGGCTTCTTCTTCCAGCGCGTCGAGGTGAGCGTTGCTGAGCTGACTGAGTAGTTTGGGTTCGGTTCTGGCGTTCATGGAGAGGTTTGAAAAGTGAAGTCAGGTCAGGTCAGGGAAATCAGTGCGTAACGTGCAGGCCGCATTCGCGCTTGTCATCTCCCTTGGTGGGATCCACGTAATCGAAATTGTTGGGCAAACTGTGAATTTCGCAATACTGGTGCAGGTCTTTGGATGACCAGTGCAGCAGGGGCGCGACTTTGATCAGCCCATCAGGGTTGATGCTGACCGGCTCCATTTGGGCGCGCACGGCAGTGTCGGTGGCACGCAGGGCCGTGAACCAGACCTTGGGTGCGGTTTCGCGCAGCGCTCTGGCAAAGGGTTCGAGCTTGACCTCTTCGGTAAAGGCAGCGTGACGCGGGTCGTCCAGCGATGGGGTGGCGCCCTCAATGGCCTCGCGGTGCGCACGGGAGCGGCGCGGCAGGTAAATGTGCAGATTCAGCTTGAGCAACCGGGTCACCTCTTCGGCAAAACGGTAGGTGGCATCAAGGTTGTAGCCGCTGTCCATCCAGACCACGGGAACCTGTGGGTTGGCGCGCGTCACCATGTGCAATATCACCGCTTCAAAAGGCCTGAAATTGGTGGTGATGATGGCCGGCTGCTCCAGCCCTACAGCCCAGTCAACCAGGCCTTGCGCATTTCGGCCCAATTCTGCATTGATGTGTGTCAAGTCCATGGTGACCTCAAGCATTCGCAAAATGCGGACTGACATGCACAGCATCACCCTGGTATGCACCCATGTCAAAGCCAGGGTAGGCAGCCAGCACACGATTGGCTGTGTCCAGCGGCTGGTCGTCACGCAGCACAGCGGTGGTAAAGCCGCTGCGTTGCATTTGTGCCAGCTGGTCAATCAGGACGTCGCCTGTGGCCACAATGTCACCCTTGAACCCCAATCGGCGGCTCAGCAAATACGCCTGGCTGAAGGCGCGGCCATCGGTGAATTTGGGGAAGTCCAGCTCAATGCAGTCAATGCCGTTTAATGCAGCATTGCGTGGGTCGTCTGTGCTTGCCATTTTTAAAGTATTTTTAGCATCTTTATTGGTTCTTGCGCTTATATCATGGGCGCTGGCCGCTATTAATTTCATAGTAATCACACTGTTTCTTCCTGCTCGGTCGGGTGGCGCGCACCGTTTGCCGCCTGCTTGAAGGGCTCCGCCCCCAAGCGGCGTAAGGCAGCGATGAATGTTTCGCTTTGGTGGGTCAGGCGCAGGTCGCGGTAAACGTCCAGCACGGCCTCAATCACATCGGGCACCTCAGAAGCTGAAAACGACGGGCCGACCACTTTGCCCGCTACAGGCGCGCCAGAAAGTGTGGAACCGTCAGAGCCTCCCAGCGTGAGCTGGTACCACTCCTTGCCGTCTTTGTCTACGCCCAAAATGCCGATGTGGCCGCTGTGGTGGTGGCCACAAGAGTTGATGCAGCCGCTGATGTGTAAATCAATTTCGCCCAGGTCATGCAGCTCATCGAGGTCCAGGTAACGCCGTGTGATGCTTTCTGCCAGCGGCAGGCTGCGCGCATTGGCCAGAGAGCAAAAGTCCCCGCCAGGACATGCAATCATGTCGGTCAGCAGTCGAATGTTGGCGCGTGCAAAACCAGCTTTCCCCGCTGCCTTCCACAAATCTGGCAATTGATGGGACTGAACCCAGGGCAAAACCAGATTCTGGTCATGCGTTACGCGCACTTCACCGGCTGAGAACTTGTCTGCCAGGTTGGCCGCCATGTCCAGCTGGTCCGCTGTTGCATCACCGGGTGCTTGCCCCAGTCGCTTGAACGACAGCGTGACAATGCGCAAATCCGGATTTTTATGAGGCGCAACATTTTGTTTTAACCAGCGCTGGTATTCAACGCTGTTGATTGCTTCGTCGGCCGCATCAACCTGATATGCAGTCAGTTTGGGTGCAGCAAAAAACGCAGACACGCGGTCAAGCTCGGCCTGCGTGATCGTGTGCGGTGCGCCGTCAATCGCCACAATGTCCTGGTACTCGGCCTCGACTTGGTCAAAAAACGATTGCCCCTCGGCTTTGACCAGAATCTTGATGCGCGCCTTGTACATGTTGTCCCGCCGGCCAAAGCGGTTGTACGCCCGAACAATGGCCTCCAGGTAATTCAGAATCTGGTGCCACGGCAAAAATTCACGCGCCATGCTCGCAACTATCGGCGTGCGGCCCATGCCGCCACCCACCAGCACCTTAAAACCCAGCTCGCCATTGCCGTTTTTGACAAGGTGCAGGCCCACATCGTGCCAGGCCGTGGCGGCGCGATCTTCAAGCGCGCCGGTGATTGCAATTTTAAATTTGCGCGGCAAAAACGCAAACTCCGGGTGCAGCGTGCTCCACTGCCGCATGATCTCGGCAAACGGGCGTGGGTCTGCCACTTCGTCGACCGCAATACCTGCTCGCTCATCGCTGGTGATGTTGCGGATGCAGTTGCCACTGGTCTGAATGCCATGCATGTTGACACTGGCCAGCAGGTCCATCACGTCGGCTGATTTGCTCAGGGGAATCCAGTTGTACTGCACGTTTTGCCGTGTGGTGAAGTGGCCGTAGCCCTTGGTCAAACTGGATTTGACTGACTTGCCATTGACTGTTGGTATGGCGCCCAGCTGGTCTTGGGCTGCCTGCGCGTCCAGCAGCAAAGATGCATCTGGCTGGTCGTAGTCACGCGCCAGGGTGGCCAGCACCCTAAGCTGAGAAGAATTCAGCTCGCCATAGGGCACCGCCACACGCAGCATGGGTGCGTAGCGCTGCACATACCAGCCGTTTTGCAGGCGCAGTGGACGGAATTCTTCTTCAGGCAGTTGCCCGGCCTGCCAGCGAGTCAATTGGTCGCGGTACTGATTGGCTCTGGCCTTGACAAAATGACGATCAAAATCGGTGTATTGGTACATAACTTAACGTGAATATTTCAAATTTCAAATTTCAAATGGCAATGAGCTTGAGTCCGGCATAAGCCAGCAGCACAGACAGGAGCGAGCGGATGATTCGGTCAGGCGTTTTTTTCATCAGCAGCGTGCCCAGCCAGATGCCGGGGAGCGAGCCCGCCAGCAATTTGGCCAGCAGCAGCCAGTCAACCGAGCCCATCCACGCGTGGCCCATGCCCGCCACCAGTGTGAGCGGTACCGCATGGGCAATGTCAGCTGCCACAATGCGGGGCAGCGGCAGCGCCGGGTACAGCATCATCAGCACAATCACGCCAATTGCGCCTGCACCCACCGATGTGATCGTGACCAGAGCCCCAATGATGGCGCCAAACACAATCGGCAAAGCCCAATGACGCGCCCGCGTTGCCTGGGCAAGCTGCTCAGGTGCAATGTTGGCAGGGCTGGCTTTGCCGCGAATGGCTTTGTACAACGTCGCGGCCGCTGTCAGCAACAAGGCAACGCCCAGCGTGCTGGTCATCACGCTTTGGGTTGCTGCATTTGCCGGGCCAACGGTTTTCAGGATGTACAAGGTCACCAGCGTTGCCGGCACACTGCCCAGAGCCACCTGGCCCACCACGCGCCAGTCCACCAGTCGGGAGCGTGCCAGATTGACCGTGCCGCCCATTTTGGTGAATGCTGCAAACAGCAAATCTGTGCCAATAGCCAGATGCGGTTTGACGCCAAACGCAAATATCAAAATGGGCGTCATCAGCGAGCCACCGCCCACACCTGTCAACCCCACCACAACGCCCACCACAAAACCCGCAAAGATATAGGCAAAGTCTGATGCCAGCAAAAGATTCAGTTCGTGCATAACCCAGCAATGTAAGGCGAGCACCTGCAAAAACAAACAACAGTTTAGTTTTGCTTATATGTACATAAGCTTATGCGCCTGGGTTTGCAGGGATTTGAAGTCATGTTTCTGGCCGTGATTGGGGCAATATTTGAGGCAATGTTTGGGGCAATGTCAAAGCCGCCACAGCCTGCATGTGGGCGAAAAAAAACAGGCATCAAGCCTGCTTTTGTCGCGGGTGAATCTGGCACTGTGGCCAGATTCAGCGTGGGATTATTTCTTCTTGACAGCCGCTGATTTTGTCTGGCTGGTGATCCACTTGCCGGCAAAAGCCTGCAGGTCATTGAGACGCTTGAGCAGATCTGCGCCCAATGTTGTCACGATGTAGCCCGAACTGCCGTGCGTCATCAGGCCCGCAGCGCGGAGTTCCTTGATGCGGGTGTTCATGGTGTTGGGCGTGATGCTGCCCACGCTGTCCTGCAAAATCCGGAATGTTTGCGGATGACCGTCTTTCAGGGCCCACAGCACGCGCAAGGCATAGCGTGACTCAAGCAATTCAAGCAATTGGGCAACAGCTGCATTTTCTTTGGCGCTCATTGGATATTTCCTCTGGTCAAAATTGATAAACCCTACACCTTGGGGACTGGTTTCAGGGAATGTAATGAATATAGCGCAAAACAGCGTCTGCTACAAGTTCTATAGCTGCTGGCGCGAATTTTTAGTGGCTCACAGCATAAAAGAGCATGGATTAACAGCTGTAAATAATCAAGCCGGCCCGGGCCCAACACGGGGCAGGCGGACGCGAATCGGGCCTTTGACCGTGTCCATGTGAACAATGGACACCCCTGCCTGCGTGATATCCAGCTGGCCAGACTGCATCAAACGCCAGGCTGCTTGCCGCACACGCGTCATCAGCGCCCGCCAGTCTTTGTCCGACAGGGTCCTGGCCACTTCAGAAGGGCAGGCACTTGAATGAGTGCCGCGCCTGGCAATCAGAGCCAGCAGTCCGGCTTCAATGTCTGCCTGGCTTGGACCTGTCAGCACAGTGCACGCCCGGCTTATGCGCTGACTTCGGCAATCATTTCAATTTCGACACAGGCACCCATCGGGATCTGCGCAACGCCAAATGCGGATCTGGCATGCGCTCCCACGACTGGCCCAAACACCTGGCCGATCAGCTCACTGGCACCGTTGGTCACCAGGTGCTGGTCGGTAAAGTCAGCGGTCGAATTCACCAGGCTCATCAGCTTGACGATGCGCACCACATGGTTCAAATCCTTGCCATTGGCTGCCAGGGCTGCATGCAGCGTGCCCATCAGGTCAATGGCCACCTGGTGTGCTGCTGCCTTGCCTTCTTCAAGCGTGATGTTCTTGCCCAGTTGCCCGACCCAGGGCTTGCCGTCTTTCTTGGCAATGTGACCGCTTAAAAAAATCATGTTGCCAGTTTGCACAAATGGCACATAAGCGGCTGCTGGAATCGATACCGGCGGCAACGTGATGCCGAGTTGCTCAAGCGTCTGATAAATCGAAGTCATTTGTTTTTTCCTTGATGTTGTTTTAAAGGCTGGATTCTTGCATTTCCTGCAATGGCGTCACCGTAACTGCAACGCGCAAGGCGTGCCGCGCGCCGCCGCGAATCACGCCGCGCAGGGGGGAAACATCCAGAAAGTCCCGGCCTGTTGCCAGCGTGATGTAGTCCTCACCTGGTGCGCGGTTGTTGGTGGGGTCAAAGTCCAGCCACTGACCAGTCACCCCCTGGCTGTCAGCAGGGCAATAAACAGAAGCCCAGGCATGCGATGCGTCGCAGCCTGTCAGGCGCGCCTGGCCGGGAGGTGGCTGCGTCAGCATATAGCCACTGACGTAGCGGGCCGGCACGCCGATGACGCGGCAGCATGCCACCATGATGTGGGCAAAGTCCTGGCACACGCCCTTGCGCTGCTGCAGTGCCTGAAGCGTTGGCGTATTGACATCGGTGCTGTCGTCGTCATAAGCCATTGCCGCGTGAATGCGCGTCATCAGGTCATGTGCGGCATCTGCCAGCGGACGGCCGGGCGCAAAGCTGGCACGGGCAAAATCTGCAAATTCATCATGGCGCGGCACGCAGGGCGATGCAAACAAAAACTCCCATGCATCATGAAAGCCTGCGCCGGCCTGGTAGCGGAACATCTCGCGTGTTTGTTCCCAGGGCAAGCTTGGTACGGCCTGTGCAGCCACCGCTGCCAATCCATGCGTGCGAACAATGCTGTGGGCAGTAACGACGAGACAATCATGGCTGCTTTGCAATGAAAAATAGTGGCAATTGTTGCCGTACACATCTTTGGCCTGGCGCTGGTGGGATGGCTCTGGGCTGATGCAAAGCTGGTGGCTTAACACCGACTGTGTGCTGCTGCTCGATGGGCTCAAGTGCAGCACATGGTCAGCGTTGTCTACCCGAGGGGTGTACCGGTAACGTGTTTCGTGCGTCAGCGCCAGCAGCATTTTCAAGCCCCCACACTTTGGCTGAAGTCGCCGGAATGGCTGAAATACAGGCGGCTGATGCGGTCTGACAGCGACCAGGCATCTTGCTGCAGGGTTTCAAACAGGACCTGTTGATCAGGTGTGCTCATGTCGGGCAGGTGCACATCTGCCTGCAGATCAGTGGATGCCACGTTGTACGCCAGTTTTTTAAGGCGACCGCGCAAGGTTTTGATCACCCAGCTCAGTGATCTCGGGTTGTCCATGTCGGTCACCAGCAGGTCAAGCAGGGCTGGCAAGTCACGGCGCTGCTGGTATTGCGCATGGAAAGTAATGGTGCTGTCAAACAATTCAATGATGGCGCAGTAGCCACTGCTGTCGTGCAGCGCCCGGGTGGCAAATCCAGTAGCCAAGGCGCCAGACAGCGTGGCCAGCCGCTCAATGTGCCTGCCGATGCTCAAAAGGCGCCAGCCATCGTCACGCATCATGCGGTCTGTTTGCGCGCCCGTGATGGCTGCGAGGTAACTGCTGGTGCTGTCCAGAATGCGCAGCGCTTCGGCAGATGAATACTCGAGCTGTCCGCCTTGATTTGGACCGGGTTGGGATGAATTAGAAAACAGCTCACATCGTTTGAAAAAATCTCGTTCCATTTGCACAATGACATGCCATTGCTCCTGCGACAGGCGTTCCCGCACATGGGACGCCGCCGACTTCAAAGCGCGAAGGTTATAGCCAAGGCTGGCATGGGTCTGTACGTCGGCAAGGGCAGCAATCAGCGAGCGTTCAAAAACCCGCTTGGCATGAAAGGCGGCGGGCACGTCAGGCAGAACCAGCGCATGGCTGACGGCCATGCGGCTGATCCAGTCCATCAAAGGCTGCGATGACTGGTCCTCACCGGCCAGACTTTGCAGCGCAATTTGCGCCAGCCGCAACGAGTTTTCGGCCCGCTCGGTGTAGCGGCCCAGCCAAAAAAGGTTTTCAGCAGCCCGGCTGGTGACAGGCTGTTTGCGTTTGATGGAAATTGGATCTGACGCTTCTTTTTCAATAGCTGCTACCGCCCGTTTTTCCTCAGTATCTGGCGCAGGTTGTAAATGATCTGCCTGCTTGGAGAGCGCCCAGACATCCGCGCTGCTGCCGCCGCTTTGCATGGAGGCAATTTTTTCGTTCTTGCCTGCCAGCCGCGCCAGTCCGCCCGGCAAAACGCGCCAGCCGCCTGACCCATCTGGCAGCGCAAACACGCGCAGCATGGCCGAGCGGGGCGTGATTTTTTCGCTCTGCCAGGCGGGCGTTTGAGGCAGGGGCATGTAGGCCTGCACGGTGTAGTCTTCGCCGTGCTTGAACATGCGGCCCGCCCATTCGTCCAGCGCACGTTCACCCAGTGTGTTGCCAATCACCGAAGCCATGTCGGTGCCGGGATAGGTGGGTTTGATCACGCAGTTTTTGAGCTGCGGCAGCATGTCCTGCATGACGGCACGCTCGCCGCACCACCAGGTGCTCAGCGAGGGCAACTGCAGTGTTTCGCCCAACAAATGCCGGGACAACGCGGGCAGAAAACCCAGCAGGGCAGATGACTCCAGAAACGCAGAGCCCGGCGCGTTGGCGATTTGCACATTGCCCGCACGTATGACCTGCAGCAAGCCTGCTACGCCCAGTGTGGAGTCGGAGCGCAGCTCCAGTGGATCGAGAAATTCATCGTCAAGCCGCTTCAGGATACCGTGCACGGGTTCCAGACCCTGAAGTGTTTTCAGGTAAAGCTTTTCGTGCCGCACCAGCAAGTCGCTGCCTTCAACCAGCGTCAACCCCAAATAGCGCGCCAGGTAAGCATGTTCAAAATAAGTCTCGTTGTAGGGACCAGGCGTCAGCAGCACAATCCGGCAGTCGGGATGGCCACTGAGCGCCTTCATGCTGCTGATCAACGCGGTGTAAGTCTCTGCCAGACGCTGGACCTGCATGCCGCGAAACGCCTGGGGGAACTGCATTGAAATACTCAGGCGGTTTTCCAGCAAATAACCCAGACCGGAAGGCGCCTGGGTGCGTTGGGAAACCACCCACCAGGCACCATCCGTGCCTTTGGCCATGTCAAAAGCGGCAATGTGCAAAAACATGTTGCCAGCTGGCTTGACACCCTGCATGGCGCGCAAATACCCCGGATGGCCCAGCACCAGCGCCGCAGGCAGCAAACCCTGATGGAGCAGGGTTTGAGGCCCATACACATCTGCCATCACGGCGTTCAGCAAGCGGGTGCGCTGCATGATTCCGGCGTCAATGGCGGCCCATTCATCCGGCGGAATGATCATCGGAAACAGATCCAGTGACCAGGGCCGCTGGGGGCCGTCGGCGTCGGCATAAACGTTGTAGGTCACGCCGTTGTCGCGAATCTGCCGGCGCAAACTCGCTGCACGGTGATTCAAATCACCCAGACCGTCTGTGCCCAGGAAGTTGAAAAAAGTTGTCCATTCGCTCGTCAGCTTGAAGCTGCCAGGCTGACCAGTACTGCCTTGTGCCTGACCCTGAGACTGACCCTGAGACTGGGACTGGGACTGGTTTTGAGACTGGCTTAGTGGTGCTCCCAGTGATTGGCTTTGCTGCCTACGCAGCGCGTCAAAATGGCCCGCAGCGGCAGGAAGCGCCATGGCAAAGGCGACTTCAGCTGGTGCGGCGGACGCCGGCATGCCAACAAGGGGGATGGTCTGATGCGGCACGCTACAGCATCTCTGGCGGCAAACTGATGAACAACATCCGGAACTATCTCAAGTCAAGCGTGAATGGAAATTCTTTTGACGGCTGTGCAGGCTGAACCGACATCTTGCCGGGCGTGTGCCCCATCTGCACAAAGCGGCTCAGGCGGCGACTTTCTGCCTCATATGAGTTGACCGGCAAACTGGCATAACTCAAGCCGCCCGGATGAGCCACATGGTACTGGCAGCCACCCAAGGAGCGCTGCATCCACGTGTCGACAATGTCAAAGGTCAAGGGCGCATGCACCCCAATCGACGGGTGCAGCGACGATGGCGGGTTCCAGGCTTTGAACCGCACGCCCGCCACATATTCGCCGACTGTGCCTGTGTTTTGCAGCGGCAGCGCACGGCCATTGACAGTCACAACATAACGGCTGTCGTTCAGGCCTGTCACTTTGACCTCAATGCGTTCGAGCGACGAGTCGACGTAGCGGGCAGTGCCTGTCGATGAGCTTTCCTCGCCCATCACATGCCACGGCTCCAGCGCGCTGCGCAGGGTCAGATGCATGCTGCTCACCGAGACCTGTCCAATCACCGGAAAACGAAATTCAAAATGCGGTTCAAACCAGGCCATGTCAAACGCATAACCTGCCTCACCGAGTTCGCTCAAGACATCCACGAAATCCATGCGGACCAGTTCTGGCAGCAGAAACCTGTCGTGCAGTTCAGTCCCCCAGCGCGTCAGGCGGTTGCTGGCACCCAGGTATGACTTGCTCCAAAAACGAGCTACCAGCGCCCGCAATAGCAACTGCTGGGCAATGCTCATGCGGGCGTGCGGCGGCATCTCGAACGCGCGCAGTTCCAGCAGGCCCAGGCGGCCCGTTGCTGAATCGGGCGAATACAGTTTGTCGATGCAAAACTCGCTGCGGTGCGTGTTGCCGGTGACGTCAACGAGGATATTGCGCAGCGTCCGGTCAACAATCCACGGCGGCATCTGTTCGCCGTGCTTTTCGCGGTTCACTGCAATTTCGCGCATGGCGATTTCGAGCTCGTACAACTGGTCATTGCGCGCTTCATCCACCCGCGGTGCCTGGCTGGTCGGGCCGATGAACATGCCCGAAAACAAATAACTCAGCGACGGGTGGTTGTGCCAGTAAGCCACCAGGCTGGCCAGCAATTCAGGCCTCCTTAAAAACGGGCTGTCGGCCGGTGTGGCACCACCCATCACAAAGTGGTTGCCACCACCCGTGCCAGTGTGGCGGCCATCGGTCATGAACTTTTCAGCCGACAGGCGTGTCTGGTGCGCGGCCTCGTACAAAAATTCGGTGTGCGCGACCAATTGGCCCCAGTTTTCAGCCGGGTGAATGTTGACTTCAATCACACCCGGGTCCGGTGTCACGGCCAGCACCTTCATCCGCGGGTCGCGCGGCGGTGGGTAGCCTTCCAGCACAATTTTCAAACTGAGCGATTGCGCTGTCGCTTCAACGGCGGCGAGCAAGTCCAGGTAGTCTTCCAGCCGCTCCATCGGCGGCATGAAGATGTACAGCGCACCTGTTTCACCACGAACAGATGTCAAGCCAGCGGTTTTGGCATCTGCCTCGGCTTTGGCCCTGGGTCCATTTGAACGTTGTGGGTCGCGCACTTCAATGCACAGTGCCGTGCGTGACAACCAGGCAGCCGATTCAAATGTGTTGGGGATGCGGGCCGCCTGTTCAACGGTTTGCGACATCATGGGCTGGGACATCGCAGGCGATTGCATGACCCGTTTGGCTTCGTAGCGCGGCGGTACGCCGTTCTTGAACCCCGCAAGGTATTGTTCAACCCGCTGTTTTGTTTCGCTCAAATGATGGTTCACAGGCAGACTGGCGTTGTACCGGCCGGCAAAAGCAGCGGCTGGCGGCAATGCCGCGCGCGGTGCAAACGGGTCTTCTTCGGGCGTATAAGGGTTGTCTGTTTTGGACACCCACGGCACCGAGTCCAGCGGCAAACGGTATCCCATGGGGGAATCGCCCGGCATCAGGTACGTGCGCTCGTCCCTGAAAAACCAGGGGCCGGTGGTCCAGGCCGGCCCAGCCAGCGGCGCGGTCGAGCCAGGAATTACAGGGCGTGGCTTCAGAGGCAGTATGTAACCCACAACAGAGTCCAGGCCTTGCATGAAGACGCGGCGCAAACGCTCACGCTCCATGGCGTCGTCAAGCTTTGACTCAAACGGATCCACATTGATGGGCAAGCGGCGCTCGCGCCACAGGTAGTACCAGACATCTTCAAAACCGGGCGTCATGTGTTCTGGGCTCAAGCCCAGCTTGTCAGCCAGTGTGGCTGTGAAGCGGGCTGCATCTTGCGCGGTGTAGTTGCAGGGCTCACTTTCATTGGCAAACAGTGCCGGGTTTTGCCACACCGGCTGGCCGTCCTTGCGCCAAAAGATGCTCAGCGCCCAGCGCGGCAATTGTTCACCCGGGTACCATTTGCCTTGGCCAAAATGCAAAAAGCCGCCGCGCCCATATTCAGCACGCAGCTTTTGCACCAGCTCTGTGGCGTAGCCGCGTTTGGTCGGGCCCAGTGCGTCAATGTTCCACTCTGCGCCGTCAGGATCGTTGGTCGCCACAAAGGTCGGCTCGCCGCCCATCGTCAGCCGCACATCGCCCTTGACCAAGTCGCGGTCAACTGCTTCGCCCAGGGCCAGCACGCTGGCCCACTGCTCGTCTGTGTAAGGCTTGGTCACGCGCGGTGATTCATAAATGCGCTGTACGCCCATGTGGTGCGCAAACTCAACTTCAGACTCGTCTACACCGCCTTCAATCGGCGCGGCGCTCGAAGGCTCGGGTGTGCAGGCCAGCGGTATGTGGCCCTCGCCAGCCATCAAGCCCGATGTGGGGTCCAGACCTACCCAGCCGGCACCGGGCAAAAACACTTCGGCCCAGGCGTGCAAGTCGGTAAAGTCATTGTCAGTGCCGCTGGGGCCATCAAGCGACTTGACGTCCGCTTTTAACTGAATCAGATAACCCGATACAAAGCGCGCAGCAAGGCCCATGTGACGCAGCAGTTGCACCAGCAGCCAGCCGGTGTCGCGGCACGAACCCAATGCTTTTTCAAGCGTTTCTTCAGGCGTCTGTACACCTGGCTCCATGCGGATGGTGTATTTGATGTCTTGCTGAAGTTGCTGGTTGACATGAACCAGAAAGTCGTTGGTGCGCCGGGGTGTGCGGTCAATTTTGTCCAGATAGGCCTGGAGCAGCGGTGTGGCAGGCTCCACCGCCAGGTACGGCATGAGCTCTTGCGCCATCGCTTTTGAATACTTGAACGGAAACTCTTCGGCTTCAGGTTCCAGAAAAAAGTCAAACGGATTGAGCGTGACCATGTCGACCACCATGTCCACCGTCACTTTGAACTCACGCGCTGGCTTGGGGAACACCAGGCGTGCCTGGTAGTTGGCAAACGGGTCTTGCTGCCAATTGATGAAGTGATCAAGCGGCTCGACCTTCAGCGAATACGACAAAATTTGCGTCCGGCTGTGCGGGGCAGGCCGCAGCCGCACGATTTGCGGCCCCAGCGTGACCAGGCGGTCATATTGGTAATGGGTGATGTGGCTGAGGGCGACGTGGATGGACAAGTGGGTCTCGCTTTGTTTTGAAAGGGGCGCTGTGTTGGCAGACGCCCAGCATACTAGCAAGGAGCAAGCCAAAAACCAGCGCTGTCAGCTGAAACAGAGGTTCGTCCGTTGACTATGGAGCCATTTGCAAGGTGCATGACAACAAAAAGAAGGGTTTTGTGGGAGATAAATTTGCTTTGGGCATCCGGGCTGGAGCGGCGCGGCTTTTGGCTGGCTCATTGCTGGGTTTTGTTGTGGGCGTGGCATTGCAGCTGCAGCAAGCGCAGCTTTGGGGTGTGTTGGGTTACGCGGTATTGACAGCTATTGGTGCTTTTGCCCTGGCGGGCATCGCAGCTTTTCAATCCGCATTTCAGCGCAGGCGGCTGGCTGGGCTTCAGCTTGTGCTGGCATTGTTGATGGCGGGTGGTCTGGGCTTTGGCCTGACCGGCGCGCGTTCGGTTGCCTATTTGGCAACTGCCCTGAATCCGGTTCTGGAAGGTCAGGACATTGAAGTGACCGGGCAGATTACCGCCATGCCGCAATGGGGTGAAGATGGCGTGCGTTTTCGCATGGCGGTGGCATCGGCTCAGCTGAACGGCAAAAAAGTTGTGTTGCCGCCCAACATTCAGCTGGGCTGGTATTCAGGCTTTGGCACACGTCCCGCCAAAGTGCAGCCAGTCACTGACGGCGACCCCGAACCGCCCGAATTTTCAATGGAGCTCCAGCGCCAGCCGCAGCCACTGCGTGCTGGGGAGCGCTGGCAAATGACCGTGCGCCTGAAAGCGCCGCATGGCAACAGCAACCCGCATGGCTTTGACTACGAACTCTGGCTGTGGGAGCAGGGCGTGCAGGCCACTGGCTATGTGCGCACCAGCCAGGCCGATGTACCGCCGCGCAGGCTGACGAGCGACTGGTCAAAGCCGGTGGAACGTGCTCGCCAGTCCGTGCGGGAAGCCATTTTTGAGCGTGTTGACAACCGCCAGCTGGCCGGCGTGCTGGCGGCGCTGGTGGTGGGCGATCAAAACGCCATTGAGCGCGCTGACTGGGATGTTTTCAGGGCAACGGGCGTGGCGCATTTGATGAGTATTTCAGGCCTGCACATCACCATGTTTGCCTGGGCCGCATCGCTGGTGATTGGCTGGCTGTGGCGGCGCTCGGTGCGCATCACGCCCGCGTTGTGTCTGGCGGTGCCAGCTGCAGCAGCGGGGGCGCTGGGTGGACTGGCATTGGCAACAGGGTATGCCTTGTTTTCAGGTTGGGGCGTGCCAGCCCAGCGCACCATCTGGATGCTGGCCGCCGTGGTTGTTCTCCGGCATTGCGGCAAGCAGTGGCCCTGGCCGCCGGTATGGCTGCTGGTCATGGCCGTGGTGGTGGCGCTCGATCCATGGGCGCTGATGCAGCCTGGGTTCTGGCTGTCGTTTGTCGCGGTGGGGGTGCTATTTGCATCGGGCAGCGACGGAGCCAGGCAAAAAGAAAAGCAGGAAGCTATTAATTCAGGAGCTGTCAGCGCCCATGATATGGGCGCTACAACCCTAAAACATCATCAGATCTGGTTGAGTAAGGCAGTTTCCAGGTCTGGGGTGGCGCGTCTGGGTTTCAACCTGGTGTCCGCTGCCAGAGAGCAATGGGTCATCACACTGGCGCTGACGCCGCTGTCGCTGCTGCTGTTCAACCAGGTGTCGATCATTGGCCTGCTGGCCAATGCGGTGGCAATTCCGTGGGTCACGCTGGTGGTGACACCGCTGGCCATGGCGGGTGCGCTGTTCTCGCCGGCGTGGGACGCCGCAGCGCTGGCTGTCAGTGCGCTCATCTGGCTGCTGCAGTGGATGGCCAGCTTGTCCTGGGCGACTGTCAGCGTGGCTGCTGCACCGCTGTGGTGTGCTGCTGCCGGCACGCTGGGGGGTGTGCTGCTGGCCATGCGCTTGCCTCTGCACTGGCGGATGCTCGGCGTACCGCTGCTGCTACCTGTGTTGCTGTGGCAACCGCTCAGGCCAGCCGACGGACAGTTTGAAATTTTGGGTGCTGACATTGGGCAGGGCAATGCGCTGATTGTGCGGACTGCTTCGCACAGCCTGGTGTACGACACAGGACCGAAGTTCTCGCGGGAAAGCGATGCTGGCAACCGCGTGCTGGTGCCATTGCTGCAGGCGATGGGCGAAAAAATTGACATGCTGATGCTGAGCCACCGGGACCTGGACCACATTGGCGGCGCGCCAGCGGTGCTGGCCATGCAGCCACAGGCCAGACTGGTCAGCTCGATTGAAGACAGCCACGAACTGCAAGCCATTCGCAAGGCTGAACGCTGCCTGGCCGGGCAATCCTGGTCTTGGGACGGCGTCGATTTTGAAATACTTCACCCGCTGCCAGCTGACTACGAGATAAAAACAAAGTCAAATGCCATGAGCTGCGTTCTGCGCATCTCCAACGGGGCGAAAACTGCCTTGCTGGCAGGCGACCTGGAGGCTGCGCAAGAGCTGCGGCTGGTGCGCACCCCCGACATGCAGGCCAAACTCAAGGCTGACTTTTTGCTGATGCCGCACCACGGCAGCAAGACATCGTCAACCGGGCCTTTTCTGGATGCAGTGCGGCCGCAGTTTGCTTTGGCGCAAGCGGGCTACCGCAATCGGTTCAATCACCCGGTGGCGTCTGTGCTGGCACGCTATGCAGACCGGCAAATTCAGGTGATCAAGTCGCCCAGTTGCGGCGCTGCTATTTGGGCCAGCCAGCAGCCCGCTCAGGTCAACTGCCACCGGGCAACATCACAGCGGTATTGGCACTACCCTGGTGAGACAGTCCGATAATGCTAACGGATGCAGATCAGTGCTGATAAATAAAAAAACCCGAAATCCAACCAGTGGCTCATAACTTGCTAAGCTATCTTCACAAATGCTATTGAATGTAAGCTGGAGACACAACGCATGAGCCGCTTGAAGTTTGATGAAATGAACGCGAGCCCGGAAGTCGCACGTGAGCATTACCAAAGCTACCAGCGCTGGCTGGCGCGTCAGCCACTGGCCAGCATGCAGGCACGGCGAGTTGAAGCAGAAATGATTTTCCGCCGTGTCGGCATCACCTTTGCAGTGTATGGCGACAAAGACGAAGATGCCGCGTCGGGCAACGGCGGCACCGAACGGCTGATTCCGTTTGACCTGATCCCCCGCATCATCCCCGCGCACGAGTGGGCCGTGATGGAAAAGGGGCTGATCCAGCGGGTAACAGCGCTGAACCGTTTCATTCACGATGTGTACCACGGCCAGGAGATTTTGAAGGCCGGCATTGTGCCGTCCGAGCAGATCTTTCAAAACGCGCAATACCGCCCCGAGATGATGGGTGTGGATGTACCGGGCAATATCTATTCGCACATCAGCGGCATTGACATTGTTCGGGCAGCTGATGCGCAAGGCAACGGCGAATACTACGTGCTGGAAGACAACCTGCGCGTGCCCAGCGGCGTGAGCTACATGCTGGAGGACCGCAAGATGATGATGCGGCTTTTTCCGGAGCTGTTCAATGAAAACCGCGTTGCACCTGTGGCGCATTACCCTGATTTGTTGCTCGAGACACTGCGCGCTTCAGCGCCGCCTGCGACGGCTGACCCAACGGTGGTGGTGTTGACACCTGGCATGCACAATTCAGCGTATTTTGAACATGCCTTTCTGGCCCAGCAGATGGGCATTGAACTGGTGGAGGGCCAGGACCTGTTTGTCAAAGACAACTTTGTGTATATGCGCACCACGCGCGGGCCCAAACGCGTTGATGTTATCTATCGCCGGGTGGACGATGACTTTCTGGACCCGCTGGCTTTCAGGCCCACCTCAACGCTGGGCTGCGCTGGGCTGCTCAACGTGTACCGCAGCGGCAATGTCGCGCTGTGCAACGCCATCGGCACCGGCGTGGCGGACGACAAGTCCATTTACCCCTTCGTGCCCAAAATGATCGAGTTTTACCTGGGCGAAAAACCGATTTTAAAAAACGTGCCCACCTACATGTGCCGCAACGCAGACGATCTGAAATACACATTGGCCAACTTGAAGGATCTGGTGGTCAAGGAGGTGCATGGCGCGGGCGGCTACGGCATGCTGGTGGGGCCAGCGTCTACATCCAAAGAAATTGAAGACTTTCGCGTGGCGCTGGTTGCCAACCCGGCGGGCTACATTGCCCAGCCCACACTCAGTTTGTCGACTTGTCCAACCTATGTCGAAAGTGGCATTGCACCGCGTCACATTGACCTGCGGCCTTTTGTGTTGAGCGGCAAAGAGGTACAGATGGTGCCGGGCGGCTTGACCCGCGTGGCGCTGAAAGACGGCTCGCTGGTGGTCAATTCATCACAAGGCGGTGGGACCAAAGACACCTGGATTCTGGAGGCAGACAACCGCACAACGAGCCAATCCCAGTCACAGTCACAGTCACAGTCACAAGGGAGCAAATAAATGCTGTCAAGAACCGCTGACCACTTGTTCTGGATGTCCCGCTACACCGAACGCGCCGAAAACACCGCCCGCATTCTGGATGTCAACTACCAGACCTCCATGCTGCCGCAATCGGCCTCTTCTGCCCAGTCTGGATGGGAGGGGCTGCTGAGCATCAGCGAGCTCAAACCCAGGTTTTCAGCCAAGCATGGCGACCGCGTTGTGCCCCGCGATGTGATGGACTTCATGGTGCGCGACGAAGACAATTCGTCCAGCATCGTGTCGTGCCTTAAAAACGCCCGGGAAAACGCGCGGGCCGTGCGTGGCACACTGACCACCGAAGTTTGGGAAACTGAAAACCAGACCTATCTGGAAGTTATCCGCATGCTTAGAAATGGTGACTTCGAGCGTGACCCGTCGCAGTTTTTTGAGTGGGTCAAGTTTCGATCCCACCTGTCACGCGGCGTGACGGCGGGCACCATGCTGCAGGATGAGGCCTTTCACTTCTTGCGCTTGGGTACCTTCCTGGAGCGGGCAGACAACACGGCGCGACTGGTTGACGTCAAGTTTCATGTCGCGCAAAAGAACCTGGCCAACGCTCTGGACGAAGACTTTGACTTTTATCACTGGAGCTCGATCTTGCGCAGCGTGTCGGGCTTTGAGATTTACCGCAAGGTGTACCGCGATGTGATCAAGCCAGAGCGTGTGGCTGAGCTGTTGATTTTGCGCGCCGACATGCCGCGCTCTTTGCTGGGCTGCCTGAACGAAGTGATGAACAACCTCGCCATGGTCACCAGCGACGCCAGCAGCGAAACCAGCCGCCGTGCTGGCAAGTTGCGGTCAGACTTGCAATTTGCCCGCATTGACGAGATTTTGGCCAATGGCCTGCACGCCTTTTTGACGCAGTTTTTGGACCGTGTGAACGAGCTGGGATCGCACCTGAGCCGTGAGTTTTTGGTGCCTGCAACGACATAAGCGTGACTGCCTCTCCCCACGGGGGAGAGGGCAGGGGTGAGGGCACTGCAGAATGTGCAATTGCGGTCAGCCAGTTGCCCGTCTGATAACTGCTCTGATTTATTCCCGTGACAATGGCAAAAACATGAAACTGCACATCCGTCACACCACTGACTACCGCTACACAGCACCACTGCGCTACGCGCTGCAAACCCTGTGGCTGACGCCGCTGTCCAGTCCCATGCAAACTGTCAATTTCTGGAGCCTGGGTGCGCCTGAAAAGCTGTTCAAGCAGACCGATGCGTTTGGCAATACCGTGCAGTCATACACCTTTGTGGGAACCGATGCAGACAACGTGCGCTGGAGCCTGGTCAACGCAGCCGGTGAAGTCAACACGCATGGCATTGCCGAATTTACCGACGCTGAAACCCTGCCGCATCCGTATTTCTTCTTGCGCGGCACCGCGCTGGCCGAACCGCATTTTCAGCTGGCCGAATTTGGCAGGCATTTCATCGCGCAAAGTACGGACGGAACGGCCAATTTACAAGCACTTTTAGCCCTTAGCCAAGGTATTATGGGCGCTGTCAGCTATAAAAAAGATAGCTCAAATGTCACGACCACTGCGCTGCAGGCTTTTAACGCTGGCTCTGGCGTCTGCCAGGACCAAGCCCACGTGATGGTCGCCGTCTGCCGCAGCCTGGGCTACCCGGCCCGGTACGTCAGCGGCTATTTTTACGATGCCAATGCCCCCGACCTGGCCAGCCACGCCTGGGCCGATGTGTGCCTGAACGTTGCTACGCGCCAATGGGCCAGCATCGACGTCACCCACGCCTGCTTGACGGACGAGCGCCACATTCGTCTGGCGATGGGCGGTGACTACAACGCCTGCCCGCCAGCCAAGGGGGTCAGGCAGGGCGGTGGGGAAGAGTCGATGAGCGTTGTCATAACGATTCAGCGCCCTCGTTGACAAAGCCATGCTGGGCATGCCGCAACATGTCACGCGAAGTGGCAAGCGTGCCGTTGTGGTTCTGTCTGAACAGGACTTTGAGGCCTTGCAACGCAGCGCAGCCGCTGGCGCTGCCGCGCCCCTGAGTTTTGTTGACCATTTATTGCCAATCCCGAAAGCAGATATTGATCAACTGGAGGGCGAAGAGCGATTGAACATGCAGCCACGCGAAGTTAACTTCTGATGATTTTGCTGGACACCGCCGTTGTGTCAGAGTTGCGCAAATCCAGACCCAATACTGGTGTGGTGACGTTTCTGCGAGCCCAGGCACCTGACACCCTTTTTTTGAGTGTGATGACCCTCGGTGAAATTGAAGTCGGCATTCAAAAGCAGCGCAGCGCAGCGCCTGACTTTGCGGGGGAATTGTCGCAATGGCTGATGCAAACCGAGTTGCAATTCACGGAGAGGAAATTGCCCGTCACGCCTGCCATTGCAAGGCTTTGGGCTCGCCTGTCCGTGATGACAGGCAACAAGGAGGTTGACAACCTGATTGCTGCCACGGCGCTGTGCCACAACTTGACAGTGGTCACGCGCAACGTGAAAGATTTTGAGGTGGCTAAAGTGCAGGTTGTTAATCCGTTTGTAACTGCTCAGTTGTCAAAATAGAATTCGACCTGCTGGATTTTGCAAACATGACCCAGCGTAAATAAAAGACTCCAAATGCACATTGAACTTGACGACCTCACCCGGCCGCCAGTCCATCAGTTGCTGGAAGAACACCTGGCCAACATGCACGAGCTGTCGCCGCCTGAGCAGGTGTTTGCATTAGACCTGACCAAACTGCGCGCGCTCAACATTACTTTCTGGACGGTCTGGAACGAGGGCATTTTGCTCGGTTGCGGCGCATTGAAAGAGCTGTCGCCGACGCACGGTGAAATCAAATCCATGCGCACGCCAGTAGCCAGGCGCGGCAAAGGCGCAGGCCGCGCGGTGCTCGAGCACATCATCACAGTGGCCCGGCAGCGCGGGTACATGCGGGTCAGTTTGGAAACGGGGACACACGCGGCTTTTAAGCCCGCTCACAGTTTGTACAGCAGCAAAGGATTTGTTGAAGCAGGGCCTTTTGGCGACTACCTGCCAAATCCGCACAGTGTGTTTATGGCGATTGAACTTGTAGGCAATGCTCCGGCAATTACAATTTGAGTCGCAAAATTTATAAATACAATGTACGTATGATCTTGTTCGAATGGGACGATGCCAAAGCTGCTTTAAATCTCAAAAAGCATCGGGTGTCTTTTGAAGAAGCTAGGACTATATTCTTTGACGAATTTGCTGTTCAGTTCTTCGATGATGAGCATTCATCCGATGAAGAACGCTTCCTAATGCTGGGCATGAGTTCAGGAGCTAAGTTGCTCATCGTCTGCCATTGCGAACGCGATCAGAGTGCGGCAATTCGCATCATTTCAGCTCGAAAGGCAACCAGACGCGAAAGCGCGTTCTACCAAGGTGGATACACATGAAAGCAGAATACGATCTCTCTAAACTGAAGTCGCGCAAGAACCCCTACGCCTCCAAGCTTAAAAAGCCCGTCACTATGAGACTGTCTGAAGACGTTGTGCAGTATTTCAAGGGCATGGCCGATGAGGCAGGTATGCCGTATCAGAGCCTCATCAACTTGTACCTGCGCGACTGCCTTGCGAATAGCCGCAAAGTGCAAATCAAGTGGCCTCAAGCTTCTTGAAATGGACTCATCATGCTTTGACTCTTTTCAATCCACCAAAACTGCGTTCAACGACTCGTAGCAGATCGGCTTAAACCCGGCGTTAGGGCGTCCAATCTTTTTTATGGACACAACACGCTTTCCTTTACTCCTAAAGGCCATCTACGACGCAATAGATGAATTGGAAATCATGTTTCCAAATCGTCACTTCACACCTGATGGGCACCTTGTCGGAAGCTTGGGCGAGGCCTTGGCCAAGCATCACTACAAGCTCAAACTTTTGCCTGCCTCAGCTCGGTGTCATGACGCCGTTTGTGATGGTCGAAGTGTTCAAATCAAGGCAACGCAAGGTGATCGCGTTGCTCTTTGAAGCCAGCCAGATTTTCTTCTGGTGCTAAAACTAAAGCGTGATGGCAGCTTTACTGAGGAGTACAACGGACCGGGAGAGCCAGTCTGGTCATTGGTATCCCACAAGTCTCAACCAAAAAACGGTCAGTATCATGTCTCGCTTTCGGCGCTGCGTTGCGTGGCAGGCAAGGTTCATGAAGATATGAAAATTCCGCGCAGGACATCCTAACTACTGCTCAAGCTGGGTATTAACTGCAGGCCACTGGGCTTGTTTGAGGACACCTCACGACTAATCCACTGATGGGTGAACGCTGATCAGTGTCAGACCCCAATTTAGCTTGCTATTTCCCCATTAAAAGCTGTTGTAGGCTAATGAATACAAGCGCAAGCAGCTTCCGTATTAATAGCAATCAAACCTCACTTAGCTACCCCGCGACACAGCCATCTCAACCTCACCCGGCAGCAACAAATGCCTGGCCAGCTCCAGCTTGGCAATCGACGCGCGGTGTACTTCGTCTGGGCCGTCGGCCAGGCGCAGGGTGCGCTGGTGGGCGTAGGCGTAGGCCAGGGGAAAGTCGTCTGACACGCCGCCGCCGCCGTGGGCCTGGATGGCCCAGTCGATGATCTGGCAGGCCATGTTGGGCGCGACGACCTTGATCATGGCGATTTCCGCTTTGGCGACTTTGTTGCCGACGGTGTCCATCATGTAGGCCGCTTTGAGTGTCAGCAATCTGGCTTGCTCGATCATGCAGCGTGACTCGGCAATGCGTTCGTGCCACACGGAATGGCTGGAAATGGGCTTGCCGAAAGCAACCCGGCTGGTCAGTCGTTTGCACATCAATTCAAGCGCGCGCTCGGCGCAGCCAATGGTGCGCATGCAGTGGTGGATGCGTCCGGGGCCAAGGCGGCCTTGGGCGATTTCAAAGCCGCGGCCTTCGCCGAGCAGCATGTTGTCAACAGGCACACGCACATTTTTCAAACGCACCTCCATGTGGCCGTGCGGTGCGTCGTCGTAACCGAAAACAGTCAGTGGGCGAATCACTGTGATGCCGGGTGCGTTGGCGGGCACCAGAATCATCGATTGCTGTTCGTGCCGGCCGGCGTCGGGGTTGGTTTTGCCCATCACGATATAAACCGCACAGCGCGGGTCGCCTGCACCGGACGACCACCATTTCAGGCCATTGAGCACATATTCATCGCCATCGCGCTCAATGCGGCAGGCAATGTTGGTGGCGTCTGACGAGGCAACTTCGGGCTCGGTCATCAAAAACGCCGAGCGGATCTCACCACGCAGCAATGGGTCCAGCCACTGGTCTTTGTTGGCCTCGGAGCCGTAGCGCGCAATGGTTTCCATGTTGCCGGTATCTGGCGCGGAGCAATTAAACACTTCAGCCGCAAAAGGCACGCGGCCCATGATC
Organism: Polaromonas sp.; assembly: GCA_025362315.1. Classification (GTDB taxonomy): domain Bacteria; phylum Pseudomonadota; class Gammaproteobacteria; order Burkholderiales; family Burkholderiaceae_C; genus Polaromonas. Next base: position 40,362 of record JANYGP010000028.1, read on the forward strand.
TCGCACAGCGGTGCGTATTCAAGGTTGCTCAAGCCTTCAGGTGCGCGCGGGGAGTGGGGCAGGAACAAATTCCACAAGCCAGCTGCTTTGGCTTTGGGTTTGAGTTCTTCGATGACGGTGGTTGGGATCCAGGCGTTGCCTTTGGCGCGGTTTTCAGCAATCTCATGATAAAAACGGGCCTCATTTGGGTAAATGTGCTCGTCCATAAAAGCCAGCAAGCGGGCCTGCATCTGCTGCACTTTGGGGGTGAAATTAAAGTCCATTGTTATCTCCAGTAAATTTAAGTTGATGCACCGCTTTTGAGTGCAAAGTCCCATGCCATCTTTGCCAACACTGGCGCCCCGGCAGCTGAGCTGACGGCCTGCGCGCTGGATGCCGTGCCAGCTTCAACCCGCTTGGCAATGCCCTGCAAAATCGCGGCCAGTCTGAACAGGTTGTAGGCCAGGTAAAAATTCCAGTCTGCCTTGAGCGCCTCTGGCGTGGTGATGCCCGTCCGCTCGCAATATTTGCCGATGTAGTCAGCCTCACTGGGTATGCCAAGTGCGGCAATGTCCAGCCCGCCAATGCCGCGAAACGCACCGGGCGGAATGTGCCAGGCCATGCAGTGGTAGCTGAAGTCTGCCAGCGGATGGCCGAGCGTTGACAGCTCCCAATCCAGTACCGCCAGCACACGCGGCTCGGTGGGGTGAAACATCAAATTGTCGAGCCGAAAGTCGCCATGCACGATGGACGTCATCGTTTCATCACGTGCCGTCAACGGAATGTTGGCAGGCAGCCAAGCCATCAGCTTGTCCATCTCCGGGATGGGTACTGTGATGGATGCTAGGTATTGCTTACTCCAACGGCCAATCTGGCGCTCAAAATAGTTGCCGGGTTTGCCGTAGTCAGCCAGGCCGCGCTCGGCAAATTTAACCCTGTGCAAAGCCGAAATCACGTGGTTCATCTCGTCATAAATCTCGGCCCGCTGGGCATTCGTCATGCCGGGCAAGGCCTGGTCCCACAACACGCGGCCTTCCACAAACGCCATCACGTAAAACGTGCGGCCAATCACCGATTCGTCTTCACACAGGCAGTGCATTTTGGCAACCGGCACGTCGGTGCCCTGCAAGCCGCTCATGACTTTGAATTCACGCTCAACCGCATGGGCCGATGGCAGCAGTTTGGCAACAGGGCCAGGCTTGGCACGCATCACATAAGACTTGTCTGGCGTGATGAGTTTGTAGGTCGGGTTGGACTGGCCGCCTTTGAAAATTTCGACTTGCACCGGGCCTGTAAAGTCAGGCATGTGCAGCCCCAAATAAGCCGTCAATGCGCTGACATCAAACGCATGCTGTGCCGTGACTGCACGTGTGCCGACAAAATGGTCAAAGTTGCTCATGGGGTATTTTATTTTTCCAGATCAGTGTCTGAAATGCGCAGCAATGCTTCACGGCTGCGCACCACCAGGCCGCCCGGCTCAATGCGGATGGCGTCCTCGCGTTCCATGCTTTTCAGCTCCTGGTTAACACGCTGGCGGGACGCGCCCAGCAGCTGTGCCAGCTCTTCCTGCGCCAGCTGCAGGCCAATGCGCACTTCGGTGTTGTTTGACAAACTGGGCACGCCATAACTGCGCACCAGATGCAGCAACTGCTTGGCCAGGCGCGCGCGCAGGGGCAGGGTGTTCAGGTCTTCAACCAGGCCAAACAGCTGGCGTATGCGGCGTGCATGCAGGCGCAGCATGGCCTCATACAACTCCACATGATTGGACAAAATCTTCTTGAAATCAGCCTTTGCAACGCACAGCACCGTGGTCCCGCCATGTGCGTATGCATCGTGGGTCCGCCGGTCGCCGTCAAAGATTGCCACATCGCCGAACCAGATGCCAGGCTCAACATAAGTCAGCGTGATCTGCTTGCCTGAAATGGATGTGGAGCTGACCCGCACCGCGCCTTTGGCGCAGGCTATCCACTCTTCAGGCGGATCACCTCGCGCAGAAATCAGCTCACCGTCACCAAACCGTTTGACGTAGGCACAACGCAAAATGTCATGCCTGAGCGATGGCGACAGGGATGCAAACCAGCGTCCGGCGTTGATCGCTTCGCGCTCGTCGATGGTGAGAATGGGGTCATCCATGGGGATTCAGTTGCATGAGTTGGCTCTTGATGCATTGTCGCTTTGACGCCAGCTTGTCATTGTGGCGTCTGTCGCCTGGGTGTCTGTGCGGATTAGTCAGACTGTCAAGGGCAGCGGTGACCGGTACATCATTCATTCGGGCAATATAACCAATTTATATGCTCCTGAATCAGGAGCTGCTAGCGCCCATAACAAAAGCGCTAGAGCCGTATTTCATCAATAAATTGCGATATTCTGGCTACGTGTATGAAGGCGGACGCTTTTGCAAAAAGGCATGGATGCCTTCAGCAGCATTGGCGTGATGCAGGTTAGTGACGAAATGGTCGCGTTCCTGCGTCAGGTGCTGGCTCAATGTCTGGCTGGCTGCATCGTTGACCAGCTCCTTGATGCTGCCCAGTGCGTTTGCAGCCCGTGCATTGAGCCTGCTGGCCAGCAGCAGGGCTTCGCTCAGCGCCTGGCCTTTGCTGCACACCTGGTTGACCAGCCCCAGGTCATGCAGGCGCTGCGCGTTGATGCGGTCCCCACACATCATCAGCTGGCTTGCCAGCTGGCGCGGCAGGCTCCGTGACAGTGCCCAGCTGCCCCCACCGTCTGGTGACAAACCCACCGTGCTGTATGACATGACAAATATGGCATTGTCAGCAGCCACACAAAAGTCGCAGGCCAGCGCCAGTGAAAAGCCTGCACCGGCTGTGGCACCTTCAACTGCAGCAATCACTGGCTTGGGGTAGGTGTGAATGGCTTCTATCCAGCTGTGCAGGCCATCGATGCTTTGCGCCTGCACCTCTTTGGGCTGCTGCCGGTTGGCCAGCAGGCGTTGCAAATTACCGCCTGCACAAAAGTCTGCGCCCTCCCCGGTGATGATGACGCTTTTGATGTCAGGGCTGGTCTCAAACGCATTGAGCGCCTCAATGCCCGCCGCATACATTTCAGGGCTGAGAGCGTTTTTATAGTCCGGGTTGCTCAGGGTCAGGATCAGTGTCTGACCCTGACTGGTGCTTTTTAGGGAAGAGGCCATGGTCAGCTTTCCTCATGCATCAGGCTCAGGCCAATGGCGCCACGCCTGCGCAGCCAGGGGGAAGGGCGGTAACGCTGGTCGCCGTATACGGTTTGCATGTTGAACAGAACTTCCAGAATATTTGTCGGGCCGTACAGGTTGCCCATGGCCAATGGTCCCATCGGATAACCGAGGCCCAGCGTCACGGCAGTTTCAAGATCCTTGGGGCTGCAAATGCCTTGCTGGCAAATGTCACTGGCAATGTTGACAATGGTGGCCACCACCCGCTGCGTCACAAAGCCGCCGCTGTCGCGGATCACACTGATGGCCTTGCCATCGCGTGCAAACAGCGCATGCGCTGCGTCCCGCATGTCGCTGCGCGTGGCGGGGTTGGTCGCCAGCACGCGGCGGCCCGTTGCTGCATCGTCAATCAGCATGTCAATGCCGACAGTGCGGGCCGGGTCCAGGCGTTCCACGACTGCAACGGTGGTGATGTCAAAGCCAAGGGGTGCAGCCAGCATCAGGGCTTGCGGCGAGGCAGAAGCGCCGGTCTCAATTTTTGCACCCAGATTTTTGAGCAGCTGCAAGAGCTCAGAGCGGCGCGACGCGCGCGGTGACACCCAGACGGGCGGCATCTCAAAGACCACTGGCGCTGCAGCTTCAGGGGCGACCTGCATCGCGCCATCCATATATTTATAAAACCCTTCGCCAGTTTTGCGACCCAGCATGCCGCCTGCCAGGCGCTGCGCCGTGATCACGCTGGGGCGGTAACGGGCCTCTTCATAATATTGGCGGTAAACCGACTCCATCACCGGATGCGACACGTCCAGCGCGGTCAAATCCATCAACTCAAAAGGCCCCAGTTTGAAGCCAACCTGGTCGCGCAAAATCCGGTCAACTGTGGCAAAGTCAGTGATGCCTTCACCGATGATGCGCAGCGCTTCAGTGCCATAACCGCGGCCTGCATGGTTGACGATAAAGCCTGGGGTGTCTTGCGCCAGCACGGGGGTATGCCCCATCTGCCGGGCGTAGTCTGACAGCTGGCTGCACACGCCAGCATCTGTCTTCAGCGCGGCAATGACTTCCACCACTTTCATCAGGGGCACCGGGTTGAAAAAATGGTAGCCAGCAAAGCGCTGTGGATTTTTCAGACGCGATGCAATGGCTGTGACTGACAGCGACGATGTGTTGGTTGCCAACACGGCAGTGGGCAGCACAATGGCTTCAAGGTCGGCGAAAAGGGTTTGTTTGACGTCAAGCCGCTCTACGACTGCTTCAATGATCAAGTCACAGTCAGCAAGATCTGCGAGCGCACCGACTGCCAGAACACGGGTTTTTTGCAGATCGGCCGTTTCTGCAGCCAGCTTGTTTTTGACAACCAGTTTGTCCCACTGAACGGCCAGTTCGGCCTTGGCTTTGCTGCCCGCCTCGGGTCGCAAATCAAACAGTTTGACAGTGCTGCCCGCCTGTGCAGAAATTTGTGCGATGCCGCGCCCCATTGCGCCTGAGCCGACCACACCCACGGTTTGAAAAATTGGTTTCATGGGCCTGGATTATTACGCAGGGCGGTAATTTTTATTGCGCCATTGGCTGTGCGAAAATCTAATTTTGTTACATCTACACACCCGGCTGTGAAAAAGATTTTTGTTGTTCTGTCAGTTTTGATGCAATTGGCTGCTGCCAGCTGCTTTGCCGTGTCTCTCGGACGGCATCAAGGCGCTACGCTAATTGGCCGGCCTCTTGACTTGTCAGTCCAGGCTGTACTGGACACGCAGGACGACATCGCCAGCTTGTGCATTGATGCGGATGTGTTTTATGCAGACACGAGACTTGACAAATCCCGGGTCCGCGTCACGGCTGAACGACTTTCAACCGGCTCTCAAGATGCGGTTATTCGGATTCGCACTGCCACCCCTGTAGACGAGCCAGTAGTCACGGTTTATGTCCGGGTTGGTTGTCAACAAAAAATTGAACGGCGGTATGTCACGCTGGCCGACATGGCTTCCGAGACAGTTCAGGACCGCAACCCAGCCAACCCGCTTTTATTGCCCAGCAAGAGTGCGCCTGCAATGTTGCCCGCTAACGCAGGATTGGCAACTGGAGTCAATCCAGCAGGTCCCAATGCCGGCCCCAAAACCCGCAAACTCCGGTCTGCAGCCAATGCCAAAGGCCCAGCCGCCGGCTCTGGATCTGCCGCCACTGCAAGCACTGTTGCTGGCAGAAACGACGCCAATGCTGGCAATACCCAAAAGCTTGTCGACACTGAAGCTGACCGCAATAAACGTGTCACACCTGAAGAAAATGTAAACATTGCAATAGCTGCAAAAGCTGCAAAAGCTGCAAAAGCTGCAAAAAGTGCAGCGAAAGAAACGGCCCCCAACCGGGCCCGACTGAAGCTGGAGCCGCTTGACCTAAGCATCGAGCGGGACCCACAACTCAAGTCGTCATCAACGCTGTTGTCTACGCCATCGGCCAACCCACAGGAGCGCACAGCAGCCGCAGCATTGTGGCGGGCCATTGCAATGCAGCCGCAGGACATCGTCCGGGATTTTGAAAAACTCCAGAACCTGGAAAACTCGGTTCGTGGCCTTCAAACCCAAACCCAGAAGACCCAGCAGCTGGTTGGCGAGCTGGATGCCAAACTGCAAAAAGCAGAATCTGGCCGTTATGCCAATTTTCTGGTTTATGCGCTGGTTTTCTTGCTGCTGTTGGCATTTGCAGGTCTGGCATTCATGCTGCGTAGAAAGTCTTTGGCTAACTTGTCTGAAGGCGGCAACCTGCCATGGTGGCGAAAACGCGAAACCCAGAACAGCCGCCGCAATGGGTGGGTTGACAGCCGAACGCATGATGATGATGCCGATTTAGACAACCGGTCAACGTCAAAGCAGAAACGCTCTGACAGGCCGGCAAAAGCCGGATTTGCAGATCCGGAAATTGATCTGAACTTTTCCCGGTCGGATTTGATGCCGTTAAACGAGGTGCAGAATTCTGAGCTGAGTTCCAGAGCCCCCCCGTTGTCCATTTTCCGTTCTGATTTTGCCGTGAGCATGAACCACCCGTCACGGGCGGTCAAAGCTGAAGAGTTGCTGGATGTTCAGCAACAGGCTGATTTTTTTGTGTCAATTGGCCAGCACGAGCAGGCCATTGACGTGCTGCGCAACCATATCGGTGATGGCACTCAAACCAGTGCGATCATTTATCTGGATCTGTTCAGTCTTTACCACCAGCTCAATCGCAAGGTGGACTATGCCGCATTGCGCAATGACTTCAACGCGCGTTTTAACACCACGATTCCGGTGTTTGAAATGTATGCGGATACCGGCCCTGGGCTGGAAGCCTACCCGCTGGCCATGTCCCGTATTGTCGCGCTGTGGCCAACAGCCAAAGTGCTTGAAATCATCGAAGAATCGATTTTCAAGCAACCTGGCACCGATGCTGAAGCTTTCGATATTCAGGCTTACCGCGAGTTGCTGATGCTTTATGCGCTGGCCAAGGACGTTGTCAGCGAGGAGCGCAAGTCAATTGCCAATGACCCGCGGACGGGCATGACCTACCGATCGGGCGATTCCGGCAAATTTGTTTTGCCAGAATTTCCTGCTGGTAACAACGGAAAAGCAGAAAAAGCCGGAAAAGCCGGAAAAGCCGGAAAAGTTGGTGTGGCTGACTCAAAACCACTGACATTTGCGTCGACCACCATTGACCCGCTGTCTGCCGCCCTGGACCATGACCTCGCGGCACAGTCAGGTGCCTTCAATGAACCGCCGTGGACTTCAACCGTGCCGCCTGCCTCCTTGAATCTGGGACTTGATCTGGATTTGAGCAAGCCAATGTCTTTTGCGGAAAAAGCTTTTCTCCAGCCTTCGGGCGCTGCGCTGGACATCGAGTTGTCTGCCGGGTTCGGGAACTTTGCTGGTGGCAATTCGACGACAGCAGGTGAAGATTTACAACAAATTAAAAACTTGCCGAATAACGCCAGTCATTTGATGGATTTTGATGACTTTGACGACGCACCTGACACCAGTAAAAAAGTCAGGCCCAACGGGCGTTGATGTCTGAAGCGCGTTTGCAGGTCAGACTATCGCCTGACCTGCAAAGCGCCAGGGTTGACAATGTTTGTCGGTGTACCTTTGATGAAATTGGTCACGTTGTCAAAGGCTGAACTGAAGTACATCTCATAGCTGTCCTGCTCTACATAGCCGATGTGTGGTGTGCATATGCAGTTTTCCAGCCGGAGCAGGGCATGGCCCTGCAAAATAGGTTCAGACTCAAAAACATCGACAGCAGCGAGTCCTGGCCTGCCGCGATTGAGCGCTGAAATCAGGGCTTCCGGCTCAATCAGTTCAGCGCGTGAAGTGTTTACCAGCAGGGCAGTTGGTTTCATGCGAAGCAAATCGTCCAGTCCCACAATCCCCCGGGTTTCCACGCTCAATCGCAGGTGCAAACTCAAAACATCACATTGCTCAAAAAATTCATTTTTGGAACTGGACACTTCAAATCCGTCTGCAACTGCCTTGGTCCGGGATGCATCGCTGCCCCAAACCACGACGCGCATGCCAAAAGCGCGGCCATAGCCAGCCACAATCTGGCCGACTTTGCCGTAGCTCCAGACACCGAGGGTTCTGCCCTTTAAAACTGTGCCAATACCAAAGTTTGTTGGCATGGAGGCAGATTTGAGGCCTGCCTGTTGCCATGCACCATGCTTGAGATGGGCCACATACTGGGGAATGCGCCGTGTTGCAGCCATGATGAGAGCCCATGTCAGCTCTGCAGGCGCAGTGGGTGATCCGATGCCTTCGGACACGGCAACACCGCGTTCAGTGCAGGCCCCCACATCAACATGGCCGCCCACGCGCCCTGTTTGCGCAATCATCTTGAGCTTTGGGAGTTTTTCAATCAACTGACGGCTGATTTGCGTTCTTTCCCGAATCAGAACAATCACATCAGCGTCTTTGAGGCGGATCGAAAGCTGGCCGATTCCTTTGACTGTGTTGGTGTAAACCTTCGCCGGATACGGGTCCAGCCGGGAAGCGCAAGCCAGTTTGCGCACCACATCCTGGTAGTCATCGAGAATCACAATATTCATCCCAATATTGTGCCTGCAACTTGTTACTTGTCAGGTGTGAGGTACCCAGGTTTCAAATAATTATGAAACCTGCGGGAAGCAGCTTCAAGGATTGGATGCGGCTTTTGAAGCAATCCGGTCAAGCTCGGCACACACATCTGCCATGCGGCCGCAAATTGCCATGCGCCCAACCTGCGAGCGCTTCAAACCGGGTTCAAACTCACGCATCACTTTCAGGCGGCTGACGCAAGGCGTTTTAGTTTCGTTGACAGCTGCAACCCGAAAATTTTCAGCAACAACAGTGGGCTTTACAGAGTTATTTTTTGCTTCATTTATCGCGTGCCTTGTCGCGTGTTTTGTCGCATGGCATGTCACGTCTCCCATCACGTCCTTCATTACCCCGTTTGCCAAATGCGCTGCAGGCGCATGGCGGTAAACAGCATGGCTGTTGTGCACAATCTGTGCTGGCATGAAAAATGACGCGATTGCACGCACAGGAGCAAGCATCAGTGACAGAGCAGGTGATTCAAATCGTGACTGCGACAAGGACAAGGACGGTGAAAAACTGGCAATCCCCATGATGAATTCCTGATAATTAATTTGACAAAGAAGTTTTTAATTCAAAACGGTGGGGCGTATCAATCCAACTGCCAGACCTTCGATGGCAAAAGGCTCGCCAGGCTCGACAACAATGGTTTTGAAGTCGGGGTTTTCTGCCAGCAACTCAATCAGGTTTCTGGTGCGTTTGAACCGTTTGACGGTCACTTCATCGCCCAGCCGCGCCACCACAATTTGCCCGTTTTTCGCCTCACTGGCCTGCTTGACTGCAAGCAGGTCCCCGTCCATGATGCCCACGCCTTGCATGCTCATGCCCCTGACCTTGAGCAGATAGTCTGGTTGTTTGTCAAACATGCCGGCACCAAAGGTATAACTTTGCTCAATGTGTTCTTGTGCCAGGATGGGGCTGCCGGCAGCAACCCGGCCTATCAACGGCAAAACCAGTTGCGCCAGACTTTGCAGTGGCAGCGAGAACTGATGCATGCGTGATTCATTGACGCTGCGCATGTCGCCCGCGCGAAGGCGAATGCCGCGGGAAGTGCCGCTGACAAGTTCAATCACGCCCTTGCGTGCCAATGCCTGCAAATGCTCTTCTGCTGCGTTGGCAGACTTGAAACCCAGTTCGGTTGCAATTTCAGCCCGTGTTGGGGGCGCACCTGTACTGGCAATGGCGCGCTGAATCAGTTCAAAAATCTGCTGTTGACGGGCGGTCAGCCTGGCACCAGTGGGTGATAAATTGGGTGCCAGGCCGGTCAGTTGTGTCAGGGTGCGCATGGTTCAGTGTCCTGCAGGAAATTACACAAGGGCTGTTTGAATACCCAGTAACTGTATTTTTAATCAGCTTTTGCGCAATTGCAAGTCTTTTTTGAATCAACAGGCATTTAACTCATGAAAACCAGAAAAGGTGGGAAACCCATTGTCTTCAGGCGACAGATCAAATCAAAATCAGTATCAAATCAGGCTTAAGCCCTTATAAATAGGGCGCTAGCAGCTCCTGAAAAAATAGCGTGTAACTATGGCAAGCTTTGGCGTTGCCAAGACGTTGTGTCATGACGCGTTTTGGCTTGAATCCATCTCGAGATGATCAGTGCTCAGGTCAGCCATCAGAAGGTGGCTGTGCTGCTTGCTCTTGCCAGTGCGTGCATTGACAGTTGCTCAGGCTGGCAACTGCTGCCATCAAGCTGTGCAGGCTGATTGATCTTTGTGGCTTGGTGGTAACTGTCCCGGAAACTGCCCCGGAATTTGCCCTGGAACTACCCAGCGCCGCTACCCGACAGCAGCCAACCCACTTGCTTTTAGAGAATCTTGATGCCGTGCATCAGGGCGCCTTGCGTCAATTTTCCAGAGCCTTCAACGCGCGTTGCGTGATGTCTTCCACACTGCCAACACCGCTGATGGCACGGTAGGCCGGGGCCAGGGCAGGCTCGGCTCTTGCCCAGTCAGAATAGTAGGCCACCAGTGGCCTGGTTTGCGCGCTGTACACCTCCAGCCGCTTGCGCACGGTTTCTTCCCTGTCGTCGTCGCGCTGAATCAGGCTTTCACCTGTGACGTCGTCCAGCCCGTCTATCTTGGGCGGGTTGTACTTGACGTGGTACGTGCGGCCAGACGCCGTGTGCGAGCGCCTGCCACTCATGCGCTCAATGATGGCTTCAAATGGAACGTCAATTTCCAGCACATAGTCCAGCCTGACGCCGGCAGTTTTCATGGCATCTGCCTGCGGCAAAGTGCGCGGAAAGCCGTCAAATAAGAACCCTTGCAGGCAATCGGCTTGTGCAATGCGTTCCTTGACGAGGTTGATGATCAAATCGTCACTGACCAACGCGCCCGAGTCCATGACTTTTTTAGCTTCTATGCCCAGCGGTGTGCCGGCTTTTACAGCCGCTCGCAGCATGTCACCCGTTGAAATTTGGGGAATGCCGTATTTCTGGCAGAGAAATGTTGCCTGAGTCCCCTTGCCTGCACCGGGTGCGCCTAACAAAATCAGTTTCATGGTTGTCCTCGTCGTTTTTATGGGGTCAGGGTCAGGTGACTTGTCTCTGAAAATGGTGTGAAGCGATTGCAGTCGCCGGATTGTCCAGGTGCCACGTGCTTCGCAACAAAGGATAGCATGCAGCTCTGCTTGAACACTTACATCGACAGCTTGATCAACGCTTAGATTGACGGGCGAAGTCTGGCAAACATCTGGCGTGCGGCCAGCAGGTCTGCCGGCGTGTCAACGCCCATGCCAGGGGACTTCTCGGTGATGTGGACCGCGATTTTGTGTCCGTGCCACAAGGCCCTTAACTGCTCCAGACTTTCCAGCAACTCCTGCGGGGCAGGCGTCAAGTGTGGAAAGGATTTTAAAAAGTGGGCGCGGTAGCCATAAATGCCGACATGGCGCAGCGGTTTGGGCAGACTGCCCGGCGCATCCCACCAAATCTGCTCCGCATGATCCCGGGCATGCGGCACAGGGGCGCGACTGAAGTACATGGCTGTGTGCCGCGCATCCAGCACCACCTTGACGACGTTTGGATTCAGATAGTCTTCCAGGCTTTGCACAGCGTGCGCAGCCGTGCTCATCGCACAATCGGGCCGCTCGTTCAGCAGTTGCGCTACTGCATTGATCAGTGCCACATCAATCAGTGGCTCATCGCCTTGTACATTGACCACCACTGCGTCATCCGGCAGCCCCAAGAGGTTGCAAGCCTCGGCCAGCCGGTCGCTGCCGCTGGCATGCGCCTGCCCAGTCAGCACTGAGTCAATCCCAAAATTTTTGCATTGGGCCATGACTTCCTGGCTGTCAGTGGCTACCACCACGCGGACGGCCCGGCTCAGTTGCGCACGCTGTGCAACCCTCACCACCATGGGTGCGCCGCCAATGTCTGCCAGGGGTTTGTTGGGCAGGCGGGTAGAGGCCAGTCGGGCCGGAATCAGCACGGTAAAAGGCATGTTTGTGGCAGATTCCAAGGCAGATTCCAAGGCGGATTTACAGGCCAAGTTCTTCATCTGTCAGCGTGCGGGCTTCGCTTTCCAGCATCACTGGCATGCCGTCCCTGACCGGATAGGCCAGGCGCGCACTGCGCGAAATCAATTCCTGCCTGTCACGGTCATAGTCAAGCGGGCCTTTGGTGACAGGGCAGACCAGCAATTCAAGCAGTTTGGTGTCCATTTTCAGCTTCAATTCATCAAGAAAGGTTGGGTCGGTTTGGCAGCAGCGGCAACAACAGATCATCCACTGCCTTGAAAAAAGCGGGTTCTGGCGTGAATATAAGCGGTACAGCCAGCAATGTGAAATTCCCGCTGGTCGGTTTGGCGAAAAGTTTGACAGCGTCCTTCTCGGTGCACAGCACGGTTTCACCTGACTTGGCAGGTATCACGTATCCTGAAAAATCGTGGTGATCGGGCAGGCCAAACGTTCTTTCAAGTGTCAGTTCCCGCGCACGGAGCATGTTAAAAAAAGCATTCGGATTGGCAATGCCGGCCAGCGCAACAAGCGGCAAATGCTTTAAGTCGTCCAGCCACACTTGCTGCCCGTCCATGTCAATTGCGTGGTCTGCCAGCCGCCGCGTGGAGACAAAGCCAGAAAAAGCGGGCTTGAGGCCCGTGTGCAGCACCAGACCCCGGTTGCGCCCAACCAGCCATGGCTCGCGCAGCGGCCCGGCTGGCAGGCGCCAGCCGTTGCCGATGCCCCTGTCGTCAAACACCACGATTTCAATGTCGCGCGCCAGACTGTGGTGCTGCAAGCCATCGTCGCTGATGATGACCTGGGTGAGCGGGTATTTTGAAAGCAATTCCCGACAGGCTTCAAAACGTCTTTTTGCTACAAATACAGGAGCTGCAAGCGCCCGATATATATGGGCTGGCTCATCACCTGATGCTAAAATAGAGGTATTTTCACGCACTTCCAGGCAATTACCATCCTGGCCAGCTTGCCTGCCGTAACCGCGCGAAACCACACCCACTTTCAGACCCTGCAGCTGCAAATGCTTTGCAAGGGCAATGACCAGCGGCGTTTTGCCAGCGCCACCGGCCACCACGTTACCCACCACAATGACGGGCACTGCACAGCGCCCAGTTTTAAAAATGTTTAGCCGGTATAACCCGCGGTGAATGTTCGCCACAAATCCATAGAGCAGTGACACGGGCCAAAGCAGGCAGGCAGTGATGCCTCGATGGCGCCAGGTGCGGGCAAGCCAATTGCCCATCACAGCCCTTTAGCGTGCGCCGGCTTGCGCAGCGCTTTGGGTGGCAAAGGTGATTTGCGTAAAACCGTTGCGCCGAGCAGCTTCCATCACTGTGATGACGGCCTGGTGTGTGCTGCTGGCGTCGGCACTGATGATGATCACACTGTCTTTGCCCGCCTTGGCAGCCAGCACCAGTGCAGCGCCCAGGCTTTCAATGCTGCGCCCTTCAAGCAGGGCTTTGTTGATCATGTAGCGGCCGTCGCTGCTGACGGCCACGATGACTTCTTTCGGGTAGTCCCGCTGCTGTTCGGCATCTGCCAGCGGCAGTTTGATCTGCAACTCGGTAAATTTGCTGTACGTGGTGGACAGCATCAAAAAGATGAGCACCACCAGCAACACATCAATGAACGGGATGAGGTTGATCTCTGGCTCGTCCCGGGAGCTTTTGCGAAAATTCATGGCCGCCGCAAGGCATTCAAATGCCTGAGAAACTTTTCAGAAGCCAGCTCCATCTGCAGCAGATACCCATCCACGCGGGCCCTGAAGTAACGCCAGAAGATGAGTGACGGAATGGCCACAATCAGGCCGAAAGCCGTGTTGTAAAGGGCAATTGAAATGCCTTGTGCCAGCTGGGCCGGGTTGCCTGCCGCGCCTGCGCCACCTGCGGCACCACTGCCAGCTTGCGATCCAAATATTTCGATCATGCCAATCACCGTGCCCAGCAAGCCCAGCAGCGGTGCAGCCGATGCAATGGTGGCCAGCGCAGCCAGGTAACGCTCCAGTTTGTGTGCCGCCATTTGTCCTGCGCCTTCCAGTGTGGCCCGCAGGTCCGCTTCGCTGATGCGCGGGTTTGCATTGAGTGACCTGAAGCCGCTGGCAAGCACTTCACCAAGCAGGGAGTTTTGCTCCAGCTGGGTCACGACATCTGGCGCCGGTACCGCGGTTTTTGAAACTGTGATGGCCTCGTCCAGGAGTTTGGGTGGCGCGACCTTGCGGGTTTTCAAACTGCTGAAACGCTCGATGACAAGTGCCAGCGCCAGAATGGAGCAGGCAATCAATGGCCAGATTGGCCAGCCTGCGGCTTGTATGATGGAAAACAATGCGTGTCCCCGGACAAATAAATTGCCTGAATTATGGCTTAAGCAACAGTCGGTTTTGCCAATTTTGGCGGCCTTCACAAGCTACTTTGCAGATATCTTTCGGACCAGTTTTGCCTGTTGCGCTTGCAGGGTCTGCTGCACCTGTGCAGGCCAGACCACCTGACGGGTGCAGAATTAAAAATCTTCTCACCCAATTTAAAAGTTTCATCCATGCTTGATTCCAGTTTCGAGCCTGAAGGCCGTGAGTCCAGTGTCCGGCTGTGGCCGGTCAGCGCTTTGCTCAAAGCCATTGCCGACAGCCTGGAAGCACGCTTTAACCCGGTTGCAGTGCAGGGTGAAATATCAGGCTTTTCAAAAGCGGCCAGCGGCCATTGTTATTTTTCCCTCAAAGACAATGATGGGCAAATCCGCTGCGCCATGTTTCGCCGGGCCAGTGTGCTGCTGGACTTCACGCCGCGTGACGGCCAGCGGGTTGAGCTGCGCGGCCGGCTCGGTGTGTATGAAGCGCGCGGCGAGCTGCAGTTGATTGTGGAGTCCATGCGCCAGGCCGGGCAGGGCACGCTGTTTGAGCAGTTTTTAAAGCTCAAGGCCAAGCTTGAAGAAGAAGGCCTGTTTGACACTGCCCGAAAGCGTGATGTGCCGCTGATGCCCAAAGCCATTGGCATCGTGACATCCCTCAATGCGGCTGCACTGCATGATGTGGTTAGCACGCTGCAGCGCCGCGCGCCGCATGTGCCGGTGGTCATTTATCCCGCCAGCGTGCAAGGTGCACCAGCTGCTGGCGAGCTGCGCAATGCTTTGCTCAAAGCGTTCGAAAGAAACGAGGTCGCCGTGCTGCTGCTGGTACGGGGCGGTGGCGCCATGGAAGACTTATGGGCTTTTAACGATGAAGCTCTGGCTCGCACGATTGTTCTGGCGCCGTTTCCGGTGATCAGCGGTGTGGGGCATGAAACAGACTTCACCATTGCCGACTTTTGTGCAGACGTGCGCGCGCCCACGCCGACTGCGGCAGCGGAGCTGTGCGCGCAGCCGCAAATTGTCTGGGTGAGCCTGCTGTCAAGCATGGCAACTCGCATGCAAAACGGCGTTGAACGGCAAATACAGGCCAGCAGCCAGCGGCTTGACTTTGCCATGTCGCGCTTTGGCAGGCCATCCCATTTTGTAACGCGCCAGCAAGCCCGACTGACATCCCATCAGCAGCGGCTGCAGCATGCCCAAAGCACGTCGCTCAACCGGAGTCAAAACCGGCTGAATATTCTGGAAACTCGCTTTCAGCAGGCAGTTGAACAAAGCATGGCAAGGCAAAAGAGTCAGCTTCAAACATGCAGCATGCGTCTTGAACTGCTCAATCCGCAACTGGTACTTCAGAGGGGCTATGCCTTTTTGACCACGGTTGAAAACCAGAGCGTTACCCGCGTTTCCCAGACAAAAACTGGCCAGGCGCTGCGCGCCAGCCTGATGGATGGGCAGGTTGATTTGACAGTGGTAAGCCCACGTCTGATTTAGTTTTTACAAAAGTTCTGGTAAGCTTTTGACCTGCTGGGCGATGTTTTCAAACCAGCCTGTTTTTTCGCGGCATACCCCGCAGACCAAACACCACACTTCAGACAGCACACTTCAAGCAACACACTTCACCCACGTTACTCACTAAAAATCAAGGAAAACTCATGGAACACCAACTGCCCCCACTGCCCTACGCGATCGACGCACTTTCACCCAATTACAGCCAGGAAGCGTTTGAGTATCACCATGGCAAGCATCACAATGCCTATGTTGTGAATTTGAACAACCTTCAAAAAGGCACCGAGTTTGAAGCAATGACACTGGAAGACATTGTCAAAAAATCAAGCGGTGGTGTGTACAACAATGCAGCTCAAATCTGGAACCACACTTTCTTTTGGAGTTGCATGAAACCAGCTGGCGGTGGCGAGCCATCAGGCGCGCTGGCCACTGCCATCCATGCCAAATATGGTTCCTACGCAGCTTTCAAGGAAGCTTTCGTCAAATCCGCAGTCGGCAACTTCGGTTCGGGCTGGACATGGCTGGTCAAAAAAGCCGATGGTTCAGTTGACATTGTCAACACTGGCCCGGCGGGCACCCCGCTGACAAGTGCAGACAAGGCACTGATGACAGTGGACGTGTGGGAGCATGCTTACTACATCGACTACCGCAATGCGCGCCCCAAGTTTGTGGAAACATTCCTGGCAACTCTGGTCAACTGGCGCTTTGCAGAAGAAAACTTTGCCTGATTGCCAGGTTGTGTGAAAAAGCCGACTCCAGGGTCGGCTTTTTTATTTCCGCACTGAAAACAGCGGTCCCTGGAGCCTTGTGCCTGCCTTGATGCCTTTTTTGGCAAACCATCCCTGGTTCATTTCCAGCACATAACGCACAGGTTTTGCCGAGCAGTGCGACTCCAGTGACAGCGGTGCCATGTCCTTGATGTTGACAATGGTGCCGTCGTCGTCAACGAAGGCCGCGCTGAGCGGAAGCAAGGTGTTTTTCATCCAGAAGCACTGCTGGGTGGCCTGCTCGAACACAAAAACCATGCCTTCGTGCTGCGGCATGTCCTTGCGAAACATCAAACCCGTCTGGCGCTGATCGGGCGTGGCAGCTACCTGAACATCCATTCTGTGCATGCCGGCAGACAGCTGGACACGCTCCAGGGTCATTTGCGGCGCATCCTGCGCATATCCAGCAAAAGAGGCGGCAAGAGCCATGCTTAAACATACACCTTTGACAAAGGCGATCAGGTTGAATTTCATCATGGCAAACAGTCAAAGTGCTGGGTTGATTTGAAGCATAAACGTGTTGTTGTGTTTGAGAATCTACAATCCAAAAAAATACCCGCACAAGGCGGGTATTTTTGAGAAGCAGCTAATTACTTGGCAGCTGGCTTGGCATCAGAGTTCATGTCAGCTTTTGCAGCTGGCTTGGCAGATGCTTTTTTGGCGGCAGCAGCTTCAGCACGCTCTTTCTTGGCCATTGCAGCTTTTTCTTTCTTGGCGGCCTTGGCAGCAGCGCGCTCTTCTTTGGTCATTTTGGCTGGCTTGGCAGTTGTTTTGGCCATTGGCTTTGCGTCGGCCTTTTTCTCTTCCATTTTTGCGGCAGGTGCGGCGGCTGCAGGAGCAGCGGCGGCTGGCGCTGCAACAGCGGCAGGTGCTGGCATGGCAGGCTTCGCGGCAGGCGCAGAAGAATTTTGGGCAAACACGCCAGCGGCGAAGAAACCAGCGATCAGGGTTGCGAGGACTTTGTTCATTTGATATTTCCTAAAATAACGTTGTTAGTAGCAAATTACCCCGATATTTTCGGAGGCCTATCCGTAACGAAGAGGCTTTGCAATTGGTTGACACGCCTTTTCACTTATTTTGAGCACGTGCAAATACGGCTAGAATTTATGCGTCTTCACCTAAAACGCAGCAGCGGCGTTTTCATTCCCATTTTTCAGTTTTCGGAGACTTTCAGAACATGTACAAACACATTCAGGTACCTGCACAGGGCCAGAAAATCACGGTCAACGCCGACAATTCACTGAATGTACCGGACGAACCTGTTATTCCATTCATTGAAGGCGATGGCACCGGTCAGGACATCACGCCAGTCATGCTCAAAGTCGTCGATGCTGCTGTGGCAAAGGCTTACGGCGGCAAGAAAAAGATTCACTGGATGGAAGTCTATGCAGGCGAAAAATCAACCAAGGTTTACGGCCCAGACGTCTGGTTGCCAGAAGAAACGCTGCATGCGGTTCGTGACTATGTGGTGTCCATCAAGGGCCCGCTGACCACGCCTGTCGGCGGCGGTATTCGCAGCCTGAATGTGGCCATGCGCCAGGAACTGGACCTGTATGTCTGCCTGCGCCCCATCCAGTACTTCAAAGGTGTGCCATCGCCAGTCAAAGAGCCTGAAAAAACACACATGGTGATTTTCCGGGAAAACTCGGAAGACATTTATGCAGGCATTGAGTTTGAGTCCGGCAGCGACAAGGCCAAGAAGATCATCAAGTTTTTGCAGGACGAGATGGGCGTCAAGAAAATTCGCTTTCCGGAAACCTCAGGCATCGGCATCAAGCCAGTGTCCAGCGAAGGTACCGAGCGCTTGATGCGAAAAGCAATCCAGTACACCATCGACAACGACAAGCCGAGCGTGACGATTGTCCACAAGGGCAACATCATGAAATACACCGAGGGTGGTTTTCGGGACTGGGCGTACGCCCTGGCTCAAAAAGAATTTGGTGCCGAGTTGATCGACGGTGGTCCGTGGTGCAAGTTTAAAAATCCAAAAACCGGCAAGGAAATTGTGGTCAAGGATGTGATTGCTGATGCGTTTTTGCAGCAAATTTTGTTGCGACCGGCTGAGTATTCTGTTGTGGCCACGCTTAACCTGAATGGCGACTACATTTCTGACGCACTGGCGGCTCAAGTTGGGGGGATCGGCATTGCGCCGGGTGCCAATTTGTCAGACACCGTGGCCTGTTTTGAGGCAACCCACGGCACTGCCCCCAAATATGCGGGCAAGGACTATGTCAATCCGGGCTCCGAGATTTTGTCAGCCGAGATGATGCTGCGCCACATGGGCTGGACTGAGGCGGCAGACCTGATCATCAGCGCCATGGAAAAATCGATTGCTTCCAAGAAAGTCACTTATGACTTTGCCCGGCTGATGGAGGGTGCAACGCAGGTCAGTTGCTCCGGTTTTGGCCAGGTGATGATTGACAATATGTAATCTGCCCGCATATACGGAAAATGCAAAGACCGCCCGGGGCTTGGCTCCAAGGCGGTTTTTTTATGGGCAACATTTGACTGATTGCGCAAAACTGCTGACCGATGGCTAGAATGAAATTTATGGCGACAAAATCCCCGAAAGCACCTGCCCCACCCAGCGCTCCAACCTACAAGCCGGAAAATGACGATGGCGGTACGGTGTTGCTGGAGCGCCGGCCACAAAAAACCAAACCGCCCCAGATGTACCAGGTGGTGGTGCTCAACGACGACTACACGCCGATGGAGTTTGTGGTCATGGTGATTCAGGAGTTTTTCAACAAGGATCGCGAAACCGCCACGCAGATCATGCTGAAAATCCATCTGGACGGCAAAGGGGTGTGTGGTGTGTTTTCAAAAGACGTGGCAGCCACCAAGGTTGATCAGGTTGCCGAAGCCGCGCGTAAACATGGACATCCTTTACAGTGTGTCAGTGAGCCGCTGCAATGATGCTATTGAAATGCAGGAATTTGTCGCCAATATTCGTAATGAGTCGCCGTCAGATCGACATTTACACCATAAGTTAATTTAGCTGACCCAAAGGATACCCAATGATTGCCCAAGAGTTAGAAGTCAGCTTGCACATGGCTTTTGTCGAAGCGCGCCAGCAACGCCATGAATTTATTACTGTTGAACACTTGTTGTTGGCCCTGCTTGACAACCCGAGTGCGGCTGAGGTTTTGAAAGCCTGTTCAGCCAATATTGATGATCTGCGCAAGGCGCTGAGCAATTTCATCAAGGACAACACGCCGCAGGTGGCGGGCACTGAAGACGTTGACACGCAACCCACGCTGGGTTTTCAGCGTGTGATCCAGCGCGCCATCATGCATGTGCAATCGACTGGCAATGGCAAAAAAGAAGTGACTGGCGCCAATGTGCTGGTGGCTATTTTTGGTGAGAAAGATTCGCACGCGGTGTATTACCTGCACCAGCAGGGCGTTACCCGTCTGGACGTTGTTAACTTTATTGCTCACGGCATTAAAAAGAGTGATCCCCCAGAGCCGACGAAGGCAGGCGAAAGCGCAGCCGAAAACGAAGAAGCAGGCGCCGAGAAAAACGAGAAGCAGTCGCCGCTGGAGCAGTACACCCAAAACTTGAACCAGCTGGCCAAGGACGGCAAGATTGACCCGCTGATTGGCCGGCATTACGAGGTGGAGCGCGTGATCCAGATCCTGTGCCGCCGACGCAAAAACAACCCGCTGCTGGTGGGCGAAGCCGGTGTGGGTAAAACTGCGATTGCCGAGGGCCTGGCCTGGCGCATCACGCAAAAAGACGTGCCGGAAATTCTGGCCGAGGCGCAGGTGTATTCACTTGACATGGGCGCGCTGCTGGCGGGCACCAAATACCGGGGTGATTTTGAGCAGCGCCTGAAAGGTGTGTTGAAGTCACTTAAAGACAAACCGAACGGCATTTTGTTCATTGATGAAATTCACACGCTGATTGGTGCGGGCGCTGCTTCCGGCGGCACGCTGGATGCGTCCAACCTGCTCAAGCCTGCGCTCAGCTCGGGTCAGCTCAAATGCATTGGCGCGACCACATTCACGGAATACCGCGGTATTTTTGAGAAAGATGCGGCGCTGTCACGCCGGTTTCAGAAAGTCGATGTGGTTGAGCCAACTGTGCAGGAAACAGTTGACATTCTCAAAGGCCTGAAGTCGCGTTTTGAAGAACACCACAGCGTGAAATATGCGGTGGCTGCACTGCAGGCGGCTGCCGAGCTGTCTGCCAAGTACATCAACGACCGCCATTTGCCTGACAAGGCCATTGATGTGATTGAC
>JANYGP010000021.1 GCA_025362315.1 Polaromonas sp.
GCCGGGGCACTGCAAAAGTGAAGGTGACGCACCCGCCAGCGTTGAAGAAGCCGCGGCTTTTATTACAGCGCTGCTGGACGCAGCAGGCATTGAAAAGGCAGCATTGGTGGGCCACAGCTGGGGCTCATTGATTGCGCTGGAAGCGGCTGCAAACCTCAAAGAGCGCATCACGCATCTGGTACTGGTCGGCACCGCTTTCCCGATGAAGGTGTCGCCAGCGTTGCTTGAGTCATCGCTGAACGACCCGATGACCGCGCTCAAAATGATCAACGTGTTTTCACGCAGCACACTCAGCCCACCGCCGTCGGCGCTCGGGCCCGGTACTTGGGTGTACGGCGCCAGCATGGCGCTGGGCCGCCGGGTGCTGGCGAGCAATCCAAAAGTCAATGTGTTTCATCGGGGATTCAAGGCCTGCAACGACTATGCGAACGGTGAGGCTGCCATCATCGCAGTGACTTGCCCCATCCTTTTTTTACTGGGCGCAGAAGACCAGATGACGCAGGCCAGGGCAGCTCAAGTCCTGATCAATCAAGCGAAAGCCAGTGGCAAAAACGCAAAGGTCGTCAGCCTGGCAGTGGGCCACCATCAAATGAGTGAAGCACCTGAAGAGACGCTGATGGCCATTAAAACTTTTCTCCATGTCTAAAAATAAAAATGAACACCCGAATTGCCCTTTACCAACTCGCCAACACATATCAACTGAGCAACCCGGGGATTCAGGCTCTTTTCAAATCAGCTGGTTTAAGTGATGAGCCAGTTGCGCTGAAGCAATTGTTTTGGCGTGGCGCAGCTGTATTGGCTGCTGCCCTGGGTGGTCTGGGGATGGTGATGTGGGTGGCGGCCAACTGGGAATCGCTGGGCCGCATGGGGCGCTTTGTGTTGCTGCAAGGTGCCGTGCTGACGATGGGCCTGGGTGCTGCAACACGGCCCAGGCTGCGCGTGCCACTGGGACTGCTGGCACTGCTCTGTACGGGCGGCTTGTTTGCCTATTTTGGCCAGACTTACCAGACGGGTGCAGACGCCTGGCAACTGTTTGCGCTTTGGGCGGTGCTCGGTGCTTTTTTATGTATGGGCGCACACAGCGATGCACTGTGGGCACCCTGGGCGCTGGTGGCCATGACGGCTATTTCTCTTTGGACCTATACCCATACGGGACATCGCTGGCGGGCTGAGCCACAAGACCTGGCTGTGTATGCAATTGCATGGCTTGCATCGGTTGCAGTGGTGGCGGCCATGAGTCCGCTGCTGTCGCGATTTACCGGAGCGGGCGCATGGGCATTTCGCGCTGCTGCAACATTAACTGTCATAGGCGTTTCGCAAGCAGCCCTTGCAGCCTTGTTTCACAGCCGCATCGCTCTGCACTATCCATTGGCCCTGGCTTTGTTCGGTTTGGCAACTGTGGTGCTGGCACAGCGCAAATTCTTTGAAATTTTTATCCTCAGCGCTGTTGCTTTGGGTTTGAACACACTGCTGGTTGCAGGCCTGGTACGGTGGCTGCTGATGGATGGCAACTTTGATCAGATAGGCAAGCTGCTGCTCATCGGCATTGCTGCCGCCGGGTTGTTGGGTGCGTCGGTAAGCCTCATCATGCGGCTGGCTCGCCAATACGCAACGGAGTCCGCACAATGACCGCCCAGGCAAACCTGCTTGCAAGGGCTCTGGAGGATGGCAAAGCCACCGGCATGCTGCCACCAGATGCAAGCTTGCCTGTCAACAACGACCGGCCCTGGCCAGTCACCCTGCTCACCGCACTGGGTGCCTGGCTGGCTGCTGTGCCATTTTTTGGCGTGGTGTTTTTAGGGCTGGGCGACGTGTTTATAAAGGGTTGGGGGCCGTATGTTTCAGGGGGACTGGCGCTTGTTGGGGCAACGGTGGTGCTGCGCGTCCGGGCAATCAACCTTTTTGTCGAACAACTGGCTGCGGTGGTTTTGTTTTTGGGCGTGGTGGTGTTGACTTACGGCTTGCCCCGCGATGTCAGCTCGCCGGTTGCTGCAGCGTGTCTTGCATTGTTAACGCTTGGCCTGGCAATTGCTGTTCCTCAAGTGTGGCTGCGTGTGTTGCTGGGATTTGTCGCGGCTGGTTTTACCGTTGTTGCCGCCATCCCCAATCGCTTTTTCGCCATGTCTGAATTGCCGGCGTTCGAGATTTGGCTTGCCCTGCATGTAACTCTGTTGGTATGGGTGGCTGCCTTGGCTATTCAGCACAGCCGGCTTGTTTTACAACGCGGCGTGAATGTCGCAGCAGCGCTTGAGTCGATCAGCACCGGCTGGCTGCTGCTGGTGTTGTGCGGTTTGTGTGGGTGGTCCGGCATGACGTTTATGGTGGGCGGCAGCCTGGGTGGCGGCATGAACGGAGGTTTGGCTAATGATCTGGGCTTCAACAACAACACAGCAGAAAGCGCGGCGTCCTTTAAAAACACGGTGTGGCTGCTGCAGCATGCGGGCTCCGTGGTCATGGCAGGTGCAGCAGGCTTTGTCGTTGTGCGGTCATGGCCATCGCTGCGCCAGGCGCCAGCTTTGGTTGCTGGCCTGGCATTGTGCGCCCTGTGCTGGTTTTCGCCAGCGCTCGGTGCTGCCTTTCTCGCATTGGCCGTTACAGCAAGCAGCCATCGCTGGCGGCTGGCAGCTGCAGCGGCTGTGGCAGCAGCGTGGATCATTGGCAGTTTTTACTACCAACTGAACTGGACACTGGCTAACAAGGCCGTGCTGTTGGTGGCACTTGGCGCTGTTGTAGGTGCATCTGCCTGGTGGGCAGCGCGGACTGAAAGCAAAGCTGAGCTGGGTGACATGCCTGCTGGCACCAGACATGCCGTCATCTGGATGGCACTTGGTGTGGTGCTGACCCTGGGTGTGGCCAACGTATCAATCTGGCAAAAAGAAAAGCTGATAGCCACAGGGCAGAAAGTGTTTGTTGAACTCACACCAGCGGATCCGCGCTCCCTGATGCAAGGCGACTACATGCGGCTCAATTACAGGCTTTTGAATGAAGGGGCAACTGAAGTCCCTGACAACGATTTAAAGGGTCAGCGTCCGTACCTGGTCGTGCAGCTTGATGCATTGGGCGTTGCCACATTTGTGCGCGTCGACCGCGACAATTTGCCGCTGGCAGCAACTGAACAGCGCCTGCAACTCACACCAAAAGACGGCCGCTGGACATTGGTCAGCGACGCCTGGTTTTTTCGTGAAGGCGATGCCAGGCTGTGGGAGGCTGCCAGATACGGGGAGTTTCGCGTAGCAGCCGACGGCACCGCCTTGCTGGTCGGCCTGGCTGACGAGAAACTGCAGGCAATCGCCATCCAGCCATGATGACTGCAGGCGGTGCACAAATGAGCCAGCTGCGCGCACAGGAGATCGCAGCAACATTTGACCTGCGCGCCCTGCCGCCTGATTTTTACGCTGACCCTTATCCGGTGTATGACGTACTGCGCATCCAAAACCCTGTGCGCTTGATGCCTGATGGCTCCTACTTTCTAACCCGACATGCAGATCTGGTCGCCGTGTACCGCGATGCCACCACCTTCAGCTCTGACAAAAAGGTGGAGTTTGAACCGAAATATGGCGCTACGTCCCCGCTGTATGCGCACCACACCACCAGCCTGGTTTTCAACGACCCGCCGCTGCACACACGGGTGCGCAAGCTCATCATGGGGGCGTTAAGCCGCCGGGCAATTGCTGATTTGGAGCCGGGCCTAATTGCGCTGGTTGACAGCTTGCTGGATGCGATTCAATCCAGTGGCGGGGGCGATTTGATTGAGGACTTTGCCGCTGCCATTCCTGTTGAGGTGATTGGCAACCTGCTGGGCGTGCCGCATGCTGATCGCACCCCTTTGCGAAAATGGTCGCTGGCCATATTGGGAGCGCTCGAGCCCAGACTGACAGCTGAGCAGGAGGCTTTGGGCAACCACAGCGTGAATGAATTTACCAATTACTTAAAGCGACTGGTTGCTGACAGGGGCAGGCATCCCGGCAACCCCGAGCATGACGTCCTGACGCGGTTGATCGGCGATGAATCTGGCAACGAAAAGCTCAGTGAGTCTGAGTTGCTGCAAAACTGCGTCTTCATCCTCAATGCTGGCCATGAAACCACCACCAACCTGATTGGCAACGCGCTGGTAGCGCTGACAGATCATCCACAAGCCAAAGCCGAATTGCTATTAAAACAGAAGCTGCTAGCGCCCGATTTATGTGGGCTAGAGGCCTATTTGAACCCGGTAATCGATGAATTTTTGCGTTTTGAGCCATCCAACCAACTCAGCAACCGCCGTGTGATGAAAGACACCCAAATTGGCGGCGTGCCCATTGCCGCAGGCAGCTTGCTGACGCTGTGCATAGGCGCCGCCAACCGCGACCCGGCGCGGTTTGATCAGCCCAATGGACTGTTACTGGAGCGGCAAGACAACCGCCATCTGGCGTTTGGTCTGGGCATTCACCAATGCGCCGGCATGAGCCTGGCGCGGCTTGAAGGGCGCGTGGCGATTGGCAGGTTTTTGCAGCGGTTTCCCGACTACCGCCTGAGCGCACCGCCTGTTCGCGGCGGCCGGGCACGGTTCAGGGGATTTTTAAACGTGCCGTTTGTAGTGGCCTAAACTTTCGCAACTCAAACACGATCTTCTTGCTCCCTCTCCCCCTGGGAGAGCGTTGGGGTGAGGGCAAGCAGTGGCGGCAAATAAACAAACTGGAAACAAAAAATGCAAGACCCAAAAGCGTTTCAAACCTTCAAAGAGTTCTACCCGTTTTATTTAACGGAACACAGCAACAAAACCTGCCGTCGGCTGCATTTTGCGGGCAGCAGCCTGAGCCTTCTGTGCTTTGCAATGCTGGCAGCCACAGGCAAGCCGCAGTACCTGCTGTACGGCCTGCTCTGCGGTTACGGTTTTGCGTGGGTCGGTCACTTTGGTTTTGAGAAAAATAAACCCGCCAGCTTCAAGCGCCCGCTGTACAGCTTGATGGGCGATTGGGCGATGTACAAGGACATCTGGCTGGGTAAGGTCAAGATATGAATGGACTGAGGCACAACCGCGCACAGCCCTGCTCAACGCCTGAATCGCTAGCCACCATTGCATGAACCTGGTTCACACCTGTACAGTGCGCAGCGGCCCGTTCAGCGGTGTACACGCCGTAAAAATACGCAGCAACCGGTCGTTCGACAAGCATTGGCATGACGCCTACGGATTCGGCCTGATGGACCAAGGCGGGCAAGTCTCGGCCAGCGGGCGTGGGCAGGTGCAAGCCCTGTCAGGGCAAATCATCACCACCAACCCTGGCGAAGTGCATGACGGCATGCCCATTGAACACTGCGCAAGAAGCTGGCGCATGGTTTATGTCACGCCTGAAGGCATGGCAGAACTGGTTGGTGAACCCGGTGTGGAGTTGTCACGCCCCGTGCTGGACGATGCCCAGCTTCAGCAAGCTTTCAACCTGGTGTTTCAGCACTGGGATGACACCCCCAAAGCTGATGAAAAAAACATGCTGGAAGAATTGCTTACGCAGGCTTGCGGTTTGCTGGTGCAGCGCTACAGCTGCAAATCGCTGCCGGATGTCAGCCCAACATCGGTCAGCCGGGTTCGGGAAGTTTTGCTGGACCGGCTCGATAGCCCGCCTGCGCTGGCTGAATTGGCGGGCCTTGCAGGCTTGTCGCGGTATCAGCTGGTGCGGCATTTTTCAAAGACTTATGGACTGCCGCCGTTTGCCTGGCTACAGCAGCACCGCCTCAGCCGGGCACAGATGCTGATCGCCAGGGGCACAACACTGCTGGACGCTGCTTTGAGCAGCGGGTTTTCTGATCAAAGCCATCTAACGCGCGCCTTTGCGCGGTACCGTGGTTTCACGCCCGGCACTTGGCAGCGGGCGCAACAGCGTTCAAGACAAGGCAAGGATTGACCGAAAGAATGCAGGCTGTGCCTTTTGCGCAGCCCCATTATTTTTGGACCATTTCATGCTCAGCCTTGAATTTCTGTTGACCTCACTGGTCGTTGTCATCACGCCCGGAACAGGTGTGTTGTATACCGTGTCTACCGGTTTGTCTCAAGGAAAACTAGCCAGCTTGTACGCTGCGGTTGGCTGCACTTTGGGCATTGTTCCGCACATGCTGGCCGCAGGGTTGGGGCTGGCCGCTACGCTGCATGCTGGCGCGCTGGCGTTGCAAATACTCAAAGTGTTGGGCGTGCTGTACTTGCTGTATCTGGCCGTGTTGACCTGGCGTGACCGCTCAGCGTTCAGCGTAGACGACCGGGCAAAGGTCGAGGGGCCCTTCAAGCTGATCATCAAGGCAGTCTTGCTGAATTCGCTGAACCCAAAATTGACACTGTTTTTTATGGCGTTCCTGCCGCAATTTATTGAAGCTGGTTCAGCCCAACACCTCTTCAGGTTCAGCATTTTGAGCGCTGTGTTCATCGCCATGACGTTTGTAATTTTTATCGGCTACGGCTTGCTGGCCCATGCCTTTCGGCAAACGGTTGTCGAGTCGCCTGCGGTCCAGTCGGCGCTGCGGCGCGGCTTTGCCGTGGCTTTTCTGGTGATGGCGATCAAACTGGCCTGGCCGCACAGTTAGCAGACCGGCAAACTGCCTCTCTTGATAATTTAAACCTGATTTGGTTTGTATGACCAATCAACACAGGCGCTAGCAGCTACTTTATTTGTAGCAGTTTAAATTGGGGGTTTGGCAATTTCCAACGGGCTTTTTCGCTTGTTGGCCCAGTCACGATATGCCGCTGGTGTCATCCCGCTGAACCGGTTAAACGCCCGCCGAAAGCTGCCTTCGTCTTCATAGCCGCAGTGCAGCGCCACGCGCTTGATGCTGCTGCCAGGGCTTGCCAGCAAGGTCTTGGCGCTTTCAAAACGGATTCTGCTGATAAATAGCTTGGGCGATTCTCCCGCGCTGGTTTTGAGCTTGCGGTGCAATGTCCGCTCGCTGACAGCCAGCGATCTGGCCAGCTTGACGGCGGTAAAGCCAGCGCCTGATGCCCGCACAGCCTGCTCGGCGTCGAGCAAAAACGGCGTTGCCTGCTCAATAAACCGCTTGGGTGCATACACTGCCTGCGTGAGCGGTGTGTTGTCAATCACCGCGAAATTTGCGGTCTCGGTTGCCACCTCGGGGCCCAGCAGCTGACCGATGGTATACAGACCCAGATCGACCCATGACATCGGCCCGCCGACACTGACGACACGGTCGTCATCCACCAGCCCTGAGGCCCACTGCGCGCGCGATTTAGGAAAGCGCTGCACCAGCTCTTCGTGCAGCCACCAGGTGGTGGTGCAGCGCCTGTCATTGAGCAGCCCTGCCTGGCCCAGCACAAACACACCCGCGCACGAGGCGCCCAGCATGACACCATGGGCATGCTGCTTTCGCAACCACGGCCCGGCCAGGTCAATGCTGCTGTGGTGGGCTGTGTTGCCACCGGAATCGGCGACCAGACCAGGCAACAGCACGGCATCCAGTGCTGGCAAGTCCTGAAGGCCAGCATCAACTGGCAGGCTGCGCCCCCGGCCGTCCAGCAAGGGCTTGCCATCGATGCTGACCACAAAGGACCTGATCAGTGGCTGGGCCTGCGGTAACGGTGGCTGGGGAGGTTGGGAATGCCGGGTCCTTGCCCGTGCCCGCTGGCGCTCAGCCGACAGCGAGGCCATCCACAGCAAATCAGCCAGGCCGAGCACCGACGAAGTCAAACAGCCATCAAATGCCAGTATTGCAATGTTCATCCTTTAAATTTTGACACGGTTGGTGGCGAGTTTTGAACGAATATTGGCGAATCGGCCATATGCCAGGCGCACTGGCCAGGCTGGACACTTGATTGTGAGATGTTCAAGCGACAGCGCACCCAACGGCCACACCGCCACAACCCCTGAAAGAAACCTGTGAAAATAATGGACTATGGCTTGAAGCCAATTGATTTTGCCAATCCCGTCGAGGCACCCTACCTGGGCACATCCCGCCGCAGCTTTTTTGCCATGACGGCGCTGGCCACCGGCTTTGCCGTGGCGTCAAACCCGGTGCTGGCGCAGGCCATCACCACCGACACAGCAGGCTTGAAAGCCGGTGAAGTAAAAATCAAAGTTGCAGACGGTGAAATCCCCGGCTACGTCGCCCGCCCTGCCAAGGCTGGCAAGCACCCGGTGATTTTGGTGGTGCAGGAAATTTTTGGCGTGCATGAACACATCAAGGACATGTGCCGCCGCTTTGCCAAGATGGGTTACTACGCGATTGCGCCTGAAATGTATGCGCGTCAGGGCGACGTGAGCAAAATGACCGACATCATGGGAATTTTGACCAATGTGGTGTCAAAGGTGCCAGATGCGCAGGTCAATGCTGACCTGGACGCAGCGGTAGCATTTGCCAAAGCCAGTGGCCAGGCCAATACCGACCGCATGGGCCTGGTGGGGTACTGCTGGGGCGGCCGCGCTGCATGGGTCTACGCGCTGCACAACCCAAAACTCAAAGCTGCGGTGTCGTACTACGGCTTGCTTGACGGCATGAAAGACCCGATCAAGCCGCGTGACCCTGTTGAGTTTGGAAGCGAGTTGAAAGTGCCGGTGCTCGGGTTGTATTCAGGCATCGACGCTTTTGTCAAACCTGAAGTGATTGCAAAAATGCGCGGCGAAATTGCGAAGTCTGGCAGCGGATCAGAAATCGTGATTTTCCCCAATGTCGAACACGGCTTTAACGCGGACTACCGTCCCAGCTACGACAAAGCTGCTGCCACGTATGCAATGAAGCTGACGCGCGACTGGCTCAAAGAGCGTGGCGTTTGACAGCTGATCTGATTTGAATGCCCGAAGTGGGCACCAGCCAAAAACCTGCAGAGCAATTTGCAGGTTTTTTTGTTTGAGTCGGGCTTTATTGATGGGTTAGCCAATAGGTACGGGCGCAAGCAGCTACTAAAAAAATAGCTTATCGGCCTGTTTTACAGCGCCTGGCGCAAGTAGATGTCTGACCATCCGGCAGCTGCCCAAAGCGGCAGGGTTGATGTTGTTTTGTCCAGGAGCAGCCGCTGCATCAAAGGCTCCAGCAAGGTGTGATCAGGGTCCGCCAGCAGGATGTAGGCTGATTCTTCATCTTCACCGGCGTCCGCACTGGGTACCAGCTGGCCCACCCAGTCCAATTCGGCCAACGTGTTCAGTATGGGTTCGAGTTGCAACACATCTACCTGTAGGGCAAGGGCCAGGCTTGACGCGCTGCAGCCGCGGTTGGTTGACGATTTGACACCGTTCAAGCGCTGTAAAACCTCCACCGCCAGTTGAAACTGCCAGCCATGGCCGCCACCCCGCCGCGCCACACCTGCCAGCAGGCTGGGCAAATATGCGGCAATCACCGCGCCCATCAGCACAACCACCCAGGCTACATAAATCCACACCAGCAAGATGGGCAGCGTGGCAAAGGCACCATAAATCAGTGAATACGTCGGCACGCTGCTGAAGTACAAACTCAGCGCTTTTTTGGCCAGTTCAATGCCAAGCGCCACAAACATGCCACCGACCCACGCATGCGCCCACTTCACATAGGTATTGGGCACATACCGGTACAAAGATGCCATGCCACCAGCAACCAGTACAAACTGAAAAGCGGTGATCACAAACTTCACGGGCGCAGACATACCCACCACATCGGTTGATGCCGATACCGCGTAAGACGTCAGTGCAAGGCTTGCTGCCAGCAGCACCGGGCCCAGCGTAATGGCAGCCCAGTAAATCAGCACGCGCTGTGTGAAAGGCCTGGGTTTTTTCACACGCCAGATGTTGTTCAGCGTGCGGTCAATCGTGAAAATCAGTGCTATTGCTGTCACCAGCAGCACACCCAAGCCAACGCCACCCAGCTTGTTGGCCTGCTTGCTGAAGAGTGTCAGGTACCCCAATACCTGGCGCGCAATGTTGTCCGGAATCAGGCTTTGTACCAGCCAGGCTTGCAACGCGCCCTGCAATTTTGAAAACATCGGAAACGCTGTGAAAAGCGCCAGCGCAACTGTGATGAAAGGCACCAGCGCGATGGTGGTGGTGAAAGTCAGGCTGCTGGCTGTCAGTCCCAGCTGGTCTTCCCGAAAGCGTGCACGCAGTGTGTGTGCGGTCTGGCGCCACGGAAACCTCGACAGGTCCGCCCAAAACACCTGCAATCGTTGTTGTAAATTCATCCCCGGTATCATGCCCCAGGCTCCTACCCACTTCTTATGAACAAAGCAAATCAAATTGACGTCATTCGCTGGACTGCGGCCGCTTCCCTGCTAGGGCTGATCGTGCTGGGTGTGGCATGGGAGATGGTGCTGGCGCCGATTCGCCCTGGCGGGTCGTTGCTGGCGCTAAAAGTGTTGCCTTTGACCCTGCCGCTGGCAGGTGTGCTGAAAAACCGCATGTACACCTACCGCTGGCTGAGCCTGCTGGTGTGGGTGTACTTCACTGAGGGCGTGGTGCGCGCGTGGAGCGACAAGGCGCCTGGCAACTACCTGGCGATGGTTGAAGTGGTGCTGTGCCTTGTGCTGTTTGCGGCTTGCTCGCTGCATGTCAAAGTCAGGTTCAAAGGCATTGCCAAACTGCCCAAGGGCAGCTACTAAGTCGCCTGGGCGCAACCAGCTTGGGTTGCTGGCCAAGCCAATCTGTCAATTCCTTTTGCTGCTGCGTGGATCATCCCGGCGTTCGGCATACCAAAAATCCATGCCCTGACGCTGCTTGAGGGCCCCGGTTCCGCGCAGGGCCATTCGGGTCATGAACTGGATGGTTTCACCGGTTGAATAGGTGCGAAGCTTGCGCGCTGAGGTGATGACTTCCGCCTTCAGAATCACAAACCTGCCGTGGCGCTTCAAAGCGCGGCTCATCACGATTTCTTCAGCACCAAAATAATTTTCATCGAAGCCGCCAACAGCATCAAAAGCCTTGCGGGTGCAAAACAAAAAGCAGCCAGTTGCCAGGCCAGTGGCCCGAAACACCCGCACGATAAAGCGCAACGCAAGCCGGGCGGAAAACGGTGTGGGTTCGTCAAATCGCAATGCGGCTCCGCCACCTGATGCGCCGCTGTGCATGGCGTTCACGGCACCTTGAACAACTTCGGCATTGACCACTGTATCGGCATCTACAAATATAAGTAGATCTCCAGTTGAAGCTTTTGCCCCTGAGTTGCGCGTGGCTGCAATTTGGCGATGAATGGCGGTAACCACCGCCGCGCCATGATGTTCAGCGATAGCAACAGTTTGATCGGTGGAGCCATCGTTTGCCACGATGACTTCAAAAGGTTCAGCCAGCGCCCGCCCTGCTTGATGCAAAGAGTCAAGCGTGGCGGCGATGCACTGCGCTTCGTTGTAGGCGGGGACGATAAAAGAAATCATGCAGAGTTACGCCTGATGCTAAACGCGCTGCGACCCACAGCACCTTGGCACCGTAAGTCTCCTGGGGTTTTGTGATGTTTTTAACGACACCGTCGCTTCCTGGTTGCAACAGCCGTAAAACTTTCTGAAGGCAATGTTTTTAGTCTTGCAGCACATTAGACCAATAAATACGGACGCAGGCGGCTACTAAACCAATAGCAAACGCGCATTGTCCTGATGTCTCATTACCCCACCCAGTGCCGTGCGTTGTGCCACAGCTGCATCCATGGGCTGTGCGCAGCGGCATCCAGCGGAGTCCAGCTCATCTGTATGTTGCGAAAAACGCGTTCTGGGTGCGGCATCATGGCTGTGAAGCGGCCATCTGCTGTGGTCACTGCTGTCAAGCCGCCCGGGCTGCCGTTGGGGTTGGCAGGGTAGATTTCTGTCGATTGGCCGTGGTTGTCTGTAAATCGCATGGCGGCTATGGCTTGGCCTGCATTACCGCGCCCTCCGCGTGAGGCCTCAAAATTGGCAAAACCTTCACCGTGCGCAACAGCGATGGGCAGGCGGCTGCCAGCCATCCCTTTGAAAAACAGGCTGGGTGAATCAAGCACTTCAACCTGACTTAAACGCGCTTCAAAACGCTCGCTCTGGTTGGTGGTGAAGCGGGGCCACGCCTTTGCGCCAGGGATGATGCTGGCCAACTCGGCAAACATCTGGCAGCCGTTGCACACGCCCAAACCGAATGTATCTTTCTGAGCAAAAAACGCAGCAAATTGGTCGGCAAGAAGCGGGTTGAAAGTAATGGACCGTGCCCAGCCAATGCCTGCACCCAGTGTGTCGCCGTAACTGAAGCCACCGCACGCAACCACGCCTTTGAAGTCTGCCAGATTGGCTCTGCCGGTTTGCAGGTCAGTCATGTGAACGTCGTACGCTTCGAAGCCTGCCTGAGTGAACGCGTAGGCCATTTCTATGTGGGAGTTGACGCCTTGTTCGCGAAGGATGGCTACTTTGGGTTTGGAGAGGTTGAGGTACGGAGCCGCCATCGGGGAGCCCTCACCCCTGCCCTCTCCCGCTTGCGGGAAAGGGAGCGAACTCGGGGAGTTACTTCCTCGCCTCTCAGGGGAGAGGGGAAAGTACACATGCAGTCCGGGGTTAGCTAAATCGCCCACCCCGGCATGCTCCGCATCCGCCCCATCCGGGTTGTCGCGCTGCTGGCAAATCTTCCAGCTGACCGAGTCCCATACCTGGTGCAAATCCTGCAGTTTGGCTTTGAACACGGCCTTGGTGTCGCGCCATATTTGCACTTCGCCTTTGCCAACGCTCAGTTGCGAATGCTCGGGCCGGGTTTTGCCGATGAAGTGGCTGAATTTGCTTAACTTGTGCTCGCGCAGGGTTTGCATCACTTCGTTGCGGACGGCGGTGCTGACCTGGATGACTGCGCCCAGCTCTTCGTTGAACAGCGCCTTGAGCGTCAGTTCTTCACGCCGCACGCCAACTTGTCCTGCCCAGTTTTTGCTGTCGCCCACTTCCATGCGGCTGTCGGTGATGCCATCGCCTTCGACCAGCAGCATGTCAATGTTGAGTGCCACGCCGACATTGCCAGCAAATGCCATCTCGCACACGCAGGCAAACAGGCCGCCGTCGCTGCGGTCGTGGTACGCCATGACCTGGTTTCTGGCGCGCAGTGCATTGATGGCATTGACCAGATTGATCAGGTCTTGGGGCTGTTCCAGATCAGGCACGTCGCCGTCAGCGCAATCGAGCGTTTGCGCCAGAATGCTGCCGCCCATGCGCTTTTGGCCCTTGCCCAAGTCAATCAGAATCAGCGTGGTGTCTGCCATATCGCGGTTGAGCTGCGGCGTGAGTGTGCCACGTACATCGGCCAGCGTGGCGAAGGCGCTGACGATCAGCGACACGGGAGACGTGATTTTTTTGGCTTCGTTTCCATCGGCCCACGTCGTGCGCATGGACAGCGAATCTTTGCCGACTGGAATCGATATACCCAGCGCCGGGCACAGCTCCATGCCAACCGCCTTGACGGTTTCAAAGAGCGCAGCGTCTTGCCCCGGCTCGCCGCAAGCGGCCATCCAGTTGGCTGACAGCTTGACGCGCGGCAGCTCAATGGGTGCTGCCAGCAGGTTGGTGATGGCCTCGGCAACGGCCATGCGGCCTGATGCAGCAGCATTTGTGACGGCCAGCGGCGTGCGTTCACCCATGGCCATGGCTTCGCCGGCAAAGCCCTGGTAATCAGCCAATGTCACGGCGCAGTCGGCCACCGGCACTTGCCAAGGGCCGACCATCTGGTCGCGGTGCGAGAGGCCGCCAACTGTGCGGTCGCCGATGGTGATGAGGAAGCGCTTGGAGGCGACTGTGGGGTGACTTAAAACGGCGATGGCGGTTTTTTGCAGGTCGATGCCGGCCAGGTCTATGGGTTTGATGGTGTGCTGGATGGTTTTGACATCGCGGTGCATTTTGGGCGGCTTGCCTAAAAGCACGTTCATAGGCATGTTGACGGGGACGCTCTCACCCCAGCCCTCTCCCGCAAGCGGGAGAGGGAGAGGGAGAGGGAGAAAGACATTTTTTTCTTCCTGTAAGGGCAGAGGGAGTAACTCAAGGATTGAATTTGCATGGCTCCCTTCCCCATTGTGGGGAGAGGGTTGGGGTGAGGCCTGCCCCGCATCGACCACAACCAGATCCCGCTCCTCAGTCGCCACGCCAATCACAGCAAACGGGCAACGCTCACGCTCACAAAACGCGGTGAATTGTGACAAGGACTCGGGCGCAATCGCCATCACGTAGCGCTCCTGGCTTTCATTACTCCAGATTTCTTTAGGACTCAGGCCGCTTTCTTCCAGCGGCACAGCGCGCAGGTCAAACCTTGCGCCCCGTCCTGCGTCGTTCGTCAGCTCGGGGAAGGCGTTCGACAAGCCGCCCGCACCCACGTCGTGAATGGCCAGAATCGGGTTATTTGCACCTTGTTGCGCGCACTGGTTGATCACCTCCTGCGCCCGCCGTTCAATTTCGGGGTTGCCACGCTGTACCGAGTCAAAGTCCAACTGCGCAGCGTTGGTGCCCGTGGCCATCGAGCTGGCCGCACTGCCGCCCATGCCAATTCGCATGCCCGGGCCGCCAAGCTGGACCAGCAGTGTGCCCGCAGGGAAGAGGATTTTTTTGGTCAGCCCGGCGTCAATCGTGCCCAGGCCGCCAGCAATCATGATGGGCTTGTGGTAACCCCAGCGCTGACCTTGAGCGGTTTGCTCGTACTCCCGAAAGTAACCGTTCAGGTTGGGGCGGCCAAATTCGTTGTTGAATGCCGCGCCGCCCAGTGGGCCCTCCAGCATGATTTGTAGCGGGCTGGCGATGTGGTCTGGCTTCCCGTAAGAATCCCCCTCAGCATCGAACAGCTTTGACACGGTAAACCCGGTCAACCCCGCCTTGGGTTTGGAGCCGCGCCCGGTCGCGCCTTCGTCTCGAATTTCGCCGCCTGCGCCAGTCGATGCGCCGGGGAAAGGCGAGATGGCTGTGGGGTGGTTGTGGGTTTCAACCTTCATCAGGACATGGGTCAGCACATCTTTTGAAGCGCTATATATTTGGGAGCTGCTTGCGCCCGAATCCATTGGGCTAGAGGTCGATTTGGCACCTAAAAAAGCGCTTTTTGCGGTAAAAATCTGCCTTTTTGAGCCTTCCATGACCGATGCGTTGTCGGAATAGGCCACCACCGTGTGCTGCGGGTTCAGCTTGTCGGTATTGCGGATCATGCCAAACAGACTAATGCCCTGGGCCACACCGTCAATCGTGAAGTCGGCATTGAAAATCTTGTGGCGGCAATGCTCGCTGTTGGCCTGAGCAAACATCATCAGCTCAACGTCGGTCGGGTTGCGCTTCAATTGCGTGAAGGCATTGACCAGATAGTCGATCTCATCGACCGCCAGGGCCAGGCCAAACTCGGCATTGGCTTTGTCAAGCGCCGCTTTGCCTCCTGCCAGCACGTCGATGGTGGCCAAAGGCGCGGCTTGCAGTTCGGTGAACAGCGCCGCAGCCTGCGCGCGGTCAGCCATCACGCTCTCGGTCATGCGGTCATGCAGCAGCGCGGCAATCTGCTGGCGCTGCTCGTCCGTCAATGCGGCTTTGCCAAACAGGCCCGACTTCAGCGTCACGCGGTATTCGGTGATGCGTTCAATACGTTTGACCGCCAGACCGCAGTTGCGCGCGATGTCGGTGGCTTTGGATGCCCAAGGCGACACGGTACCCAGGCGGGGCGAGACGATGAAGAGAGTTTCTTCAGGCTTTTTCCCATCTTGCGGTTTGCAGGGCTCGCCGTAGCTGAGCAGCGCAGCGAGCTGGGCTTTTTCGCTGTCAGACGGGGCGGATTCAGTGGCTGCCAGGTGAACAAACCGGGCGCTGATGCCAGAAATTTTGCTGTCAATATGCTGCAGCCTGGGCAAAAGCTGCTGGGCGCGAAACTCGCTGAGGGCTGAAATGGAAGCGCTTGTAGAGCTGGCGCCCTCAAAAGTAGTCAGATGCAGTGTCACGGTGTGGGTGGCCTGGTGATTGTTAGCGGGCAAGCTTGAGATTTTAACCTTGCCCCCGTGCCGTACGCGGGGGCTTTGACGGTGGGATAATCACCCCATGACGATTACCTACAAAGAC
>JANYGP010000029.1 GCA_025362315.1 Polaromonas sp.
CCGATGCACAGCACCACCAAGCCGACCTCGGTGATGTGCAACTGCATTACGTCACGATGGGTGAAGCCAATCACCAAGCTGATACGGTTGTGCTGCTGCACGGCTGGCCGCAGAGCTGGTACGCATGGCGAAAAATCATGCCCGAGCTGGCCAAAAATTACCGGGTGATTGCTCCCGATTTACGCGGCCTGGGCGACTCGTCGCGTCCGCTTGACGGCTACGACAAAAAAACCATTGCGCACGACGTGTGGCGATTGCTGCATGACCAGCTTGGGCTCAGTGAATTCAACCTGGTGGGCCACGACTGGGGCGGTCCCGTTGGTTACGCGCTGTCTGCAGCGCACCCCGCGGCAGTATGCAAGCTGGCCGTGCTCGACGTGACAATACCGGGCGATGGGAGCACCAACTTCAGCCAGGGCGGCAAGCGCTGGCACCACGCTTTTCATCAAACCATCGACCTGCCTGAAGCACTGATTGCCGGGCGAGAGCACATTTATTTCACCTGGTTTTACCGCAACTGGGGGCTTCGCGCAGATGTCTTGTCAGACCAGACCATCGCAGAATATGTGCGCGTGTACAGGCAGCCGGGTGCGCTGCGCGCGGGCTTTGCGTACTATCGCAACCTGCCGCGTGACATGGCTGACAACCAGGCCATTGCCAGTACCTTCAAATTGCCCATGCCGGTGCTGGCGCTTGGAGGCAACAACAGCTGGGGGCGCGGCACAGAGGTGCTTGAATCACTGCAGCGCCTGGGCACCGATGTGCGCGGCGGCGTGATTGACAACTGCGGCCACTGGATGGCCGAGGAGCAACCCGACGCTTTGCTGTCCCATCTGCTGCCGTTTTTGGCGGGGCATTGACAACGCGAATCTTGAAACCCTTAACTGCGCAAAACTGCCCCTGCGGACGTGCAACATTGCCAGGTAAGCCACTTGCATTTACTGCCTGTTGCGGCCAATACCTGGATGATTTCGAAAACACGCCAGCGCCCGACCCCGAAAGCCTGATGAGGTCACGCTACAGCGCTTTTGTGTTGATGCGTACTGACTACCTCATCGCCACCTGGCATGCCAGCACCCGGCCCGCTGACATTTCGCAAGACGACCGCACCAAGTGGCTGGGCCTGGAAGTGTGCCGTTGCGTCGTGACTGACGCAGACAACGCGCATGTTGAGTTTGTGGCCCGCTATCGCACCGCTGGGCGCGGGGTACGCATTCATGAGCGGGGTCGCTTTGTGCGTGATGCAGGGCGTTGGTACTATCAAGATGGCGACTTGCTTTAAAAAAGCGGTTTTTAAGCCTTTTTCATAAGTAAATTACCCTTGTAGACCAATTAAAGCCAAAGTAGACAGCTCCTATATCAATAGCATTTAAATATGACCAACTCGACCTTTGATGCAGTGCTGTTCGACTGCGACGGTGTGCTGGTAGACAGCGAACCCATTACCAATGGCGTGCTGCGCGACATGCTGGAAGAAGCAGGCTGGACGCTTTCGCCGGACGAATGCATGCGCCTGTTTATTGGCAAGGCGGTCAAAGATGAGGCCAGGTTGATTCACTCAAAAACCGGCAAAACAATTGACGAGCCGTGGATGATTGAATTCCGCAAACGTCGTGATGTTGGCCTTTGCGGCGGGCTCTTGGTGATTGATGGTGCGCTGAAAGCCGTTGCAAAGATTCATGAAACATACCAAGGCCGAATCGCCTGCGCATCAGGTGCTGACCGCAGCAAAGTCGAGCTGCAATTAAGCATGTGCGGTTTGACGCCGTACTTCGAAGGCCGCATATTCAGTGGCTACGAGCAGCCGCGCTCCAAACCTTTTCCTGATGTGTACCTGGCGGCGGCCGCTGCCTTGAGCGTGGATGCCAAGCGCTGCGCGGTGGTAGAAGATTCAGTCACGGGCGCATCGGCGGGCGTCGCTGCAGGCTGCACGGTGTTTGGCTACAGCCCGTCAGGCGCAGGGCACAGCTCACCAACCGCGCTGTTAGCTGCGGGAGCTGTGCATGTTTTTAGCGATATGGCAGAGTTGCCCGACCTCTTGAACAACTTCACCAGCCCTGCGTCCCCGCATCACCCTTGAACGGCCCGACCAGCTCAGGCGTAATCCACCCGCCATAAAACCCGCCCGGCTGCGGCGTGACTTTTTCACCGCCCACAGTGCAAGCCAGATGAGTGGGGTAGAAGGCGATGCAGTCGGCAATGGCTTCTGCGCCTTTTAATGGTTTGGGGTAGCTCCAGCCAACGTTCGGCAAAACTTGCGTGCTGCTGACCAAAGACCAGTAGGCAGCCGGTCCCTTCCATTCACAAAACGAGCTGCCTGCGCCATGGCTTAGCAGCGATTGGTCAACATCTGCCAGCGGAATGTAAAAGCTCGGTGGGTGTGAAGTTTCCAGCACCAGCATTGCACTGGTGGTGCGCGCAACCTGCACATCACCCCAATGGATCACGACTTCACGCGTGTCCTGTACCAGCCGGGGCGGGCGCGGAAAGTCCCATACCGACACCTGGCCAGGGCCGGGTGCAACGGCAAAGGGCGGGCGCGTCTGGCCGCGCCAGTTCCAGTGGGCGCGGGCGACTTCAAGCCAGGTGGGTGTTGTGTCTGATTTCATCGCACTATTTTCTGGCTAAATTGATAAGTCAGTCGGCTTGACATACTCCCTCCCCTCCCGGGGGAGGGTCGGGGTGGGGGCAAGTGCAGAAGTAAAGCTGGCATTGTGCGTGCCCCCATCCCAACCTCCCCCGGAAGGGGAAGGAGTTAAATGAATAATCAAATCGGCCTGTAGCCAAGGTAAAACAGGCGCAAGCAGCTCCTGAAATCATAGTAATTTAAAGGGCACAGACTTCCTTTAACCAAGAGCTAGCCGTAAGACCGACCCCGTGATAAGCTGCGATTTCCTCTTCAAACAAAGACTGTGAGACAACACCATGCCCGGACTCCTGCCCAACGTTGACCCTGACGGTTTGCTCGAATTTTCAGTCGTCTACACCGACCGCTCGCTCAACCACATGTCGAAAAGTTTTCAGCATGTGATGACGGACATTTCCAGCATGCTCAAAGAGGTCTACAAAGCCCCGTCAGCCGTTTTGGTACCCGGCAGCGGCACGTACGGCATGGAAGCCGTGGCCCGCCAGTTTGCCGCAGGCAAGCACGTCATGGTCATTCGCAACGGCTGGTTCAGCTACCGCTGGTCGCAGATTTTTGACATGGGTAGCATCCCCGCGTCGCACACGGTGTTGAAGGCGCGGCAAGCCGCCAAGGGCGCGCAAGAGCCATGGGCACCGGCACCCATTGCTGAAGTAGTCGCCGCCATCGCCAAAGAAAAGCCAGCCCTTGTTTTTGCCCCTCACGTAGAAACATCTGCTGGCATGATGCTGCCCGACAGCTACCTGCGCGCCGTGGCTGACGCGGTACACGCCGTTGGCGGGCTGTTCGTACTCGACTGCATCGCATCAGGCGCAATGTGGGTTGACATGCAAGCCACTGGCGTTGACGTGCTGATATCGGCCCCGCAAAAAGGCTGGAGCAGCTCCCCCTGCTGCGCCATGGTGATGCTGAGTGAGCGTGCCCGCGCAGCGATTGATGGCACCACCAGCTCCAGCTACGCGTGCGATTTGAAGAAGTGGCTGAACATCATGGAAACATACGAAAAAGGCGGCCACGCCTACCACGCCACATTGCCAACCGATGCACTCACCCGCCTGGCTGCGGTCATGAAAGAGACGCAGGCTTACGGCTTTGCCAAAGTCCGCGCCGAGCAAATGGCGCTGGGCAGCAAGGTACGTGAACTGTTTGAAAGCCGGGGTCTGAAAAGCGTAGCGGCTGATGGATTCAAAGCGCCGGGCGTCGTTGTCAGCTACACGACGGATCCAGAAATTCAATCCAGCAAAAAATTCCTGGCGCAAGGCTTGCAAACCGCTGCTGGCGTGCCGCTGCAATGTGACGAAGGCGCTGACTTCATGACCTTTCGCATCGGCTTGTTTGGCCTGGACAAGTGGCACAACCTTGACCAGACGGTGGCGCATTTGGCTGGCGCACTTGACAGGTT
Organism: Polaromonas sp.; assembly: GCA_025362315.1. Classification (GTDB taxonomy): domain Bacteria; phylum Pseudomonadota; class Gammaproteobacteria; order Burkholderiales; family Burkholderiaceae_C; genus Polaromonas. Next base: position 4,047 of record JANYGP010000029.1, read on the forward strand.
GGGACTGGCGGAGCGTATTATTGAAGAAGCGGTGCATTGACCGGGCGGGCTTGCAAACATGAGCAGCGAACCTCCTACTCACAGGTTAGAAAACTCCCCACTATCCCAAGCAAGCGGCGCAATGCACCCACCGCTGATTGAGCAAACCCTCGGTGATTTTTTCGATGCAATGGTGGCCCGCCAGCCCGACCATCCGGCCCTCGTCAGCGCACACCAAAGCTTGCGTTACACCTACCGCGAACTACAAATCGAATCCAACAGACTGGCCAGCGCGCTGCTGCAACTGGGGCTGACCACAGGCGACCGCGTTGGTATCTGGTCGCATAACAACGCTGAATGGTTGTTGACCCAACTGGCCACCGCCAAGGTCGGCTTGATCTTGGTCAACATCAACCCAGCCTACCGCGTGTCCGAGCTGGACTACGCGCTGAACAAAGTCGGCTGCAAAGCATTGGTAACGATGGCGCGGTTCAAGACCAGCGACTACATCAGCATGCTGCGCGAGTTGGCGCCTGAGCTTGCAGCGGCAAAAGGCGAGCTGCAGATTGCACGGCTGCCACAACTCAAATCCGTTGTGTGGATTGATGCAGAAGGCGATGCAGAAAAAGATGTCGAGGAACCCGGCATGACGCGCTTTTCAACCCTGCTGGCCAGCGGCAACGCCAGCGACCCACGCGTACCCGCCATTGCCGCCACGCTCAAGGCAACAGACGCCATCAACATCCAGTTCACCAGCGGCACCACCGGTTTCCCCAAAGGCGCAACGCTCACGCACCGCAATATTTTGAACAACGGCTACTTCATCGGCAGCGCCATGCAGTTAACGCCGCTCGACAAGCTGTGCATTCCCGTGCCGCTGTACCACTGCTTTGGCATGGTGCTGGGGAACCTCGCGTGCCTCACGCACGGCGCCACCATCGTCTACCCCAACGACGGGTTTGACGCGCTCACCGTGCTGCAAACCGTGCAAGCTGAAAAATGCACCGCCTTGCACGGCGTGCCCACCATGTTCATTGCCGAGCTAGACCACCCGCGTTTTAAAGAATTTGACTTGAGCAGCCTGCGCACCGGCATCATGGCCGGCTCGCCATGCCCAACAGAAGTGATGAAGCGCGTCGTCGAGCAAATGAACCTGGCCGAGATCACCATCGCCTACGGCATGACCGAAACCAGTCCCGTCAGCTGCCAAAGCTCTACCTCTGCACCGCTGGCCAAACGCGTGTCAACCGTGGGCCTGGTGCAGCCGCACATCGACATCAAAATCATCGACCCCGAAAGCGGCGCAGTGGTGGCGCGCGGGCAGCGCGGCGAGTTTTGCACGCGCGGCTATTCGGTCATGCAAGGCTACTGGGGCGATGTTGAAAGAACCCGCGAAGCCATCGACGCAGAAGGCTGGATGCACACCGGCGACCTGGCCACGATGGACGACGAGGGCTACGTCAACATCGTCGGCCGCATCAAAGACATGGTGATCCGCGGCGGAGAAAACATTTACCCGCGCGAAATTGAAGAATATTTGTACCGCCACGCAGCAGTACAAGACGTACAAGTCGTTGGCCTGCCCGACAAAAAGTACGGCGAAGAGCTCTGCGCCTGGATCATCACCAAACCCGGCCAAGCATTGACGGAAAGTGACATCCGCGACTTCTGCAAAGGCCAAATAGCCCATTACAAAGTGCCCAGGTACATCGAATTTGTGACTGAGTTCCCCATGACCGTGACCGGCAAGATTCAGAAATTCAAGATTCGCGATGCGATGAAAGTGCAGTTGGGGTTGGTGGATGAGAAGACTGCCTGAAAGCCGCTGCCGTGAACATTAACAAAACCGCAGCCGTTGATAAACCCGTTGATCCGCCGGAGCCGCAATGGGTGATGGGTGAGGTAGAGCGTAGTAAGGGCAGAATCCTCGCCCGAGCGCTAACGCTGCTGGCCCAGCTGGACGCCATCCCTGATCGGGCCGATTCATTCAATCCACTGTTGTGGGACGACCAAGGGTTGCCTAAGTAATTGCGGTCGAAGCCTTGGCGCTGACTGCCATCATTTTAATAATCCGAACCGGGTAGTTTTAGCTCAGCTTTTTGCCTTCACAATTGAACGCACTAGCCACAAGAAGTTACAGAGGTAAGTTGGGGGATGACTAAAACTATTGAACTGCCTATTGATTTGGGGGCAACAGGCTATGTACGATTCGTTGACAAAGTTAGCGAGGGTGGTCTCGCCACAACTTTTCTCGCATCTGTTTATTACGGCGGAGCAGTTAGGCGCGCCTACATAAAACTTTATGATCACCTCGCTCAGCCCAAAGCAGTACTCAACGAGGTTTTGGGGTATCTGTACGCCCAAGCTATGGATGTGCCAACTCCGCCAGTTTTTTTCGTAGAGATCCCTGCTTCAGATGTCGTAGCTTCTGGATTTCGCACGGCTCAAGTGGGTTCAATACGTGCAGTAGGCACCTTGGAAGCACACGAGCCTAAAATCGTAGGCGAAGGCACCGCTAAAACCCTTTACTTACCAAGTGCTCTCGCTCAGATAAAAAGTCGTTTACTCGCTTCTCCAGCCGGGCGTACCTTAATGTCGTTTGATGAGGCTCTGGGTAACGATGATAGAAATACGGGCAATATTGTGTTTTCCAGGAAACATGGAGTAGTCGCTATTGATCACGGTCGCATTTTGACTGGACCAACTTGGTCGCGTTTTACCCTCAATGCCTGCTTCGATCAGGGAAATAAATAGTTTGATATTTTTGACCAAACGCCTATCCTTGAAGTTGACAAAAACGCATTGCTTGCTGCTGGACAAGTCATGCTTGAAACCTACTACGACAACTTGGCTGGGTTGATTACCGTCCTAAGCCATCCTGCGGACTCAGAACTTGTCGCGGCTTTCGATTTCGTGTGGTGGAAAGCTCTACGGTTGAATGAGCGCTTGGCAACTATGTTGAAAGTGATCCCATGAACGCAATAAGTAATTTGTTAAGACCTTTGCCAGTGCCCTTATTAGTGCCAAGTGGGCAGGCGTTTGTGATCCGAGCAATCCCTGACCTTTTTACTGGTGAAGTGATAAATGTGGGTGTCTGCGTTGTTTTGCCGAATGGTCAAAGGCATGCGAAAGTTATCGACGCTCCGGGTCGACTTGAGTGCTTGTATGGTGATGCCGCTCACGAGGTTGTGCTACTTGCTAAGCAGGCGAAATATTGCGCAATAAACAACCTACCGTCACCAGCTCTAAACATCATTTTTGACCAAAGTGAGCCTTACTACAACCTATCCGCTGAGCAGGCTGTTGAAGGCTTTTTCGGTGACTGGGTGACAGTTGCGCTGACCAAGCCAAATGCGCAGACTTCAACTGCACAATTTACGACGGAGGATGCTAGAAGAGAAGTGATAGATGTGATACGGCGTTTACGCCCCATCTCCGCGATCAGTCCGTTGATACCTGAAAGTTCCAATTGGTTAGTTGAAATTAATGGAAAAAAAAGGCTAGTTCCGGTCCCGCTTCAGCCCAACTTCGGGGCTGGAACAATCGAGAGTGTTGACTACGGCCCGGAGACGATTCGATTCCACCTTTTAGACCGAATTACAGATTTGGCGGCTGTTCATAGCGCTGGCCTTGCACACCATTTAGCCATGTTCATTGTTCGTCCGCAACGAACGGTTTCGGAACCGAAGTTAAGGCAGATTGACAATGCGATTGACAAAGTACTTTGGAAAGCACCTAAAAATATGCGCGTTCAAGTCGAGTCATCAATTGAAAAAATAGCAGACCAGGCCATAGAGTGGGCGGAGCAGGTATCGGCTGGCGGTGATATTTAACGGTCGTAATGGTTGAGGTGAGACTTAAAAACACATAGACTTTAACCTTCGCTTTTAAAACAATACTGAAGATTTTCAATTTTTACGGAGTTCACCCTCACCCCAGCCTTTATCAACCCTTAAGCTCACTACTCCGCTGCTGCAAATTTTCCTGGCCACCAGATTTCGAAAGCCGCTTCAAAGTATTTCAGCAGGCGTCGGTCAGTTACATCGCATCGGCCATCGTCATGCCTCCGTGCTCTTGCGAAAATTTAAACATCTTTAGTTACATCTCGGTCCCGTTCGGCCTCTCGACACCCAATACGACACCCACTTACGCCCATTCTTTGCGGAGGGTGTAATCCGCTGTAGTACGCAGCCAGCAGCGCAAAACCGATTCAAAACCAAAACCGCCTAGAATTGACGTTTACGTAAACGTCAACCAAACGTTCGCCGCTAAATTCAGTAAGTCTTGCCTAATAAGAAAGCCCCGCATGCCTGTTCTGGAGACAAAACTTAACGCCCGCACTGCTGACTTCTCTGCAAATGTGGCGGCCATGCAAACGCTGGTTGACCATTTGCGCGGTGAGGTGGCCAAGTCGGCTGCGGGTGGGGGTGAGGCGGCTCGGGCCAAGCATGTGGCGCGGGGCAAGTTGCCGCCGCGTGAGCGAGTGCAAATGCTGCTTGACCCAGGGACGCCGTTTTTAGAGCTGTCCCCGCTGGCGGCGCACGCCATGTACGACGGCGCGGCGCCTTGCGCGGGGCTGATCACCGGCATTGGCCGCGTGAGCGGGGTCGACTGCATGGTGGTGTGCAACGACGCGACCGTGAAGGGCGGCACCTACTACCCGATGACGGTTAAAAAGCATGTGCGGGCGCAAGAAATTGCGCAGCAAAACAACTTGCCATGCATCTACCTGGTCGATTCGGGCGGGGCCAACTTGCCCAACCAGGACGACGTGTTTCCTGACCGCGATCACTTTGGCCGCATTTTTTATAACCAAGCGCAAATGAGCGCCGAGGGCATTGCGCAAATTGCGGTTGTGATGGGCAGCTGCACCGCAGGCGGCGCGTACATGCCCGCCATGAGCGATGAAAGCATCATCGTCGCCAACCAGGGCACCATCTTTTTGGGCGGGCCGCCGCTGGTCAAAGCCGCCACGGGCGAGGTGGTGACGGCTGAAGATTTGGGCGGAGGTGATGTGCACACGCGGCTGTCGGGCGTGGCAGACCATTTAGCGCAAAACGATATGCATGCTTTGCAGCTGGCGCGCACGGCGGTGAAGAATTTGAACCGCAATAAAGTACTAAATAATGCATCAAATCAGCCTCTAGCGCACATATTACGTGCGCAAGAAGCTCCTAAATACATAGCAAATGAGCTATACGGCGTGATACCCACCGACACGCGCAAACCGTTTGACGTACGCGAAATCATCGCCCGCATTGTTGACGGCAGCGACTTTGACGAGTTCAAGGCGCGCTACGGCACCACCCTGGTGTGCGGCTATGCAGCGATTGAAGGCATGCCGGTCGGCATCATTGCCAACAACGGAATTTTGTTCAGTGAATCGGCTTTAAAAGCCACACACTTCATTGAGCTGTGTTGCCAGCGCAAAATCCCGCTGGTGTTTTTGCAAAACATCACCGGCTTTATGGTCGGCCGCAAATATGAAAACGAAGGCATCGCCCGCAACGGCGCCAAGATGGTGACCGCGGTGGCCACCGCAGCCGTACCCAAGTTCACCATCATCATTGGCGGCAGCTACGGCGCGGGCAACTACGGCATGTGCGGCCGGGCGTTTTCACCGCGCTTTTTATGGATGTGGCCGAATGCGCGCATCAGCGTGATGGGCGGCGAGCAGGCAGCTGGCGTGCTGGCCACCGTCAAACGCGACGGCATTGAGGCGCGTGGCGGCAGCTGGAGTAAAGACGAAGAAGCCGCCTTCAAGCAGCCCATCATTGACCAGTTCACGCACCAGTCGCACCCGTACTTTGCCAGCGCCAGGTTGTGGGACGACGGCGTGATAGACCCGGCAGACACCCGCCGCGTTCTGGCGCTGGGCTTGTCGGCCAGCCAGAACCGGGTGATTCCTGAGACTAAATTTGGCCTTTTCAGGATGTAGTGTGTACAATTTCGCCATTTAATACACATATGAATCGGGATAGCTATGCGTACCAATATCGTCATCGACGACAACCTCATGCAAGCTGCCATGTCAGCTGGCAATTTCAAAACCAAAAAAGACGCGGTCGAAGAAGGCTTGCGCCTGCTGGCTCGCCGTCAGGTTTACCAAGACATACGCGCACTGCGTGGCAAGCTTCACTGGAGTTTGGATGGTGACTGGACTGAGCCTGAACACAGTGTGCAAGAACCAAGCCCCACATGGCAAGCACCTGAAGCAAAGCCAGCAAAATGATCACAGCTGACAGCAGTGTCTGGATCGACTACCTTAAAGGCGCCTACACCACGCAATCCCAGCTGTTGGACAACGTCCTCAATGATTCAAGCAAGGAATTTGTTTTGCTGGACGTCGTGCTGATGGAAGTACTACGCGGCTACCGATTTGAGCATGAGTGGCAGCTTGCAAATCGCTTGTTGTCCAGGCTGTCTGTGCAGACAGCTGGGGGTGAAAAAACAGCCAGGTCAGCTGCTGCGCTGTATCGGCAATTGCGCAAAACAGGCATCACCGTACGCAGTCCTATTGACCTGCTGGTAGGCAGTTGGTGCATCGAGTCCGGCTGCGCATTGATTCACAACGACCGCGACTTTGCGCCGATGCAGCCACTTGGTTTGCAAGCGTTTGCGCTCGACTGACCGTTATGAACGCTCAGCAGCATTTTCAGCAGTTGGCGCGGTACAACGTTTGGGCAACACAGCATTTGCTTGGGGTCATCGCTTTGTTGCCCGACGAAGCCTATCGACAAAACAGCGGTTTGTTTTTTAAATCAATTCACGGCACGCTCAATCATCTTTTGGTGGGTGAACACCAGCTTTGGTTTCCACGGTTTGAAAAGGGTATATCGCCTGTGTTGTTGCTTGACGCAGAGGCTGAACCCGACCGAAAGCGCCTAGCCCAGCGGCTGGCTGACGGCGTTAACCGCTGGCAGGATTTGATCGCCACATGGCCTGAAAGCCGTTTTGACGGTGAGTTGAGCTACATCACCATGAAGGGTCTGCCGGTTGCGCTGCCTTTTTCGGCAACCTTGGCGCATGTTTTTAACCACGGCACCCACCATCGCGGCCAAATCACTGCAGCGCTGACCCAGCTCGGGCAGCCCGGCCCGGTGTTGGATCTGGTTTTTATGTTGCAGGCTGACATGCAGACGACGAACAGATAGCCCGATGACTACAACACAAAATTTGACTGGGCTTGAAGTGGCAACTCAAAGCAGTGTCGCTACCGTTACCCTTAACAGGCCAGATGTGCGCAATGCATTTAACGCCGAACTAATTGAAGCTATTACCCAAATCTTTGTCGACTTAGGCCAACGCGCCGGCGTTCGATGCATTGTTCTGGCTGCCAACGGTTCCGCATTTTGTGCAGGCGCTGACCTGAACTGGATGCGCAGCATGGCTGACTACACGCGCGAGCAAAACCTGGCTGACGCGGGCAAGCTTGCCGCCATGATGCGAACGCTTTACGAATGCCCCAAGCCAACCATTGCCTGCATTCAGGGCGATGTTTACGCGGGCGGCATGGGCCTGGTGTCGGCTTGCGACATGGCGGTAACTGTTGACACGGCCAACTTTTGCCTGAGCGAAGTCAAGCTGGGCTTGTTGCCGTCGACCATCAGCCCGTATGTGATTCGCGCTATGGGTGCGCGAGCTGCGCACCGGTATTTTTTGACTGCCGAGCGCTTTGGTGCCACGGAGGCGTTGCGCATTGGTTTTGTGCACGAAGTCACTGCGCCAGATGCGTTGCAGAACAAGGTTGCCGAGCTTGCAGCCGCGCTTTGCAACGCAGGGCCAGAGGCCGTGCGGCTGTGCAAAAAGCTGGTGCAGGATGTGGCTGGCAAAGACATCACGCCCGAGCTGATTCAATTGACAGTTACCAGCATTGCCGATGTGCGCGTCAGCGCCGAAGGCCGTGAAGGGCTACAGTCGTTTTTGCAAAAGCGCAAACCCAACTGGTTGTCGCCTTCAGCAACCTAACCGGAGTTCATCATGCCAAGTCTTGACACCGCTCAATTGGTCGCACTTGCGGGAGCACTCGGTTGGGCCAGTGGTATTCGCCTTTATCTGGTGGTGTTGCTGACAGGTCTTGCAGGCTTTATGGGCTGGGTGCAGCTGCCGCAAGGCCTGCATTTGCTGGCCAACCCGGCCGTGCTGGGCGCCAGTGGGTTCATGGTCTTCATCGAGTTTTTCGCTGACAAGATTCCGGGGCTTGACTCACTGTGGGACGTGGTGCACAGCGTTATTCGCATACCCGCAGGTGCAGCGCTGGCGGCCAGTGTGTTCAGTGCAGACAGTGGTGCTATGGCTTTAGTAGCGGCCCTGCTTGGCGGTACGCTGGCAGCCACCAGTTTTACGGCCAAGGCAACCAGCCGTGCAGCGATTAACACATCGCCCGAGCCTTTTTCCAATATTGGTGCTTCACTGGTTGAAGACACGCTGGTACCGCTAGGGCTGTGGGCAGCTGTAGCGCATCCGTTTATTTTTGTGCCTGTGCTGCTGCTGGTGCTGGCTCTCAGTGTCTTTTTGATTTATATCTGCTGGCGCTTTTTAAAGCTGCTGGCGGTGCGGTTAGCGCGGATTTTCAGTGGTAAATCTGATCCGGGTTCACCCCGTGCGTTCAGGCTGAAATCGTCACCTGCCGAGCCTGACCCGCGTGCTTGACAACGCCGCAATTACCCGCCGCCAGTTGCTGGTTGCAACGTCCATGGTCTGCGCAGGTGGTGCAACGTCCGCACAAAGTCTGGCTGGCGGCGCTGCACAAAGCCTTGGCAAATTGGCGGGCAGGAGTAGCCGCCTTTTCGGGTTTGCCATCCATCCTGAAGTTGCTCAAAAAGATCCGGTGCGTGAGCTGGTGCGCCAGCATGGCAGCGTCATCACGGCAGAAAACGCCATGAAATGGCGCAATGTTGAAAACGCAGCGGGTATGGCCGACTACACCCAAGCAGACCGTGTAGCAGCCATTGCCAACGGATTGGGTGTCCCCTTGCGGGGGCATACGCTGGCTTGGCACCAATCTACACCTGGCTACCTGACAAGTGCAACATCCGCAGAGTTCATCAGAGCACAAACAGGCCATGCCCAGGCGATGACGCAGCGCTACAAGGGTCGTATCCACACTTGGGATGTGCTGAACGAAGTCATTGACGGTGAGGCACCGGGCGGCAGTGGATTGCGAGATTCGGTACTGTCAAAACTGTGGGGCACCACCCGGTACCCGGCACTGTTTGAGCTGGCACGCACCAGCGATCCAAAGGCAAAGCTGGCCTACAACGATTACGGCATGGAGCAGGACAACCCATGGTGCGAGCGCCGCCGGACAGCAGTACTGCGAATGCTCGAAAGCTGGGTTCGCGCTGGCACCCCTGTCGACGTGATGGGGCTACAAGCCCATCTCGATTTATCACGACCCTTTTCTGCCCCCGTGCTGCTGAAATTTTTTGATGAGCTGCGAGCGCTTGGCCTGCGAATCCAGATCACCGAGTTGGATGCTCGTGACAGTGCGGTGCCAGGCGACATTGCAACAAGAGACGCAGCAGTGGCAAGCCTGTACCGTGATTTCACACAAGCATGTTTCAGTCATCCCGCTGTTGAAATGATGGTCATGTGGAATGTCACGGATGGCGACAGCTGGATCAACCGCTGGACCCAGGGGCAACGCCGCAGCGATGGCCAGCCGATGCGGCCATTGCTGTTTGATGCGCAAGGCCAGAAAAAACCTGCCTTTGTAGCAGTGGCCAATGCCATGCGTGATGCGTCAGTCCAATTTGAAGGTTATGGCTAAATGAAAGAGGAATAACCAATGTTTAAAAAGATCCTGATTGCAAACAGGGGCGAAATAGCCTGCCGGGTTGCGGCCACTGCAAAGCGCATGGCGGTTAAAACCGTGGCCGTGTATTCAGATGCCGATGCCAACGCCAAACACGTCAGCGCTTGCGATGAAGCTGTCTACATCGGTGTAAACGGTTCAAGTGCACCCAAAGACAGTTACCTGCGCTGGGAAGCCATCATTGCGGCCGCTAAAGCAACCGGTGCTGAAGCCATTCACCCGGGGTACGGTTTCTTGAGCGAGAACGAAGCTTTTGCACAAGCCTGTGCAGACAACGGCCTGGTGTTCATTGGCCCGCCACCATCAGCCATCAAGGCCATGGGCTTGAAGGCTGAGTCCAAACAGCTGATGGAAAAAGCCGGTGTGCCGCTGGTGCCCGGTTATCACGGCTCTGACCAGTCGCCAGAGTTGCTCAAGCGCGAGGCAGACCGCATCGGCTACCCGGTGCTGATCAAAGCCAGCGCAGGCGGCGGCGGCAAGGGCATGCGGGCGGTGGACAAGTCTGAAGACTTTGATGCGGCGCTGGCGTCTTGCAAACGCGAGGCTATCAATAGTTTTAACAATGACGACGTGCTGGTAGAAAAGTATGCGACGCGCCCACGGCACATTGAAATCCAGGTATTTGGCGACATGCATGGCAACTATGTTTATCTGTTTGAGCGCGATTGCTCGGTGCAACGCCGCCACCAAAAGGTGCTGGAAGAAGCGCCTGCGCCTGGCTTGAGTGAAGCCACGCGCCAGCAGATGGGCGAGGCTGCGGTGGCTGCGGCGAGGGCTGTTCACTACGTTGGTGCAGGCACGGTTGAATTCATTGTTGAGCAACTTGATGGCCATGAAGCGCGTTCCGCCGACAGGCCGCCCTTAGGCGGAACAGCCCCCTCGGGGGGCAGCGTATTACGCGAAGCGAAAAGCGTGGGGGTCAATTTCTATTTCATGGAGATGAACACGCGCTTGCAGGTTGAGCATCCGGTGACTGAAGCCATCACCGGTTTGGACCTGGTGGAATGGCAACTGCTGGTTGCCAGCGGGCAAAAGCTGCCGCTGCTGCAAAGCGAATTGCACATCAACGGTCATGCGATCGAAGCGCGCATTTGTGCCGAAAGCCCCGACAACAACTTTTTGCCAGCCACCGGCACGCTGCATGTTTATGCCAAGCCCATCGCGACATCGTTCGAGCGCGGCGCAGTGCGTATTGATGATGGTGTGCGCAAGGGCGATGCGATATCGCCGTTTTATGATTCGATGGTGGCCAAGCTCATCGTGCATGGCAAAACCCGGCAAGAGGCACTGGCCCGCCTTGATGCGGCGCTGGCACAAATACACATCGTTGGCTTGAACACCAATGTGCAGTTTCTACGTTACGTTTTGCAAAGCAAATCGTTTGCTGAGGCGAATCTGGATACCGCATTGATTCCGCGCGAAGAGGCGGTGCTGTTCAATCAGGAGCGCATTGGCTTGCCGATGGCAGTAGCCTGCGCTGTTGCCCATACCTTAGTGCAAGAAAAAGCGCTGGAAACCAGCGACCCATTCAGCCGCCGCGACGGCTGGCAAGCGTTTGGCCTCGCGCTGCGGCGTTTTGAATTTGAATTCAACGGTGCGGTCGAAAAAGCCGAGTTGACTTATTTGCACGATGGTGCGTTGCACCTCAAAGTGGCCGAGACTTCGGGTGTATTGCAATTTATAGCTGCTGATTTTGGCCGAATCACAGTTTCATTCGCGGATCAGAAAATCACCGGAAATATCTATATAAATGATGCTGTAGCGCATATTTTCTCGGCGCAAGCAGCTACTGAAATAATAGCGATAGATTTGCTTGCACATGCAGGTGTGGCGCAGGCTGAAGGTGGACGATTGACCGCTCCCATGCCTGGCAAGGTTGTGTCGTTTGCTGTCAAAGCAGGCGACAAGGTGAGTAAAGGCCAGGCGCTGGCCGTGATGGAAGCCATGAAGATGGAGCACACCATTGCTGCGCCGCTGGACGGCGTGGTGGCTGAGCTGCTGTACGCGCCGGGTGATCAGGTGACTGAGGGGTCAGAGTTGCTCAAGCTGGTGGTTTGACTGTTTAACCTGATGCGCGTCATTTTTTGCTGCACCGACACCAAGGCCCAGCCGTGGCTGGATGGGCTGCGCGCTGCATTGCCCGGGGCTACCGTAGAGCTATGGCAACCAGATGCGGTGCTTGCTGACTACGCCGTGGTGTGGTCACCACCGCAGCAATTTTTTGATGAACAGACAGCGTTGAAAGGCATTTTCAATATCGGCGCGGGCGTTGATGCCTTGATGAAGCTGCTCCTGCCGGCCGGTGTGCCTGTCATCCGACTGGATGATGCCGGCATGTCGGTGCAAATGGCTGAATATGTGTGCCACGCTGTCATCCGGCATTTTCGTGAATTTAACGGGTACGAGGCTGACACCGCGGCTGGCAAATGGTCGTACCGCAAGCCGCGCGTGCGTCAGGACTTTCCAGTTGGCGTCATGGGGCTGGGCGTGCTGGGCCAGCGCGTTTGCCGAGCGCTGCAGCAATTTGAATTTCCGGTGTGGGGCTGGAGCCGCTCGGAAAAATCAATCGATGGCGTGCGGTGTTTTTCAGGCGAAGCAGGCTTGGCTGATTTTCTGGCTGCAACGCGCGTGCTTGTTTGCCTGCTGCCTTTGACGCCAGTCACTGAAAACATATTGCGGCGTGAGAACCTGCAGCGTTTGCAGCCCGGCGCATACGTCATCAACGTGGCGCGTGGCGGTCATTTGGTAGATGCTGATTTGATTGCACTGATCGACAGTGGCCATCTGGCAGGCGCTACGCTGGATGTTTTCAGGCAAGAACCGCTGCCGCCCGCACATCCATTCTGGCGTCACCCGAAAATCACAATCACGCCGCACACATCGGCCCGCACGCTGCGCACCGAAAGCATCGTGCAGATAGCGCAAAAAATTCAGGCTCTGCACACGGGTGTGGCTATCTCAGCCATTGCTGGCGTGGTGCAGCCCGGCAAAGGATACTAGGGATATGCAATACCCCGACAAAGTCAAATTGGTCGACGTTGGCCCGCGCGACGGCCTTCAGAACGAAAAAACCATGGTGCCCGCCGCCATCAAAATCGAGCTGGTGCATCGCCTGCAAGCTGCTGGACTGAAGGAAATTGAAGTCACCAGTTTTGTGTCGCCCAAGTGGGTGCCGCAAATGGCGGATGCGCTTGACGTGATGGCTGGCATCCGGAGGCGGGCTGATGTTCGGTACTCGGTACTGACGCCCAACATGAAAGGTTTTGAGACAGCTGCAATGTCAAAGCCCGACGAGATTGTGGTGTTTGCCGCTGCCAGCGAAGCCTTCAGCCAACGCAACATCAATTGCTCCATTGCTGAAAGCATCGAGCGTTTTGCACCTGTGGTTGCCGCGGCCAAAGCAGCCGGCATCTACACACGCGGCGCCATCTCCTGTGCGGTGGGTTGCCCGTACGAAGGCGATGTTGCGCCAAAGCAGGTAGAGCGGGTGGCGCGGCTCATGAAGAGCATTGGCGTGGAGCACATGGGTGTAGCCGACACAATTGGTGTGGGTACGCCATTGAAAGTGCAGCACGCGCTTGATGCTGCGCTCAAGCACTATGCACTTGACGATATTTCTGGGCACTTTCACGACACCTACGGCCAGGCACTCGGCAACACACTTGCAGCGCTGCAATTGGGCGTGTGGCAATTCGACACTTCCATTGCAGGACTGGGCGGCTGCCCCTACGCCAAGGGCGCTACCGGCAACGTGGCAACTGAAGACGTGGTGTACATGCTGCACGGCATGGGCATTGAAACAGGCATTGACCTGGACAAGCTGGTCGATGCAGGGCAATTTATCAGTGAGTTTTTGGACCGCTTGCCCAATTCGAATGTGGCCACAGCTTTGCTGAACAAAAGGGTAGTTTGAGATGTGTGGCGCTGAGCTGGTAGCGTTGCCGGAGGGCGTGCAAAGGGTTGCCAGGCTCCTGCTGGCCAAAGAACATGCGCACGCTCCAATCATGCTGGACAAGGCCGCCCGCACTGCTCAGCAGGCCGCAGAGGCACTGGGCGTGACCGCAGGGCAAATTGCCAAGAGCATTGTGTTTCGCCGTAAATCTGACGATGCTGCGGTACTGGTGGTGACGTCCGGTGACCAGCGGGTTGACGAAAAGAAACTGGATGCGCTGGTATGCCCGGATGGCAAACGCCTGGGCCGGGCTGATGCCGAATTCGTCAAACTGAAAACCGGGTTTTCAATTGGTGGAGTTTCACCCCTTGCCCATGCCGGACCCGTGGTTTTGATGATCGACCAGTCACTGTTTCGGTTTGACGTGATCTGGGCAGCAGCAGGCCACCCGAATGCAGTGTTTCAATTGGCGCCAGCAGAGCTGCAATGGATGACTGGCGCGCCAGTGGTTGACGTGGCGGTTGATCTGCACGAAGACAAGATCAATCCGCGGTATGCTATTGATACCGTAGCTGCTCGCGCTGTAAAAATAAGGGCTACAGGGGAAATGATGTCGCCCTGTGTCTCGGTATGTCGCATGCATGCCACCACAGGTTTGTGTGAAGGTTGCTTCAGAACAATGGATGAAATAGCTGCCTGGGGCAACGCGGGCGATGACAGCAGGCGAGCTATCTGGGCTCAAATTGAGCAGCGGATGGGCACTTTTCCTGGTTGAGTCCAACAGTCATGAAGCACATTACTTTTTATCTTGACTTTATATCGCCGTACGCTTATCTGGCATTTGAACAGTTGCCTGAAGTTTTAAGAGGCATCAGCTACAGCGTTGACTACAAGCCGGTTTTGTTTGCGGGCATGCTCAAACACCATGGCCAATTGGGTCCGGCTGAAATTGCACCAAAAAGGGACTGGACTTATCGGCAAGTGATGTGGATGGCCGATCGTCTGAATGTTCCTCTGCAAATGCCAGCCAGCCATCCTTTTAACCCCTTGCCATTGCTGAGACTGGCGCTGGCAAGTGGTGAGAATGGAACTGAGTGTGAAGGCAGAACAGACGTAGGTAACGTCAACCGCTACATCTGCGAGCTTGTTTTCAGGCATGTGTGGATCAGCGGTGCAGACATGAACGATGCTGCTGTTTATGAAGCATTTGCAGCCCGGATCAATTCAAAGCGTGACCCGATGGGCGACGAGGTTAAAAATCGTCTGAAAGCCAACACGGAAGCAGCGATTGAACAAGGCGTTTTTGGGGTGCCAGCGTTCGAGGTGGACAACAAGATTTTTTGGGGACTGGATGCACTGCCGATGCTGAAAGACTATCTGGTGCATGCACCCTGGTTTTCAACGGGAAACTGGGAGCGCGCTTGTCAGGTGGGCGATGGCATCGTCAGAAATAAATAATCAATTCAATCATTAATTTGATAAGCAATTGATTTTTCAAACACCCTAGCGCTAACCCTATACAGACCTTCAAAGTTCGCATCCTGAAACTTTGTTAACGGGTTTCCCCTAGAGTTGTCAGCTATTGTTATTTTCGCGTCAGAGCGTGGTCAGTCCCAACCAAAACAATGCACAAGCCTTCCGCTTTGGAAGCTTTACTATTTTGGAGACAGCCAATGGCAACATCTTCCGTCGCTCCACGTCCCATGTCTGCTGAAGAGAAGAAAGTCATCTTCGCTTCATCGCTGGGTACCGTGTTTGAGTGGTATGACTTTTATCTGTACGGTTCATTGGCCGCGGTCATTGCCAAACAGTTCTTTGGCGGACTGGACCCCACATCAGCTTATATTTTTGCATTGCTGGCATTTGCAGCAGGCTTCATCGTTCGTCCCTTCGGCGCACTTGTTTTCGGCCGCTTGGGTGACATGATTGGTCGCAAATACACTTTCCTGGTCACCATCGTGATTATGGGCACGGCCACATTCATTGTGGGCCTTCTGCCCAGCTACGCCACCATCGGCATTGCTGCGCCGATCATTCTGGTTGCATTGCGCATGCTGCAGGGTCTGGCACTCGGTGGAGAATATGGCGGCGCTGCCACCTATGTTGCCGAACACGCCCCCATGGGCAAGCGCGGTGCTTACACAGCCTGGATTCAAACCACGGCAACGCTGGGCTTGTTCCTGTCGCTGATCGTGATTTTGGTGACGCGCGAATTGACCAGTGGCGTTATTTCCGCGCCTGGCGTGCTGCCTGTGGTCACCCAGTTTGACGATTGGGGCTGGCGTGTTCCGTTCCTGGTGTCCATCCTGCTGCTGGCCGTGTCGGTTTACATCCGCCTGAGCATGAATGAGTCACCTGCTTTTGCCAAGATGAAAGCAGAAGGCAAGACCTCAAAAGCGCCGTTGTCCGAGTCTTTTGGTCAGTGGAAAAACCTGAAGATCGTGATTCTGGCTTTGATCGGCTTGACAGCCGGCCAGGCAGTGGTGTGGTACACCGGCCAGTTCTACGCATTGTTCTTTTTGCAGTCCATTGCCAAAGTTGACATCAAGACCGCCAACCTGCTGATTGCCGCTTCCCTGATCATTGGTACGCCATTCTTCCTGTTTTTTGGAACACTGTCGGACAAGATTGGCCGCAAGCCCATCATTTTGGGTGGCTGCCTGATTGCTGCATTGACCTATTTCACGGTGTTTCCAATGCTGCTCAATTACGCCAACCCAGCGCTGGTTGCAGCGCAAAAAGCAGTACCCGTCACCGTGACGGCTGACCCGGCCACCTGCTCGTTCCAGGGCAGCCCGATTGCACGTCCGATTGACTTCACCAGCTCATGCGACATTGCCAAGCGCACGCTGACGGAAAACTACGTGCCCTACAAAAACGTGGCTGCCCCCGCCGGTACCATTGCGTCCATCAAAATGGGCGAAAAGGAAATCCCGTCTCTCAACGCCACGTTGAACGAAAAGCGCAACGCGTTTTCACCTGAAAGTGCCAAAGCAATCGCCGACTTCAAAAAGTCAGTCGTTGAAACTGCCAAAGCCGGCGGCCTGACAGCCAAAGCCGACGACAAGACCATGAACAAACCCATGGTGTTGGCCGTACTGGTTTTCCTGGTTTTGCTGGTGACCATGGTTTATGGCCCGATAGCGGCCATGCTGGTTGAAATGTTCCCAACGCGTATCCGCTACACGTCCATGAGCCTTCCGTACCACATTGGCAACGGCTGGTTTGGTGGACTGTTGCCAACGACAGCGTTTGCCATGGTAGCTGCCACTGGCGACATTTTTTACGGTTTGTGGTATCCGGTCATTGTGGCTGCAGCCACATTTGTGATTGGCATGCTGTTCATCAAAGAAACCAAAGACATTGACATTTTTGCCAACGACTGACAAGCTGCCTTTATAGTTATCCAAAGGCCCTCGCCTTTTGTCGAGGGCCTTTTTTTTTAGGAGATCGTGATGTGGAAATTAGCAGTGGGTTTTGTTGTGTTTGCGGCTCTTGCGCTGTATTTGCTGACGAAGGGCGGCAACATCGACATGGGCGGTGAAAAGCACACTTTGATTGACTCTCCTTATGTCTACATGAAAGTTTAGTGACACAGAGGTAAAAGGTGATACACAATACGCGCTCGTGCCCTTGAGCGATCGGTGATGGCGGTCCTTGGTGGTTAGCGTTATGACGCATTAATCAGAGTTGTCGATGATTTACACCAAAACAGAATTGGGAAAAACTGCGCTTCATGACAGGTCACTGGGTTTGACACCCAAGCAGCGTTCAATATTCATCCTGTTTGATGGCAAGCGCAGTGTCGCGGAGGTGTTGAAACTGACACTTTTAATCGGCGTCACTGCGGATGACTTGACTCACCTTGTTGCCTTGGGTCTGCTGGCACCTCTGGAGACCAGTGGTGCCGGGCGGCCGTTTGACCAAGCCCCAACAGTAGGTACTGCACCGAACATCCCATCGGAGGCATCTGTCAATGCCACGCCAGCCGGGCAGGCACCTACCATCAGCGCGCAGGCGCAATATGCCAAGGCCTACCCCATTGCAGTTCGCCTGACCAGCAACCTGGGTTTGCGCGGTTTCAGGCTGAATTTGTCAGTGGAATCAGCTGCCGACCTGGAAGCACTCAAAGACCTTTCGCCCAAAATAAAGGAGGCGGTGGGCATTGAAAAGTATCGGGAACTGGAAGACGCGCTCTACCGCTGACGACCAAGGCCTCAGGCTTGCGGGATAACCACATGAACAAATTGGCCGCTTGGGATGCCTAAAATGTTTGACCTCGTCAGGAAAGCAGCCACTACATGTCTCAGGGAACCATCCGCATTCGCGGCGCGCGTCAGCACAACCTCAAAAATATTGACCTGGACATCCGTACCAACGAAATGACAGTGGTCACCGGCCCCAGCGGGTCGGGCAAGTCTTCACTGGTGTTTGACACGCTGTTTGCTGAGGGCCAACGGCGGTACGTTGAAACTTTTTCGGCCTATGCCCGGCAGTTTCTGGACCGGATGGACAAGCCCGCGGTCGACAAAGTCGAAGGCGTGCCGCCTGCCATTGCGATTGACCAGACCAATCCGGTGCGCAATTCGCGCTCGACAGTTGGCACCATGACAGAGCTGAACGACCATTTAAAACTGCTCTACGCCCGCTCATCACAACTGTTTGACAAGCAGACCGCTGATGGTGTGCGGCATGACACGGCTGAATCGATTTATGCAGAGTTGATGACGCGAACACTCGACACAGATGCGCGCGTGGTGATGACCTTTCCGGTTGAATTGCCGGGGAACACCAGCGCTGAGCAACTGGAGCAGTGGCTGTCTGCCAGCGGCTTTACCCGTGTGCACAAAGAACGCGAAGTTGCCACACCTGCCGGACCGCACAAACTGCTGGATGTGGTGGCAGACCGGTTTCGCATTCAGACAATTGAAAAAGCACGGGCGGTTGAGGCGATTGAAGTTGCCATCAAGCGGGGCGGCGGCAAGCTCAATGTTTATGTTCAGACTTCAGCCCCTGAATTGGGGTCCGACCCCGATCCAAAGCGTGCGTTGCCGAGTGAAGAGATGTGGCGCTTTTCAACAGGCCTGCATTGCCCTGACAGCGACACCCGTTATACAGACCCAACGCCTTCACTGTTCTCTTTTAACTCCGCCATGGGCGCGTGTGAAACCTGCAAGGGCTTTGGCCGCGTCATTGGTGTCGACTACGGCCTGGTCATTCCCAATGACAAGCTCACGCTGCGTGCAGGAGCGATTAAGGTCATGCAAACCCCCGCGTGGAAAGAAGCGCAAGACGATTTGATGCGCCATGCTGAAGCCGCTGGTGTGCCACGTGACACGCCGTGGTACAAGCTCACGCCAGAGCATCAAGCCTGGGTCATCAATGGCTCGCCTAACTGGAATGGCAAATGGAGCCAGCACTGGTTTGGCATCAAGCGTTTCTTTGAATACCTGGAGAGCAAGTCGTACAAGATGCACATTCGCGTGCTGCTGTCCAAGTACCGCAGCTACACGCCGTGCGGCACTTGCGGCAGTGCACGCCTGAAGCTTGAGCCGCTGCTGTGGCGGCTGGGTACCAAAGAGGCTGCTGATGCGGTACTGCCACCTGGTCAGAGATTTATGCCTGTCGGCGTGCAATGGACGCGCGAGCAGCTCGAGGCTATGCCGGGTTTGTGTCTGCATGATTTGATGAGGTTGCCGATTGACAAGTTGCGGACGTTTTTTCTGCTCGTGCAACCCTCACCCCAGCCCTCTCCCGCACGTGAGGCCGAAGGCGTCGCCTTCAGGGACGGGAGAGGGGGCAAGACTGAATTACTCCCTCTCCCGCGGGCGGGAGAGGGCAGGGGTGAGGGTGCAGCGACTTCAAACCAAGCAGACACCAAAGCTCTCAAATCCCTTTTCGAAGAAATCCAGACCCGCCTGAAATACCTGTGCGATGTCGGCATTGGCTACCTCACGTTAGACCGCCAAAGCCGCACGCTTTCAGGCGGTGAAGTGCAGCGCATCAACCTGACGACAGCCCTGGGCACGTCGCTTGTCAACACCCTGTTTGTGCTCGACGAGCCATCTATTGGCCTACACCCGCGCGACATGAACCGCATTACCCAGGCCATGCACCGATTGCGCGATGCGGGCAACACGCTGGTGGTGGTGGAGCATGACCCGGCTGTGATGCTGGCCGCTGACCGCATGATCGACATGGGCCCCGGCCCGGGCATCAATGGTGGGCAGATTGTGTTTGACGGCACACCTGAAGACCTGAAGCATGCCGACACCCTCACAGGTGCGTACCTGGGCGCACGCAAGCAGGTCGGCATGGGTTTTAAGCGCCCAATCACTGACAGCACGCCGCGCCTGATTCTGGAAGGCGCGCGCGACCACAATCTAAAAAACCTGACGGTTGATTTTCCACTTCAACGCCTGGTGTGTGTCACCGGCGTCAGCGGGTCTGGCAAGTCAACGTTGATGCAAGACATCCTGGCGCCAGCACTGCTTCGCCAGTTTGGCAAAGCAACCGAAACCCCGGGCGCGCATGACAGATTGATGGGCGCTGACCACCTGACAGACGTGGTGTTTGTCGACCAGTCCCCCATCGGCAAAACCGCACGCTCCAACCCGGCCAGCTACGTCGGTGCGTGGGACGTTATCCGCGAGCTGTTCGCACAGGCACCGCTCGCGCAGCAGCGCAGCTACACCTCCTCAAAGTTCAGCTTTAACAGTGGTGACGGACGTTGCCCAACCTGCGGCGGCTCGGGTTTTGAACACGTCGAAATGCAGTTTTTAAGCGATGTGTACTTGCGCTGCCCGGACTGCGATGGCAAGCGTTATCGGTCTGAGATACTGGAAGTCACGATTGAGAGAACTGCAATCGGCGTATATGACGAAATGGGGTCAGATCCCAATTTCGCGAAAAACAACTCACAAGGCGCACAAGGCAAATCGAATTTGGGCTCTGACCCCGTTTCGTCTCCCCGGCTCAAGACCCGCATCCTCAACGTCGCTGACGTCCTCGACCTCACCGTCAGCGAAGCCATCCAGCTCTTCGCGCAAGACCGCGAAGTCGTCCGCGCGCTACAACCCATCGTCGACGTAGGCCTGGAATACATCAAGCTCGGCCAGCCCGTGCCCACGCTGTCAGGTGGCGAGGCCCAGCGCTTGAAGCTGGCAGGCTTTTTGGCCGACGCCAGCAAAACACGCACCGCCAGCAAGCAGGCACTCGCAACACGCCATTCCAGCAAGGGCACGCTTTTTCTGTTCGACGAGCCCACAACTGGCCTGCATTTTGACGACATCGCCAAGCTGATGCGTGCGCTGCGCAAGCTGCTGGAAGGCGGCCATTCGCTCATCATCATCGAGCACAACCTGGATGTGATCCGGTCTGCCGACTGGATCATTGACCTCGGCCCTGAAGGCGGCGAAGCCGGTGGCTTATTGGTGGCCGAGGGCACACCTGAGCAGGTGCGCGAGCACCGCACCTCACACACTGCATCGGCGATGCGCGACTACGAATTGGTGATGAACAAGGTGCAGGGCGTTGAAGAACCGAAGCCAAAGGTGTGGAAAACCAGGCCTACGTTTTCCAACGATATTCAAATCGTTAACGCGAAAGAAAACAATCTCAAGAGCCTGTCGGTCAATATTCCACGTGGCAAGTTCAATGTGGTGACCGGTGTATCGGGTTCAGGCAAGTCGACATTGGCGTTTGATATTTTGTTCAACGAAGGCCAGCGCCGTTATCTTGAATCGCTCAACGCCTATGCGCGCAGCATCGTGCAACCCGCAGGTCGGCCCGAAGTCGACGCGGTGTACGGCATACCGCCAACAGTGGCGATTGAGCAGCGCCTGTCACGCGGCGGACGCAAATCAACCGTCGGCACCACGACCGAGGTGTGGCACTTTTTGCGCTTGCTGTACGTCAAGCTCGGCATACAGCATTGCGTGCGCGACGATGCCGCAGTGATGCCGCAAAGCCCCGAGAGCATCGCTGCGCAGCTTTTGAAAAACTTTCGCGGCCAGCACATTGGACTGCTCGCGCCGTTGGTGATTGCACGCAAGGGCGTCTACACCGAGCTGGCTGATTGGGCGCGGCCAAGGGGTTACACGCACCTGCGAATAGATGGCGAGTTTTTGCCGACCACAGGTTTTCCGCGCATTGACCGCTTCAAAGAACACACGGTCGAGCTGCCCATCGCCAGTCTGCACATTGACCCGAAAAACGAAGCCGCGTTGCGCCTGGCGCTAACAGTCGCGCTGCAACACGGCAAGGGCCAGGTACATGTGCTGGCCCCACTTGACGGTTTGCAGGGCGCGATGCTAGCCGGCACGTCAACAAAAACAATTGGCAAGCTGGAAGCGTTTTCAACCAAGCGCGCCTGCCCGGTGTGCAGCACGTCGTACCCTGAGCTGGACCCGCGCCTGTTCAGCTACAACAGCAAACACGGCTGGTGCCCTGATTGCGTCGGCACAGGCGTCAAGCTCACCAAAGAGCAGCGCAAAGTATTTGATGATTCCGTGCAGGACGACGAAAGCAGAGGCCGTGAGCAAACCTTTGCCGAGCCTGAAGTTGAAGATGTGCTGGACACCGCCTGTCCAGGTTGTGCAGGTACTCGTTTGAACAAGCAGGCGCGTGCGGTGAAATTTGCAGGCGTGGGAATTTCAGACATTGCACGCTTGTCAGTCACCGACATTCGCGCTTGGGTTGAAAAGCTCGCCCTTAGCGGGCGTGAAAGCGGCATCGCACGCGACCTGATTCCCGAGATCAAGTCGCGCCTGGAGTTTCTGGAAGATGTGGGCCTAGGTTATTTGACGCTAGACCGCGGCGCACCGACGTTATCTGGCGGCGAGGCACAACGCATTCGCCTGGCTGCACAACTCGGCAGCAACCTGCA
>JANYGP010000038.1 GCA_025362315.1 Polaromonas sp.
TTTTTAACCGGCCTGATGTGGCATGCGATCTACCAGGAAGCCCCGCAGGCTGAATACACCGGCATTGCGCTGGAATACGGCACGCTGCCCATCCTGGACATGATGCAGGCCCTGCGCGCCGACCATTGGTTGAACAACCATCCCGACGCGCCGACGGCACTGGCAAGCCAAATCAAGGCGCAAATGATGACCGCTTTTTACACAAACACAGACCTGTGGCGCGGCCAGATCATCAGTCAGGCTCGGCAAGCGATGTTTCAGGCGGTTGATGGGCTGGGTTGACGTTTAACAGCTTGCGCAGCGAAACGTCAAATTAATCCGCCTTCGCCCCAGCAAGGCATGCTCGCCTTCTTCAAGCGGCATCACACCGTGAAAAGCCAGCCGCGTCGGCCCGCCCCACACCACCACATCGCCGTGCTGCAGCGGCACACGCTGCGGCTTGTCGCTGCGCTTGAGCCCGCCGAATAAAAACACCGCAGGCAAGCCCAGCGACAGCGACACGATGGGCTGGCTTAAGTCGTGTTCATCGCGGTCCTGGTGCAGCGACATTTTGCTGCCCGGCGCGTACTGGTTGATCAAGCAGGCGTCCGGTACAAAACCAGGGTAGCCAGCAGCGGTCGCAGCCCGACTGGCCAGCGCCAGCCAGGAAGCGGGCATGCAGGGCCATGGGTTTCCTGAAATCGGGTCTGCTGACACATACCGGTAGCCGCGCCTGCTCGACACCCAGCCCAGCTGGCCACAATTGCTCATCGCGACCGACATGGTGAACCCACCGGGCGTGACTAGGTGCCTGAACGGTGCCTGGCTGGTGATGGCTTCAATGTCTGCAAGCATGGCAGTACTTGAGCCTTCATTTCCGCCGTCACTTTCGCCTTGCACAAAGCCTCGCAGCAGCAGCGCGCCGGGCGCCAGCTGCCTGGTAGACGGCTCATCTGGCGCGGTATCGTCAAACAGATTCAAGGTCATGGCTTGGGGCTGGGGAGCATTAAAAGCATAAATACAATCTGTAAAGGTGTTACAAACTGATTTAGGTAACAAATAAGCCGACAGCCCAATGAATACGGGCGCTAGCAGCTCCTGAATTTATAGCGTCAGCTTTATGCGCACGGTATGCACCTAAACTCTAGGCATGACGTTTAACAACTTGGGCTTTTCGCCTGCGCTTTTGCCATTGCTGCTGCGCGCCATTGAAGAAAAAGGCTTTACTGAGCCGACCGCCATCCAGTATGCCGCCATTCCCGCCCTGCTGTCAGGGCGCGACGTGCTGGCTTCTGCACAAACCGGTTCAGGCAAAACGGCGGCGTTCGGGTTGCCGCTGCTCCAGCGGCTAAGCGATTTACCCATGCGCTCTGGTCGCACCACGTCTGCCCTGATTTTGGTGCCCACGCGCGAGCTGGCAGCGCAGGTCGGCGAGGCCATGGTTGGCTTTGCCAAGCACTTACCACGGCAAATCAAGGTGGCGGTAGTGTTTGGCGGCGTGTCCATCAACCCGCAAATGATGCACCTGCGCGGCGGCGCTGATGTGGTGGTGGCCACACCGGGGCGGCTGATTGACTTGATAGACAACAACGCCCTAACCCTGGCCCATGTCAAAACGCTGGTGCTGGACGAGGCCGACAAACTGCTGGACATGGGCTTTGCCGACGAGCTGGCGCGCATCATGGCGCTGCTGCCCGCCAAGCGGCAAAACGCGCTGTTTTCAGCGACGTTTGCCCCTGCCATTGAGGCACTGGCCGCAGGCATGATGAACGACCCCTTGCGTATCGAGATCAAGCCCGAGCCTGAAACCGTGCTGCCCTCTTCCATTTTCCAGCGCGCAATTGCAGTAGATGCCCCCAAGCGCACCCAGTTGCTGCGCCATCTGGTGCAAACTGAAAAATGGCAGCGTGTGCTGGTGTTTGTCGCCACCAAACACGCCGCTGAAATGGTGGCCGACAAGCTGCGCAAAGCCAATATCAACGCCGAGCCTTTTCATGGCGAACTCAGTCAGGGCAAGCGTACGCAGGTGCTGATGGACTTCAAAGCCAAGGCCGTGCAGGTGGTGGTGGCTACTGATGTGGCCGCGCGCGGGCTGGACATTAGCGCCCTGCCCGTCGTCGTCAACTACGACCTGCCCCGCTCAGCCACTGACTACACCCACCGCATTGGCCGCACCGGGCGTGCAGGCGTGAGCGGCATGGCGATTAGTTTTGTGAGTGCTGCAACCGCCGCGCATTTCAAGCTGATTGAAAAGCGGCATGGCATCAAGCTGGTGCTGGAACAAGTGGCGGGGTTTGAGCCGGTGGAAGTCGCGCCAGTGAATGCGGCTGATCCGCAGGGGACTGGGGGCGTTAAGGGGAAGCGGCCTAGTAAGAAGGATAAGTTGCGGGCTTCAATAAGCAAGGACGTTTGATGTTTGAAAAAATTGTACTCAGAAGGTCTGAAGATGGACAAACACCTTCGCTCGGAGATTTATCTGAAGCCCTTCTTTTCTACCAGAAAGTACATTTAGTGCTCGACCGAAGCTCTGTTACGTACTTTGTGCGGATGATCGGTATGGAACAACTCCTTGAGGTTTTATCCAGAGGAAATGTGTCCGCAGTCTATTGCAGAGAGTTGATCGCAACGCAGTCCCAACGTTTCGGGGCGATGGTCCACTATCACTTCACAGGTATTGAAGTGTTAAGTCAAAATGAAGAACGAAACAAGCGCTTCTCTGCACTTGATGGAATTCAAGATCTTTTGAAGGATTCTGGAAAATACACCAGTCGTGTGTCGCGAAAGCTAGCACAGCAGTTTCTAGATAAAGTTCCTGTGAAAAGCCTTGTCGGAAAAGATTTCACGCATGGGGCTCCCGGCCTCATAGAGCAAGCAACAGCAGATCTTTACGACAAAAGCTACATAGCCGAAGCAATATCGCGTTCCTTAATGAACACACCTGGCTTCTCAGGTTTCACTAAGCCACTTTCGTTGGAAGTGATGCCTACTAATGGTAGTTTTTTTACGGTATTTTCAAATCTAGATTTAACTTCTACAAATGAGGCTAGAGCTAGACTTCAACCGGCTCAAGAACCGCTGACGGAGGCACATCTGCTCAGCGATGTATTTTCCGCAAGAGCCGACGTGATGCTTGCTTCGCACTATGGAAGCGATTTCAAAACATCGAAGTCAGGATCAAGCATCATTGACCTGAAATTCCAAGAATTGGTTAGACGCGCCGGAATTCACCAGTCTGAGATAAATCAATTTCAAGAAGTAGTTGTGAATGAGGGGCGATCTTTAAAAGAGGTCGTAGACAGTGGTCAACGAACATTCGATGAGGTTCTCATACTGTTAGACAAAGCGAAGCTATTTAGAAATTGGTCTTCTGGAGTACACCCCGACAAATCGCTCGTAGCGGAATATCTCAAAGAAGGAAGTAGAGAAGGCTGGATTTCCAGTCTGCCCGGCAAGGCACTTCGTTTCGTGATCGGCGGTGCACTAGATTTAGGAATACCGGGTTCCGGCACTCTCTTTGGTCTTGGGGACGCGCTACTTTTGGACAAGATCACGAAAGGTTGGCGCCCCAGTCATTTTGTAGAACAGAAGTTAAAACCATTCGTCAATCAGTAGATTTTTACTTTTCGAGTACAGACCTCCGTAATTCGTCGATTCGGCACCCCAAAAGCAAAAAGGCTCCAAAACCGAAGTCCTGAAGCCTTTTAAAGCATCTTCAGCGCGAAGCTGAAGATCTGGGATCCTCTACATAACCCCATGCGGCGGGTGGTAGCGCAGGCTTGGGCGATCTGCTACGTTGCATTTCTTGCCAATAGTCTAGCTATTGGACTGCGAAATGCGCCTTGCAGCTCATCCCAACCTGCACTACACACATTCGCAGCGAGTTATGCAGAGCATCCCTAGCTTTTGCACGTTTTTTTCAAAACTGACCACGCGGCGCTTGGGCAGTCCAAATACCTGAAAAAACTCATGCCAAAAGATTTGTGACTCGGCGTTTTCGCGGGTAGCGTCAGCAAATTCTTTGGCGAACGCCGCAGCGCGAATGCGGATTTCGTTCAGGGTCAGGGTGGTCATGGGTGCAAAAGGTGGGAATCAATAAGCTTGAATCAGTACCTCAGCGGGTATCAGCAACTTGTTGTGCAGTGCACGGACATGCTCCAGCGAAAGCTTGCGCTTTTTTTGCAAAATGTCGTGCACTCGCTGACGTGAGCCCAGTACATCGCGCAAATCCGCAGGGGTCAAGCCGCGCTGCTCAATGGCGAACTCAATTGCAGCCACTGGGTCTGGCGCTTTCACGACGAAATGCTCGGCCTCATAGCGCTCAACCATCATCATGAGCAGCTCAAACTCAGCTTCAAGCGCTGACCCGGTTGCTGGCGGATGGTCGAAGTAATAGGCGACTTGCTTCAAAGCCCTGCGGTACGCAATTTCAGTTTTAACGAGTTCAATTTCAATTACTTTTTTTGCCATGATTTGTGCCTGTTAGATCTGTGTGGGCGGCATCGATGCCGTCGTACTCTGCATGCGTGCCAAAAAACTGGATGTACACCGCCTTAAACTTATAGTTCATTGAAACAATTAATCTGTATTGGTTGCCCGCTATGTTGAACACCATTCGGTTATTGGCAATCACTGATGCTTTTGGGTACTGCGCTTTGACTTGTTTAGGCGTCGCCCAAGCTGCAGCCAGAGCTTCTGCGTACCAGGCACGCAAAGCGTCCCTTGCGGGGGCGTGCAGTCTGGCGTGGTGCTCCATCGCACTTTTGTTAAAAACCCGCATCGCTTATTATGTCACCAAACCGGTGACATGGATAGATTTTTCAGCAATCACACCCCAGCCTGAATCCACTCGGCCGCTTTTTCAGCAATCATAAGTGTGGGGGAGTTGGTGTTGCCACTGGTAATCAGCGGCATCACGCCAGCATCAACCACTCTCAAGCCGCGTATGCCGCGCACGCGCAGATGCGAATCGACGACAGCCATCGGGTCATCTTCACGGCCCATTTTTGTGGTGCCGACCGGGTGAAAGATGGTGGTGGCAATGTCGCCTGCCAGACTTGCCAGTTCAGCGTCGGTCTGAAACTGCACGCCGGGTTTGAACTCTTCAGGTTGATATTTGCCCAGCGCAGGTTGACTGACAATGCGGCGCGTGACGCGCAGCGAGTCAGCGGCTACTTTTTTGTCTTCTGCGGTGCTGAGGTAATTGGGTGCGATGGCAGGTGCGTCTTCAAAGCGCGGGCTTTTGATATGAACCGTGCCGCGGCTGGTGGGAGCCAGATTGCAGACACTGGCGGTGATTGCATTGAAGCTGTGCAGCGGTTCGCCAAACGCATCAAGCGACAGCGGCTGCACGTGGTACTGGATGTTGGGGTAGGCCTGCGCTGCGTCTGAGCGGGTGAACGCGCCCAGTTGTGAGGGGGCCATGCTCATTGGGCCGGTGCGCTTGAACAAATACTCCAGCCCAATGCGCGCCTTGCCCCAGGTGCTGCTGGCCAGGGTGTTCAGGGTTGAATTTTTGGCACTGGTGATTTTGTAGACGGAGCGAATCTGCAGATGGTCCTGCAGATTGGCACCCACGCCGGGCAGGTCCTGCACCACGTCAATGCCGTGCTGGTGCAGCAGCGCGCCTGGGCCAATGCCTGAGAGCTGCAAAATTTGCGGCGAGCCTATGGCGCCGGCGCACAAAATCACCTCGCCAATCAGCCCCCGGTCTGCACCAGAATCACGCGTGGCCAGGACCTGCATTTTTTCAAGGCCTGTCCACACTTCAACGCCTGTGCAGCGCTGGCTGCCATCTGGCTGCTTTTCCACAATCACTTTGCAGACCTGCGCCTTGTTCCACATTTCAAAATTAGGGCGGCCATAGCAGGTGGGGCGCAAAAAGGCTTTGGCGGTGTTCCAGCGCCAGCCGTCTTTTTGATTGACCTCAAAATAACCGACGCCTTCGTTGTTGCCGCGGTTGAAATCGTCGGTGGCGGGTATGCCGGCCTGCACGGCTGCGTCGGCAAATGCATCGAGCACGTCCCAGCGCAAGCGCTGCTTGTCCACACGCCATTCACCGCCCGCATTGTGGTGGCGCAGCAGTTTTTGGTACGGCACGGTTTTGTCCTGCATCAGCTCCGGGGCTGTGCCGCGCGCGCCATGAAAAGCATTGGCGCCTTTGTAATGGTGCTCATGCAGCTTGAAATACGGCAGGCTGTTGTCCCAACGCCAGCTCATGTCGCCGGTCAGTTGTGCCCAATCATCGTAGTTGTGGGCCTGGCCACGCATGTAGATCATGCCGTTGATGCTGGAGCTGCCGCCCAGCGTCTTGCCACGCGGGTAGCGCAGCGCACGGCCGTTCAGGCCGGCCTCAGCCTCGGTGCTGTACAGCCAGTCGGTGCGTGGGTTGCCAATGCAGTACAGATAGCCAACCGGGATATGGATCCAGTGGTAGTCGTCTTTTTTGCCGGCTTCAATCAGCAGCACTTTTTTGGACGCGTCGGCACTCAGGCGGTTGGCCAGCAAGCAGCCGGCTGTGCCGCCACCCACAATGATGTAGTCAAAGACTTCTGGCGTTGTTGTGTTTTGCATAGCTCTATTTTGCCCTGCCAAGCCGGACCTTGTAGGACAAAACCGCCCGGTCTCCAACGCAAATTTACGTGTTGGCAATCACAGTTACCATGCAGTTTTTGATTCACAGCCCACCTTGATCGACCCCGCCAGCCCCCGCATTGAACAGCAACTCACGCCTGAAGGCCTGACGTATGTGGTGTTGGGCGCATGGACAGCAGCTGAATTGGCCAGAAAGCCGGTCTGGCAAACCATCAGTACCCAGCTTGCAGCAGCCACCGCATCAGCATCAGGGCATGCACGATGGCAACTGTCAGGCATCCAGCAGCTTGACCATCTGGGTGCGCAGTTGCTCTGGACGCACTGGGGCCGTGCGTGGCCTGCACATGTTGAGATGGCAGCGCGGCAACGCGGGCTGATTGAAACCATTGAAAAATTTGCAGCACAACCTGCAGCCGCTACACGCACCAGCCGGGCTGCACCAGTGGCAATGCTGGGCGCGCGTGCGCTGGGCATGCTGGACCACATCAAGTCATTGACCCGCCTGATTGGCCAGCTGCTGCTGGACATCCTCCGGTTGATTCGCCGCCCCCATGAAGGGCCGTGGCGTGACCTGTCAGGCCACCTGTATCACATTGGCGCTACTGCACTGCCGATCACGGCGCTGGTGGGATTTTTGATTGGTGTGGTGCTGGCCTACCTGATGGCGCAGCAGCTCAAGCAGTTTGGTGCAGACACTTTTATCGTGAATATTCTGGGGATTTCATTGATACGCGAGCTGGGCCCGGTGCTGGCCGCCGTGCTGATAGCCGGGCGCTCCGGCTCGGCGATCACCGCGCAAATTGGTGTGATGCGCGTGACTGAAGAGCTGGACGCCATGCGCGTGATGGGCATTGCACGCGGGTATCGCCTGGTCATGCCCCGGGCGCTTGCCCTGGCTGTGGTGATGCCGCTGATCAGTGTGTGGACCACCAGCGCGGCGCTGCTGGGCGGCATGCTGGCGTCTGACATTGCACTTGGCATCACGCCATCGTTTTTTATCAATGCACTGCCTGCTGCGGTGGATGCAGCCAACCTGACACTGGCCACCTGCAAGTCAGTGGTTTTCGGGCTGCTGATTGCGCTGGTGGGCTGCCACTTTGGCTTGCGGGTCAAACCCAACACTGAAAGCCTGGGGCAAGGCACAACGGCATCGGTCGTGACATCGATCACGGTGGTGATTCTGGTTGATGCGCTGTTTGCAGTGCTGTTCAAAGACATTGGCATCTAGAAATGTTGGCCCCCACGCTTGTCACAACGCGCACTGCGCTGCACCTTGCAGGCCGCCGCTCGCCACAGGCTTTGCTTGTGTCGCCTGTCCAAACCTGCACATGCAGGTTCGGAGCCGCAGGTCCCGGCCCCGAGGGCGCTCATTTTCCCAGGAGCGGCCTGTCGGAAAATTGTTTTCCACGGCCTGCGAAATGAATACCGATATCGTCGACATCAAAAAGCTCTGGACTGTTTTTAAAAACGGCGACAGGGAGTCGGTCATCCACAAAAATCTGGACTTGCGTATTCACCGGGGCGAGGTCATGTCGCTGGTGGGTGGGTCTGGCACCGGCAAAACTGTGCTGCTCCGGCAAATACTGGGGCTGGAGCACCCCACGCGCGGCAACATCACGGTGCTCGGCAAGCCCGCATCCGAATTGAGCACGCGCGGTGCAGCCAGCCGGGTGGGCATGCTGTTCCAGCAAGGGGCGCTGTTTTCAGCTTTTACGGTGCTGGAAAACATTGCTTTTCCGCTGCGTGAATTGAAAGTCCTGTCGCACGCGCAGATCCGCGAGGCCGCCATGGTCAAGCTGCAAATGGTGGGCCTGAGCCCGGACGCCGCCGACAAAATGCCAAGTGATTTGTCAGGCGGCATGGTCAAGCGCGTGGCACTGGCCAGGGCGCTGATCATGGACCCGCCCTTGCTGCTGCTGGACGAGCCGACCGCCGGCCTGGACCCTGAAAGCTCGGACAGTTTTTGCACATTGCTGCGCTCGCTGCACCGGGACATGGCGTTCACGGTGGTGATGGTGACGCACGACCTGGACACCCTGTTTGAACTGAGCACGCGCATTGCCGTGCTGGCGGACCAGCGCGTCATCATCAACGACACGCCCAGGCAAGTGGTGGCTTTTCCCCACCCGTTTGTTCATGAATTTTTTCTCGGGCCACGTGGTCAAAGAGCCATGGAGTTGCTGCGTGAATACCCATTTACTGTATGAAAGGAAATAAACAATGGAAAACAAAGCCCATGCCATGGCCGCAGGTGCCTTTGTGCTGGTGGTCTCAGTGCTGCTGGCGGCGCTTGCCGTGTGGCTGATGCGGGACAAAACCGAACGCAATCTGTATGAAATGACGACCAGTGAAATCATCTCGGGGCTGCAGCCGCAGGCCAGTGTCAACTTTCGCGGTGTGACGGTGGGCAAGGTCGAGTCGATTGGTTTTGACCCGAAAATCAAGGGCAATGTGCTGCTGCGGGTGTCAATCGCCAGCCAGGCACCCTTGACGCAATCGGTGTTTGCAACAGTTGCTTCGCAGGGCGTGACCGGCCTGGGCTTCATTCAGCTGGACGACACCGGCAAATCTGATCAGCCCCTGAAGCCCAATGAAGCAGACCCGCCGCGCATACCGCTGCAAATGGGCGGCATCGACAAACTGCTCAAGCAAAGCGAGGTGATTTTCAGGCAGGTAGAGCAGGCCAGCACGCAGCTGAACAAATTGCTGTCTGATGACAATCAAAAAGGCATCAGCAAGGCCGTGGGCAGCCTGGCTGACGCCGCCACCAGCATTGACAAACTCTCAGTCAATATGAACCGCGTGCTGGACGCGCAACTGGGGCCAGACAAAGTCAACATTCCGCGCCTGGTCAAAACCATGGACAGTGCACTGGTGTCGATTCAAAACACAGCTGCCCGCACCAATGGTGTGGTGGCTGATGTGGGCATCACTTTCAAACGCCTGAATGAAAAAGGCGGCCCACTGGACAAGCTGTCTGATGGCGGCGCTGCCCTGGCGGCGGGTGTTGAAACCTTCAGTGCGTCCACGCTGCCCAAGCTGGGTGGCGTGGCTGAAGAAACCTCGCGTGCGATGCGCCAGCTGCGCCGCACTGTCAGTGCGGTCGACGACAACCCACAGTCGCTGATATTTGGCAACGGCGCGCCGCTGCCCGGGCCGGGCGAGCCAGGATTTTCTGCCACTGGAGCTGCAAAATGACCATCCATACCGTGTGCCCGATTTTCCTGAATGCTACTAAATCAGTAGCTGCCAGCGCCCGTAATTATTGCGCCATGGGCCTGTTTTTAGCATTTTTTACTGCGCTGTTGATGTCTGGCTGCTCGGCTTTGCCTGACAAGCCGCTTCGTGCTGCCATGGTGGATTTTGGGCCCGGCAATCTGACAGTACCCGCGGGAGCAGCCAGGCAGCCGGGCAACTTGCCACCAATTGCCATTGACGACATCACCACCGCAGGTGGCATGCTGGACAACACGTCAGTTTTGTACCGTCTGGCTTATGTGGACGCACAGGAATTGCGGCCCTACAGCCTGACGCGCTGGACCATGCCGCCCGCCCAGCTGGTGCGCCAGCGCCTGCGGGACACCCTGAGCCAGAACCGCAATGTGTATGTTGCCGGTGACAGCGCGGCGCTGAACCGCAGCAGCTACGCGGTGCTGCCGCGCCTGCTCAGGCTGGAGCTGCAAGAGTTCAGCCAGGTGTTCACGACCCCCAGCACCAGCATGGGCCTGATCCGTTTGCGCGCAACCTTGCTTGAGATCACCCCTGCCGGTGAAAAGCTGGTCAGTCAGCGCACTTTTGATGTGCAGCAACCTGCGGCCAGCAGCGATGCAACAGGCGGCGTGCGCGCGCTGACCGCTGCCACAGATGCCGCAATTGAGGTCATTGACCAGTGGCTGCAAGCCATGCAGGCTCGCTAGATTGGCCAGCTGCAAAGGCCATGAAAACACTTGAAGAACAGTTGCGTGCAGCCGGCCTGATGGTTGTCGGCAACTGCAACTCATTGAGCACGTACTGCACCAGTCTTTTGGACACATCACCCCTGCTGCAGGACATGAGCCCCCGGGAAGTTGATGTGCTGGGCCAGTCGATGCTGATGATCCGCGCAGAGGCCGGGCAGGCGCTGATCCGTGAAGGCGAAGTGGGGGAGTGGATGCTGCTGGTGCTGGCAGGCACTGTTGATGTGACCAGACGCGTGGCGCTGCGTGCGGCAGACGACACACCATTCATCGAGCAGTCCCGCATTGCTGTGCTGCAGCGCGGTGCGGCTCTGGGTGAGATGTCCATGCTCGACAGTGAACCGCGCCATGCCACCTGCACAGCCATTGAGCCAGTAGAAGCGGGCGTGCTGGGCCGGCGCGAGATAGGCCTGCTGATTCGTGACCATCCTGCTGTGGGTGCCAAACTGCTGGTCAAAATTACCCAGCTGATGGCCCAGCGGCTGCGCAATACCAGCAATCAGCTGATTCAGTTGCTACATAAAACGTAGCTGCTTGCGCCCGTCCATGTTGATAAAAATGTACTTTTCATGCGTAAAAGTTGGCTCAAGCAGGCTCATGCTGGCTCAGACATGCTCAGGCAGGCTCAGGCAACGTTTTTAAGCGCTGTCACTTCAATCTCGATCAGCATCCGCGCATCAACCAGCCCGGCTGAGATCATCATGGCAGCTGGACGCACATTGCCAAAATACTTTTGAAGCACTGGCCAGCATTTTTCAAATTGCGTGGCATCGGGCAATACGTAGCTAACCCTCACCACGTCTGCCAGGCTGGCGCCAGCCTGGCGCAGGGCCGACGAGATGTTTAGAAAGCACTGTTCGGTTTGCTGTGCAATATCTGTCGAGATGGTCATGTCGCTGTAGTCAAAGCCTGTGGTGCCCGAGACGAACACCCAGTCGCCCGCCACCACGGCGCGGGAGTAGCCTATTTGCGCTTCGAATACGGACCCTGAGCTGATGAGGGTTCTTGTCATGGCTGATTTAGCCTTTCATCAACAATGGAAACAACTTTCCCAAGCCATCGGCCATCACTTCTACAGCAAGGGCAGCGAGTATCAAACCCATCAGGCGCGTCATCACGTTGATGCCGGTTTTGCCCAAGACTCTGGCAATGGGCTCTGCCAGCGAAAAGCACACCGCTGTTGCCAGACCAATCACCACGCCGTAAGCCACCAGCGTGCCCAGCTGCAAAAATGTTTTGGCTTTTTCTGCATAAATCACGACGGTCGACATGGTAGCCGGGCCGGTCAGCAGCGGAATGGTCAGCGGCACCACCGCAATGCTGGCACCCATGGCAGCTTTGGCAGCGCCGTCTTCCATGTCATGCGTGTCTGCTTTGGCTTCGGCGGGCTGGGCATTCAGCATGTTCAGTGAGCTGATGAGCAGCAGCATGCCGCCGCCGACCTGAAAGCTGGCCAGCGAGATGCTGAAAAATTCCAGAATTTTCAAGCCCAACAATGCACTGATGGCAATGACCACAAACGCGCTGAACGATGAAATCAAAATCGTGCGCTGCTTTTGCGCTTTTGAAAAGCCCTGCGTGTAATGAATGAAAAACGGCACGATGGCCAGTGGGTTGACGATGGCCAGCAGTGTGACCAGGGGTTTGAAGTCCATCAATTTAACCTTCAGGCAAACTGATTTTTCCGCCGGGCTGCCCCAAGGAAAAAAGCGCCCCGGCGGGGCTGGAGCCTGCAACTCCAAACCTGCTTGAGCAGGACTGGACGGGCAACAAAAGCGAAGCTTTTGGCGAGCGACGGCCTGCAAGGTGCAGTGCATGACACGCAGTGAAAAGCGTGGGGGTCATTTATCTGCCACCTGTCACGTCAAGAATTGAGCCTGTTGTGTAGCTTGAGCTTTCGCCCAGCAGCCACACAATGGCTTCGGCCACTTCTGCGGCAGTGCCAGCGCGCTGCAGTGGCACCAGCGGCGCCAGATCCTTCGCGCGGTTGGGCAGCCCGCCTGAGGCATGGATGTCAGTGTCAATGATGCCCGGGCGCACGGCATTGACGCGAATGCCTTCCAGTGCAACTTCTTTGGCCAGGCCCAGGGTGAAGGTGTCAATGGCGCCTTTGGCTGCGGCGTAGTCCACGTACTGGCCCGGCGCACCCAGCCGTGCAGCTGCGCTGGACACGTTGACAACGCAGCCGCCCGCACCGCCGCAGCGGGTGCTCATGCGCTGGATGGCCTGACCAGAGCACATGAACGTGCCAAAAACATTGATGGCAAACATGCGCTGCAGCCGCTCAAGGCTCATGGCGTCTACACGGCTGGGGGCGTCGACCACACCGGCGTTGTTGACCAGTGCTGTCAACCGGCCCAGCTTGGCGTCGACTTTTTTGAACATGGCCAGAACGTCGGCCTCAAGTGACACATCCGCCCGCACCGCCATCGCAGTGCCTCCTGCTTTGCGAATCTGCCGGACCACCTCGTCGGCCGCCAGTGAGTTGGCGGTGTAATTGACAGCGACTGCATAGCCTTGCGTGGCGGCAAGCAGCGCCGTGGCCGCGCCAATGCCGCGTGAGCCGCCGGTGATCAAAAGGACTTTGCTCAAAACTGTCTCCTGCGTTTTTAAATCAGCTGCAAATTTGCTATAAACATGTACTTTACCAACCAGAGCCAACCAGAGGTATGCCCATGGGACATTTCATTGAACTGACTGCTGCAGACGGCTGCGCTGTTTCGGCGTACCTGGCGCTGCCTTCAGGTACGGCCAAAGCAGCCATCGTTGTGCTGCAAGAAATTTTTGGCGTCAATTCGCACATCCAGGCCGTCACCGACCGCTTTGCGGTGCAGGGCTATCTGGCCATTGCGCCCGCCATGTTCGAGCGCGTCACGCCCGGCGTCAACCTGGGCTACCTGCCAGACGATATGAACGCCGGCATGGACCTGAAATCAGCAGCTACCAACCTGCCAAGCCCGGGCGTGATGCAGGACATCCAGGCGGCCATTGACTACGCCGCCCAGCAAACCGGCGGCAAGGTGGGCGTGATTGGTTTTTGCTGGGGTGGACTGCTGACCTGGCAATCGGCCTGCACCTTGAATGGCATCAGCGCAGCTACTCCCTACTATGGCGGCGGCATGACAGAGCCGCCAGAGGTTGCGCGTCAGCCCCGCTGCCCGGTGTTGGCGCACTTTGGCGAGAAAGACCATTACATCCCGATGGATGGTGTGCACACCTTTGCTGCTGCACATCCGAAAGTGACGGTACATACCTATGACGCAGACCACGGCTTTAACTGTGACCAGCGCGGGTCGTACAACCAGCCAGCTGCTGACCTCGCACGTGAAAGGACTTTGGCGTTTTTTGCTGAAAAATTGGTTTGAATCTGACAGCCGTCATACCCGCGAAGGCGGGATTCAGAACTTGAGTCTGTGCGATATCTCTTGGATTTTCACCTTCGCGGGACTGACTAATTTTAAATGTTCGCCAGATATTTTTTATGCTTTTTAAACCTCTAGCGCAATCAACATATGCGCTAGCAGCTACTATTTTAATAGCAAATTCTATTCTGTTGCCGCCTCAGACACAGGCTGCTGACTACACAGGCCCGCTGTTCGACGCACACCTGCACTACAACGACGAAGCCGCCAACGGCGCGCATCCCATCAGCGATGTTCTGGCGCGTATGAAACGAAGCGGCGTCAAAGCCATCGTTACCTACAGCCGCCCGAACGACGGCAGCAAAGCGCTGGTCGCTTCGTAAGAAACAAGGAAAGCTGGCGTTGCTGTCGTGCCCTTCATTCGCCTTTACCGCAATCGGGCCGACTACGACAGCTGGTTCAAAGACGAAACGATTTACGACATGGTGCAAGCGGAGCTGGCACGCGGCGTTACCGGCGACCAGGCCGGGCCTTTCAAAGGCATCGGTGAATTTCATTTGTATGACAGTGCCAATGCAAACGGTACAGTAGCTAAAAAGCTGATGCAGCTTGCGGCCAAAAATAAACTGGCTGTGCTGGCACATGTGGACGATGTGGCCATCGCTTTGCTGATTGGCCATGCGCCAGATGTCCGGCTGATCTGGGCGCACACTGGCATTGGTGGCGTCCCCGTTGCGCGGGTGGGCGAGCTGTTCTAGAAATATCCGCTGTTGATGGGCGAGCTGTCGTATCGACCGGGTTTGACATGCGATGGCGGTCGAGCCCCCTCGGGGGGCAGTGAACGACACGAAGTGCGTAAGCGTAGGGGTTCATATTTATGCCCGGAGTGGCGAACGCTGTTGCTCAAATATCCGGCACGTTTCATGATCGGCTCAGACACCTGGGTGAACCAGCGCTGGCAGTATTACGAAGAGCTGATGAATGGCTATCGCGTCTGGCTTGGTGACTTGCCGCCAGATGCAGCACGCAGGGTTGCCTGGAGCAATGGGGCAGACTTGTTTGGGGTGAAGTAGCTGTTTATGCGCGGCGCAGCACCCGGCCAGCATGGCTGTTTACTGTGCAACCCTGCTTAAAAGCCAGCACCCCGTTGACGACCACCGCATCAATCCCCGTACTCACGCGCGTGGGTTGCTGGTAGCTGGCGCGGTCAGTGATGTCGTGTTCATCAAAAATCACAATATCGGCAAAGTTGCCAACGGCCAGAACGCCGCGTCCTTGCAGGCCAAAGCGTCGCGCGCTCAAGCCAGTCATTTTGTAAATAGCCAGTTCAAGGGACAGCAAGCGCTGCTCACGCACATAGCGGCCCAGCACGCGGGGAAAGGTGCCCCACAGGCGGGGGTGGGGCTGCACGTCGTGTGCCAGCCCGTCAGAGCCAATCATGCTGAGGGGGTGTGACATGATGCGGCTGACGTCACTTTCATCCATCGCAAAATAAATGGCACCTGCAGGTTGCAGCGCTTTGGCAACATCGACCGGAGCCTGGCCGCGTTCACGCGCCAAATCAAACAGTGATCGACCTGCAGCCTGAGGTTCGGTTTTTGACCACGTCACCAGCACGTCGCTGGACTGGTTCACACGGGCAGGCAACAACATGGTGCTCGACGCGTTGTAGGGGTAGCAGTCCAAACACACGCTTTGGTTTTTGCTGGCAGCTTCGATCATGCCAAGCGTCTCAACCGAGCGTCCATGGTTGGCGGTGCCCACCAGCTTGTGATGCGACAGTACGGTCGTGATGCCGAGCGTTTTGCCGATATGCAGCGCTTCCCTCAGCGCAGCAGTAATCGCGTCGCCCTCATCACGGATGTGCATGGTCACGATACCGTTTGCGGCTTGCAATGGTGTACCTACGGCAATCAACTCTTCTGCCGTCGCGCTTTGTGCAGGTGGGTAGTACACGCCGGTTGACATGCCAATGGCACCTGCTTGCAAAGCACTTTGCAGGTCATTGGCCATGCGTGCGCACTCATCATCCGTGGCGGGTCTGTTCAACTGCTGCATATGTTTGACGCGCAGCGTCGAGTGACCCACCAGACAGGCAGCGTTAACGACAGGCTGGACTTGCTCCAGTGCATCCAGGTAATCGGCAAAGCTTTCAAAGCGCCAATCGCCTGAGCCCAGCAAGTCCAGCGGTGGAGGCGGTGATTGCGTGATGAGTGGTGCAAGGCTGAGGCCGCAGTTGCCTGTAATAACCGTTGTCACGCCCTGCGACAGCTTGGGGTGCGCGCCCTTCGGTGCATGCAGCAGCAGGCAATCGTCATGTGTGTGCACGTCAATAAAGCCCGGCGCCACTATCCGGCCTTTCGCGTTGATAAGTTTGCGCGCGGGATAGCCCTCAAGCCTGCCGATTTCCACCACCTTGTCGCCTGCTACACCGATATCAGCGAAGCGGCGCGCCTTGCCTGTACCGTCAATCAGTTCACCACCTTCAATCAGCAAGTCCAGCATGATCAACTGATGGATTCAGTCAATGCGCGCGCCAGACCGCTTGATCACGCCCGCCCACATCGGTGTTTCGCGCAGCGCGCGGTCTTGCAAGCGATCGGGCGACCCGATGGTGCTTTCCCAGGACACGGCAACCAGTTTTTCATTTGCTGCGGGGCTGCCTAGTACCTTGTTGATATCCGCATTCAGGCGCAAAGCAATCTCACGCGGCGTGCCGGGTGGTGCAACAATGCCGCCCCAGGCACTGGTCTCATAGCCTGTTACAAATTCACCAATGGTTGGAATGTCTGGAAACAGCGGACTGCGCGCCCGCCCTGACACGCCCAGCACCTTGACGCGGCCGGACTTGATGTGCGGCGCTATTGACGACAGGTTGTCAAACATCAAGTCAATCTGTCCTCCCATCAGGTCCTGTATTGCCTGCGGGCTGCCCCGGTATGGGACATGAATCATGAAGGTGCCCGTCATACTTTTGAACAGCTCTCCACCCAGATGCCCTGTAGTGCCATTGCCGGCAGAGCCCATCACCAACCTGCCGGGCCTGGCCTTGGCCATTGCCATCAATTCCCTGATGTTGTTTACGCCCAGATCACTGCGCACCACCAGCGCGTTTTGCACATAGCCCAGCAGCGCTACAGGCACCAGCTTTTCCGGCTCATACGGCAGCTTGGCAAAAAGGGATTTATTGATCGCCAGCGTGCCCACGTTGCCATAACCCAGCGTGTAGCCGTCAGGCGCAGCACGAAAGATTTCTGTCATGCCGATGTTGCCACTGGCACCAGGCTTGTTGTCAATCACGATCGGTTGGCCCAGCAGCCTAGTCAACTCATTGGCCACGATGCGGCATATCACGTCGGGTGCACCACCTGCCGCAGACGGAACAACCAGCCGTATCGGCCGGTCTGGCCAGGCAGCGCGGGCGAACGTGGGCACGGCAAGTACGGTAGCTGCTGCGAGTTTGAGCAGTTGACGTCGGTCAGTAATCAAAGCGGTATTCATTGGCGTCATGTCTGTATCCAGGCAATTACAAGTAGGATGATGGTGCAAGCAAGCACGCCAGCACACAAACGATTTTTTGTGCACAAAGCATGATTTTTTCTCATGCCAGGCAGACCAAAAGCGCTATGCTGACATGCCATGACCTCGCTTTTGCGCGCTCCCTCCACCATGTCCCTGTTGTGCCTGGAAGCCAGCGCGCGGCTGAATTCTTTTACTGCTGCCGCCATTGAACTGAGATTGACACAAGGCGCTGTCAGCCGCCAGATCATTGCGCTTGAAGCGCGGCTGGACACCCGGCTGTTTGTACGCAGGAAGAATGCGCTGGTGCTGACCGAAGCCGGGCGATACTACCTGGACGAGATAGCGCCTGTCTTGCGGCAGCTTGAGCGTGCAACTGCCAACGTGATGGCACTCAAAGGCAGAGGCGGTTTGCTCACACTGTCGGTCGGCGCATCACTGGGCAGTTACTGGCTGATTCCACGTTTGCCAGCCTTTACGCGCGCGCACAGCGAGATCACTTTGAACTTTGCCACCCGTGTTGGTTCGGTTGACTTTGCAAACACAACTGTTGACGCATCGCTGGAGTTCGGTGAAGGTCAGCGTGCCCATTTCAAGAATGAATTTGTACTGCCCCTGTTGCTTGCACCGTATGCTGCGCCCTCATGGATAGCAATGCATGGCAAAACACTGACCAGCTGCACACCGTCCTCGGCACTGATCCACCACAGCACCGTGCCCGAGGCGTGGCACGCGTGGTTTGAGGTCGATGGCATTGATGCGAAACCGGGAAACACAGGCCCACGCTACGAGCTGATGTCCATGGCGCTGAATGCCGCCATCGCCGGACTGGGCGTGGTGCTGCTACCCGCTTTCATGGCGCAGGACGCGCTAGGTATGGGACGCCTGAAAAGGCTGTCAAGGCGGCAGTGGCGTGCGGCGCGTGGTTACTACCTGGTTTTTCCGCCCGAATCGGCTCAGCTCAAGCCGCTGCAGGTGTTCAGATCATGGCTGCTGGCGCAGGCAACAGCCGAGCAGAACTAAACCCTGTACCGCACCAACCCGTGCTGACCCAGCCATGTCAATATTTGCGGCCTGAGCACCTGCCCGGTTAGCGACCGAAAATACCCCATGTGGCCAATTTGTTTGACACCTACATCCGAAGGCAACAAATTGACACCCTCTATTGAGGCATTTGTATAGCCCTTGAAAAATGCATCACGCGATGCAGGTGGTGCCCACAAATCAACGGCGCTGACAACCGCCGCAATCGGAATGCGCACATCGGCAAATTTGCAGGTGATGGCTTTAGCCTCGGGGTCGTCAAAAAAGTAGTTCGGCAGCGCGCACCAGCGCTTCCAGTCGCGGTACACGCCCATGGGCAGGTCCTCGCCCGCCCCCAGCTTGCTCATGGGGTGGTAGCCGCAAATGCGTGTGCCGACAGGGCCCAACACATGCCACATCAGCCACACGCGGTAACGTTCGGGGCGCGGCATCCAGCCATGCCATCCGGCACCCGCGCCGCACACATAAGCTGCCTGCAACACGTTGGGGTTGGGCAGCTGACCAATTGCGTGGCCGCCCAGGCTGTGGCCCACCAGCCATACCTGGCCGCGTTTGGCTGCATAGTCAACCGCGGCAGCCAGGTCCAGCGTTGACCAGTCAGCGTACTTCATGTCAAAGCCTTTAAGCGTTGCTGGCTTTGCTTCTCCAATACCCCGATAGTCAATGGTGACAACGTTGACACCGCGCGCCTGCGCAAATTCGGCAAAACGGCGATAAAAGCCGCGCGGCACGCCTGTGGCGCTGGCCATCACAATGAATTGCTTGCTGTCAGTCGGGTAGTGCGTGGCAGCCAGCTTGTAGCCATCACCAGCATGAAGCGTCAATTGCAGTGGTTTGTCAAAAGTCATTTGCCAGGTGTGGCGTCAAATATTGAATCGCTAGACCGGTCGGTTTATTTTTTTCCTAAAGTGCATTGCTATGATTGAAGCCATGCAACCTCCCTTGCTTTTACAGACGGCACAGCACACGGCATTACCGGCCCATGCGCCAGATACGCGTGAACGCATTTTGACGGTTGCCCATCGCCTGTTTCGCAAACGCGGCTACCACGCCACAGGCCTGAACGATATTCTTGAAGCTGCCAACGCGCCCAAGGGCTCGCTGTACCACCATTTTCCCGGTGGCAAGGAAGCAATTGGCGTGTCTGTCGTGGAAAAAATAGCCAGTGGCCTTTTAAGCTTGTTGGCGCAAAGCCGGGCCCGCAGCACCGAGACCGTTCTTCGCCAGGCAGGTGCCCAGATGCTGCTCGGAATGGAAAAGACAAATTACGAGCTGTGCACACTGTTTGCTGCATTCACAGCAGAGCGAAGAACCACACCCAAGCTTGGCATGGCTGTTGCGCGAGCTTATGGCGTATTGACCGCCGCTATTGAAACACTGCTGCTGCGCGATGGGCTGACCTTGCGTGTAGCCAAAGACAAGGCCCTGCTGGTGACAGCGCTTCTGGAAGGTGGATTGCTGGTGTCGCAGGCACATTTTGATTCAGCCGCGTTCAAACTGGCATTGAAACAAGCCGCTTTGCTTTGCCGCAAATGATTCAGCTCCACTATTACCCCAGCACTGTTTCCATGGCGCCGCATATTTTGCTTCGTGAACTGGGTGTGCCATTTGAATTGCAGCTGGTTGACCGCACGCAAAATGCGCAAAAAATGACAGCGTATTTGAAGCTCAATCCGAATGGCTTGATACCCGTACTCGTTGATGGCGACCTGGTGGTGTACGAAGCTGCAGCTATTTGCCTGCACCTGTGCGACACGCACCCCGCAGCAGGCCTGGCACCTGCTGTTGGCACAGCCGAACGTGCACACTTTTACAAGTGGCTGATGTGGCTGACCAATACTTTACAAGCAACTTTGATCACTTATTTTTATCCGGGGCGTTGGGTCAATGCAGGCAATGACGCTGGCGCGGAACAAATAAAAATGCAGGCTGAAATCAAACTCGGCGTGCTGCTTGACCAGCTTGATGCAGAACTGGAAAAGCAGGGGCAGGTGCACAACGAGCCGTGGCTGCTGGGCGCCAATTATTCAGCCGTTGATATTTACACGCTGATGCTTTGCCGCTGGACGCGTCACTTTGAGTCCAGACCTGCCAGAGACGGAGCATCGCTGGGGCCCTATTTGCAGCGCATGCTGGCCAGGACGGCTGTGGTCAAGGCTTTTGAGGTTGAGCAACTCAATCTGCCTTGGATTTGATTTTGCATTTCATGCCGTGCACAAGCAGATGTGAAATGTGGTTTGTCTGCTGGTGTTGACCAGCGTGTTTTCCAGCTGACACTGCATTAAAACCGGCACTTGGCATGGCCGGCCAAAGTCCCTTTGCAACCTGCTATGGTCGGCAACAGGCAAAATCAAACTTTCATTACAAAGCCCACCATGTTGATACAACTGACCTATGCCAGCCGCACCTCCAAAACTCTGATTCCAGAAGATCTCAAAGCCATTTTGATGGCTTCGCAGCGCAACAATGCACGCGTTGGCGTGACGGGTGCGCTGTGCCTGAGCAACGGCATTTTTTTGCAGCAACTTGAAGGTGACCGCACGTCCGTCAGCCAGCTGTATCACCGCATCCTGGCTGACCCGCGCCACAGGGACCCGGCCATTCTGGACTTTTCAGAAATCGCATCGCGCAAATTTACCCAGTGGTCGATGGGTTCGCTTTCGTCAATGGAGTCCAACCGGGCCATTTACCTGAAATATTCACGCTCGGCCAGCTTTGACCCGTACACGATGAGCCCGACCACACTGCGCGCGTTTTTTGACGAGATCATGCACAACGCAGCCTGGCTGGGTTGACTTTTTTGAAAGGTACCCGATGGCAAAACGCACATCGCCCAATGCCATCCAGGATGCCAATGACCTGAGCCAGCTGGCCAGCATCGTGCAGGACAAGCGCAACGGCAAACGGTCTGGTGCCAAAAAGGGCAGGCGCAATCGCCATTATGAAAAGCAGCTGATCCGAAACGCCATGACCACAGGCGTGCTGCTGCCGGCCGATGACGGGGCAGATCCGGTCGAGCGCACCGGCGTGATGTGACTGGCCCAATTCCACACGCACAGCCACACGCCGTCAGCCGCCTGAGAAGCGAGCGCCGGGCGCGCAGCACCAAGCCGTTTTTGGCACGGGGCGGCCCCAAGGGCAAGCGGTGCGCGCTTTGCCGTCTGCGCCCCAGCCATTGCCTGTGCGCCTTCAGACCTGAACTGGCAAGCCGTGCGGGGGTGTGCCTGATCATGGCAGACACCGAGCCGCTCAAGCCCAGCAACACGGGTTGGCTGGTGGCTGATGTGGTGCCAGATACGTTTGCTTTTGGTTGGGCCAGATGCGAGGTTGACCCCGCCCTCCTGGACCTGCTGGCAGACCCGCAGTGGGAGCCGTATCTGGTGTTTCCAGGCGAGTTTGTAGCCCCTGAACGAGTCGTGACCAGTGTGCGGACATCCGCAAAAAAGCAGCCGTTGTTTGTCATTCTGGACGGCACCTGGCCCGAGGCGAGCAAGATGTTTCGCAAAAGCCCGTATTTGAATCACCTGCCGGTGCTGAGCTTGCAAGCTGGG
Source organism: Polaromonas sp. (assembly GCA_025362315.1). Lineage (GTDB taxonomy): Bacteria > Pseudomonadota > Gammaproteobacteria > Burkholderiales > Burkholderiaceae_C > Polaromonas. Next base: position 22,003 of record JANYGP010000038.1, read on the forward strand.
CAGTTGTCACGCTACAAGCTGCGCCGATCGCAACAAGATGCGCACTTTTGCACTGTGGAAGTAGCAGCACTGTGCATGGCGTTGAATGGACAAGAGCAGGCAGCATTGACGCTGGAGGCGTACCTTGACGTGTTTACGCACCACTATCTGCAGGCCAGGCAGCAACTGGCTGCTGATTTGCAAAGCGCTGCGCACCAACGCTTGCGCAGCTTGCAAGGCGTGTGATGACAACAGTTTTAAAATCTTTATTGCTACTATTTTAGTAGCTGCTCGCGCACATAATACTTGGGCTAAAGGCTTATTTATGCAATATTTAACGGTAGCAGATTAGACACGACCGTCATACCCGCGAACGCGGTTATCCAGCCCAATGGCGGTGTTGTTTGCAGTTGAATGATCGTCCTGGCTTCCCCACTTCGCGGGAATGACGAAATGTGTTGCTGTTAGAAGCCGAAGTTTGCTCAGACCAGTTTTTAACACACTATCTTGCAATTGCCGGACACGCTGGTGTGTTGCCGGCAATCCTGGCGCGCAGGTCAACGGTGGACTTGACATCATCTGGCCCGGTTGTGTTGTTGGTAAACCGGCAGCCATAGCCAGTTGCAGCAACAACTGCAGCGGTCAGCACATCATCACCTGCTGGTTTGGCGCCGCTTTGCTCCCACGCCACCAGCGCGTCAAATGATTCAACCTGCTCGGCCACCGTGAAGTCGCAGTGCGCTGCACCGCGCTGGGCGCGCTGCACCAGCTGGGCATTGCTGCCCTGGGCTGCTGCACGCCGGGCATAGCTTTGCTGCATGGCAAATGGCACATACATGTCGCCCAGTGTGTGAATCGACAGCACCGGCACTTTGAAAGCGCCATTAACCTGCGGAATCCAGCGCAGGCCATCGCGCCGCAAGCGGTTGGCGTCTGGCTGGGCGCTGATTTTTTGTGCTGCTGCGTTCAGCGCGGCTGTGGCCGGTGCATCGCCGTCAATCGTATAACGCAAAGCCTGGGTGTCCAGTACGTTCTGGGTCAGGATGCCGTTGATGGTGCCGTCACCGCCAAAGCCGCCATATGCAAACCGGTAGCTGCCGCCATATTCAAACCCCTGGGCAAACATGGGCCGCTCGCCGCCTGTGAGGTTTTTGACCACAGACGCAAACTGGGTGCCTTTGACGGTGGTGGTGATAGGCAGCGTTGGGGAAGCAGCCGTTGGAAAGCTGGTGAACAAACTGCTGCTGACCTGGCCCTGCACCTCGGCCCATTTGGCAAACGGCTGGTCCGCCGCACCAGCCAAGGCCTGGGCAGCAAGCTGCATGCCGGCGAACCGGTTGAACAATTCAACATCTGCCATCACGCCGCACATGGGCAGGGCCGCGTTGTAGCGAAACTTGTTGACAGCTGTTGCCAGCGTCTCGGCCTCAACCGCTGCTGCAGCAATGTGCCCACCCATTGAGATGCCAGTGATGTAAGTGCGTGATGGCGTGGCCAGCGGGCGGCCGTTTTGCACGGCAATGCTGTTGAACGCCAGCGCCAGGGCGTTGGTGTCTTCAACCCCGGCGCGTACATCGTAGTAATTGGTGCTGTAACTGGACGCTGCCCAAGCGTAACCCATCTGGACCAGATGACGCCGAAACCTGGGGGGCGTCACGCTCAAAGTCGGTCCTGTGCCCGCATACCCGTGTGCATACATGACCAGCTTGCCGTTCCAATTGGCGGGTACCTCCACCATGTAAGCCGAGCCCTTGAGCACACCTGACCAGCGGCTGCTGCTGGCGATGTCAATCGTGTCGCCCGGCTGGGCGGCCATGGCTGCAAAAGTAGCGCCAATGGCAGGCGGCATGAACACCCGGCTGTCATGGGCACGCAGCTCCTCAGGCAGTGGCGGTGTGGGGGCGGCGCAACTGACACATGCCAGAGTCAGGGCCAGAGTCAGGGCCAGAGACAGGGGCAAAGCCAGCACCACAGACGACAATTTTTCAATACCCAACATGTTGATGCCTTTGTGTAAAACCAGCTTTGTAGTATGCGGCGAAATCATCAAGGAAGGGACTTGTCATGAGCCTGAAGCGACATGCCCCGCAACAACGACAATAAAGGCATCATGACCGAAGACCTGAACCGATTGCAAGAACTTAAAAAAATGACACTGTGCGAGCCTTGCTCAGGCATACAGCGCAACTGGCGGCGTGCGCCTGGCCATGCCGAGCTGGAGCAAGGCAGCAATCGCCAGGAAGACATGCGGGCCGACCGCTACAGCAACCACAAACACAGTTTGGTCACCATCACCCGCTACAGCTGTGCGCGCTGCGGCACTGCCTGGGAATATGAAAACAACAAGGCCAACCAGAAAGCAGGCTGGTCAGTCGTGGGACGTTAGTTTTTTCCCTTTCCTTTTTTTACATTCTTTTCCTTTGATTTATCTGGGGGTTTTGCAATGACAATTTCTCGACGCCAAATCATGGGTGTGCTGGCGACCGTTGGCATGCTGCCAGTGGCCATGCCCATACTGGCACAAGCCCAGCGTTACCAATCAACAACGCCCAACCGCGATGGCATCGGCAAAATCTACATGGGCCGCGAAATTGCAGGCGTCATGGGGTGGCAAGGTGCCAGCTGGCTGGAGCGTGACGAACGCGAACAGGAAGAGCGCGGCGATCTGCTGCTGCGCGAACTGGGGCTGAAACCCGGCATGACTGTGGCAGACATTGGCGCAGGCACGGGCTACTATGCCCGGCGAATCGCTCCGCTTGTGGGGTCAGGCGGCACAGGGGGCCTGGTGTATGCCACCGATGTGCAACCCGAGATGATGAAGATGCTGGCCGATGGTGCCAAAAAAGCAGGGTTGAACAATATCAAACCAGTGCTGGGCGGGCTGCAAAATGTGAACCTGCCAGACTCAAGCGTTGACTTGGCCATCATGGTTGACGTGTATCACGAGCTCGAATACCCGTTTGAAGTGATTGAAAGCCTGGTGCGTGCCTTGAAGCCTGGTGGGCGAATTGCTTATGTGGAGTATCGGCTGGAAGACTCGCGCGTGCCCATCAAAACACTGCACAAAATGAGCGAAGCCCAGGTGCGCAAAGAAGCCGCCGCCCATTCGCTGGTGTGGGAGCGCACCGCCAGCACACTGCCGTGGCAGCATGTGGTGATGTTCAGGAAAAAATAATTTTCCTGGTGAGTTTGTTGAGCTTGTTTAGTTTGTTGAGCTTGTTGAGCTTGTTGAGCTTGTTGAGTTTGTTGAGCTTGTTGAGTTTGTTTAGTTTGTTGAGGTTTGACAGCGTCTGGCGTATCACTCGTTACGCGGTGGTGGCTGCCGGGGTCAGTCGTTCTCGTCCTGCGCTTTTCGTCCTACGCAAAACAAGGGCGTCAACGCATATCTGCTTTTACCTGTTGGTCCTAAAGTTTCTATGTGCCAACCCGATTGCATCTCTATGCATTTGGGCATGACAGTTGACATTTTTAAACCAGACTGGAGAGTCCGATTCATGAAATATTTCATACAAGCTGCAGTTTTGGTTGCAGGTGCTTTTGTTGTGAGCACCGCACTGACTGCCTTTGCACAAACCGGCACCACTGCAACTACAGGCAGCACGCAAACCCCAGCAGCAGTCGGCGTGACGCCTCAAGCCGCCTCAAGCGCCAATCGCCAGGCTGTGCCGCGCAGCGACACCGCTACAGTGGTTCGCACGGGACCCAACGCAGTTGACAACGCCAGGGCAGCAGCAAGCTCCGCAACTGGCAGCGCCTCAAGCACGGCCATTGGCATCCAGTCGGGAACCGCTACAGGCTCTGCGTCTGGCGCCAGTGCAAGCAAAGGTTCAGGCTCAGGCACTACCGGGGCAAAACGGCCCCAAAAAGCTGACCGCAACTGACGGGTGTTGAAAGTGCGCAGCACAGCAGATGCGCCCTTGGTAAAACCGGTTTTTAAAAAACAGTGTTTTGATTCGCTATGTTTTACGGAGCTGCTCGCGCACATACTGATTGGGCTGTAGGCGATTTTTATGTATCAAACGACCGGCACCATGCTGATCAGCCAAAAATCTGGTTGATTTCTGCTTCATCCAACACTGCAAACACCATGTTGTGTTTGTCAGTCAGCGGGCCGCCCCCCGGCACAACCAGTCCTGCGCTGTTGTAACCAATCGCTTTGAATTTCCAGACACCACCAATCCATTTGAAGTTGCCAACGTGCAGACCAGCATGGGTCAACAAGCGACTGATGCCCGGGCTTTGAAATTGAGTTCGGTATGGGTGGCACATGGGCGCACTGGGTTTGCTGGGTACGTTAGGTGTTTGATTGTGGCCGGATAATCAAGGCATGAACCTGCAAGCCATTGCCTTGACTGGCAAAAGCATTCGCCTTGAGCCGATGGCTATGGCGCATGTATCTGCTTTAACGCGATGTGGTTTGCACTCCGAACTGTGGCATTTGCAACCTGTGCCGATCACCACAGAAAATGACATGCGCCGTTATGTGCAGACGGCGTTAGATAACCAGCAGCGCGGAGGAAGTTTGCCGTTTGTGATGGTCGACGTGGCGACCAACACGGTGATTGGCAGCACGCGGTACATAGACATTGCGCTACAACACTTTCGCCTGGAAATTGGTGCCACGTGGCTAACGCCAACGCATCAGCGCAGTTGTGCCAACACCGAGGCCAAACTGCTGCTGCTCACCCATGCATTTGAAAGCCTTGGCATCAAGCGCGTGGTGTTCAAGACCGAGACACTGAATGCGCAGTCGCGCAAGGCTCTGGCGCGTATCGGCGCGGTTGAGGAAGGCACGTTCAGGCAGCATTTGTACACAACAACGGGCCGTGCGCGGGACATGGTTTACTTTTCGATTGTTGAAAAAGAATGGCCTGGGGTGAAGGCCGCATTGACAAGCCGACTTCTGAAATAGCGCCACTGGGCGCAGTGTTTGTAGACAAATGCATTTGACCAAATGCGTGCATTGCTTAGTACGATCTGAACACTGCTTGCTCAGGCGCCATTAAATCTACACTGCAAGTGACCAGGGCAGAAGACACCAACAACAATCCACCGCCGCGCGCCAAATTTGGCGACAAAATTCTTGCGCGGCTGGGTGTGCACCCCGACGTCGTCAAACTTGGGTTGGTCAGTTTTTTGACGGACCTGAGCACAGAAATGATTTTTCCGTGTTCGCGATTTTTTTCACGACCATCGCTGGAGCGTCCGCCGCGTTGCTGGGCCTGGTTGAAGGGCTGGCTGATTTGTCGGCTTCGTCGCTTAACTATTGCGCGGGCTGGCTGTCTGACCGCAGCGGCAAACGCAAGGTGTTCACTCTTGCGGGTTATGGCTTTTCAACACTCGCCAAAGTGATTTTGCTGATCAGCAGCAGCATCACGGGCTTGAGCATTTTCAGGGTGATTGAGCGTTTGGGCAAAGGCTTTCGCGGCCCGCCGCGTGATGCGTGGCTGGCCAGTGTGACCGACAGGGCAACTCGTGGTTATGCCTTTGGCGTGCACAAGGCGCTTGACAAATCAGGCGCTGTCTTGGGGCCACTGGTTGCCTACGGTTTGCTGCGCTGGCTGGGCGATGGGGCCGATACGTACCGCATATTGTTTTGGGTGGCGCTGGTGCCTGCTTTACTGGCAGTGGTGGCGCTGGCTGTCATGAAGGACCAGCCAGCGCCCGAACGCTCGCGTGAAAACCTGTTTCAGACCTTCAAGCTGCTAAGCCCAGCCTTCAAACAGTATCTGCTGACAGCGGGCGTCTTTTCCCTGGCTTATTTCAGCTTTGTCTTTTTGCTGCTGCGGGCGCACAGCGTGGGCTTTTCAGTCACTGACACGGTGCTGCTATAGCCGCTGTTCAATATCTCTTGTGTGATTGCGTTGCTTTTGATCGGCAAGGTAAGTGACAGCGTTGGCAGGCCACGCATGATCATGCTGGGCTATGTCACCCTCGCGCTGACGAGCCTGGGCTTTGCCTTTGCAACTGCCAAGTGGCAGGTGCTGGTGCTGTTTGTGCTGTACGGCTTTTTTTATGCGATTGATGAGGCGCAAAACAAGGCTTTCATCGCTGACATGCAACCCGAGCGACGCGCCTCAGCGATGGGTTTGTACAACCTGGTAACAGGCGTGGTGTACTTGCCAGCGTCGCTGATAGCTGGCGCATTGTGGCTGCTGAATCCTGCCAGCGCATTTTTGTTGGCAGCAGCCCTTGCATTACTGGCGCTCGGCATGTTTGCGGTGATGCGACCAGATCGTCAGCGTTGACTTGGTTGGCGTCATAAAAAAGCGCCCGGAGGCACTTTTTTATGACGGCGGCTGCGTTTACCTGCCAACCACGCGAACCATTTCCAGGCACTTGTTGGAGTAGCCCCATTCGTTGTCGTACCAGGCAATGATTTTGACGAAGGTGCTGTCGAGCGCAATCGACGCATCCGCATCAAAAATCGACGTGCGGGTGTCGCCCCTGAAGTCAGTGGCTACTACCTTGTCTTCGGTGTAACCCAAGATGCCTTTCAGTACGCCCTGGCTTTGCGCCTTCATCTCGGCGCAGATCTCTGCCATGGTGGCGGCGCTGTTCAGCTCGCAAGTCAAGTCAACCACCGACACATCTGACGTTGGCACGCGAAACGACATGCCAGTCAGCTTTTTGTTCAGCTCGGGAATCACCACGCCCACCGCCTTGGCAGCACCGGTCGATGAAGGAATGATGTTTTCCAGAATGCCGCGACCACCGCGCCAGTCTTTGTTGCTCGGGCCGTCAACTGTTTTTTGGGTGGCAGTCGCTGCATGTACCGTCGTCATCAAGCCGCGCTTGATGCCCCATTTGTCGTTCAGCACTTTGGCCACAGGAGCCAGACAATTGGTGGTGCACGATGCATTTGAAATGATGGCTTGGCCCGCATAGGTTTTGTCATTCACGCCAAATACAAACATCGGTGTGTCGTCTTTGGACGGAGCCGAAATGATGACTTTTTTGGCGCCTGCTGCAAGGTGTTTGTCAGCACCTGCTTTGTCGAGAAAAAGGCCCGTACATTCCAGCACCACATCAGCGCCCACTTCATTCCACTTCAAAGCCGCCGGGTCACGTTCTTGCGTGAGGCGAATTTTTTTGCCATTGACGATCAGGGTGTTGCCTTCCACCGAAACCTCGCCCTTGAACCGGCCATGCACCGAGTCGTATTGCAGCATGTAGGCCAGGTAATGCGGCTCCAGCAGGTCGTTGATTGCCACAATCTCAATGTCTGAAAAGTTTTGTATCGCCGAGCGAAGCACGTTGCGCCCGATCCGTCCAAAACCGTTGATACCTACTTTGATTGCCATACAAAACTCCAACTTAAGATTAAGAAAAATTGCCCGAACTCGGAAACTCGCGGCGCAGCAAACCCAACTGCATCATGTCGTGATGAGAATTGTTCCAAAACGCCACTTCGCGGAGCGTGCCTTCAATTTGGAAGCCCAGTCGCTGTGCTAACTTCAAAGAAGCTTTGTTGTCGCGGTGAATCAACGCTTCAATACGGTGAAGCTCTAAATTTTCAAATGCCCACAAAACGATCTTTTTCAATGCCTCGTGCAAGTAACCTTGCCCTTGAGCTGAAATATGCAATTCATAACCCAGTGTGCATTTCTTCCATTCCTTTGACAAATTGAAGACGCCGCCAGTGCCGAGGAGTTGACCATCCAACTTGCGCTCCAGTCCCCAGCGCGTACTTGGAACAAACGCAATACGCCCCGCCAGAAATCGACCTACTGTATGGTGCGCAGCTTCCAGATCTATCAACGCATCCTTGCCCATCCATTGCATGACTTGAGCGTTTCCATAAATCTCCAATATCGTTGGTGCGTCGCTGTGCCGAAGCTCTCGCAGCACAAGACGTTCGGTCTCAAGAGTCGGGAACACAGGTTTAGTCAAAATCTCAATCGCTGGAAATTAGAAACTGCGCGAGTCCAGATACAAAGTGTCCGGATCAAAATCAGTACCACCAGGCCATGCCACAGTGCTGTGGTCGACTTTCGCCCGGCTGAAATAAGCGGGGTCTTTCAGTCGCTCAAAAACCGGCAGATGAACAAACGGCGAAACATCAAACGTTGCACGGCGTCCATCAACAAATTCAAGCTGCAGCATGAGATTGGGCATTGCAGCAACGCTGGTGATACGCGGATTCATTTCAATCAACGCCCTTATTTTTTCAAAACCTTACGCACCGTGTCCGCCACATTCTCAGCCGTAAAGCCAAAGTGTTTGAACAGCACGGGCGCGGGGGCTGATTCGCCGTAGGAGTCGATGCCGACAACCGCTGCGCAGCCGTATTTCCACCAGAGCCCGGTGACGCCCATTTCAACAGCGATGCGTGGAATGCCTTCTGGTAACACTTCCGATTTATAGGCTGCCTTTTGTCTGTCAAATGTGGTGTTGCTGGGCATGGAAACGACGCGGACTGCTATTTTAAAAGTAGCGAGCAGCTCTTGCGCCTTCAATGCCAGCTGCACTTCAGAACCTGTTGCGATGATGACGGCCTGAGTCTTTTTGTTCAGGCCGACTTCGCTGGGATCAGACAACACGTAGGCACCTTTGCTAATTTCGTCCAGGTTACCTTTGGGCGCATACAGCAGGTTCTGGCGGCTGAGCAGCAGCGCTGTGGGTTTGGTTTTGTTTTGCAATGCCACTGTCCACGCCACAGCGGTTTCAGCAGTATCACCGGGCCGCCACACATCAAGATTAGGGATCAGGCGCAGGCTGGCGGCGTGCTCAATCGACTGGTGTGTCGGGCCGTCTTCGCCCAGGCCAATGCTGTCGTGGGTGAAGACATGAATCACACGCAGCTTCATCAGCGCGGCCATGCGGATGGCGTTGCGTGAGTAATCGCTGAAGGTCAAGAACGTGCCTCCGTACGGTATGTAACCGCCATGCAGCGCCACACCGTTCATGATGGCGGCCATGCCGAACTCGCGCACGCCGTAGTTCACATGACGACCAACGCAAGCATTGGGGGTGCCGGCCCTACACGGTACGCCGTCGGCGTAGGTGACTACTTCACCATTCATGTCAAAGCGCAGGTTGGGAGTTGATTTGGTATTGGTCAGATTCGAGCCGGTCAGGTCAGCCGAGCCTCCCAGCATTTCAGGCAAGCCTGCGGTAAAAGCTTCAAGTGCCAACTGCGATGCCTTGCGCGACGCGACGGTTTGCGCCTTGCTGTGCGCAGCCAAAATCGTGTCGACTGCCAACTGGTCAAACTGTTTGGGTAACTCGCCCTTCATGCGACGCGTCAGTTCCTGCGCCGACTCTGGATATGCTGTTTTGTACGCTGCAAACTTGGCGTCCCAAGCGGCCTCAGCCACCAGACCCTTGGCTTTTGCATCCCACGCATGGCGCGCTTCGTCAGGGATTTCAAATGGTGCATAGGGCCAATTCAGGGCCTCACGCGTGAGTTTGATTTCTTCAGGGCCCAATGGCTCGCCATGTGCCTTGGCCGTGTTGGCGCGGTTTGGGCTGCCTTTGCCGATGTGGGTTTTGCAAACGATCAGCGTGGGCTTGTTGTCCACGCCGGTTTTGGCGCTGGCAATTGCTGCTGATACAGCCGCTGCATCGTGTCCATCAATCGGTCCAATGACGTTCCAGCCGCAAGCAGCAAAGCGAAGCGGCGTATTGTCAATAAACCAGGGCGCGACCTGCCCATCAATGCTGATGCCGTTGTCGTCATACAGCGCCACCAGCTTGCCGAGTCGCCACGCGCCAGCCAGTGCAATCGCTTCATGGCTGATACCTTCCATCAGGCAGCCGTCACCCATGAAAACATAGGTGTGGTGGTCCACTACCGTATGACCTTCACGGTTGAACTCTTTAGCCAGCAGTTTTTCAGCCAGCGCCATGCCCACCGCGTTGGTGATGCCCTGGCCAAGTGGGCCGGTGGTGGTTTCTATGCCGGGCGTCACATCCACTTCAGGATGGCCGGGTGTCTTGCTGTGCAGCTGACGAAAATTCTTCAGCTCTTTCATCGGCAGTGCATAACCCGTCAGGTGCAGCAATGCATAAATCAGCATTGAGCCGTGGCCGTTGCTTAAAACAAAACGGTCGCGGTCAAACCACTTGGGGTTGTGCGGGCTATGCTTGAGGTGCCCGCCCCACAGCGCAACGGCCATGTCAGCCATGCCCATCGGCGCGCCGGGGTGACCAGAATTGGCGGCTTGCACTGCGTCCATGGCGAGCGCGCGAATCGAATTGGCCATGAGTGCGGAGTTAGTGTCAGCCATGCGTAAAGTCCGGTGAGTTTTGGGTAACCCGTGATTTTACGGGATGCATTTCAGTCTGCGCTATACCTGTAAATCGCTATGTATTCAGGAGCTGCTTGCGCACATATTGCTTGGTCTATAGGTCATTTTAATCTGTAAAAAGGTCATAATTGCAGCACGATGACCATCCCTGCTTTGATACTGGCCGCCGGTCGCGGTGAACGCATGCGCCCGCTGACTGACAGCACACCCAAACCGCTGCTAAAAGTACACGGCAAGGCGCTGATTGACTGGCATGCAGAGGCTTTAGCGCAGGGCGGATTCACGGATCTGGTGGTTAACACGGCATGGCTGGGTGAGCAAATTCCAGCACATTTTGAGCGTCAAACAGGCCTGCAGCCTATATGTATTGGGCGCAAGCAGCTATCAATTTCATACTCTAACGAAGGTGTTGATTTTGGCGGGGCGCTTGAAACCGCTGGAGGCATTGCCCGTGCGTTGCCGAAGTTGGGCGAGGTATTCTGGGTACTGGCAGGCGATGTATTCACACCTCAATTTGCTTTCACACAGGCGGCAGTTGAAAGCTTTATTGCCGGTGGAAAACTGGCGCATCTGTGGCTGGTGCCCAACCCGCCGCACAATTCAAAAGGTGACTTTGGTTTGGGTGCCGAGGGCCTGGCCTTGAATTTACCAACCGACAGCCTGCAGCCACGCTATACCTTCAGTACCATTGCGCTGTACCGGAGGGCTTTTTTCAATGCCCTGCCTTTCGGCAACCCGTTGGGTGTAAAAGCTGCGCTGGCCCCGCTGCTGCGTACGGCGATGGACAATCAATGCGTCAGTGCCGAGTTGTACTCCGGGCCGTGGGCAGATGTGGGCACACCACAGCGGCTGGCTGAATTGAATCAACCCTGAAAAACCAAACTAAAAAATGACTCAGACTGTTTACACAAAACGCCGCGCCCTGGTGGCCAAAGCACTCAAGGCAGCTGGTGGAGGTATTGCACTTTTACCTACCGCGCCAGAGCATGCACGCAACCGCGACAGCGACTTTCCCTACCGGCATGACAGCTACTTTTATTACCTGACCGGGTTCACCGAGCCGGGCGGGTGGCTGGCCATTGATTCAACTGGCAAGACCACGCTTTTTTGTCGGCCAAAAGATCTGGAGCGCGAGATTTGGGATGGCATTCGTTTGGGCCCCAAGGCGGCAATCGCAGCGCTTGGCGTTGACGAAGCTTTCAGTGTTGACGAGCTGGACGCCAAAATGCCGCTGTTGCTCCGCAACCAGGCGGCGGTTTGGTACCCCTTTGCCACGCACACAGGCCTGGAGACGCAGATTGACGGCTGGCTGGGCAAGGTGCGTGCGCGTATTCGTTATGGCGCGGAATGCCCACAGAGCCAGCATGACTTGTGCAAGGTGCTGGACGAGATGCGATTGATCAAGGACGCGCATGAAATTGCAATCCTGCGGCGTGCTGGCGCTATTTCTGCAGGAGCGCACATTCGGGCGATGCAAACCAGCGCTGCGATGCTGCGCACGCCCGCCAAAGGCACTGCGCACGTTGTCCCCCGTGAATACCATCTGGAAGCCGAGCTGCTGCACGAATTTCGCCGCAACGGCTCGCAGTTTCCCGCCTACACCAGCATCGTGGCAGCGGGTGCCAACGCCTGCGTGCTGCACTACCGCGCAGGCGATGCTGAACTCAAATCAGGCGATTTGTGTTTGATAGACGCGGGCTGCGAACTCGACGGGTACGCAAGTGACATCACCCGCACCTTCCCCGCCAATGGCAAATTCACGCCGGCCCAACGCACGCTGTACGACATTGTCCTTAGCGCCCAGGTTGCCGCCATCAAAGTGACCAAACCTGGCAAGCGCTTTACCGACCCGCATGATGCTGCCACCCGAGTACTGGCCCAAGGCATGCTCGATGTTGGCTTGCTCGACAAGAAGAAGCACGGCGGCGTTGAAGATGTGCTGGCAAGCGGCGCATACCGCCAGTTCTACATGCACCGCACTGGCCACTGGATGGGCATGGACGTGCATGACTGCGGCGACTACACCGAGCCTGGCAGCAAACCGCGAGAAGAGCGCGACCCGCTGGGTGAGATGGTCATGAAGAAACCGCCCCGCATCTTGCGCGCAGGCATGGTGCTGACAATTGAGCCCGGCATTTACGTGCGCCCCGCCAAAGGTGTGCCCAAAGAGTTCTGGAACATCGGCATACGCATTGAAGACGATGCGCTCGTAACCGCAAAAGGCTGCGAGCTGATCACGCGTGGCGTGCCTGTGAGGGCTGATGAGATTGAGGCTTTGATGCGGGTATAAATTTATATCCCAGAGCCTATCCCGCTGCTCCCGATATCAGCGGGAAAGATTTCGGATCGCGAATCGACTCAACCGATAGATCTGCATCTAGCTGAGGCCAATACAAGTGGATGGATGTAGGCCACTCCACATTGGACAGATGCTCAATCGTTGCGTTTTTAAACCAGGAAAAGTTTTCGAACGACATGAGCAATTCTTCTGCATCAAGCAACACTCAAAAGCCATGCTTTGAGACATGCGTGACTTCAGCTACCGAAGTGGTTGTTCTATGCATGTGCATTTCTTGGTTAGAGACTGTCATCCGGAAACATTCAAAACTTTCCTGGCCCATTCAGGCAATGGTTTTACCTTTTCTTCCGTCAAATTGCGCTTGCAAATCGCCACAGCATGCGTTGCCATCTTCACCAATTCCGAGTCATATAAAACCGCTACGTCAGCCAACCGTACGGCTTTTGCAAGATTGGCCAGCGTGCGCGGATACCGTGCAAGGATGCGCTCGGCAGGCACAGCGTGACCACCTTCTGTGACTCGCCCTGCAACACGGGCCAACAAGCGTTGCGGGTCATCCAGACACACAACAATCAACATGACGAAAAAACCAAGTTGTTGAGCTTCATTGATCAGCAGCAGTTTTGATTCATGCGAAAAAACGGTTTCGCTGACAAATGATTGCCCTGCCTTGAGCAAAGCTGACCGACGCGCATCAGCCCACTGTCTGGCTTTTTCTGACCTTGCCAACAAATCAGTGATGTGTTGCAACTGCGCCGCTTCGTACAGGTCAGCATTTACAAATTCTGCGTCTTCTGCGATGGTGCGATTTAAAACCAGCGCCTTGTACAACGTGGACTTGCCAGCCCCGTTTGGGCCAGCGAATAGATAGAAAACTGGCTTTGCAACTTTGGCAGGTGTTGGGGTGACAGATTCTGGCGCGGAAAGCGCCATATCAGGCAGCGAACCGCAAAGTTTTGCTGTGATTTTCAAGAACAACCTGTCTTACCCTTTGCGCCAGACTGCCGTCAGCTTCAACTGCCATAAACCGCGCAATCAATTCTTCAGCCTGTGAATCCATATTCCCCACATTGATATGCGCTTTTTGTGCCGTCGACTCATAACTCTCAATTGCAGCCCGTGCCTCCTGCACTGTCAAGCCCGAATGCTCAACGATTCGGCCCAGCGTGGCCCAGTATTCAATTTGACCGGCAGCCGAGCGGCGCAGGGGCTGGGCGGCGTCTCTGGCTTGTTGCACCAGTGATTCAGGCAACTTGACGGAAGCAAAGCTTTTGGGAGCCAGTTTGGCAGAGCTCATTAAAATCTCCTTGATGGCGCATTTTGCGCCACTAGGTGTTATTTTGCAACTTTGTCTGAACTGCCATAAATGCTCGTTGAAATTCAGGGTCTCCAACATTTTTATGTACAGGTCCACACCTTAAAATACCTCATGAAAACCGTGATTCGATACTTTTTTAAAACCCTGCGCGCAGTGTTGGGCCCATTCATGCTGCTCAAAGAGGTTTTAACCCGACCCAAAGGCATTGCCCGCAATGCCATGCAGCAGGCTTCAGTGGATGCGCAGTGCCAGTTTCTGTCTTTGTATCAATTCAAAACATGTCCGTTTTGTATCAAGACGCGGCAAGAAATCAGCCGCTTGTCGCTCAACATCCGACGCGTTGACGCGCAACATGAAGGCGTGGACCGCCAGGCACTGGTGGCAGGTGGCGGGCAAACAAAAGTGCCTTGTCTGCGCATCACTGACAGCGCAGGCGCCGCCAAATGGCTTTATGACTCAGAAGAAATCATTGCCTATTTGCGCAAAAGATTTGCAGCGGTTTAATTCCAGTTCCGGATCATCTGTGCACTGTGTCGGCTTCGCCAGATGCAGATCAGCTCTTTTTGGCCAGCGATGCCAGATAGATCCCCGGCAAGATGACTGCTGCACCCAGCAAGTGATAGCCCTCAATCGGTTCACCCAACACAAGATACGCCGTGACAGCAGCGTAGACCGGGCCGAGGTATAAGGTAAGCCCGGCACGCGCAGCGCCCAAAGACTTTTGCAACACGGTGTACGCCAGATAAGCGCCTGCTCCGGGCACCACGCCTGCGGCTATCACCAGCACCACTGTTTTGTAGTTCCAGACTGTTTGTGTCATGGGCAAGCCCGACATGGCTTCAACAAATGTCAAGGGAACCAACAGCAGTACCCCTGCGCTGATGATGAGCACCAGCCGCGCCACCGGGCTGAAATCACTTGGCCAGCGCTGGAGAAAAATTGAGTACAGCGTCCAGCTGACTGTTGCGCCCAGAATCCACAAGTCGCCCGCGACCAGCCTGACCTGAGCCAGCGCCGCCCATTGCCCCTTGATCACCACATGCACCAGCCCCAAAAAGGCCAACGCACTCCCCAGCCACTGCACAGTGCCCAGCCTTTCACGCAGCCAAAAGGTGGACACGAGCGCGATAAAAACAGGTGCCAGTGCGTAGATCAGCGCAATGTTGGTCGCACCCGTTGAACGCGCACCGATGTACACCCATGCGCCGCAAATCCACATGCCCAGTGCGCCAAACACAAAGTAGTGCCACGCGTTGTGCAGCAGCAAGCGGCGCTTGACCAGCAGCTCGGGCCAGGCAAAAACGGCCAATATCACTGCAGCCAGGCTCCAGCGCAGCAACGCCAGCATGTGCGGTGCAACGGTGCCGGGGGCGGAGCGGCCCACAAGGTAGTTGACAGACCAGAGCGCGGGCGTGATGAGAAGAAGTAGCAACGCCCAGCGGCGGCTGTTGAAAAATGACATGGGGCAAGTGGCTTGCGGTGTGAATGTCCAACGGAAATTGTAGTTGGACACTCACTGCAGGCCAGTCACGATGACTGCAACGCAGCCATCAAAGCTTGCACGCTAAGGCAAAATGGCATCGCCCAAGGCAAGCCCCTCGCGCCGGGGGTCTGCACCGCCCGTCAACACAGATCCGCTGGTGGAAGTAGCTGGCAGCTTGATCACGGTTGACACGCCACTGGACTGTGCAGCAACTGACACCGTGTGGCCCAACGCCCTCAGCCCAACCACCAGTGGATCATTGCCGCCCGCCAGACCGCCTGTTGGAACAGACGGATCAATCGCTGGATGCTCGCCGCCAACGCCCGTGGTCGGGCTGTTGCCCGCACCAAAATTAACCATTGACGTGGCTTGCTGCGCATCAAGCTTCCAGTCAATGGCACTGACCACGGTCTTCACGACAAACTGGATGATGGCAGCGCCGCCTGGCGAACCGGTGGCCATTAAAAAATCTCCACGCGAACCATCAGCTGCACTGTTGAACACAAGCGTCGGTGCCATGGAGCTGCGCGGGCGCTTCAGCGCCTGAATGCGATTGGCAATGGGGCCGGATGCATCGCTGGGCACAAACGAAAAATCCGTCAGCTGGTTGTTGAGCAAAAAGCCCCGCGTGAAGTGAAACGAGCCCATGCCGCTTTCAATGGTGGTGGTCATCACCACCACGTTGCCTTGTGCATCCACGATGGACATGTGCGTGGTGCCATTGCCCTCAGCGGCGCTGCTGCCCTGCGCCTGCGCGCTTGCAAACACTCCCGGGGCTGCAACGCCCATTGACTTGGCAGTGGAAATCAGATCAGCGCGCGACTTCAAATACACACGGTCCAGCAGGGACGAAATACCCAGACCAGGCAACGACACAAAATCGGTATCCGCCACATATTTGTTGCGGTCGGCATAAGCCAGACGCTGCGCCTCACTGACCAGATGCACCGCCTGCACAGCCGGCTTGCCGCCTTCGCCGCTGACGGCAGTGGGTGGCAGTGCGGCCAGATTGAAGTTGTCCAGAATGCCCAGCGTTTGCGCCACAGCAATGCCGCCAGACGATGGCGGGCCCATGCCGCACACAACGGTGCTGCGGTAATTGCCGCAAACTGGTGTGCGCCGAATGGCTTTGTAATTGGCAAGGTCGCTGAGCTCGGTCAAGCCCGGTGTGATGGCGACCGTTGACGTAACACCGCCGCTGGAAACTTTAATTTTGTCAACAATCGATTGAGCGATAGGGCCGGTATAAAAAGCGTTGGCCCCGCCTTGGGCAATGCTGGCCAGGGTGGCTGCATAGTCCGGATTTTTAATCACGGTACCCAGTGCTTTGGCCGAATAGTCGGCATTCAAGAAATAAGCGGCTGCTTCTGGGTCACGCAGCAGGTCCGTGCGTGCGCCTGCAATCGCAGCAGCCATTCGGCCGCTAACAGGAAAGCCGTTGCTTGCCAGCTTGATGCCGGGTTGCATCAGGGCGCTCCAGGCGGCCCGGCCGTTGTCCTGGTGAGCCAGCTCGAGCATGCGCAATGCACCGGGTGTACCAATAGAGCGTCCACTGGCTTTGGTGCTTAAAAATTGGCCTGTTGCGTCGTTGCCCAGGTTGGGCAGCGGGTTGGTCTGGTTGGTGCTGCTGACAAAGCGCAGATAGTCTTCGGTTGCTGCGGCAGGCGCAGTTTCACGGCCATCGTAGCTTTGCACTGCTTTGGTTGCTGCGTTGTAGTGCAGCATGAAAGCGCCACCACCCAGGCCTGACGATTGCGGCTCGACCAGGCCCAGAACCGCCTGAACAGCCACCGCTGCATCGACTGCACTTCCGCCCGCAGCCAGCACGTCGCATCCTGCTTGCGTCGCCAGCGGATTGGCCGTGACCACCATGTAAGACGCGCTGGTCAAAACCTTTTTGCCAAGCTTGTAACCCGAAGCAAGCTCTGGAATTGCCGGGTCACCCGGCAGGCCTGAACCCACCACCACCGTGCTGGTACCAACAGGCTGCACACAGGCCGAGGTTTTTGTCACCGGAATGGACTCATTGCCGCCGCAAGCAGTCAACCCCAGCAATGCTGCCAATGGCAACAGGTTATAAACTTTAAATTGCATTTATCGCTCCTGAGTATGACAACTGCCCGATAACCGATGTTGTCTTAAATACTGGTTCTCTGCTACTTGTCAACCAAGATAACACACCCCTCAATCGCCTGTAAGAATGGGCCGACGGGAGGGCCAGATTGCAAAATAGAAAAGTCCAGACGTTCAAAACCGTATAAATATTCAAAATTGATAGCTGTCAGCGCTTTATTTATGGGCGCTAAACTCTGATTTAATATAAAAAAAAGACGTTTGGAGGTTTTGAAATGATGCGGTGTCTTCAACCCGATGTGCGTAAGCAAACAACCTACAATTCTTTGACTTGACATGACTTGACGGCTAATCAGCCGTTGTTGCCGGAGATTTTTCGAATGCCTGAAACCCTTTTAAACACAGCTGAGAAACGCGCCGAACTGCGCAGGGCAGCTCTGGAATACCACGAATTCCCCGTGCCCGGCAAGCTGGCAATTGCAGCAACCAAACAGTTGACCAACCAGCGCGATCTGGCACTGGCTTACTCACCTGGCGTGGCCGCGCCCTGTGAAGAAATCGTCAAGGATCCGAACAACGCCTATCGCTACACCGCGCGGGGCAACCTGGTAGCCGTCATCACCAATGGCACAGCCGTGTTGGGGCTGGGTGACATTGGCCCGCTGGCGTCCAAGCCGGTGATGGAAGGCAAGGCAGTCCTGTTCAAAAAGTTTGCTGGTGTTGATGTGTTTGACATTGAAATTGACGAAAAAGACCCGGCGAGACTGGTGGACATCATTGCCTCGCTGGAGCCTACTTTTGGCGCCATCAATTTGGAAGACATCAAGGCCCCAGACTGTTTTTATGTTGAGCGCGAACTGCGCAAACGCATGAAGATTCCGGTCTTTCATGATGACCAGCATGGCACCGCTATTACTGTCGGCGCAGCAATTTTGAATGCGCTCAAAGTTGTTGGCAAAGCACCGGGTCAGGTCAAGCTGGTCACGTCAGGTGCGGGCGCTGCTGCGCTGGCTTGCCTGAACTTGCTGCTCAAGCTGGGCATTGCACGTGAAAACGTCTACGTCACCGACCTGGCGGGTGTTGTCTACACGGGCCGGGTTGAGTTGATGGACGACGACAAAAGTGGATTTGCACAAACAACAAATGCCCGCACACTGAACGACATCATCGAAGGTGCGGACATCTTTTTGGGCCTGTCGGCGGGCGGCGTGCTCAAGCCTGACATGGTCAAAAAAATGGCGTCCAGGCCCATTATTTTTGCGCTGGCCAATCCCAACCCGGAGATCAACCCGGCAGACGTCAAGGCGGTGCGGGACGACGCCATCATTGCCACGGGCCGCACAGACTACCCGAACCAGGTCAACAACGTGCTGTGCTTTCCGTATATCTTCCGGGGGGCACTGGATGCAGGTGCTTCGACCATCACCGTAGAGATGGAAATTGCCGCGGTGCATGCCATCGCCGAGCTGGCGCAGGCTGAGCAGAGCGAAGTCGTCGCTGCCGCTTATGTTGGCGAAAAGCTGGCTTTTGGCCCGGAATACCTGATTCCCAAGCCGTTTGATCCGCGCCTGATGATGAAAATTGCGCCTGCAGTTGCGAAAGCAGCTGCTGACAGTGGCGTCGCGTTGCGGCCCATTGCCGATCTGGATGCCTACCGCGAGCGCCTGCAAAGCTTTGTATATGCCTCCGGCAACATGATGAAGCCGATTTTTACAGCCGCCAAAAGCGCTGCCAAAAAACGCATTGCCTACGCTGAAGGTGAAGAAGAACGCGTGCTGCGTGCCTGCCAGATTGTGGTGGACGAAGGCCTGGCCCGGCCCACACTGATTGGCCGACCCGCCGTGATTGCCAAGCGGATTGAAAAGTTTGGTTTGCGTTTGAAAGAGGAACTTGATTACGACGTGGTCAATGTCGAGCAGGACCATCGCTACAACGATTTCTGGCAAACCTACCACCGCCTGATGGAGCGCCGCGGCGTCACCAAGCAGGTTGCCAAAATCGAGATGCGTCGCCGCCTGACACTGATTGCCGGCATGCTGCTGCACAAGGGCGACGTCGATGGGCTGATTTGCGGTACCTGGGGCACCACAGCCCTGCATCTGGATTATCTTGACCAGGTCATTGGCAAGCGTCAGGGTGTGCACACCTATGCCTGCATGAACGGCCTGCTGTTGCCGGGCAGGCAAGTATTTTTGCTCGACACCCATGTCAACTACGACCCGACGGCTGAGCAGCTGGCTGAAATCACTGCCATGGCGGCTGAGGAAATGATGCGTTTTGGCATCAAGCCCAAAGCAGCTTTGTTGTCACATTCAAATTTTGGCTCGTCCAATCAACCCAGCGCCATCAAGATGCGGCGGGTACTTGACCTGCTGAAAATCCAGTCGCCCTGGCTGGAGGTTGACGGCGAAATGCATGGCGACGTGGCGCTGGATGCTGCTGCCCGTGCTTCTTTGATGCCCAACAGCACTTTGATAGGTGAAGCCAACCTGCTGGTACTGCCCAACATCGATGCGGCCAACATTTCTTACAATCTGCTCAAAACTGCGGCTGGCGGCAACATCGCCATTGGCCCCGTACTGCTGGGTGCCAACAAACCCATGCACATCCTGACGGCAACCGCCACTGTGCGGCGGATTGTCAATATGACAGCTTTAACCGTTGCAGACGCGAATGCGGGACGCTAAAGCCATTCCCGTTAGCTAGCGCTAACTTTAATTATCTGGAAACGTGAATTAAGCCTACAAAGATTGCTTCATTTTTCAGCAGCCTATTGCTTTTTTTTGTGTCTTGCGGCAAACTACTCTTCTTGAAATTTGAGGGTTAACCCGAAAGTGGAGAGTCCTCTGTTTTAAGAAAAAGGTTTTTATGTCTTGGTCCACATTGAGGTATGGCGCTGCCATATTTGTGAAACGATTGGCCAAGTCAGGGTTCTTGACGGCTTTGTTCGTTGTGGCTTTTGCCGGTTTTGCCGGTTTTGGTTCGGGTGGGGTACAGGCCAAAGGTCCAATCCTCGCTCCTGCTGCATTGAATGACTCAGTCATGCTTGCCCAGTTGCCGATACAAGGCCAGGACATGCTCAAACTGATTTATGCGGGCGGCCCGTTCAAGTTTGACAAAGACGGCGTGGTGTTTGGCAACCGGGAACGGATTCTTCCAGCCAAAGCCCGTGGTTTTTACCGGGAATACACGGTCAAGACGCCCGGCGAACGCTCACGTGGCGCAAGGCGCATTGTGTGTGGCGGGTTACAGCCTGCCGCTCCAGAAGCCTGTTATTACACCGACGACCATTACGCCAGCTTTCGAAAGATTGCCCAGTGATGTTTTGTTAAGACAGGTTTTCTCAAGAACAGGTTGTTATTTTGAGTTTCGATCATTTATTAGAAAGACACACGGAGCTGGACAACCCACTTCGTAAGGACACTGACATGCCACTAAGAGGAATCAGGCCAAATATCGTGCAGTCGATTCGCGCATTTCGCGTGCAAGAGCTGCAAGATGCCGCCACCCAACTGAACCAGCATTTTTTGTATGCCAACCTGAGCAGCGCTCAGAGCAAGCAGGACATTCTGGACATGATCGCCGCGCAGTACACCTTTCCGGCGCACTTCGGCAAAAACTTTGACGCGCTGTACGACTGCATGACAGACCTGGTTCACAAGTCAGGCCCGCAGCCCGGCTTTATCGTGGTGCTGGAGCACATTCCAGCACACGCCAAATTTGACAAGGAAGCGCGCGAGCAACTGCTGGATATCTTCAGGGATGCCGCTGACTACTGGGCGGATCGAAAGATACCGTTCAGGTGCTTCTATTCTTTTCTGTAGCCCGCTCCCCAGACAATAGCCAAGGGGATCGGGCGAATGAGGCTCCACAGGTAGCAATTGATGGCGAAGAAGCCATGCCTACCGACAAACTGCTGGATATTTCACCACTGGCGCTGCGCATGAGCAGCCCGTTCAATTCAGGTTACTGGCTCGCTGCAGCCTGAACATTCGTTTTATGCAGAAAGCCCTGAAACTTTGTGTTTCAGGGCTTTTTTATGTGACGAATGCTGCCGCAGCCTTTATATACAGGGCGCTGACTGCTTCTTGATCAATAGCATTCAAGCATCCTGAGCCAGTGCAATATACTCGGTCACAGGCACTTCTTCAGCGCGCCGCTGCAGGTCAAATACGCCGCTGAAGTTGCGTGCCTCCAGCCACTTGCCCAGCGAGTGCCGCAGCAATTTGCGGCGCTGGCTGAATGCCACACGAACCAGTTCACTGAACAGTTTGACGTCCAGCGTTTCAGGCACGGCATGCGGGATCATGCGCACAATGGCGCTGTCAACCCGCGGGGGTGGCTCAAAACTCTCCGGCGGAACAAACAGCACGTTTTCCATCGCATAGCGCCACTGCAGCATCACGCTCAGGCGGCTGTAGTCGCTGGTTGAAGGCCGGGCCACCATGCGGTCAATCACTTCTTTTTGCAGCATGAAATGCTGGTCTTGCACCACATCGGCCACGTCAAGCAGGTGAAACAGGATGGGGGTGGAAATGTTGTAAGGCAGATTGCCGACCACCCGGATTTTGGTCTGAAACGCTTCGGCCAGAGCTCGAAAATCAACCCGCAAAACATCTGACTCGATCACTGTCAGATCCGGATTTTTGCGCAGCAGCACTGCCAGATCCCGATCAAGCTCAATGACTGTCAAGTGCCCCAGGTGCAACACCAGCGGCCGGGTCATCGCCCCCAGGCCGGGGCCAATTTCAACCATCGCCTGGCCTGCTTTTGGCGCAATGGCTTGAACAATGTCTTCAAGAATGCCCTGGTCTGTCAGGAAGTGCTGACCAAAGCGTTTACGGGCAATGTGGCGCATGGGTTTTTGGCAGGCAGCGCCTCAGGATTTATAAAATGAAGGGCGACAGCAACGGCGGCAAAATTTACTGAGGCGGCTCGCGGTATTCCACATAAGCCCGACCGCGAACGTCCTGTGCCCACAACGCATAAGCCTCTTCCTGCTTTTTCTCGCGCAGCGCCGTTTTGGCCAGCTCACGCACCTCACGGGTAGACAGCTGCGCCTCGCGGCGCTCCATGACCTGAATCAGGTGCACACCAAAACGCGAGACCAGAGGCTGGGAGATCTGGCCAGGTGCCAAACTGTTCATGACCTGCTCAAACTCGGGCACAAACATGCCGGGGTTGGTCCAGCCCAGGTCGCCGCCATTGGCGGCCGATCCATCGTCGCTGTTGGCTTTTGCCAGCGCCGCAAAATCGCCACCGTCGGTGACCTGCTTTCTCAAACCGAGCAGCTTTTGTGTCGCCGCGGCTTCGCTGGTTTGCGGCGATGCGCGCAGCAAAATGTGGCGGGCGCGGGTCTGGGTCACGTTGATGCCCGGCATGCCGGCCTGCCGTATTTCAATCACCTTCAACACATGAAAGCCCGCCCCACTGCGAATGGGTCCGGCGACGCCGCCGGCCTTCAAAGACTTGATGGCATCCAGAAAAAGCGTTGGGTAGCGTTCGGCGTTGCGCAAGCCCATCTGGCCACCCGTGCCGCGTGCAGCCGGTTCAGAAAACTCATTGACCAGCGGCGCGAAGTCAGCGCCTGAGCGCGCGCGCTCGGCTGCCCGTTGCGCTTTGGCCAGCTGCGCCGCCACCTGTTCGGGCGTTGCATTTTCAGGCACTGCCACCAAAATCTGCGCCAGATTGATGTCCATGGACGCCATGCTGCTGCTGCCGTCCTGTTCGCGCAGGAACTGGTCGATGTCGCTGTCAGTAATTTTGACCCGGGCTTCTACTTCGCGCTGCCGAAAGCGGCTGACCAGCAGCTCGTCACGCAGGTTTTCACGGAATTTGTTAAATGTCAGTCCATCGGTGGCCATTCTTTTTCTCAAGTCGTCCACCGACATCTGGTTTTGCTGGGCAACACCCTGCACGGCACCTTCAATGCTGCTGTCGTCAATTCGCAAACCGGATTGGCGGGCCTCCTGGAGTTGGGCTTTGTCTGTGATCAAGCGATCCAGCACCAGTCGGGTCAGCTCGGCACGCGGCGGCACGGCGCCGCCGGATTGCGTCAGTTGCTGCTCCGCTCTGAGCAGGCTGCTGCGAACCTCGTTGTTGGTCACCGGCTCTGAATTGACCACGGCGACGATGTAATCTGCCGAGCGTTGATTGCCCGGCAAAGCCGTGCTGGCACCAGCCGCTGAGGAGGGTAGACGCAGCAGCCCGGTAGAGGGCCGAAGCGTCTGTGCCTGCAGTGCTGCACATGGCAACACAAGCAAGCTCAGCGCCAGAAGGCGGGTCAACCCTGGAGCCAGGGGACTGAAGTGGTGAGCAGTGGAGAAGTTAGTCATAGTTGGTAAAGCGGCTTGGCGCGGTTACTTGGTCACGCAAAAATTCATAACGGGGAATGTTGGTTTTGAGCACTTGCAACGGGTTGACACCCAGGCGGGAAAATCCAACCAGTTCCAGCTGGAACAAGATTCGGGTGGTGGAGGCTGCCAGTGTGTTTTGCGAGCGTTGTACCACCACCCGTCCTATCCAGCAACAGCCATCGTATTCAAAACCCAAAATGCCGTCCACCAGTTTTTTATCCTGAAAACTGTAGTTCAACCGGCCCACGGCGTAAGTTCTGCCGCCGCCCTGACCCCGGCCGGCACCCAGGTCTTGACCCTTGTCGCCCCACAGGTCGTTGACGGGCCATTGCCAGCCAACGTCCACAGAACTGCTGACATCGCGCTGGCGCCTGAGCGCTGCGCTGATCACGCGGTAGTGGCCCGGGTTGTAGCGAACGCCAAAAGAGGAACGTTCAGACACGCCCAGCTTGGGGTTGTATTGCACTGTGCCATCAAAGGTCCACTGAGGCTGCCAGTTGACGGTGGTGCCAAACAGCACATCGCTGATGCGGTCTGTAATTGGCAAGGCGCCGGGCAGGCCCACGCGCTGGTCCGCAAAACGCAGCCGCTGTGCCACGCCAAAGCGCACAGCTTCTGCGCCGGTGTCTGGATTGATCAGGCGACTGGTCGCCCCCAACGTCAGCAGGTTGGCATCAGCGAGCCGGTCATTGCCCACAAAGGAGTTTTCTGTAAAAACAGTGGCGAAATTAAAATCATTCAGGCCCGAATCGTAATTGGGCAGCAAGCTCTGGTCACGGTAAGGCGTGCGGACGTAAAAGGCCCGGGGCTCCAGGGTTTGGGTAAAGCTGCGGCCAAAATAGCTGGCGCTTCGTTCAAATTGCAATCCACTGTCCAGACTGAAAGTGGGCACCACGCGGGTTGCAGCAGTAGCTGCATTGGCCAGAGGTGCGTCAAATTGATAGCTGGTGGCATGTAACTGCACTTTGGGGGTGATGTACCAGCCGGGCGTGATCCAGGGGCGGGACAGGCGCGCAATGCCCACAGAGCGGTTCGCGTTTGGCTGCAAGCTCAAGCTTCGGTCCGCTGAAAATCGGGTGAAATCGCCAGACAGTGACCAGTCAAAACCCTTTTGGCCCCCAATGGACACATTGCTGCGGGCATAGGCTGCAGTCAACTGCGGCAGCCTGTCGTAGGGCGGCACGATGGGCGACAGGGGATCCTGCAGGGTTTGCCATTTCAGGGCGCGCAGGCTGCTGGTGAAATAGCCTCTGCTCCAGTTGGCAGTGACATCGTTGGCCAGCAGCCGCTGGGTCAGCGTTGCACTGTTGCGCGGAAAATCACGCCAATAGTTGTTGTCGCTGACGCGGTTCAGGTTCAGGTTGAACCCGACATTGCCCAGCTCGGCGATATTCGACTTCAACACGCCGTTTTGCTGAAGTGAATAAGACCACCGATCTGCATCCCGCAATTTGTCATTCACCATGTAATTGGCCCGCAGGCGGCCGACATAGTCACGCTCTAAAAAACGGTATTCACCGCCCAGGCCAATGCCGCGCCTGCTCATGACGATGGGCGTCAATGTGGCGTCACGGTTGGGTGCCATGTTGAAGTAATACGGCTGCTCGACCATCAGGCCGCTGACGCTGTCAACATTGAAGGTTGGCGGCAAGAAGCCAGATTTGCGCTTGTCACTGAGCGGGAAACTCAAAGACGGAAACGCCAGGATGGGCACGTCCTTGAAACGCAGCACGGCACCCGTTGCCACACCCGTTTGTGCTTCCTCGTCAAACTTGAAACTGGTTCCAGTCATAACCCAGGCAGGTGTCCAGCTGGCCTCGTTGCTGCGCTCGCAGGTGCTGAAGCTGGCCTGCCGGGCAATCAGGACTTTGTCACTGACGAAATCAATGCGCGCAGCGGTGCCATTGCCACCGTTGGACAAAAACCGGTAGCTGGGCTGCTCAAAAACACCTTCAAAAGTGTCCAGTTTGATGGTGAGTTCTGTGCCGCTGAACTGATTGCCATTGCTGTTGATGCGCACCTTGCCGCGCGCTTTGAGTGTGTCGTCCGGCTGGTAGAACTCAATGCGGTCGGCATGCAGCGCCTTGCCACCGCGGCGAAGTTCGGCATTGCCGTCGAGCACTGTTTCAAGGTCCGGGCGACCTGAAATACGATCACCAAAAACAAATGTCGGCGGCGTGCTGGCTTGCCCGTCCGGGGGCGTTTCCGCCAGCATGGCATTCGATTTGAGCCGAACCGGTGCTTCGGCCTGTCCGGCAGGTGTTACAGGCAAGGCTTGCGCCAGTGCTGGCGCGGCAGTGCTCAGGCTCAATGCCGCAGTAGAAACCAGGAAAAGCACAGCGCGCGGCACCGCAGACAAGACCAGAGCTGAAGAACGCACGCGACGCATTGTTGGGAAGAAGGAAAACCTGTTTGTAAAATGAACGCCGATTATCCATGACCCTCCCACAGCACCCAAGCGGGCAGAATCCACGTCATTGCGACATCTTTATGAACCCACAGCCCCCCTCACCCCAATTGTCCATATTGTCCATATTGCCCATATTGCCCATATTGCTCAACACAGACACCGGCGCGGGCGCCGTTCTGTGGGCCGATGAAAAGAGAAAGCAGTTCTTTACAGGCTGGCTGGGCAGCATTGCTGGCGCGCACTGTCTGGACGCTTCCAGCCTGCGCCTGGCATCTGCTGATGCCAGTTTCAGGCGGTACCTGAGGATCAACACCGTAGCAGCTGGGAGTGAGCCCGTCAGCTGCATCATCATGGATGCGCCGCCGGACAAGGAGGATTGCACATCATTTGCCAAGGTTGCAGCTTTGATGGCCGATGCTGGCCTTCATGCGCCACGCGTTTTGGCCTGGGACAAAGCCCATGGGTTCATGCTGCTGAGTGATCTGGGCGCAAAAACCATGATGGAAGTCATTTCATCGCCCCTGGTTGTCGATGCCGTAAACCAGCCAACAGCTGCAAACCATGCCATGTACATGCTGGCTGTCGATGCACTGGTGCAGTGGCAACTGGCATCAAAACCAGGCGTCTTGCCGGCGTATGACGATGCCCTGCTGTCCAGGGAGCTGGCACTTTTTCCGGACTGGTATGTTGCCAGGCACCGCGGCATTGTGCTGACCGCAAGCCAGCAAACGGTGCTGGATGATGCTTTCAGGCTGATCAAGGCCAGCAACCTGCAGTCGTTGGGCGGGGCACAGGTTTTTGTTCACCGTGACTATATGGCGAGAAACCTGATGGCGACCAACGGTCAGCTGGGAATTCTGGATTTTCAGGACGCTGTGTATGGCCCGATCACTTACGACATTGCCAGTCTGATGCGCGATGCCTTTCTGACCTGGCCAGAAGATTTTGTCATCGACATCACGGTGCGCTACTGGCAAAAAGCGCTGGCGGCGGGCTTGCCTGTGGGCGATGATTTTGGAGAGTTCTACCGGGCAGTGGAATGGATGGGGCTGCAACGCCACCTGAAAATCCTGGGTATTTTTGCCCGCCTGACGCTGCGTGACGGCAAGCCCAAATACCTGGCAGACACTCCGCGCTTTGTCAGCTATGTCCGCGCTACCGCGGCAAGGTATCGGCAGCTGGGGCCGTTCATGGTGCTGCTGGACGCCATTGAAGGCAACGAAACGCGTGTTGGCTACACATTTTAGTGCCAAATATTGATTATTTAGTGCTGTAGCCCATATTATACGGGCGCTAACAGCTACTAATTAAATAGCAATTACAGGCCTGTCCAGTCAGTTTTATTATTTTGGCCATTTGCTGCCTGACGCAAACTTGGCCTGAGCTTTTTTAAGGCGTGCATTGCCCGGTGGATGTGACCAAACCGCGCAGGTCACTGGTCCATGTCATGGCCGCAACATCAAACTGGATGCGCTCGCCATCCACCCCTGTCAGCAAGCTGCTGCCGCTGACAGTGAAGGTGTACACCGGAACGTCGTCAATCTGCACCGAGCGCACGACCTCGCCGTCATATTCCACTGCAACAGTGCGCTGCCACAGGTTGCGTGCTGGCAGGTAGAACGCGTTGCAAGTCAAGCGCGTGACTGTGTTGGGGACTGTGCTGGCAGACTGCTGGGCCGCAATCGCGCTGCTGCCCGGTTCGGGTTTTGTCTCGGCAGCAACGACTTGGACGGCGGCAAAACACAGCAAAAATCCAGCGATTGAGCCTTTTTTTAGCCCTACGGACAGATTTTTTAAGTAATAAAGACTTATAGCCCAATATTTACGGGCGCTGACAGCTCCTGTTTTAATAGTACGCTTCATGCTTGATCCCACAGTTTAAGAATTGGCGCAACAACCATGTCAGGCCGCTCTTCATGCGCCAGATGTCCCAGGCCGGCCAAGGTGGTCAGCTGCGGCCGGGGCGCTTTGGAAGACCTTGGCCACAGCGCTACCAGCTTGGCAGCCTGGCGGGGCGAGATGGTGAGGTCATGGCTCGCAACGATCAGGCTCAGCGGTGTTGCCAAGCGGGGCAAGTCAAGCGCCAGCTGCGGCAAGTCCCAATTAGCCATCATCCCAAGCGCACCCGCTGCATGGCCCGGGTTGGTGACCAGCTGGGCGTACAGCGCCATGCCCTCAGCATCCAATGTGGACCCTGTACTGCTGATGAGTTTTTGCAGCACAGCGGGCTGGCTGGCCTGCCGGGCAAAAATGGACGGCACAAAAGGCAGTGCAGACATGAGCCTGGCAACGGGTGAGAACACCTGGCCTGCCAGCCCGCCAAGGGGCTGCAAAGCGCCATTGATGCTGACAATCTGCTCTGAGGTGGCCAGTCCATCGAGCGCCATGCGCACGGCAATGGCTGCACCTGCTGAGTGGCCAATGGTGATGGCAGGCGTGAGCTTCAGTACGCCCAGCAATTGCCCAATCGCCTTGGCCATGCCGGGCAACGACAGCTGCACTGAGTTGCTGCCGCCCGGCGGCATGTCCGTGAAAGCGTGGCCAGGCAGGTCAAGCGACAGCACTTTGAAGCGGGGTGTCAGCAACGGAATCAACCCCCGCCACGAATGGGTGGATGCGCCTGTGCCGTGCAGCAACAGCGCCGTCGGTAAATTTGACCCTTCGTCAAACAGCTGCACATGCCAGCGCAGGCCTGCGGCCTGAATGAATTGGCTGTTGGCGCGGTGCGGCCAATGCTTGCCGTCTGTTTGCCATTGCAGGCGCTGGGTCATGGCAACCGCAAGCCTGTCTTTATCTGGCGGCAACAGTTGCCAGTTGCACCACGCGCGACACCGCTTGCGCGCCTGCATACGGCAGCGGCACGTACGCAGCGCCCA
This sequence comes from Polaromonas sp., assembly GCA_025362315.1. GTDB lineage: Bacteria > Pseudomonadota > Gammaproteobacteria > Burkholderiales > Burkholderiaceae_C > Polaromonas. The sequence goes on from JANYGP010000038.1 coordinate 51,050, forward strand.
TGGCATTGGCCAGCGCACGCGCAGCAGCTTGCGGCTGGGGGGAAGTGTCGAGTAGCAATGCGGTGATGCCGGCCTGGCGCAACTGACGCGCGGCGCTGGTGGCGTCTTCAGCGGCCTGGGTGCGGCCAGCCGAGCCGTCGCGCGCAATGTTGCCCCGGCCATCCGTGAGTAACACGACAACCGGGGTTTCGCCCCGGCGGCTGATTTGCTCAGCCAGCTCGCGGGCAGCATCAATGGCTGTGGCCAGCGGCGTACCGCCACCGCCAGGCAGCCCGGCCAGGCTGCGTTTGGCCCGTGTAAGCGAGCGGGTGGGCGGCAGCAGCAGTTCAGCCGTCTTGCCGCGAAATGCCAATACCGAGACCCTGTCGCGCCGCACGTAGCAGTCAGCCAGCAACAGCTCGACGGCGCCTTTGGCCTCCGCCAGGCGGTTCAATGCGGACGAGCCGGATGCGTCAACCACGAAAAGCGTGGTGGTCTGGCCAACCTGTTTGAAGCGGGTGACGTGAAAGTCTTCACGCCGGACGTGGATGCGTTTTGCACCAGGTGGCGTCGGGTTTTGCCGCTCGCGCAGTTTTTGCCAGGGCGCGGCAGCACGCAAGGTTTCAATCACATTCAGCCGCGCGCCTGCACGGGGCTCACCGCGCCTGGCGCCCATTGGCCTGCCGCGTGTCTGGCTTTTTTGCACCGCACCGGATCGGCCTGCGGCTTGCGCACGTGCTTTGGCAGCCTGGCCGACTTGAAGTGCAGCCAGCAAGCCAGCGGGTATGGCGGCAAGTGCTGCCTCCAGCACGTTGTCTGCCAGGGCTTCCGGGCCGTTGATGTCTACCTCGTCCTGCGGGAGCGGCTCGTCGGGCGGCTGGGCCTGGTCTGCGTTTTGCTCTGTGTGATCTGTTTGATCTGGCGGAGTTTCGTTTTGACCCTGTTCTGGTTCTGGCTGCTGAGTGCTTTCATCTTGCGCCTGTGGCAATTGTGTAGCGCGCGGCGCAAGCACTAACTTTGCTGCTAGCGCAGCGTGAGCTTCACTAACTTCCAGCATGTCATCAAGCGCAGCCGCACAGCGCGCGGCTTTGATGGCGAAAAGTGGGGCGCGAAGTGAGTACACGCCCAGTGCCAATGCGGCTGCGCACAGGGCTTGAACGATATGTTCAGGCACCTTCACGCTGGGCAAAAGCGTTCTGGCTTTTGCAATGTGTTCAGCTGTCCACTGGCAGGCATCTTCACCGGGTTTGCTGGCGCTGAGCTGAACCAAAAACGCCAGCCGGTCAAGCAATGCAGCAGGCACTTGCTCATCGTCACCCATGCCCTCGTCAAGCGCCACGACGCCCAGGCGTGCAGGCAAGCGCAGCGCCAAACCATCACGCTCAATTGAGACTTCTTGCGTGTCCAGCACAGCAGCCAGCCGCGCAGCTGTGCCAAGAGCCACGCGTTCAGCCATGGCCAGCACCACCACACCACCATTGGCATTCGCCAGCACGCCCTGCTGTGCGATGGGCCGGCCTGCGTTCAGGGTGGCGCCCAAGTCAAGGCCGCCCAGTAACGCTGCGTCGTTGATGCTCAGGGGAATACGGCGCTGCGGTGTGCCCACAGGCAAGAGTTGTTTCAGCAGCGCGAGCCACTCGTTGCGCGATGGGCTGGCTGATGCACGCAATGCCACACCGCCTAAACCACACGGGTCGACAGCGAACAAAGCTGCGACCACATTCATCACTCGACCCCGCCCTTGCTACTTTGTGTGTTGCGCTTTACTTTGCAAGCCACCAGTCGCAAGAAGCTCTGCATGTGATGCCCGTCAAAAGTTGCGCAAACAAATTGAGAATTGCAGGCACCAGCTTCTCGGGGGAATGTTTTCCTGGTTAGCGGCTCGTTGGAAAACTTCATCGCGCGCCCATTAGTTCAGCAACAGCCCGATCAACCCGAACTGTGGATCCTGAATCATCCAGCGGGTTGCGGCGCAGACGATGGCGCAACGCTGGCGCAGCAATCCGTTTGAAGTGTGCATCCGTGATGGCGGCATCGCCCTGCAGCGCCGCATAGGCACGTGCAGCACGAATCAGTGTCAAATCGCCCCGCAGGCCGTCCGTGCCCAATGCCATGCAAAGTTGGGCTGCGCGCTCACGTGCCGCATCGCTGATGAGCACCGCAGCCAAGCGCAAGCGTGCTGCAACGATGCGTTTGCGGGTTTTTTCATCTTCTTTTTTCCACTGCTCGATAAAGGCAGCGGGGTCATGCTCGAATGCATCACGTCGCTTGACGACCTCTACTCGGCCTGCCAGATCAGTCGGCGTTTTGACTTCCACCGACAAACCAAAACGGTCAAGCAGCTGGGGGCGCAGCTCACCTTCTTCCGGGTTGCCGCTGCCCACCAGAACAAAACGGGCCGGGTGGCGAACGCTCAGGCCTTCGCGCTCCACAACGTTCTCGCCCGACGCTGCCACATCAATTAGCAAATCAACCAAATGGTCTTCCAGCAAATTGACTTCGTCGATGTACAAAAAACCGCGATTTGCGCGAGCCAGAAGGCCAGGTTCAAAAGCCTTGACGCCCTGTGAAAGCGCGCGTTCGAGGTCAAGCGCACCGACCACACGGTCCTCGGTCGCACCGAGCGGCAAATCAACAACTGGAACAGTAATCAAATGACTTTTCAAGGGCGCTTTAGCAGCTTCAGCGCCATCGGCAATAAAAGGCTGCGCCGGGTCACTGTTATAAGCGCAACCGACCACGGCTCGCATCTTTGGCAATAGCGCAGCTAGTGCGCGCACGGCGGTTGACTTGCCCGTGCCGCGATCGCCAAATACCAAAATGCCACCAATGGCGGGATCAACAGCAGCGATCAAAATCGCCAGCTTCATCTCGTCTTGACCCACGATTGCTGAAAAGGGAAATGCTGTTGCCATAGGGGTCGAAGTATAGAGGGGCCGCAGTGCGAGACATTTTTTAAATATCCAGAAAACTGCATCGGCATCGCGATGGGCACACAGTTTGCACAACGCAAAACGCCTACTGAAAGTAGGCGTTTCGGTCTGGTTTTGTAAACCAGAAATATGGTTGCGCGGGCAAGATTTGAACTTACGACCTTTGGGTTATGAGCCCAACGAGCTACCAGGCTGCTCCACCGCGCGATATTACTTGATTATAGCTTATTCTGCCTTGGCTGTGTCGGGTGCAATGGCATCACCATCAGGGCGATCCACCAATTCAACGAATGCCATCGGTGCATTGTCCCCCACACGAAAACCCATTTTCAAAATACGGGTGTAGCCGCCTGGACGAGCTTTGTAACGTGGTCCAAGCACGGCGAACAATTTAACCACCATGTCGCGGTCACGAAGGCGGTCAAACGCCAAACGCTTGTTGGCCAGTGTTGGCTCTTTGGCCAGCGTGATCATGGGCTCAACCACACGGCGCAATTCCTTGGCCTTTGGCAAAGTGGTTTTGATGGCTTCGTGCTGGAGCAGCGAATTCATCATGTTACGCAGCATGGCAAGGCGGTGCTCGCTTGTGCGATTAAGTTTACGTAATCCGTGTCCGTGACGCATGATGAGTTTCCTTTTAAATACTCTTTTTAATTTTAGGCAGCCGTGTCAGGTACTGCCCTTTTGATCCGCTTCGTTGTGCCTCGCGAAGTGGAGTTCTTTTTAGTGCTTGTCCAGTCCGGCAGGTGGCCAGCTCTCAAGACGCATACCCAAGGTCAAGCCGCGTGATGCAAGCACCTCCTTGATTTCATTGAGCGATTTACGGCCCAAATTGGGGGTTTTGAGCAGCTCATTTTCGCTGCGCTGGATCAAATCACCAATGTAATAAATATTTTCTGCTTTCAGGCAGTTGGCTGAACGAACTGTCAACTCCAGCTCATCCACAGGCCGCAAAAGAATCGGGTCGAATTGCTGTGCACTGCGCTGTACTGGCGCATTGAAATCAGGCAGTTCATTGCCCTCAAGCTGGGCAAACACAGCCAGCTGTTCAACCAGAATTTTGGCGGATGCACGCACTGCGTCCTCTGCGGTAACAGCTCCGTTGGTTTCAATTTCCAGAACCAGCTTGTCCAGATCCGTACGCTGCTCTACGCGGGCGCTTTCCACTGTGTAGCTGACACGCTTGACTGGTGAAAACGATGCATCCAGAACGATGCGGCCAATCGACTTGGTTGACTCATCACCGTAACGGCGAATGTTGCCTGGTACGTAGCCACGGCCATTTTCTACCTTGATTTGCATGTCGATTTTGCCACCGTGTGACAAATTGACAATCACATGTTCAGGATTAACAATTTCAACATCATGCGGTGTTTGAATGTCCGCAGCCGTTACCGGGCCCGTGCCATCCTTGCGCAAACTAAGGGTGACTTCATCACGGTTGTGGAGCTTGAACACCACACCCTTAAGGTTAAGCAAGATGTTGACAACATCTTCTTGTACGCCGTCAATGGACGAATACTCGTGTAACACGCCTGCAATCGTCACCTCGGTGGCTGCATGGCCGACCATCGACGACAACAACACGCGGCGCAAAGCATTTCCCAACGTATGGCCATAACCACGCTCAAACGGTTCGAGTGTCACTTTTGCGCGGTTGGCGCTCAGTTGCTCAACATTGATTGTTTTTGGTTTCAGTAAATTAGTCTGCATGCAATCTTCCTCTCAATACCCTCGGTTCGTTACACCGATAAGGCCGACGACGTGAGAAGCACGTCGCAGGAACGAAATTAGCGTGAGTACAACTCGACGATCAGCGATTCATTGATGTCAGCAGCGAACTCGTCGCGGTCAGGTACTTTCTTGAAGGTACCTTCACCTTTGTCAATGCTCACATCAACCCATGACGGCATGCCCACCTGCGTTGCAAGTTGCAAGGCTTCAGCAACACGGACCTGCTTTTTTGACTTGTCGCGGACAGCAACTACATCGCCTGCTTTGACCATAAACGATGGAATATTCACTGATCCGCCATTAACCACGATGGCCTTGTGTGACACAAGCTGACGCGCTTCAGCACGAGTTGACCCAAACCCCATACGATAAACCACGTTGTCCAAACGAGACTCAAGGATGAACAACAAGTTGGCGCCAGTGTTTCCTTTGCGGCGGTCGGCCTCTTCAAAATAGCGACGAAACTGCTTTTCGAGCACGCCGTACATTCGCTTGACCTTCTGCTTTTCACGCAACTGCAAACCATAGTCTGATGTCCGCGTACCAGAGGTCCGGCCATGCTGGCCTGGCTTGGAATCAAACTTTGCCTTATCAGCAATTGCGCGGCGAGCGCTTTTTAAAAATAAGTCCGTACCTTCTCGGCGGGACAATTTGGCCTTGGGGCCCAGGTAACGTGCCACTTGATTTTCCTTGTGTCATCTACTGCATTGCTGCAGGAGCCTTCGGCATTTGCATTTACGCAATGGCCTAACGGCGGTGGGCTTTGGTTAAATGTCCTGCGCTCAGTTGACCAAGGTCAAGAGATCAAGACGGCGAAATACAAAATACAGCAGCACAAAATCGCAGAGCGATCAGATTCTCCGGCGCTTCTGTGGTCGGCAACCGTTATGCGGAACTGGAGTTACATCAGCAATGGAGTTGATGCGAATGCCCAAGGCGCCAAGGGCTCGGACTGACGATTCACGTCCCGGACCTGGTCCTTTGATCTCAACATCCAGATTTTTGATACCTTGCTCAATTGCAGCCCGACCAGCAACTTCGGATGCCACCTGAGCAGCAAATGGCGTTGACTTGCGTGAGCCTTTGAAGCCCTGACCACCAGACGATGCCCATGACAAGGCATTGCCTTGTCGGTCAGTGATCATGATGATAGTGTTGTTGAACGATGCATGCACGTGTGCTATGCCGTCGGCAACGTTCTTACGAACTTTTTTGCGCACGCGCTGGGCAGCGGTGTTGTTTTGTGCTTTTGCCATATGAATTACCTATTAACCAAGTATTTATTGCTTATTTCTTCAACGATGCTGCGGCCTTGCGCGGACCCTTGCGGGTGCGGGCATTGGTACGCGTACGCTGGCCGCGCATGGGCAAGCCGCGACGATGGCGAAAGCCACGATAGCAGCCAATGTCCATCAAACGCTTGATGTTCATCGTGGTTTCGCGGCGCAGGTCACCCTCAATAGTGAACAGCGCGATTTGGTCACGAATTTTTTCCAGATCACCATCGGTCAGGTCTTTGACTTTTTTGGAATAAGCAATCTCACAAGCTTCACAAATTTTGCGTGCACGTGTGCGACCAATGCCAAAAATAGCAGTCAAACCGATTTCAGCATGTTGCTGCGGTGGAATATTGATACCAGCGATACGAGCCATATAAATCCTCTAAAACTCTTTAAATCAGCCTTGACGCTGCTTGTGGCGTGGATCTGTGCAGATCACGCGGACGACGCCCTTGCGACGAATAACTTTGCAATTACGGCAAATTTTCTTGACCGAAGCTGAAACTTTCATATCTGTTCTCCTAAACTCAATGCAATAAACCGGTCAAATCAGCCGCCGAGTGTGGTCTTAAAATTTGCTTTTTTGAGCAATGACTCATACTGCTGCGACATCATGTAATTTTGAACCTGTGCCATAAAATCCATGGTCACGACAACAATAATCATCAATGAAGTACCGCCGAAATAAAATGGGACGTTGTACTTCAAAATCAAGAACTCAGGCAACAGGCACACAAAAGTGATGTAAACCGCGCCAGCCAGTGTCAAGCGAACCAAAATCTTGTCGATGTATCGAGCTGTCTGATCACCAGGACGTATACCCGGGATGAAAGCGCCGCTTTTTTTCAGGTTGTCAGCAGTTTCACGGCTGTTAAAAACCAGCGCTGTGTAGAAAAAGCAGAAAAACACAATTGCACTGGCATACAGCAACACGTAAATCGGCTGCCCTGGGGTGAGCGTGCCTGCGATATCTTTCAACCAGCGCATGCTTTCGCCAGTGCTGAACCAACCCACTACCGTAGCAGGCAACAAAATAATCGACGAAGCAAATATTGGGGGTATCACCCCTGCCATATTTAGCTTTAGAGGCAAATGCGACGACTGGCCGCCATAGACTTTGTTGCCGACTTGCCTGCGCGCGTAGTTAACCAAAATCTTACGCTGACCACGCTCTACGAAAACCACAAAATAAGTCACTAAAACGACCACTGCAATGATGGCGATTGATATCAAAATGCTCATGGCACCTGTGCGGATCAATTCGAGCAACCCACCCACTGCACTTGGCAAACCCGCAGCAATACCGGCGAAAATCAATATCGAAATACCATTACCCAACCCGCGCTCGGTGATCTGTTCACCCAACCACATCAAAAACATAGTACCAGCCGTCAAGCTCACAACCGCGGTCATGCGGAACCCAAATCCAGGCACCAGAACCAGACCGGGCGAACTCTCAAGCGCAACCGCTATACCGATTGATTGAAACAAAGCCAAACCCAATGTGCCGTAGCGCGTGTACTGGGTAATCTTGCGCCTCCCACTTTCACCTTCCTTTTTTAATTGCTCAAACGTCGGCAAGACATAGGTGAGTAACTGCATGATGATGGAAGCAGAAATGTAGGGCATGATACCCAATGCAAACACCGTAAACCGCGACAACGCACCACCAGAGAACATATTGAATAAGTTCAATATGCCGCCAGATTGACCTTTGAACAACTCTTTCAACTGCCCAGGGTCTATGCCTGGCACCGGGATGTGAGCACCGATGCGATACACCACCAATGCCAACAACAAAAAGATCAGGCGATTGCGCAGGTCACCGAACTTGCCGGTTTTTGCAATTTGAGCCGCGTTGGTTGCCACTGATTGATCCGTCTGTGCTTTATTTCGATTCAGCAGGCGCAGAAACTGGAGCGGAAACTGTGCCGCCAGC
>JANYGP010000070.1 GCA_025362315.1 Polaromonas sp.
CGGTGGACGGGCTTACCAGTGTGGGCTGGCCCTTGGCTACTTTGGTGTGGGTGTGTCTGCAGGGGGCCTTCGGTGCCTTGACGGTCACCATGAAACTCTTTCCGCTCATCGTCACGATGCACCTTCTCGGTGGCCTTGTATTGTTGGCACTCCTGCGCGCTCAATCGGTCATTCATGCGTTGCCTTCGTCAGCACAAAAACCGTCTTCTACAAGCCTGTCTGGCACCTTGTGGTGGTGCACGCTGGGGGTATTTGCAGCGCTGTGGGTGCAAATTGCGCTGGGCGGTTGGGTCAGCACCAACTATGCCGTGTTGGCGTGTACTGAATTTCCGTCCTGCCAAGGCTCTTTGTGGCCCGCCATGGATTTTCAGCAGGGTTTCACGCTGTGGCGTTCGCTCGGCGCCACTGGCGACGGGGGCAACATCAGTTTCCAGGCACTCACAGCGATTCATTACGTTCACCGTCTTGGTGCTTATGGTGTGTTTGTGGCTGTTCTGGCGCTAAGTGCCGCGCTGTACCGTTTACCGGCGCTTCGCAGGTCCGCCGTGTGGCTGGGCGGCCTGATTGTGTTGCAGGCGGCTACCGGCATGAGCAACGTTGTGTTGGGGTGGCCACTCGTGGCTGCCGTCGCGCACACCGGCGGTGCCGCAGCCTTGATCATTGTCATGACCGGCATTATTTTCAGCGGTCTTAAGGCCAAGGCACCGGTGCTGTCCGGCCATGCGGCAAAATCGGCGTTCAAACGATTGACCGCATGACCTTTCCAGAACAGACCGCTTCCCCTGTCAGTGCACCTCAAACGTCGCGGCTTTCGCAGTTCTATGTGCTGACTAAACCGCGTGTGGTGCAGTTGATCGTGTTTTGTGCCTTGATAGGCATGGTGCTTGCCGTGCCAGGTATTCCAAGTCTGCACGATATTGGTAAAGCTGCGGTGGCGTGTGCTGGAATTTGGCTGGTGGCAGCTGCCGCCGCTGCATTTAACTGCCTGGTAGAGCAGCAAATCGATGCTCGCATGCGGCGTACCGCTTGGCGCCCAACTGCCCGTGGCGAGTTGAGCAACACCATGACCCTCGCGTTTTCAGGCATTCTTTGTGCGATAGGGTCAGGCATTTTGTATGTATGGGTCAACCCACTGACCATGTGCCTGACGTTTGCAACCTTTGTTGGCTACGCGGTCGTCTACACCGTTATTTTGAAGCCACGCACGCCTCAGAACATCGTGATCGGCGGCGCGTCAGGGGCAATGCCGCCCGTTCTGGGTTGGGCTGCAATGACCGGGTCGGTGAGCCCCGAGGCGTTGATACTTTTTTTGATTATATTTTTATGGACACCCCCCCACTTCTGGGCCTTGGCACTCTACCGTGTTGACGACTATCGCAAGTCAGGCTTGCCCATGCTGCCGGTAACCCACGTCAACGAGTTCACTCGGCTACAGATTTTTTTATATACGCTGGTGTTGTTTGCTGCCTGCCTGATGCCATTCGTGTTCCGAATGAGCGGCTGGCTTTACTTGGTGGTAGCGGTTGTTTTGAGTATCGGGTTCAGCTGGTACGGCTGGCGTTTGTGGCGCAATTATTCTGATGCGCTCGCGCGCAAAACCTTTCGGTTTTCCTTGATTCACTTGTCCGCGCTGTTTGCTGCGCTGTTGCTGGACCATTACCTCGTTTGAGCCTTTACGCATCTTGTTTGCTATGAAAAAATTTATCCCCCTGGTTGCTCGTCGTCTGCTCCTTCAATCTGCACTGGGTGCAACAGCACTTTCACTGCTGTCGGCATGCGCACCAGAAAAGCCCAGTTTTCAAAGCGTTGACCTCACGGGGGCCGATTACGCCACCGGCTTTTCTTTGGTAGACCACAACGGCAAGTTGCGCACGCTCAAAGACTTTTCCGGCAAGGTGGTTGTTGTGTTTTTCGGCTTCACGCAATGCCCCGATGTTTGTCCAACGTCGATGGTGGAACTCGCGCAGGTTAAAAAATTGTTGGGCGCTGACGGTGATAAGTTCCAGGTTGTTTTCATTTCGGTAGACCCCGAGCGAGACACACCAGAAATTTTGAAGGCGTACATGACCAACTTCGACCCCAGTTTTCTTGCGCTTCGTCCCACGCAACCAGAACTCGCCGCAGTTGCCAAAGACTTCAAAATTTATTACAAGAAAGTTGAAGGCTCGACACCCGGCAGTTATTCGATGGACCACACCGCCGGCAGCTATGTGTTTGACGGCAAGGGCCGCATTAGGTTGTTTACCCGTTACGGCGGTGGCGCAGACATCGTGGCCTCTGACATTCGGCAGTTGATCAAAAGCAGTTAAGCCTTCGTGGCTACAAAAAAGCCCCTGGTCAGCTAGACAAGGGGCTTTTTCACGAGATACGCTGGAGCGAGGCCACCGAAGCCTCGCGTAAGTCAGGCGTATTCGGCCAGCGTCTTTTTCATCTTTTTCATGGCGGCCACTTCAATCTGGCGAATACGTTCAGCGCTCACACCATACACAGCCGCCAAATCGTGCAGCGTCATGCCTCCCGACCCATCGTCATTCACTTTGAGCCAGCGTTCTTCGACGATGCGACGCGAACGCTCGTCGAGTTCTTGCAGTGCTGTGGCAATACCATCGCTGGCCAGGTT
>JANYGP010000076.1 GCA_025362315.1 Polaromonas sp.
CTGCTTACCCCACCAGCCACGCTTTTGCAGCAACGGTGTGAGCTGGTTTTGAAACTCGGCCAGGGTGCTGCCCTTGGCCAGCGCGTCGTCCACAAAGCCCCTGATCTCGGTCAGCAGGTCAATCTGCATAGCTTTGGCCACTGTGAAGCCAGTCTGGTGCTCTTGTTGCCACACATCGCGGTAGTCAAAGCCAATTTTGTAGCCTTTTTGCCGAAAGTAGGCAATCGCCTCCTCCGGGTCGACGGCTTTTAAAATCGGTTTTAAATCAATTTTTTTAGCCACGGTTAACCTCAGAATTTAGGCTAGACTGGCGGGCATGATTCAAAATAACCTCAGATTTTTGGCCATCAAACTTAAAACCGAGGGCATTGAAGTTCCGGTTTGCTGCATCAATGGACAGGTGCTGGTCGATATGAAGCCCGTGTCGCGTTTTTTGCGCATGGCCTGGAGCGCGTTTGAAGGTGACCTGCTGATGGCGCAAGGCAGCTGGCAGATTGTGACAACCGACGACACTATGTTGCTGCCCGCCAGCCAGTTGACTGACTGGCTGATGCAGCCGTATATGCAAGACAACGGCCAACGCATCAAACTGACTCGCCGCGACCTGGCCGAGATTTGGGGCTACGAGTTCTCCCGCCAGGTCATGCACCTGTTTCCCGACAGCACTGATGCGCGGTCGCACGCGGCCAAGCTGGCCAGGGCAGTGCGCACAGGCAAAGTCGTGACTGACCCGGAGCTGGCCGCTGGTATTAAAAAATCGTTTTTGACCATTCGGCAAAACCGCAAGCCGGTTGAGCACAGCGCGCTGGCCATTGACGCACGCAACAAAGGCCTGCTGCGTGTGCAAGACATCACGCCCGCGCTGGTTACCGACATTCACAACGTACTGCGTTCGGGCGGGTTCAAGGCGGTGGCTAAACAGTTCACCATGACCCAAAACGCCCTGAATCAGATCATTTCGGGGCGCTTTTCCCGGCCCAGCCCCGAGCTGACTGCTGCGCACGACCAAGCCACCAAAGTTAACTCGCGTTTTTAACCTCAGATTACTGCGATTTAGGGGGGTCTGCGGCTCGGCTGGTGGGGTAGTGGCTACCCCAACCCAAAACGGCTTAAATCGCGCCATTTGGAAAGCCTTACTTTTTGACTTGATTAACCTGCCCCCAAACCTGGGCCGCAAACTGCCCCCGGGCCAGCAGCTCAGCCAGCTTGGCCGGGTCGGCCTGGGCCAGCGTGTCGTCCAGCATGTCCCTAAATTCCTCCAGGCTGCTGGCCGTGGCCAGCGCCAGATTAATTGGCTGCATGGTGTCGCCTAGCACTTCTTCCCAATCATCCAGCATCGCATCTGCCAGGTCGTCCAGCTCGTCAGGCTCAATACCGGGCAGGGTGGCCTTCAGCGCGGCCTTGCCCGGTTTTTTGGCTGTTGGTGTTGTGTCACCAGGCTTGGGCCTTTCGCTAGGCGGCAGCGTGTCGGCTGGGTTGGCAATCACCAGCACGTCTTCGCCTTGTGTTGCGGTGGGTATTTTCAGCTTGTTGTGCGCCCAGCTCACCGGTATTCGCATGCCCATACCCACCAGCCTAGGCACGCTGACGCTCATCAGCGCCAGGTCTTCAGGCTCCTGTGTGTCAAACACCAGGCGCGGAGCGCGGCGTGGGTCAGTCACGCCTTTGTTAATGGCCAGTAACGGGTAAATCAGTTGGCGGCTCAGTGTGCTGGCCAGTTGCTTAGCATCGCTGTCGCGCAAGTGCAGGGCAATGTCCTGGTGCACCTTGCCCAGGGCCTGGGTGCCGTTCATGCCTTCGCCACTGGTTAGCGTGCCGCCCAGCGCGACCTTGCTTTGCACCCGCTCCATCAGGCTGATCATCGCGTCAAAGCTTTTGTTGTCGCCCTTGGCCGCGTCCTTAAAGTCAATCATCATGCCTTGCGGAATGATGGCTGCCGCATCGTGGCCAATGTTGACCACAGCCCGCAGCAGGGTGGCTTTGTCTTCTTTGGTGGCGCTGGGGTTGTAGGTGCCCAGGCGCAGCGGCAAGCCATAGATTTCTAAAAACTCGGCCAAGTCGCGGATGGCGTAGTTTTTAAACAAAAACGGCCAGGCCATCACGCGGTACAGGCCGCTGCGGCTGATGTAGCCGCTGCGCGCCCGGTGCTGGTGCAGCACCCACCCAAACGGCCACAGCGCCGCGCCATTTGCCGTATTGTCGCGAAGGCGTAGCTCGTTGCGCGATATGTCAGGGTTGCTGGCCAGCTTGAACCAGCCTTGCGGCCTGTGCTCAATCTTGGTCGGGCGCAGCACGCCGTCGACCCGGCCCCAGGTCAGCTCCAGCGCTGCAAAGCCGTGGCCAATCGCATCGGTCATGTCAAACAGCACGTCGTCAAAGTCTTCCAGTGCCAGCAGTTGGCCTTTAGCCCACTCAGCGTCGCTTTTTTCAGACGCGCTTGCGCCGTCAGGCGGCAGCACGTCCCAGTCCAGGCGCTTGACGGCGCTGCGGCGCTGATCCATCACGCTAAACAGGTGGCCGTCTTTTTCTTCCATGTCGGCAAACAGCTCGTGCTGGGCTGTCAGGTCGCCGTGTTCAGCACTTTGCAGTATGCGCGCCAGCTTGACAGGGGTTAAGCCCCGGCTGGGGTGGTTGTCGTATTCATGCCGCAGCGTGGCCAGCTTGGCCGTTTGCGGCTCTTGCAGCTGCGCGCTTTCAATGGGGTTGCCGAATTGGTCAAGGATGGCCATGTTGTTCTTTCTGGTTACCACGCACCGCCGCCATCTGAGGCGGTGATGTCGCTGTCAATATTGCCTTCAGGCGCGTCCCAGCGCGTGGCCACGTCCGGCCCGGCCTGGTAGTCATACTGGCCAGGCGCAGCCAGCAGACGGCTGGCATGCCATGCCAGCGCTCCCGCAATAAAGGTGTCGCCGTGGCGCTTTTTCTTTTGCGCGGCAACTGTGCGCAGGTCAGGTATTTGCGGTATGCCTTTAATCACGCGGGGTACCCGGTGGTCGGCCAGCACGTCAGCATCCATCGGCAGCTCTATCAATCGGTCTTCAAACGCGGCTTTATACGGTGGCAGGTTTTCTAGGTACCAGGGCTGGGTCGCCTGAATCATGAGGATGATCTCCGGCCCACCGTAGCGCTGCGCGGTGGCCTCGGCCATTTGCATGCCCAGGCCACGGCTGTCCAGCGCTGCCCCGGCAAAGCGTGGCAGGTGGTCTATCAAGTACCACAGTATTTGCTGCTGCTGGGCAAACGGCATGCCCCGCAGCTCCACCACAAACGGCGCATAGCGTGTCAGGTTTTGCCGCTGGAGCAGCGGCATGAAGGCAGTCAGGTCACCCGTGCGCGCAAAGTCACCACCCACAAAGCTCACCTCGGTTAGTGGCAGCGCAGCGCACAGCGGGCTTAGATGCTCTTCGCACCAGTCGGCCACTTCAAGGTTGCGCACGTGCTCGGTCTTCCAGGTGAACTCAGGCGGGCGTTGCTCACGCAGCACCGGCCAGCCCTGCACCATGCAGCGCTCGACCAGCTCACGCGTCAGAAAGGCACCGGTGCCGCTTTTGGGCACACAGTCCAGCTCCTCTTCCGCGTCGTCGCCGTAGTTGGCGCGTATCTTGGCTTCCCAGGCGGCTTGCGCCTGCTCGCTCCAGGCATCACCAGTACGCAGGCACACGCGCTCGTACAAGCCCTCGGCCAGCGCCTCACTGAAGGTGAAGCGGTGCACGCTGTACGGCAGCCGCCCAGCGCGCACGTCCTTGATCAGTTGGTTAAACGGGTTGTCATCACCATCATGCGTGCTGATGATGCGCAAGTCACCGCCCCAGATCAGCAGCGCCATTGCGGCTTTCAGTATCTCGCCTTGGGCTTCATGAAAGGCGGCTTCGTCCAGTATCACGCGGCCCTGCTTGCCGCGCAGGTTTCGCGGCTTGCTGCTCAGCGCCGTAATGCGGTTACCGCTGGCAAACTTGATGGAAAACACAAACACCGACTTGCGCTCGTCGCCTTCGCTCCAAAGTTCCTCACTTACCTCGATAGCATCGGCCACACTGTTGAAGTACTCAGCCCACTGCGCACAGTCCAGAATGAACTCTATGGCCATGTCCTTGACGTAGCCGATGTACCAAACGTCTTGCCCGTTGGCGGCAGCGGCGCACAGCACCGAGTCACAGGCCTCGGCCCAGCTCAAACCAATACGACGCGACTTTTCAACCAGCTTGACCTGGCTCTTGTCGGCCAGCCAGCGTTGCTGATACGGCAGCAGCACAGCCGGGGCGCGCTGCTCAAAGCGGTAGTCAGCCTTGCCTGCCAGCTCACGCATCTCAGGCGTGATGATCGGGGCTCCGACATTGCTCATTGCTTTTTAGCCTCGGGGATGCCCAAAATCTTGCTGCGAATCATCTCAATCGTTTCATCGGTTAGGCCAGCCTTTTTGACGGTCTTCGTCACGTCAGCGGCCACCTTGGCCGCTTCAACTGCAATCAGTTTGCGCAGCGCAAAAGCCTTGTCGACTGCCAGCTTGTCGGCCCCTGCAAAGTCCTTTAAAGCCTTGCCTAGGAACATCAGGTCTTCCGGGCTGGCTGTTTCCAGGTCGCCAATGGTTTTAAAGGCCACCACCCGTAGCATCTCCAACAGCATGCGGCCCACGTCGCCCTCGGGCTCTTTGCCCAGCTTGTCTACCCACACCGCCGCCACTTGGGTGGCCTGGCGATAGTCCTCCATGCGTTCACGGGCATTTTTAACGTAGCGGCCCACGCTGCTGCGGCTGGCCTCGCCGCCCAGCTGGTCGACCAGCAGCACGATCTCGTCAATCGTGGCGCGGCCTTCGCGTACAGCCGTATCAACCGCCTGCTTGATGGCCGGGTCAAGTTTGGTGATCTGGCTGGGTCGCGACGGCTTGCGCTTGAAGGTACTTTTTTCAGTCATTTAAAACGACCTTTAAGGCATCGGTTTTTTAACGCCAGGCACATGCGCACGGCCAGCCGCCACATCAGCACCGCGTGCTGTCAGCGTGGCTAGCATCACATCGCCGGTGCTGCGGCTGGTCACCAGTTGCTGCTCGGCCAGCCAGGCAATGTCAGTGCGCACCAGGTCAACGCTGGCGTTGTGTCCATAAATGCTGTCAATCGCATCGCGCAGCAAAAAGGCGTTGGCGCTGTAGCCTGGCGTTTCAGCCAGCACCAGCAACAGGCTTAAGCGGCGGTCTTGTGCAAGGGTGTCTTGATAGCTCATCATTTAAGTTTGATTAGTCAGCGTTTGCCGTTTAGCAAGTGGTCGTGGATCACATTCATCTGATGCTCAACTCGCACCAGCAGGCCTGACATTCCGTTTATTTGGGCCTTCACACTGGCCATGTCATTGCTCAGGTGCGTCAAGTCCTGCTCGGTTGGCAGGTGGCTCACCTTTTCTTGCAGCGTCGTCAGGCGGCTGTTCTGATCGTCATTAGCCGCACGGCTTTGCGCAATAAACTCAGCCAGCTCGTCAGCCACGGCGCTGATCGCCTGCCTATTGTCGGAATCTTTGCCTCGCAAGTAGGCCCACACTGCCAAGCCGCCAATGAATAACCACTGCGCCACGTCGAGCCAAAACTTGGCAGCGTTGTAATCGTCAAACATTCGTTTCATCTCCATCAAGTTAAATCAGTTCGCTACCACTGGCAGCACACGCGCCAATATCAGCAGGTTTCCGTTTGCGGTGGTACCACGGCATTCAACGCGGTAGCTGCATTTGTCTAGCCCGCCTGCAATCTGCTGAAGGGCGCGCGCACCTTTGAGCTGCGCAATACCGTACAGCAGCGCAACCGGCGCAGGGTCAAGACCTTGCACCGTCGTTACGACCAGTTGCAAGCTGGCCAGCGTGTCGCCCGCGCTAAGGCTGGGGCCAAAGTCAAATTCAGCCGTCACGCGCTCAAGCGGGTGCTTGGCAGGCCAAGTGATGTCGTCCATCATGCGGCGCTCCAGGTGCGGCTAGCGCTCAAAGCGCGGTAGTTGCGTGTAGTCTTACCAATGGCGTGCCAGGCACGGCCTGCACTGCGTGCGGTGTAGTTGCGCGGTTTCCCGTCTGCACGCCAGCAGCGGGCTGTGCTGCTGGCTTTGTAGCCCTGCGCGCCTTGCAGCTTGGGCAGCAAAACCTGTAGGCTGGCAGTGGCCAGGCCATTACCCGCAGCATCAGCCCCCAGCCGCACACCCAGCGCCAAACCGCCCACGCTGCTGGCCTGCGCAAAGGCAGCCGCCGCCAGCGGCACAGTTAGCACCAGTTGCCCAGCAGCTTGCGCCTGTGCCAGAGCAGCGGCGCTCAAAGGCACTTGCAGCCACAGCGTAGCCCCGGCTGCAGCTTGGCCCAAGGCCGCGCCTGCCAATGTTTTGTTTTGCGTGATTTGCAGGGCAGCACCGGCGCCAGCCTGGCCCAGCGCAGCACCACCCAGCGGCTTGCCCGTAGCCAACGCGCCATTGGCCTGCACCTGGGCCATAGCCGCAGCGCTTAATGTCACCATCAGCGCCAAGGTACTCGAGCTGCTTGTTTGGCCTTGGGCATTGGCAGCCAGACCAACTTCTTTAGCCAGCGCAGCGCTAGCCACAGCCTGCGCCTGCGCCGTTGCAGCCAGGCTCAGCAGTTTCGTCATGTCAGCACCCGCGGTCGCTTTGCCTTGGGCACTTGCGGCCAGGCCAACATTTTTGGCCAGCGCAGCCGTTGCCACAGCTTGCGCTTGTGCAGCAGCAGCTAGGTTTGTCAGCTTGGCCATATCAACGCCGGCAGTGGCTTGGCCTTGTGCGCTTGCTGCCATGCCAACTTGTTTGGCTATTGCAGCAGTAGCCACAGCTTGCGCCTGCGCCGTTGCAGCCAAGCTAACCAGTTTAGTCATGTCAGCACTCGTCGCCGCTTGGCCTTGGGCATTGGCAACCAGGCCAACTTCTTTAGCCAGCGCAGCATTTGCCGCAGCCTGTGCTTGCGCGCTTGCAGCCAGTTGCACCGCCTGCACCGTAGTAAGGGCGGCACTTCCAGAAGCTTGACCTTGGGCATTGCCCGCCAGGGGCTTGCCCAGCGCCATGCCAGCGCCCGCCGCCGCAGCGCCCAGCGCAGCCGCGCCCAGCACCACAGTGATAGACAGTTGCCCACCGGCCACCGCCGCACCCAGCGCGGTGGCTGCTAGCGGCACAGCTTGGCTAATGGCACCGGTGGCTGTGGCCACACCCAAACTGATGGCTGTCAAGCTCACAGCTTTGGTCAAGTCGGCTGTCGCTGCCGCTTGGCCTTGGGCATTGGCCCCCAGGTTGGCCGCTTTCAACAAGTCAGCAGCAGTGCTAGCTTGCGCTTGGGCGCTGGCCACCACTGCCACAAGTTTGGCTACATCTGCGGTTGCAGCGGCTTGGCCCTGGGCATTGGCAGCCAAGTTAACGGCTACGCCGCCAGCAGTTACCCGCAACCCAGCCGTGGCCGCCGCTTGACCCAACGCATTTGCTTGTAGGTTTTTA
>JANYGP010000085.1 GCA_025362315.1 Polaromonas sp.
GCCAGGTGACGTTCCCGTCGGCGCCGACGACGGTCAACGTCAGCCCGAGCGCCACGGTCAGCGCCTCGGTCAGTTTCCTGCAGACGGCCACCGGCGTGACCGTGCAGGCCACCGGCACCGCGCTCAACGACACCAATTTTGTAAATAATGCCGCACAACTCACTGTCGGCGTAACGGCGCTCTCAGATATGAGTGTCAGCTTGGCTGGCTTTCCAGCTACTGCGCTGGTGAATACTGTTGTAAGTGGTTTTGTAAACTTCACCAATGTTGGAAGCAATGCGGCCACAGCAGCGGTCTTCTCTCTTCAACTGCCCGCAGCGCTGAATCCTGCAAATGTGACCGTCACAAGCGCCTTGCTTGGAATCGGTAACTACAACCCCGCAACCGGGGTAGTTAGCTTTACAAATCCAACGCTTGCCTCAGTGGCAGCTTCCGCAGTGGTTGTTGCATCAGTCAGTTTTCTGCAAACCTCTACCGGTGTGGTAGGGACGGCTACAACAGGCGCATCAAATGACCTGAATCCCACGAACAATCGCAATCTGTTCAATGTTGGCGTGTCAGTGCCTGTAGTTGCCGATGTCGCAATCGCGATAAGCGTGCCGTCCACGATAACTGTCGGTCAGTCCATTACTGCAATTATCACAATCACCAACAACGGTCCAGGCCCCGCTGCCAACGTCAACGCAGTTGTAACGCTTCCGAATGGATCAACACAAACTTTGACCGTTGGAAATTTGGGTGTGAATGCAGTTCAAGTTTTCACAGTCGTGTATTCCGTGCCACTCACAAGTACCACAGTACAAAATTTCAATGGCTCGGTTACAACTTCTACAACGGAGTCGACCTTAGCCAATAACACCGCCAGTGCTGCCGTTAACCTGTCATTGCTTTCAGATGTGGCGATCACGTTGAGCGTTCCCCCATCAGTGACAGTCGGCCAGACCATCACAGTAACAATCGTCGTAACCAACAATGGGCCAAGTCCAGCGTCAAATACAGTTATTGTTGTTAGCTTACCCAACGGATCAACCCAAACAATTGCAGCCGGTAATCTGGCCGTCAATGCGAAATTCACAACTACTCTCGCATACATCGTTCCGTTGGCTAGCACGACGGTACAAACGTTTATTGGACAGGTAAGCAGTTCGTCTTTTGACAACAACTTACCCAACAATACAGCCACAGGGGTTACTAGCTTAATTTTGCTGTCCGATGTGTCAATCGGCATAAGCCTGCCGCCTACCAGTTCTGCAGGACAAACAGTCACAGCAATAATTACCATTGGCAACAGTGGACCAAGTCCTGCCTCAAATGTAAGTGCCATCATCACACTGCCAAATGGCATCACCCAAACCATCACGGTTGGTACTTTGGCAGTAAATGGAACATTTACTTCAACAATTGCGTATGGCATTCCCCAGGCAAGCACGACCGTGCAGACATTTAGTGGAATCGTCACGACCACAACAGCAGACACAAACCTGACAAACAACACAGCCACTGCGATTGTGCTGCTTCCTGCGGACGTAGCCACGCTCATCACAATTCCTGCAAATGCCTCCGTGAGCGTTGTAACTGGGGGAACCGTCAGTTTTTCCAACATTGGCGGGACACCTGCGCAAAATGTTGCTGGAACCGTAGTTCTGCCTGCAGGTGCCACAGCTAAAACGATACCAGCGGGCGCCAGTACGGTGACAGTAGCTGGACTGCAAATCATTGTTTTTCCAGCGAGCTTGCCAGGGCTGGGCACTGTCAATCCCGGTGTCGTTACCAGCTTCACCTACACCTTCCGCACGCCAGTCGTGACCGGAACGTATACGCTGACAAGCACCATTGCAACAACTTCTCCCGAGTCGGTCACCACAAACAATATTTCTACGGCTGCGATGAAGCTGGCAACCCCGTTGACGAATGCAAGTCTGAGTGGACGGGTATATGTTGATGTGGTACGCAACAAGGTATTTGATACCGGTACAGACCGACCTTTGGCAAATTTCCGTGTCGAAATCGTGAGATTTACAGGTACAGCGACCATAGTTTATGGCTCGGCATTGACCAACGACCAAGGGGAATACCTTATCAAGGACCTGCCAGCAGGCGGTAGCTACAGCATCCGGTTTTTTGACAGCGGAAGTCTGACAATTTTCGGAACACCATTCAATACTTCGCCAGTTCGCGGCGGACAGCAAGTGTCCCTTTTAGGAAATCCCTCAACTGGAAGCAACACTGTCACAGGCCCGGTCAGTGCCAACACAAACAAATTATTTGGTGCTTCTATAGAAGACGTTACCTTGTATCCAGAAGACAACATCACTGAGCAAAACCTGCCCCTTGATCCGAGTGGCGTGGTTTACAACTCCATGACCCGTGAGCCAGTTAAAGGAGCCATTGTCAAGCTGATCTATGAAGGCAGTGGTGCATTCGATGCTGCAAACCAGACCCTTGCCGGTACAGATACCGAAATCACTGGCGTCAATGGCTTTTATCAATTCTGGTTTGTCAACAACCCGCCATCTGGCGTCTACAGATTTGAAGTGACCCAACCAAGCGGATTTTTGCCGCCAGAGGCTATTCAGGGCGGTGTGATAGGTTCGCTTCCGCTCCTCAATGCGCAGGTGGGTGACATACGGGTTCAGCCGCAGGTCTCCGCGCCAGCAATCGGGGTAAACGGCGGCGGCAGTTTTGTTGGCTTGAATGGGCCTGTAGGTACTCAATATTTCTTCAAGGTTGATTTGAATTTGCCTGCTGGTGTGCAAGTTCTGAATAACCACATTCCGCTTGACCCGGTATTGATCGCAGGCGCCTTGCTTGTAAGCAAAACGGGTGATAAAACTGTTGCTGAGCTCGGCGACTCAGTGCAATACACCATAAGAATCCGCAACACGGCCCTTGGGTCCATTACGAAAATCAAACTCAGCGACCTGTTGCCGGCGGGCTTCCGATATATTCCGGGAACTGCTCGCCTTGGAGGATTAACTGTTGCCAATCCGGCTGGCGGAATCGGCCGTGAGCTCACCTTTGACGTCGGCACCATTGCTGGACAGGCAACTTTGGAGCTGACCTACTTTGCACGACTTGGCGTGGGTGCACAACAAGGTGACGGTATCAACCGAGCACAGGTCACAAGCCCTGTTTTGTCAAACGTTGCACTGTTCAAAGTGACTGTACAAGGTGGCGTATTCAGCAATGAGGGCTGCATTATTGGGAAGGTGTACGTGGATTGCGATGGCAATGCGATACAGAACAACACAGGTGGCAGCCGCGAACTTGGAATTCCAGGCGTTCGCCTTGTCATGCTGGATGGCACATTCATATTGACAGACTCGGAAGGAAAATACAGTATTTGTGGTGTCAAGCCACAAACGCATGTCATCAAGGTAGACCGTACCACCTTGCCAAAAGGGTCCCGGATGGTGCCATCGAGCAACCGCAATGCCGGCGTTGGCGACAGCTTGTTTGTAGACATCAAAGGGGGGGAGCTTGCCCGGGCTGACTTTATTGAAGGGTCATGTGCGCCTGAAGTTCTTGACCAGGTCAAAGCCCGCCGCGCCCAGGCAGGCGTTCTTGCCCCGGAAGTTGAAAAGAAGCTTCCTTCAAAAATTGAAAGTCGTCCTTTGGATGCTGAGCAACGAATGATTCCACAGGCGCCTCTGCAAGAAAGAGTGCCAGTCAAGCCGGGGAGTGCGCCATGACGCTGGTAAAGCTGAACAAGCCAACCCTTTTTTCTGACGCCGTTAATCTGCGCCGTACGCCGATTGCGGTGGCGGTGCTGCTGATGCATGGTCTGGTTTTGGCTCAGCCTGCACTGAACACCACAAGCGCAGATATGCCTGAAGCCAAGACCTTGTTTGAAACTGGTGGACAACAAGGAATCGGTCCGCGCCCATTTGCTTCATTTCTTGAGCGTCTTTCTTCACCAGTTGACAAAATTAGCTTGAAGGTTGACGGCGAAAATCTGGCAGCCGATGGCATCAGTGCCACCAATGTTCAATTGCGCTTGTTGAGCAAGGACGGCCAACCAGTTTCTGATGACGTTGAGATCACCTTTGAAGTCGATGGTGGTGCCAGGGTTCTGATGCCTGGACGCCTGACATCTGAGTCAGGTGCAGATCGTGGTGACGTTGACCGCATCACACCAGGCACTCAATACAAAGTCAAAAACGGCACACTTCAATTCAAACTGATTGCACCTTTCAAGCCTGACCCTGTCACGCTCAAAGTTTCAGTGCGGGGAGTGGCTGAAAAGGTTGTGGTGCGTTATGTGCCTGATCTCAGAGATTTCATCGCAGTTGGGTTGATTGAAGGTCGCTTACGGTCTGACAAGTTTGATCCGGCTCAGATTACGCCAGTGCGCGAGAACGACGGTTTTGACAACGAGCTCAAAGGATTTACCAAAGAGTTCAGCGGTGGGAAGACAAAGCTGGGTGCCAGAGCAGCGGTGTACCTGAAAGGAAAGGTCAAAGGCGACTATCTTCTGACCCTGGGTTACGACTCAGACAAAGACACCCGAAAAAAGCTTTTTGACAGCATTGACCCAAATGTTTTTTATCCAGTTTACGGAGATTCAAGCGTACGGGGTGTCGATGCACAGAGCTCGGGCAAGTTGTATGTGCGCCTTGATAAAAAACGCAGCTATTTTTTGCTTGGTGACTACACAACGTCAGACGACAATCCCGCTCGCAAGCTAAGCCAATACAGCCGATCGCTCAATGGGGTCCGCGCGCGCTATGAAGAAGGTGACGTAACTGCAAATGCATTTGCATCTCAGCAGACATTTCGCCAGATAACCGATGAATTTCCAGCACGAGGCGTCTCGGGCCCCTATGCGGTGTCCAACGCAAACGGAGTCACTGGGTCTGAAAAAATAGAAATTTTGACCCGCGACAGATTCCGACCTGTCAACATCATCAAGGTCACTCCTGTGACCCGAAATCTGGACTATGAATTTGAACCATTTACAGGGCAAATTCTTTTCCGCGCACCTGTCCCCAGCTTTGATGATCAGTTAAACCCGATCTCTATTCGTGTCGTTTACGAGGTTGAGCAAGGGGGCCAAAAATTCTTGACTTACGGAGTGGATGCACGGCTGAAATTGACGCCAAGTTTGACCTTGGGGGTTGCAGTCGCCAAAGACGAAAACCCCAGTGCACCGTACCAGGTCACGGGTGCGAATCTTTCGCTCAAATTGAGCAAAAACACTGAAATCATTGCTGAAGTTGCACGCACAACCAGCACAGTGAATACGCCCGCCAGCGGCTTCAACAACAATGTCAGTTCCAGTTTCGTTGGAAAAAGCGGTGAATTGCAAGGCAGTGCGGGCCGGGTTGAAATCCGTCATGCTGACGAAGACTTGCGCTTCAAAGCTTATGGCTTGCGATCCAGCGCTGACTTCAACAACCCTTCTTCTGGCGTAACAGGTGGAAAAACCGAACTGGGGGCGTCAGGTACTTATAAAGTCACCCCTAAAGTTACCGTCACCGGCGAAGCACTTTCATCGAGAGATTCCATGACAGGCAGCCTGAATGAACAGGGCTCACTGGCTGTGGACTTGAAGGCGACAGACAGGTTGACTGTTGGCGCTGGCGTGCGCCGAGTCGCGCAAAACGGTATCAGCCTGACTCAAACGACCGCCACCAACTGCGCCAACAATGTGCTGGTAACAAACACAGCGCCTGGCGCGATTGCCGGTTACAACACCGGTTATGGCATCAGTCCGACCGGTAACCAGTCAATTGATCCGGCTACTGGCCTGCCGATTGTGTGCAACACCGCCATCAACTCAGCCACCCCAGTAATTCCCGTTGACCTGGACAGAACCTCCTATTTTGTACGGGCAGCGTACAAGGCTACAAGTGCACTGACCCTTGACGGCGAGTTGCAGGAGGTGACTGGGACAGATCCCGACAGCCTTTACCGTCTGGGCGTGCGGTGGGCAGCAACTGACCGGCTCAATTTGTCGGGCGAAACCCAACGCTCGTTCAGCAACAGTGGCTCAGGCTTGTACCGTTTGGGAGCTGACTGGCGTGTGGCAGACAAAACGCGCGTGTATGGCCGCTTGGAGCGTAGTACCCAATACAGCGGCGCTTACGGCTTAGGTGTTGGCCCGCTCAGCAGTGCCTTCACACTGGGCATCGACACACAATACATGCAAGACGGCTCTTTGTATAGCGAATACCGTCTGCGCGATTCTGGGTCTGGCCAGGAAGTTCAGCGCGCACTTGGCCTTCGAAATGGATGGCGGTTGGCTGAAGGCCTGCGCATGACGACGAATGTCGAAAAACTGAACAGTACCAATGGCAACAGCACAGCCGCCGCTGTGGGGTTGGAATACACAGCCAGCGCTGTCTGGAAAGCCTCTGGCCGCGTTGAGTGGCGAGAAGATACCAACAATAACAACATGCTCTACACGCTGGCAGTTGCCCGCAAGCTTGACAGTGACTGGACCATGCTGGCGCGTGAATATGCCAACGTTGTGAAGCCTCGTACTGCGCTCGGCGCTGACAAACTTCAAAGCCGCTTTCAGGTGGGTTTTGCCTATCGGCCTGTTGACAGCAACAAGTTTGATGCTCTTGGTTTGTATGAGCGCAAGGACAACCGTGACATGTCGCCGGGCACTCAGATTGACAGCCATACCGACATCATCAGCCTGCGCGGCAACTATCACCCCAGCCGCGTCTGGTGGCTGTCAGGCCGATATGCCTATAAAAATGTCAATGAATTGCTGCTGGGTACTGTGAATGACAGCTATCGCGCACAGTTGCTCGGCGGGCGGGTGACCTATGACATCACCAACCGCTGGTCTTTGGGCGGAATTGTTTCAGTACTTCAGGGCTCAGGCGGAGACAAGCAATACGCTTACGGACTGGAAGTGGGTTATGTCGTGATGGACAATTTATATGCCACGCTCGGCTACAACTGGCGCGGTTTTTCTTCATCGGGTACGGCTGCCGGTTTGACAGGCAACGATTACACCAACCGCGGTTGGGTACTGGGCATGCGGTACAAGTTTGATGAAGACCTGTTCAAAAGCAACGATCCATCGGCCAACAAAACGATTGATCCCAAAGTGATGAAACCCTAACCGTGATCAGGATCGCCATGAACACTTCTTCTACCTGGAGTCATCAAGCCACAATTTTCATGCTGACGGTGTGTGCACTTGTCTTGGCAGGCTGCACTGCCAGTGTGAAAAGAAGTGAAGCTGCAGGACCTGCTTCACAGACAACTGGCCTGGCCTTGCCACAAACCCGCATGACTGATGAACGCATATTGGGCGACCGCCGCACGCTTGAGGCCGTTCAACTCCGTCTGCAAAAGCTCAGCGAGGCAGGCATCGCGCAGAACAGCTACCCATTGGCCAAAGCGCAATGCTGGCTGGACACAGCCTCATCCCAATATTACGAGAATGACCGCACGGGCTACATTGAAGAGTCATTGACTGAAGCCATCAAAATTACCAGGGCGCTGGAGGCTGACAAACTGGCAAAAGTGGGTTTTGACACACCGTTGGTGGCACGAAGCTCACTGCTGCGCAGCGATTTGTGGGCACGCCTGAACAACTTTAAAAGTTCGCCCACTTCGCTTGCTTGCAATGCCAAAACAGTCGCTTGCGCTGAAGTACGGCTGGTCCGTGCTGGCCACGCCAATGAGCAAACAGGATGGCGTCAGGCAACACCCTGGGTGCAGATGGTCGAAGACGCTTTGGTAAAAGCGAAAACTGAAGCCGACATATGCCCGCTCGCCCGTTAACTGGTTGCCTGAACAGTTTTGGTTGAGGTTTCCGCTATACCAGTTGCAGCGTCTGCCATCACCAAATAAAGTTACGTGCTGCTGACCGACGCACAGTTCAATTTCGGCAAATCGGCCAAGCAAAACATGAACCCTGGCGACCTTCAGCGCCTGGCTGAGGCTGCGTAACAGTTGAAACTCTACAAATCGATTCAAACGCCGACTGTGTCCGGTTACACCGACCGTCTGAGTGCTGATCAATACAACGACAAATTGTCTGAAGACCGTGTCAGGACTGTGCAAATTTATTTACAGTTTGTGTGCGTTGTCGCTACCACCTCCGTCGCACAGGGCAGAAGATAGCGTGATCCAGTCGCCAGGAACTGCACCACAGGTGCAAGCCGGAAACAACAGATCAGGTGTCTGCAACCTGACCGCCGGGTGGCGATTGAAGTAACAGCGGCTGTTCGGTACTCTATACCAGACTATTTTTACGGAATGCTATCTAAAAAGGAGCTGTTAGCGCCCGTATTTATTGGGCTAAACGGCTTTTTATGTCGAAACTGACTCTCTATATAGCTCTGCAGGGCTTTCAAAGCGCTATTTGTGCAGTCAATCCGGCAAAACCGCTGTCACTTCTATTTCAATCAGCGCCCGCTCCTCTACCAGGCCCGACACCTCTACACAAGTCATTGCCGGGAAGTGTTTGCCCATCACTTCCCGATAAACACTGCCCAACTCTTTCAAACGAGCCGAGTACTCGACCCGATCAGTCACGTACCAGGTCATGCGGACCATGTGCTCCGGGCCAGCGCCGCCCGCCTTGAGGACCGCTGCTATGTTTACCAAAGCCTGCCGCGTTTGCGCAATGAAGTCGTTACTTTCAAACTGCTGGGCTGCGTTCCAGCCAATTTGCCCCCCCACAAAAATCAGTGCACCGCGGGCGATAACGCCGTTTGCATAGCCTTTGGGTTCTGCCCAATCAGGCGGCTGGAGTTTTTTCACTGGGTCAATCCTTGGTTTTCCGACACGCTGCGCAGTTTGAACCGCTGCAATTTGCCCGTTTCAGTGCGCGGCAGTTTGTCCAGAAACTCAATCTGGCGAGGGTATTTGAACGGCGCCAATATTGACTTGACATGGTCTTGCAGCAACTTGACGCAGGCCTCATCCCCGGCAATGCCAGACTTGAGCACCACAAAAGCCTTCACAACCATGCCCCGTTCCGTATCAGGCAACCCAATCACGCCACATTCGGCCACTGCCGGGTGCTGCATCAATGCATCTTCAACCTCGGGCCCGCCCACGTTGTAGCCAGACGTGATGATCATGTCGTCATCGCGTGCCTGATAAAAAAAGTAGCCGTCTGCATCTTGCGTGAAGGCATCGCCCGGGTAGTTCCAGCCATTTTTAACGTACTTGGACTGGCGTGGGTCGTCCAGGTATTTGCAGCCCGTTGGCCCCATCACGGCAAGCTTGCCAACTGTACCCAGCGGCATTTCAATGCCCTCATCGTTGACCACTTTGGCTGTGTAGCCAGGCACCACTTTGCCTATTGCCCCACGCCGCACTTCATCGGGTTTGCTGGAGATAAAAATATGAAACATCTCGGTCGTACCGATGCCGTCCAGCATCTCAATATCTGTCGCGTCCTTCCAAAGCTGGCGGGTTGCATCGGGCAGCGCTTCGCCAGCACTCACACAGATCCGCAGCGACGGCGTGCCTGTCTGCTTCGCAAAGTTTGCCATCTGCCGATAAAAAGTAGGGGCGGTGTAGACGATGGTGGCGCGCGTTTCATTGATCAGTTTGACCATTGCTTCTGGTGTGTAAGGGATCGACGGGAAGTAAACAGAGGCACCAGCCGCAAAAGGGAACAACAACAAACCACCCAGACCAAAGGTAAATGCCAGCGGAGGTGAACCCATCACAATGTCATCAGACCTGGCCCCAAGCACATGGTGTGGCCAAGCCTGGCAGGCAGCCAGCACATCCCGATGCGTGTGCACAACAGCCTTGGGTTTACCGGTGGTTCCTGACGTAAAGGCCATCATCGCCACATCATCCGCGGCGGTTAGACACGGTTTGAAATCACCGTCTTTTTGCGCAGACAAAACCGCCAGTGAGCCGGGCTGATTCATCAGGTTAAACGGCACGATGGTTGTCAAAATGCCAGTTTGCGCCTGAGCGATGTCCAGCTCGTCCATCAATGTTGCATCGCAAAGAGCAAACTTGATTTGCGCCTTGTCAATCACCTCACCCAGCTCTTTGGCTCGCAGCAGCGGCATGGTGGCCACTGCTATCAGTCCGGCTTTCACCACGCCCAACCAGGCCAGAGCCATGCCAATGGAGTTGCCACCGCGCAGCAGCACGCGGTTGCCGGGTATCAGGCCGAAGTCTTCGGTAAGTACCTGCGCAATGCGGTTAATGCGTTCGCTGGCGTCCAGGTATGTCAATGTGATTTTGTCTGAACGCAAAAAAGGCCTGTCCATCAGAGCCCTACTTTGAATCTGCGCAAACAAGACATCAACCAGATTGGCCTGATCAGTAATTTTCTGCTCTGACAGGTCATAGCGCATCTGCGCGCTTTGCTCAGGCGGCGGCAAGCGGTCGTGAACAAAGCGGTCAGTTTGTGCAGAGTGCGTTGGCGTCATGTTCTCAACAAAGCCTTTCCAATGATGAGTTGCTGCACTTCAGTTGCGCCTTCATAAATGCGCAGCGAGCGAATATCGCGGTACAGGCTTTCCACCTTGGTTCCCACCTTGACGCCCAGCCCGCCGTGCATTTGCAATGCCATGTCAATCACGCGCTGGGCGTTTTCAGTTGCGGTCATTTTGGCCATGGCAGCTTCTGAAGTAACTTTGGCAATGTTGCCAGTCCGTTCACCCTCATCACGCAGCCATGCGGCGCGATAGGTCAGCAGGGCGGCAGCATCGACCAGCGCCGCCATTTCTCCCAGCTTGGCCTGCGTCAACTGAAAGTCCGCCAGCTTGCCGCCAAACATGCTGCGCTGTTTTGAATAGCTGACTGCTTCAGCCAACGCCCGCCGCGCCATACCTAATGCCGCTGCAGCAACTGATGCCCGAAAGATATCGAGCGTTTGCATGGCCAGCTTGAAGCCACCATTCAGTTCTCCCAACTGGCTGCCAGCGGGCACCACACAGTTTTCAAATTTAAGCGTTGCCAGCGGGTGCGGTGCCATCACGGCAATTTGCGCGCTGGCGTCCAGGCCTGACGTGGTTGCATCCACAATAAATGGCGTGATACCGCGTGTGCCCGCATTTGTATCGGTCTTGACAAATGTGACATAAAAATCGGCAATGCCGCCGTTGCTGATCCAGGTTTTGCTGCCGTTGATGGCCCAGCCATTGTCTGTCTGCACAGCAGTCGTTGTCATGGCTCCAGCGTCAGAGCCAGCGTCAGCTTCGCTCAGTGCAAAGGCAGCGATTTTCTTGCCGCTGGCGACATGCGGCAGATAAGCCGTTTGCTGCTCTGGCGTCCCCGCCAGCGTAATTGCGCCACTGCCCAAGCCCTGCATTGCAAAAGCAAAGTCGGCCAATGGTGAGTAAAAAGCCAGCGTTTCACGCAAAATGGCCAGCGCACGTGAATCAAGCTTGGGCAACGCACCACCAAATTCGGCTGGCACGCAGTAGCGCAACCAGCCCGCATTACCCAGCCGCTGCACCCATTCGCGGCACGCAGTTCGGTCGTCAGTTTCATCAACCTGCTGCGTTGCTGCCCAACTAACCAGACCAGTGCCTAAAGCGCGGTGTACGCCGTCAAAGAACGGCAAATTTAAATGGGCAGTCAAAGGCTTCATGATGAAACTTCCGCCATGCCTGCAAAGGCAGGTATCCAGTCCGGTGTTTGATATCTCACATTGATTTGCAGCAGGTCTCGATTCCCGCCTTCGCGGCAATGACATGCACGGGCATTTGTTCTTGTCACTTCTAATTTCCCTCAAACACTGGTTTTTGTTTTGCAGAAAAAGCCTCATACGCTCGGGTGAAGTCCTGCGTCTGCATGCAAATAGCCTGCGCTTGGGCTTCAGCTTCAATGGCCTGGTCCAGCGTCATGGCCCATTCCTGATGCAGCATGGTTTTGGTCATGCTGTGTGCAAAGGTCGGGCCGCTGGCCAGCTCGTGTGCCAGTTTTTGAGCAGCGGCCAGCAAGTCATCACCTTCATGCAGCGCGTTGAAAAAGCCCCACTGCAAGCCTTCTTGTGCAGCCATCGCGCGGCCAGTAAAGAGCAGCTCTGCCGCACGTCCCTGGCCAATCATGCGGGGCAGCAGGGCGCATGCGCCCATGTCCGCGCCTGCCAGCCCAACCCGGGTAAACAAAAAAGCTGTTTTGGCCAGCGGCGTACCCAAGCGCATGTCAGCAGCCAGCGCCATCATCGCGCCAGCCCCTGCGCAAATGCCGTCAACTGCCGCAATGATCGGCTGTGGGCACAAACGCATCTGCTTGACCAAATCGCCCGTCATGCGGGTGAACTCCAGCATCTCTGTCATGCCCATGTTGGTCAGCGGGCCAATGATTTCATGCACATCACCACCGGAGCAAAAGTTACCGCCCGCGCCCACAAGCACAATCGCCTTGACATCCGTGGCGTGGTTGAACGCAGCAAACAGGTTGCGCAGCTCGTGGTAAGAGTCAAATGTCAACGGGTTCTTGCGCTCGGGGCGATTGAGCGTCAGCGTTGCTACGCCCCCATCAAACGCATAGGAAAAATGCGTGGCGCTGTAGCTAGCAATCGCATCAAATTGCGGACGCATCGGGTTGGTAGGTGTGATGTAGTGCTTCATACGGTGTCTAAAGTCCGGTCAAGTGTTCTTGCGTGGTGGTGCGCCTTGACCTTGCCCAAAAGCTTGTACAGGGCATCGACTTCCCGGGCCGACAGAACGTCAAAGCTGGAGACAATCCATTGCTCGTGCTGCCTGGCCATATCATCAAAAGTTTTGCGGCCCTGTGCTGTCAGCCGCACGCAGTAGGCTCGCCTGTCACCATCAACTTCCATGCGCTCAACCAGCCCTTCTGCCACCAGCTGATCGGTGATGCCGGTCACATTGCCGCCGGTCACCATCATGCGCCGCGACAGCTCGTTCATCTTCAAACCGTCGGGGTTGCGCTGCAACTGCGCCATCAAATCAAAACGTGGCAGCGTGGTGTCAAACTGCTCGCGCAGGTTGTTGCGCACCTGCTTTTCAACCAGCTGCGTGCACGTCAGCAGGCGCAGCCAGAGCCGCAGGGCTTCCGGGTGAGAACTGTGGCTTTGGGCTTCCATGTCCATAAAGCTTCTTCCAATGCTATATATTAATGAGCTGCTAGCGCCCGTATTTATTGGGCTACAGCCTCTTTTTTCTTGAGTATTTCACGGTACAGCTGATCCCGGCCGCTTTCATACGGCTTGGGCCATGTCACGTGGCGGCTTTGCATTTTGGCGGCTTCGTGCAGTGTCCAGGCCGGGTTGGCCAAGTGCGGGCGAGCCACAGCGCACAGGTCAGCGCGACCCGCGGCAATGATGCTGTTGACCTGGTCACTTTCCGATATGGCGCCTACTGCCATGGTTTGAATCCCCACCTCATTGCGTATGCGGTCGGCAAATGGCGTCTGGTACATGCGGCCGTACACCGGCTTGGCGGCACGCGTGGTCTGGCCTGATGACACATCTATCACGTCGCAGCCGGCAGCCTTGAACAGGTGCGCAATCTGCACCGCATCGTCATCGGTGTTGCCGCCGGGTGCCCAGTCGTGCGCCGAAATACGCACACTCATTGGCAAATGCGCGGGCCACACAGCGCGCATGGCTGTGAACACTTCCAGCGGATAACGGCAACGGTTTTCCAGGCTGCCCCCATATTCATCGGTGCGGTGATTGGTCAGCGGCGTGATGAAGCTAGACAGCAAATAGCCATGCGCGCAGTGCAGCTCAAGCCAGTCAAAGCCTGCTTCGACTGCATAACGGGTGGACTGAACAAACTTAGCAGTGATGCGATCCATGTCGGCACGTGTCATTGCACTTGGCGTCTGGTTGGTCGGGCCAAACGGTATGGCGCTGGCAGCAATCAACGGCCAGTTGCCCGTGGCAAGCGGTTCATCAGTTTGTTCCCAGCCAACTTGAGTTGAACCTTTCGGGCCGCTGTGGCCCAGCTGCAAGCCCATCTTTGCGCCGTTGCCGGAGGCATGCGCAAAATCAACGATTCGCTTCAGCGCAAGCATTTGCGCCTCGTTGTACAGGCCGGGGCAGCCGGGTGTGATGCGGCCCTCTGGCGAGGGTGCTGTCATTTCCACAAACACCAGCGCCGCGCCGCCCAGCACCCGCGCACCAATGTGCAC
This sequence comes from Polaromonas sp., assembly GCA_025362315.1. Lineage (GTDB taxonomy): Bacteria > Pseudomonadota > Gammaproteobacteria > Burkholderiales > Burkholderiaceae_C > Polaromonas. Next base: position 14,059 of record JANYGP010000085.1, read on the forward strand.
CAGGTGAAAGTCCTGTACCAGTCCATCGACAGCGCTGTATGTGGCCATGGGCGACACCACCACGCGATTTTTAAGCTGTACGTCGCGTACGTTCAGTGGCAGCAGCATGGGAAAAGTCGCCCGCACCCTTGCTACTCCGTGTACTGGGCTGCCAACCGGGGTAGCTGGTGCTACGCGCTGATTGACGGACTCTGCCAGCCACTGCTCATACCCCTTGAGCCAACCCGCATCACGCACCCGCAAGTTTTCATGGCTGATGCGCTGCGACCGCGTCATCATCGAATAGAAAAACTGCTCTGCCTCCAGGCTGCTATACCGATCAACATTTTCAAACCACTCGGTGGAGTTGCGCGCAGCATTTTGAATTTTCAGCACTTCTACCGATCGCACGGCCTCATAGGCTTGCAATGCTTCAGCGGTATTGCTTGTTTTTGCAAAGCAGCGCGCCAGCTCAATGGCATCTTCCAGCGCCAGCTTGGTGCCACTGCCAATTGAAAAATGCGCTGTGTGTGCTGCATCGCCCATCAACACAATCGGCACTTGCTTGCCGGCAATTGCTTCGTTGTGCACCCAATGCTCACACACCACACGCGGGAACTGAATCCATATTGCCGAACCGCGCACGTGCGTAGCGTTGTTCATCAGCGGGTGGCCGTCCAGGTACTTGTAGAACAAGCGCTCACAAAACGCAATCCCGTCTTCCTGGCTCATCGTGTCCAGTCCATGGGCCTTCCAAACCGCATCGGGCGTCTCCACAATAAAGGTGGATGTATCCGCATCAAACTTGTAGGCATGGGCTGCAAACCAGCCATGCTCTGTTTGCTCAAACGCAAAGGTAAACGCATCAAAAGTTTTCTTCGTGCCCAGCCACACAAAGCGGCAATTGCGCATTTCCACGTCGGGTTTGTAAGTGCTGGCATAGCGGGTCCGCACCCGGCTGTTCAGTCCGTCGCAGGCAATCAGTACATCGGCGTTGTATTGAGCCGCAATGGCCTGGTCGTCCTGCACATCTGCTTCGAAGACCAGAACGACTCCCAATTCAATGCAGCGCTCCTGCAGAATGTTCAACAACTTTTTGCGCCCAATTCCGCAGAAGCCATGGCCGCCAGAGCGGACACTTCGCCCCTTGAAAAACATCTCCACATCGTCCCAGTGATTGAACGCATCGCCGATCAGCTGCGCGCTCACCGGGTCAGCAGTACGCAAATTGCCGAGCGTCTGGTCAGACAGCACCACGCCCCAGCCAAAGGTGTCAAAAGGCCGGTTGCGCTCCACCACAGTGATCACATGCGCTGGGTCCTGCAGTTTCATCAGCACTGCAAAATACAAACCCGCTGGGCCACCACCGAGACAAACAATATTCATGACGCTTTTGCCTTTTAATCAATTCTTCAATTGTTTAGGCTTAAAGTATATTTGTCAAGCGGCTGGACAGCTGCTGTTCAACCACCGGTATCCGCGTCGCAGGCGGCGTGTTGCGGCTGCGGCCGCAGCGCGCCAGGCCGTCAATCATCACCATGCCCACGCCAGGCAGGTCACCGCGGGTGATGCTGTCCAGCATGTCGCTGCCGGCGGAGTGTTGGGCTTTGTCGAGGAAGACAAAGTCAGCAGCGCGGCCAATTTCAATCAGCCCGCAGTTCAGGCCGCGTATGCGCGCCGTATTGCCAGTGGCAAAACAAAACACCAGCTCTGGCGCAATGTTGCCCAAGGCTGATAGCAACGAAATCATGCGCAGCATGCCAAGCGGTTGCACACCCGAGCCTGCCGGGCCGTCCGTCCCCAAAATGACGCGATGTGGACACTTGAGTTGCATTGCCGCCTGCGCAGCCGCTATCGCAACTCTCTCATTGCCGTTGTGAACAATTTCAATTGCGCGGGACGACTTTTCACACAACTCGCACACATGCTGTTCTGACAGTGATGTATGCCCGCCGTTGATGTGGCCGATGATGTCAGCGTCGGCTTCAAGTACTGTATCTTTATCAATATAGCCCGAACCGGGCACTGACGGGCCGCCCGTGTGAATGGTGCTTTGCATGCCGTATTTACGCGCCCAGCCGACCATTTCTTTGGCCTCGTACCCGGCTTTGACCGTACCCAATCCAACCTCACCCAGCAGCGTCACGCCTGCGTCTGCCAGGTCTTTGAAATCTTGCTCAACCATGCCTTTTTCAATGATGGGAGCACCGGCAATCACCTTGACGCCACCCGGGCGAAAGTTGTCAAACGCACGCTGCGCGGTAATGGCAAGAGCCTTCAAACCCACAATGTCTTTTGGCCTGCCAGGCAGGTGCACCTCGCCAGCTGAAACCATCGTGGTCACACCCCCGTGCATGGTCGATTCAATCCAGCCAAGCTGGTTCTGGCGTGGCGTCCAGTCGCCAAAAACGGGGTGAACGTGGCTGTCTATCAGGCCTGGGCACACGCAGGTCTGCTGGGCATCAATCACAGTGGTTGCATGACTTTGATCGCAGTCCTTGGCCTTGCTTACAGCAACAATCAATCCGTCATTGATGACGATGGTGTCTGCATCAAGTATGGGCTGGTCAATATCGCCCGACAGGAGCAGGCCAATGTTTTTGATGACAACTTTGCCAGACGTAGAACTTGTTTGGAGGTCTGCCATGATGTCCCCATTAAAAGATTTTCGGTTATTGATTACTGCTGGTCAATTGGATGATTAAATGCAGTAGCTGACAAACATTTTTATACAAAACCAAACACAGCCCGATTTGAATCATGTCTGAACATACAAAAACAGACGGCTTGCCCCAGCAGTGCGTACCTGTTGAAGAAAAATTGGCGAAAGGGAAAATAGCATGTAACGCCTGCCCGGTGCTGTGCCAGATATCTGAGGGCCGCACTGGCGCCTGTGATCGCTATGCCAACCAGGCTGGCGTTTTGATTCGGGTTGATCCAGTGGTGTTTTTGCGTCGCTCCCCTGATGGCGCAGGCGCGCAGCTGGTGGCGTTTGATACGAACCATGAATTTGCCAGCGATTTGCTCCAATCCAACGAAGTCTTTGTAACAGGTGTTGGTTCATCTACTACCTACCCAGACTACAAACCCGCGCCTTTCATCGTCTCGTCACAAGTTGCAGGCGTTGACATGGTGACGGTGGTGACTGAGGGAATTTTCAGTTATTGCAGCTTGAAAGTAAAAATTGATACAGACAGATTTTTAGGTGCAGAGCAAGCGAACGTGCGCTGCGAGGGCGAAGTGGTGGGCCATATCACCACGGCTGAATATGGCTCTCAAATGCTGTCGCTTGGCGGCGTACATCACCTCACAGGCGGCAGTAAAAAAGAAGGCCGCATCACGATGGACATGATGATGGCCCTGGGTAACAAGCAGGCAGTCGAATTCATGATTGACGGCGGTTCGCGGCTGGTAATTCAGGCGGGTAAAGCGCCCGTCGTCAACGGCGTTGAAGAGCAACGGATGCGCGTTGGTTGTGGTTCGGCAGCCATCGGCATTTTTGCCAAACAGTTTTGCGGCGTGGCAGACGAAGTGGTGGTGGTGGACGACCACATCACCGGCGTGCTGACCGAACACCAGGCCGGCCGATGTCTGGACATGCGGCCTTCTGGCATCCAGATGAATGGGCGCAAGTCCACCCCGGGCCGGTACTTTCAGGTGGCCAACTCCGGTACGGGCTGGGGCGGTACAGACATTGCCGACCCGTTGTCCATCATTGAAGGTTGGGATGCTGACCGTGCCTGGCCTGGCTTGCGCTTGTTGATGACATCCACCACAGGCGAGCACGCCAGCTGGTATGTGCTGGATGATGGCCTGAAGCCGCTTGAACAAGCCATGCCGCCGGAGGTACGCGAAGTGGTTGAGCGAATCGGCGAAAACTGTGAACCTTCGCTATCGACCGTGCTATTTTTGGGCGGTGCAGGCGGCAGCTTGCGCGCAGGCGTGACCGAAAACCCGGTGCTGCTGACCCGAGCCATCAAGAAAGCGTGGGTCAATGTGACCTGTGGCGGCGCGCCGGCTTATGTGTGGCCAGGCGGCGGTATCACTGTGATGGTCGATGTGATGCGCATGCCTGACAACAGCTTTGGCACTGTGCCCACGCCTGCCATCGTGGCTCCCATTGAATTTAGCATGTCGATGGATAACTACCGCGCACTGGGCGGGCACATGGCGCATGTCCGCACGCTTGAAGAAGCTTTGAGGCGGGGCGCAGGTCACAACGATGGCGCATCTTTAAGCCTGCAATGGCAAACGGCGCACCCCGCCAACGTGTGGCCGCTGGGCAGCCCGCCGATGTTGGGGTGATGATGCAAGCACAGCGTACTTTCCTTCCCGACGGTCGCTGGCATTTTCAGCACGGGCCAATGGACATCATCATCGGCGCTGCTGGTGATGCGGTAGCGTTGGAAAATGCGCATGCACAGGCATGGGAACGTTTCAAAAATATTTTGCAGGAGCTGGTGCAGGAGTTGCCTTTGCTGCGCGCGCCTGTGCAAGGCGCGTGCTTGATACAGGGTCCGATTGCGCAGCGCATGTGGCTGGCTTGCAGGCCATATCAACACAGCTTCATCACCCCCATGGCGGCGGTGGCAGGCTCGGTCGCGCAAGAGCTGCTGCAGTTTTATCAGTTGGGCGGTATACAGCGTGTATGGATTAACAACGGCGGCGACATTGCGCTTCATATGGCGGCCAGTCAGTCGGTCCGCATTGGCTTGTATGCCAATCTCAAAAAATTTGATTCGCAACAGCTTCAACACGGCATCGCGGTGGATGGGCAGTTTGAAATTTGCAGTGACTCCGCGGTACGTGGTGTGGCTACCAGCGGCTGGCGCGGACGCAGTTTCTCCCTCGGCATAGCAGACAGCGTGACTGTGCTTGCCAGCACAGCTGCTGAAGCGGACGCCGCCGCCACCGTGATTGCCAATGCCGTCAATATTGAAGATGCACGCATCGTCAAGCGACCAGCTTGCGACATCAAGGACGACTCTGATCTGGGCGCGACTCTGGTGACAGTGGATGTGCCGCGGCTAGAGGCAGAGCTGGTGCAACAGGCGTTAGCAGCGGGGTTGGCGTGTGCCGTTGCTTTGCGCGCCCAAGAGCTGATTTGTTCGGCGGTGCTGGTCTGTCAGAATCAATACATGACCACAGACACAGCCGTTGAAACGACGCCAATAGAACTGGCAAATTGCGCATGATCGAAATACGCCGCATCTTTACCCATGTGGAATCCATTGCCCATGAATTTGGCCCGCCGCCGAGCCAGCCACTGCTGCGCGGCGCGATTGGCATTGTCATGACCAACCCTTACGCAGGCCGTTATGAGCCCAACATACTGCCCATGATGGACGCTCTTGGCAAAGTAGGCATTGACATGGCCGAACAATTGCGCGCTGCGATGGATGTACCTGCGACATCCATTCAGGGCTACGGCAAAGGCGCGATTGTGGGTGCCAACGGTGAGCTGGAGCATGGCGCACTGTGGCATGTGCCGGGCGGCTACGCCATGCGCGAGCTGCTGGGCTGGAAGGGTGATCGCAACGCGTACATCAAAGGTGGGTCAGCGCCAGCAGCAGCAACCCAAACTGCCAATGCGTTGTCTATTGTGCCGTCGACCAAAAAAGTCGGCGCACCAGGCACAGCGCTTGATGTACCCATGACGCACATCAACGCCAGTTATGTTCGCAGCCATTTTGATGCGATAGAAGTCCGCGTACCAGGTGCACCCTCGGCGGATGAAATCGTGTTTATTCTTGCCATGAGCACAGGCGCCAGAATTCACGCTCGTGTGGGCGGGCTGGCTGCTGATGCCATCGGTAAATGGGACGGTTTGCGTTAAGACTGAAACGCCTCAAAGGAAAAGCATGAAAGCCCAGATTCGCAAGATCATTGTTCAGGTGGACGCGGTTCATATTGAAATGGGCAAAGCCATTTCGCCGCCTACCCGGCGCGCACTGGCCATGGCTGTCATTCACAACCCGCTGGCAGGCAGTTACAAAGAAGATCTCGACGAGCTGATGGCCATTGGCGAAGAGCTCGGTGGGCTGCTAGGTGACAAGTGCGTCAAAGCCCTTGGCATCGCTCCAGGTCATGCACAAAGCTATGGCAAAGCTGCCATCGTCGGCGAGGCAGGGGAGATCGAACATGCCGCTGCCATACTGCACCCCAAGCTGGGCGCGCCGCTCCGCGCGGCCGTTGAAAAAGGCGCTGCTCTCGTGCCATCCAGCAAAAAGCGCGGCACGCTGGGCACAGCGATTGATGTGCCGCTGGGTCATAAAGACGCAGCTTTTGTGCGCAGCCATTTTGATGCGATGGAAGCGCGCGTGTCGGACGCACCGCGCGCTAATGAGATTGTTGTGGCCGTGGTTGTCACTGACAGCGGCAGGCCGCTGGCGCGCGTGGGCGGCCTGCAAGCGCATCAGGCCAGGGGCGTAGACGGACTGCGTTAGTCCAGCCTTGTATCCACATCGATTCGTTTTTCAGTTGTCAGTCAACCCCTCCAGGAGCTTTTATGAAAATGCAACGCAGAACACTCAATGCTTTGGTACTGGCTTGTTTAGTGGTAACCGCTGCAACTGCCCAGGCGCAAGGAGTTATCAAGATCGGTGAGATCAACAGCTACAAAGCCCAACCTGCATTTCTGGAGCCGTACAAAAAAGGCATGGAGCTGGCGGTTGAGCAAATCAATGCGGCTGGCGGCATTAACGGCAAAAAGCTGGAGCTGGTGATACGCGACGACAACGCCAACCCGGGCGATGCGGTGCGCGCGGCTGAAGAGCTGATTTCACGTGAAAAAGTTGATGTGCTGACTGGCTCGTTCTTGTCCAACATCGGCCTGGCACTGACTGACTTTGCCAAGCAGAAAAAGGTTTTCTTTTTGGCGGCGGAACCCCTGACCGACAAAATCGTCTGGCAAAACGGCAACCGCTACACCTTCCGCCTGCGCGCCTCCACCTACATGCAAACCGCCATGCTGGTGCCTGAAGCCGCCGCCATGAAGAAGAAACGCTGGGCTATTATTTACCCCAATTATGAGTACGGTCAGTCAGCGGCTACCAGCTTCAAAGCGCTCATGAAAGCTGCGCAGCCTGATGTGGAGTTTGTCGCTGAGCAGGCTACGCCGTTAGGTCGTATTGATTCAGGCAGTGTGGTGCAAGCCGTAGCCGATGCCAGGCCCGACGCGATTTTCAATGTGCTGTTTGGCGCGGACCTGTCCAAGTTTGTACGTGAAGGCAACACGCGCGGTTTGTTCCTGGGGCGTGAAGTGGTCAGCTTGCTGACGGGCGAGCCCGAGTATCTTGACCCTTTAAAAGAGGAAACACCGAACGGCTGGCTGGTCACAGGCTACCCGTGGTATGGCATTCAGACACCCGAACACAAAGCATTTTTCCTGGCCTACAACGCCAAATACAAAGACCACCCGCGTTTGGGGTCAGTCGTTGGTTACGCCGCCATCCAGTCACTGGCTGAAGGCATGAAGAAAGCCAGGTCCACCGACACTGAAAAGATGATTGCTGCGTTTCGCGGCCTGAAGCTGATGACTCCGTTTGGATCCGTTACCTACCGTGCGCAAGACCACCAGTCGACCATGGGCGCGTATGTTGGCCGCACTAAAAATGAAGGCGGTAAAGGCGTGATGGTGAACTACCGCTACGTGGACGGCACAAAGATGCAGCCCACCGACGCAGAGATTCAAAAATTGCGTCCTCTTGAGGCTAATCAGTAAAGCCAAACCGGTCTGGGCATGAATTTTTCCGGTCTTCTGGTTCAGCTACTCAACGGCCTGGCGGGTGCCTCATCGCTCTTTCTGGTGGCTGCGGGTTTGTCGCTGATTTTCGGCGTCACCCGCATCGTCAATTTTGCGCACGGTTCCTTCTTTATGGTCGGCATTTATGTCGCCTATTCGCTGGTGGCCAGTCTGGGCGGCACGATTGGATTTTGGCCATCATTGCTGCTGGCCGCTCTGGCAGTCGGTGTGCTGGGCGCGTTGGTAGAGGTCTTGCTGCTGCGTCGTATTTACAAAGCACCCGAACTGTTTCAATTGCTCGCCACCTTTGCATTGGGGCTGGTGATCAAAGACGCAGTGCTGTGGTTCTGGGGGCCTGAAGAGTTGCTTGGGCCACGCGCACCGGGACTTACGGGCTCGGTGATGATTCTTGGTCGGCAGTTTCCTGAATACGACCTTTTCCTGATCGTCGCTGGCCCCGTTGTTCTTGGCTTGCTGTGGCTGCTGTTGACCAGAACTCGCTTTGGCACGCTGGTGCGCGCCGCCACGCAAGACCGCGAGATGGTCAGTGCGCTGGGTGTGAACCAGGCCTGGCTCTTTACTGCGGTGTTTGCGCTGGGCGCTGTGCTGGCTGGACTGGGCGGCGCGCTGCAATTGCCGCGCGAGCCTGCCAATCTGGACATGGACTTGAACATCATCGGCGCAGCTTTCGTTGTGGTTGTCGTGGGCGGTATGGGGTCGATTCCTGGGGCGTATGCCGCTGCACTTCTAATAGCAGAGCTCAAAGCAATTTGCATCTGGCTGGGGCTGGTTGAAATTGCAGGCGTGGCCGTGTCGTTTTCAAAGCTCACGCTGGTGGTTGAATTCGTGGTGATGGCGGTTGTGCTGGTTCTAAGGCCTTGGGGCTTGTTTGGCAGACCGCAAACGCCCAGCCGGCATGCAGCCAAAGCCGAAGAACCACTCAAGTTGCCGGGCTTGCTCAGTGGCTACGCCACCGTTGCCTTCATCGGCTTGCTGGTGTTGATGCCCAGCTTGACTGCCAAGTCACCTTACCTGACCGTGCTGATGATTGATCTGATGGTCGCCGCGTTGTTTGCTGTCAGCCTGCACTTCATCATGGGCCCAGCCGGCATGCATTCCTTTGGACACGCGGCTTACTTTGGTTTGGGTGCGTACGCCGCCGCACTGTTTGTGCGCAAAATAAATATGCCAATGGAGGCGGCGTTGCTGTTCGCGCCGCTGGCAGCTGCTGTGGGCGCGTTTGTATACGGCTGGTTTTGCGTGCGCTTATCGGGCGTGTACCTGGCCATGCTCACACTGGCGTTTGCGCAAATTACCTGGGCGATCGCTTTTCAGTGGGACACTGTGACGGGCGGTAGCAACGGGCTGACGGGGGTGTGGCCCGCTGAATGGCTGGCCGACAAGCAAATCTACTACTACCTGACATTGGCATTGGTGGCTGGCGGCGTCTTGACGTTGCACCGGTTTTTGCATTCGCCCTTTGGCTATGCGATGCGCGCCTCGCGGGACTCGGTCTTGAGAGCTGATGCGATTGGCATCAATGTCAAACGCATCAGCTGGGTGGCTTTCGTCATTGCAGGCACTTTTGCGGGTCTGGCTGGTGCGCTGTATGCGTTTTCAAAAGGCAGTATTTCACCCGAAACTCTGCATGTGGGTCGCTCGATTGATGGCCTGGTGATGGTGCTGCTGGGCGGCATTCAAACCCTGGCCGGGCCCATCGTGGGTGCCGTGACTTTCACCTGGCTGCACGACACCGTAGCGCGCAATACTGACTACTGGCGCGCCATGCTCGGCGCTATTATTTTGATACTGGTGTTGCTTTTTCCGCAGGGCATCGCTGGTTTTGCAAATCAGTTGATGCAAAAGTGGCGCGAGCGCAAGGTGTCTGCATGAGCCTTTTAAAAGTCACCAACCTCGGCAAATCCTTTGGCGGCGTCAAGGCGGTAGACGGCATTAGTTTTGAGCTGGCTGCCGGCGAGTTACTGGCCTTGATTGGCCCCAACGGCGCGGGCAAGACCACCACCTTCAACATGGTCAATGGGCAGCTCAGAGCGGGCGTTGGATCGATCACGCTGGATGGCCATGAGTTGCTGGGAATGACGCCACGTGATATTTGGCGAATGGGTGTCAGCCGCACATTTCAGATTGCCGAAACGTTTTTGTCATTGACGGTGGTTGAAAACGTGCAGATGGCTTTGCTGTCGCGCGACAAAAAACTGTTCTCGTTCTTCAGTCGCGCTGCAAACTACAAACGTGATGAAGCCCTCGCGTTGCTCGACCAAGTCAGCATGAAGCCGCAAGCTGCCAGGGCTTGCAGTGTGCTGGCCTATGGCGACGTGAAGCGGGTTGAATTGGCCATAGCCATGGCCAACGCACCCAGGCTGCTGCTGATGGACGAGCCCACTGCCGGCATGGCACCCAAAGAGCGCAATGATCTGATGGCACTCACCAAACAACTGGTGACCGAGCGCAACATGGCCGTGCTGTTTACCGAGCACAGTATGGACGTGGTGTTTGCCTACGCTGACCGCATGGTTGTACTGGCACGGGGGCGGTTGATTGCAGGCGGCAAGCCACAGGAGATTCGTGACCATCCCAAGGTGCAAGAGGTGTACTTTGGCACGGGGAAAACATTCGAGAAAACCGCTTGATGGCAACAAGCGATGCTCTGCTGCAAGCCCAAGGCCTGTGCGCATGGTACGGCGCAGCGCAAATATTGTTTGACATGAACATCAATGTTGGTCGCGGCGAAGTCGTGGCGCTGATGGGTCGCAATGGCGCAGGCAAGTCCACCACACTGAAGGCACTGACGGGCATGCTTGAAAAGCGGCGCGGCAGCGTGATATTCATGGACACTGACATTTCAAACAGCGAGCCGCATCACGCAGGTCGCCTGGGCCTCGGCTATGTGCCAGAAGACCGCCGGATTTTCACTGACCTGACAGTGATGGAAAACCTTGAAGTGGGCCGCCAGAACCCGCGCACCTGGCCTGACGGCACAGCAGCGCCGGTTTGGACAAGTGAAAAACTGTTCAAACTGTTTCCCAACCTGGGGGAAATGCCCAACCGCCTGGGTGGCCGCATGAGCGGTGGCGAGCAGCAAATGCTGACGGTGGCCCGCACACTGATGGGCAACCCGTATGTGGTGCTGCTCGACGAGCCATCTGAAGGTGTTGCGCCGGTCATCGTTGAGCAGATGGTGCAAACTATTCTGGAACTTAAAACCCAAGGCGTTAGTATTTTGCTGTGTGAGCAAAACATGCACTTTGCAGAGCTGGTGTCTGACCGTGCCTATGTGCTGGAGAAGGGACAAATTTGTTTTCAATCCTCAATGGCAGATCTTTCTGCCAATGAAGAAGTGCGGCGTGCTTATCTGAGTGTCTGAGACGCAGAATGTGCGCTGAATGTTGTCTGTGTATCGTTCTCAATAAGGATTCACCATGAGCAATACAAATCGTCGAAATGTTCTTGTCAAGCTCACCTACGCTGGTGTGGTGGTGGGCGTTGCTGGTATGGGACATGCAGCTTTCGCGGCTGGCAAAGTCAAGCCCAGCGCCAGCAGTGCTTTGCTGGTTGTTGATGTGCAGAATTGCTTCGTGACCGGTGGTACGCTGCCTGTCAAGGGCGGTGAAGAAGTAGTTCCCGTTATCAACAAGCTGGCTGCCAGCTTTGAAAATGTCGTGGTCACGCAGGACTGGCACACCCAAGGCCATGCATCGTTTGCCAGCGCGCACCCAGGCGAAAAACCATTTGGCATGAAGAAAATGCCATATGGCAACCAGGTGCTGTGGCCCGACCACTGCATACAAGGCACGGATGACGCGGCCTTGCACAAAGACCTGAAGGTGCCTTCAGCACAATTGATCGTGCGCAAAGGCTATCACCCCAAAGTTGACAGCTACTCCGCCTTTATGGAAGCGGATGGCAAAACCCCCACAGGTCTGGGCGGCTACCTGAAGCAGCGCGGCATCAAAACTGTTTATGTCACCGGGTTAGCCACTGATTTCTGTGTGGCGTGGACAGCCCTGGACGCCCGAAAGATGGGTTTTGAAGCGTTTGTAATTGAAGACGCCACGCGGGCCATTGACCTGAACGGATCATTGGCTGCTGCCTGGAAGAGCATGTCTGCCAAGGGCGTGAAGCGAATTCAGTCTGCCGATCTGGTTTAGCGCTTGACGTATGTTTGGGCAGTCAATGTGATGGGTACTCGGACGCTTGCTTTCACGCTGAATGGCGCTGCTCAAACGCTGGATGTTTTTAAAGAGACCTCATTGCTCACGCTGCTGCGCAATGACTTTGCACTCAACAGTCCCAAGTACGGCTGCGGCCTGGGGGAATGCGGTGCGTGTACCGTGCTGGTCGATGGTGCTGCTGCACGCGCTTGCGTCATTCCAGCGCACGGGGTTGATGGTCGCAGCATCACCACGCTTGAGGGCTTGGGCACGCTAGATAATTTGCATCCGATACAGCAGGCTTTCATTGATGCGCAGGCCGCCCAATGCGGCTACTGCATGAGCGGCATGATCATGATGACCGCCGCACTGCTAAGCCGAAATTCAGACCCGACTGAGCTTGAGATTCGCAGCGAGCTGTCTGGCAACCTGTGCCGCTGCGGCACGCATGTTGAAATTGTTCAGGCAGTGCAACGGGCGGCGGTATTGATAAGGCAAGCTGCATGACACGGCGAGCAGATTTGGTTCACAGTCGCGCAGACTTTCATGCGGCTTCAGGTGTGCTGCTGGTCATACGCCCGCCACCTGAAGCTGTCTTGCCCGCGCCCGGACAGCCACCCACCGTATCAGCCAACCCACTTGAAGGCGACGAGATTTTGCTGGCCGTGTGGGACGACGGCAGCGTCACCGCGCTGCATGGCCATGTTGATTTGGGGACCGGCATTCGCACCGCGCTGGCGCAAGTTGTGGCTGAAGAGCTTGACGTTGAAGTGGGCAGCATCAACATGGTGCTGGGCAACACGGCCAGCGTACCCAACCAGGGCGCAACGATTGCCAGTGCGTCACTGCAAATTCATGCGGCGCCTTTGCGCGCAGCGGCGGCGCAGGCGCGCGCGTGGCTGGAAGCGCGATCTGCTACTGTTAACGTAGCTGCTAGCGCCCATAATATATTGCTTGCAGGCATAAACCTTGCAATATTGCTGGATTTAACGACCCCGCTCAAACTGCCAGCTGAGCACCGCATCATCGGAACCAGCACCCCGCGCATTGACATCCCGGCCAAGGCCACCGGCGTGCTAACTTTTGTACACGACATGCGCATTTCCGGCATGCTGCACGGCCGTGTGGTACGCCCGCCGTATGCAGGCGCTGACCATGGCGACTTTATTGGCAACACGCTGGAATCGGTCGATGAATTTTCGATTGCGCATATCCCAGGCATTCGTGCGGTGGTGGTGATACGGGACTTTGTCGGCATTGTGGCCGAGCGTGAAGAACACGCCGAACAGGCTTTGCGCGAGCTGCGTGTGACCTGGAAGCCGTGGCCCGGCATGCCTGACCAAAGCGATGTTGCAGAGGCGATCCGAAAAAATCCATCGACGCGGCGCAGGTTAATCGACGAAGGCAATGTCGATGCAGCCATGGCCGTAGCTGACCAGAAAATGCCGCGCAACTATGTGTGGCCGTACCAGATGCACGCCTCCATCGGCCCGTCTTGCGCATTGGCTGATTGGCGTGCCGACGGCATGACTGTGTGGGCAGGCAGCCAAAACCCGCATGTATTGCGTGCTGACCTGGCCACATTGATGGGTTTGCAAGACGTACAGATTGACGTCATTCGCATGGAAGCCGCAGGCTGCTATGGCCGCAATTGCGCCGACGACGTGGCAGCTGATGCCGCGCTGCTTTCGCGGGCTGTGGGTACGCCGGTACGGGTACAACTGACGCGTGAACAGGAAAGCGCCTGGGAGCCTAAAGGCGCAGCGCAACTGATGCAGGTCAATGGCGGGCTGAATGCCGATGGCTCGGTCGCTGCCTATGACTTTCAAACCTCGTACCCGTCCAACGCATCACCCACACTGGCGCTGCTGCTGACCCGAACGATTGAGCCTGTTGCCCAAGCGTTTGAGATGGGCGACCGCACGGCCCGCCCGCCGTATGACTACGCCAACCTGCGCGTGGCCGTCAACGACATGGCGCCGATGATTCGCGCATCGTGGCTGCGCGGCGTGTCGGCGCTCCCCAATTCATTTGCGCATGAGTCTTATATTGACGAGCTGGCAACCGCTGCCGGGGTTGACCCGGTGGAGTTCAGGCTGCGCTACCTGCAAGACCCGCGCGCGATTGAGCTGATCAAAGCCACGGCTGAAAAGGCGGGTTGGCTGGCACACAGCACGCCCCAAACGCAGGTTGCACAAGGCGATATTTTGAGTGGTCAAGGCGTCGGCTACGCCCGCTACAACCACAGCAAATGGCCCGGCTTTGGCGCAGCGTGGGCGGCCTGGGTGGCTGATGTTGAAGTCAATCGCCGTACGGGTGAAGTGCATGTGCGCCGCGTGGTGGTGGGGCACGATGCGGGCACGCTGATCAACCCGGCGGGCGTGCAGCACCAGATCCATGGCAACGTGGTGCAAACCACCAGCCGCGCGCTGCTGGAAGAAGTCAAGTTCGATAAACAAACGGGCACGGTGGCCAATCTGGAATGGGGCAGCTACCCGATTTTGAACTTCCGCGATGTGCCAGTGATTGACATCGTCACCATGCCGCGCCAAGGCGAGCCGCCGCTGGGCGCGGGTGAATCGTCGTCAGTGCCCGGGACGGCAGCGATTGCCAACGCAATTTTTGACGCAACAGGTGTGCGCTTTCGCCAGCCGCCGTTTACGCCTGAAGTGGTACTGGCGGGGCTTGCAGCGCATGGGAAGCTCGATTTAAAGGATAAAAATGACCTGCAGCCCAATCAATACGGGCGCAAACAGCTCCTGAATAGTGAGCAGTCTGCGCCCATATCCCCTGGCTCAGCTATCTGGCCAGCAAGCAAGAAACGCTGGCTGCAGGCTGGCGGCGTGCTGGCTGGCTTGTTGGGTGTGGCCATTGCGTTGATCGGCTGGCGCACAGTCATCGCACCCGTATCGCTGGCAACGGCCAACGTCTATTCGCCTGCAACCATCGAGCGTGGCCGCCAGCTGGCCGCGCTGGGCAACTGTGTCGGTTGCCACACTGCAGATGATGGCCTGCTAAACGCAGGTGGCAGAGCGCTAGACACGCCGTTCGGCAAAATCTACAGTACCAATCTCACGCCCGATGCCACAGGTATCGGCAATTGGTCACTACCGGCTTTTACCCGGGCCATGCGTGAAGGCATCTCGCGCGATGGGCACTACCTGTACCCAGCCTTTCCCTACACGTCGTATGCCAAAACGACGGATGAAGATTTGACAGCGCTCTACGCCTATCTGATGGCACAGCCTGCGGTCAAGTCAACGCCGCCGCAGACGAAATTAGACTTTCCGTACAACATTCGCCCGCTGATGGCGGTGTGGAATGGTCTGCTTCATGACACCTCGCCCATCAAGCTTGACTCTGCGCAAACCACCGAATGGAATCGCGGCAATTACCTCGTCAACAGTCTGGGCCATTGCGGCGCATGCCACACACCGCGCAATGCGCTGGGTGCAGAAAAAGGTGGCCAGGCATATTTGGCTGGCGCGGTAATCGACGGTTGGGAAGCGCCAGCGCTCACCGCACTGTCTCGCGCGCCCGTGCCCTGGAACGCTGCCGAGCTGTACCGCTACTTGCGGGTGGGCCATACCCGGCAGCACGGCGTTGCCGCCGGGCCAATGGGCGCAGTGGTTCAAGAGTTGGGCACGCTGCCTGATGCAGACATTGCTGCGATGGCAAGCTATCTGGCGTCTTTCAATCAGCCCATTACCGACACTCAAATCCAGCAACGCGGTGTGGAAGTGGTAGCGACTGCGAAACTACAAGCCAGCACCTTGCTCGGCCCGGGCCAGCGTTTGTTCAGCGGCGCATGTGGTTCATGTCACCATGACGGCGACGGCCCCACACTGCTGGGCGTCAATCCGCCACTGGCATTGAACAGCAATCTGCACAGCACCAGACCAGACAACCTGATCAACACCATCTTGAACGGTATACGGGAACCTGCTACACAAGAGGTCGGCTACATGCCTGGTTTTAAATACGCGCTGAGCGACGCGCAAATCACCGAACTGGCCAGGTACATGCGCAGCCGCTATGCGCCAAGTGAGGCAGCCTGGGGCAATTTGCCTGCCGACATTGCGCGTTTGCGCAAAGCTGGCGGCAACTGATCTCATGGCGCCTGAAAACCAACCGCCCGATACGTCAACACCAGCGTGTCCCGATAACCCTTTTCGCCATCAGCATGGTCAGGAAAAATCGGCGTCGTTTCATGAATCACACGTGCATCGTTGAGCAGCAGCGTCGTGAGCGGTTCATGCATGACAAAGCGCACACCCTGCGGGCCATTGGCATCAAACACCCGTGTCTCGCCGCCTTTTACGCCAGTGCGCGCCACCAGCATCACCACCACAAAGTTAACGCCGTCGCGGTGCGCGCCTTCAGGAGTGGGGCGGCCCACGCCCCCTGCGGTGTCGATGCGGAACTGATGCGCCTCCACAAACCATTTGTCAACAGTTTGCACCTCTGCAAACAGTTTGCCAAACCCCGCAATCAAATCTGTCCAGGCCGGAGCGACTGCGGCTGATGCTTCAACCGATTCAAACCACCGCTCAAATCCGCCATGCAGCGCGTTGTAGTCCGTCGGTTGCCAGTGCGCGCGGTGTGGCGTTTGCGTGAGGGTGTTGGCAGCCATAGTCTGTACGAAGCATGCATGACGGCGCTGCCGATAGCTGCCGCCATCTTTCAGGTGCGCATCAGGTGGCAAATTGTTCCAGGTTTGTGCCAATACGTTCCAATCCCGCACCCAGTTTTCATGCAGTTTCAGGGCAGGTATCAGCTCAGTTGGAGTCAAAAGGCTCAAGCCGTCCTGACTTAAAGCTTGGGCAGCAGGTTTGTGTGGCGCAACAATATTGAACATGGCCTTATTTTGCTTGAGAAGCCAGCATACAGCTGACCATTGGAGATGCATGCAAGGATGTAGGGTGCA
This sequence comes from Polaromonas sp., assembly GCA_025362315.1. Taxonomy (GTDB): domain Bacteria; phylum Pseudomonadota; class Gammaproteobacteria; order Burkholderiales; family Burkholderiaceae_C; genus Polaromonas. The sequence continues at coordinate 30,881 of JANYGP010000085.1, forward strand.
CTTCAATTTGCGGAAGCTCAGGGCGACAATTTGCCAGAAGTCCAACGCCCCTCGTATTTGATGGCCGTCAAGCGCGAAGCGGGTGAAGAAGTGGTTTTTTCATGGACTCGATGTTTGTTCAAGACGGCGCATGACATCGCGTGAAAAGAATCATGGCTGACCCGTGCATGGACGCTAAAAATAACCCCATGCCCGTTGACGGCAAGCGCATGACTTACGGCTAAACCGACCCAGACCCAGCCGGGGCCAAGCGTGTGTTAAGAGCCAGGATGACAATGGGCAAGATAGACGTTGCAAAAATCGAAGCTGCGTTGCGAGGATGAGCTATCAAGCTTCGACTCAGGCCTACAAGTTTGGTCCAGGCTCGGGGACATAATCAAAAGCTTGCTGGCTGGCAGCCTTACTGGAGATTTTTTATGCTTTACAAATTCAAATCTAAAAACGCAGGCGATGTGATCATGCTGGAGGCCAATGGCCGCAGGGTGCTGGAAGTCATCGGCAAGGATGCGGGGCCAACAGGCATTGTTCTGGCAGCGCAAATGCCAGCGGCTATTGCAGCACTACAGGCTGCAATAGCCCGGGAGGAGTCAACCCAGGAAGTGATGAATGCTGACGGCGAACCTGTCAAAGGCGACGCACCCGGGTTGCGTCAGCGTGCCATGCCATTTATTGACATGCTCCAACGCAACCACTCAGCAGGTACAGACGTGACGTGGGGCGTATAAGGCTCAGTCGACCTTGGCGCCAGATACCTTCACCACCTGCGCCCACTTAACGTGTTCGGCATTGATAAAGGTGTGGAACTGTTCAGGCGTGTTGCCGCCCGGTATGGCACCTTGGGCCAGCAGCTTTTCCTTGACGGCTGCTGAACCCAGCGCTTTGCTGGTTTCCTGTTGAATGCGGTTGACAATGTCCGCTGGCGTGCCGGCAGGCGCCAGCAGGCCAAACCACGAGCTGGCATCAAAGCCTGGCAACTTGCCTGCCTCTTCAATCGTCGGCAACTCGGGCACAGCAGTTGAGCGGGCGCTGCTTGTCACAGCAAAAGCCTTCAACTTGCCGGCCTTGATTTGCGGCAGCGCAGAAGGCAGGTTGTCAAACATCACATCGACACTTCCGCCCACCAGATCAAGCAGAGCAGGGCCAGAGCCGCGGTACGGGATGTGCGTCATGAAAATGCCGGTGCGCGACTTGAACAGCTCACCCGCCAGATGAATCGATGTACCGTTGCCGCTGGACGCCATGCTGAGCCTGGCCGGATTGGCTTTGGCGTATTTGACAAAATCAGGCACGGTGTTGATGTTCAGCGCACGTGCTTTGTCAGCATTCATCACCATCACGTTGGGCACGCCAGCCACCAGTGTGATGGGCGCAAAATCTTTTTGCGAGTCAAACGGCATCTTGGCATACAGGGCCTTGTTGATGCCGTGCGTGCCAACAGTCCCCATCAAAATGGTGTAGCCGTCAGGAGGCGATTTGGCCACCAGATCCGCGCCAATATTGCCGCCAGCGCCGGCCCGGTTCTCCACAATAAAAGACTGCCCAAATGCTCTGGTTAATTCAGGCGCCATGGCGCGCGCCAGAATGTCGGTGGTGCCACCCGCTGCAAACGGCACGATGATGCGCACCGGTTTGTTGGGCCATACAGGCTGTGCCGGGGAGTTAAACGCTATAAAAAAAGAAGCTGCCAGCGCCCATATTAAATGGGTTAGAGGCCTTTTTGATGTAAAAATAGAGCACATATCATGCCTTGCAAGGGATTTTCAGGTGCTGTCAGCTCAGCGTGGGCCGCATCAGGCAGTCAACGGCTTGTCTGCAGGTCCAGCCAACCAAAATGCCCAGGTCTGCCGCACACGTGTTGGTGTGGTTGATCAGGCCGTGTGCCAATGTGCTGCTGGCACTGCCAATGTGGGCACTGTGATGGGACACCGTGCAAGCCGCCAGGTCGCAGGCCTGTAAAAAAGCAAGTGCTACCAGCCCTGCATTGTCTTTGCCGCTGCCGGCATCATTGAACACGCTCAGCAGCGGTCGGGCTGCATGGGCGTATTTCGCAGAACTGACCCCGCCATGCGAGCCACTGACGGCAATGCAGCCTTGGTCATGGGCCCCAAGCTCGGTAATGGAGTCCACCAGCCTGAGCGTGCGCATTGCCAAACCCAATCAGTCAGCGTAAACGCCAGCTGCCTTGATGATCGGGCTCCATTTGGCGATTTCAGCAGACACAAACTTTTTGTGTTCTGCAGGATCAACCCGCTTGTCGGTGACCACCACTGCGCCCAGACCTTCCTGCTTTTTGATGAAGTCTGGATCTTTCAGGGCCACTTTCAAAGCGCCATTGAGCTTGGCCAGCACATCGGCAGGCGTGCCTTTGGGCGCATACAGGCCATGCCATACGGTAACTTCAAAGTTGTTAAGCCCAACGGACGCCAGTGTTGGCAAGTCTTTCAGGGCCGGTGTTGCCAGCTGTTTGGCGGTTGTTACGCCATAGGCTTTGACTTTTTTGGCTTCTATCTGGCTGGTTGTGTTGGTGGTCTGGTCGCACATCAGATCAATCTGACCGCCAATCAAATCAGTCATGGCTGGTGCTGTTCCTTTGTAGGGGACAGTTGTCATGTCCACCTTGATCGCATTTTGAAACAGCAAACCGCACAGGTGTGATGCAGAACCAATGCCGGCGTTGCCCAGATTGACCTTGGATTTGTTGTCATTGATCCAGGTGCTCAATTCCTTGTAGTTGGTAGCGGCCATGGTGGGCTTGGCAATCAGAGTCATTGGCACTTCGTTGATCAGGCCAAGGTATTCAAAATCACTTTCAACCTTGAACGGAATATTGCGTACCAGCGTCGGCATGGTGGCCATGCCAATGTGGTGGACCAGCAGGGTGTACCCGTCCGCAGCAGCTTTGGCAGTTTTATTGGCACCAATGGAGCCGCCCGCGCCAGCCGCGCTGTCAATCACGATGCTGATGCCGCCCAGCGGCTTGCGCATGGCTTCAGCCAGGTCGCGTGCCACGCGGTCGGTTGGGCCGCCTGCAGCAAAGGGCACCACGATGGTGATGACCTTGTCTTTGGCCGGGAAGTCAGCCGCGTGTGCTGTGCCAAACAAGCTGCAAGTCATCAAGGCTGCACCAGCCAATGTGGCTGATTTTTTGAATAAAGGAATCATTTGGGGGTCTCCAGAAAAATAGCTCGATAAATTGAATTCACACTGCTTCACTTTAGCTGCGAGTCGCTGCCCGTAAACCTCGGAAAACACTTACGGATCAACCCTGCATGGTGATCTTGGCAGTTTACTTATAGCTTCGTGCGTCTTCAATGACCTTGCCATCGTTGGGCAAACTGCCGGGTGCAACCAGCTCCACAGTGCCGCGCAATTTGGTCACATCGCGAATGGCCTGACTGATCTTGTGGTTTAAATCCTGGTCAGTGCAAGCGGCCTCGGCCTGAAAATGCAGACTGTCATTGGCCATCTCGCCACTGACCACCAGGCGCGCCTTGAGCACTTCAGGAAAGCGCCGCGCAATCACCGCTACCTGGCCTGGGTGCACAAATATGCCGCGAATTTTCACCGTTTGATCTGCACGCCCCATCCATCCTTTGATACGGCTGTTGGTGCGTCCGGTAGCACACTGACCTGGCAGCATGGCAGACAGATCGCCGGTGCCAAAGCGTATCAGCGGATAGTCTGCATTGAAAGTGGTGACAACCACTTCTCCCACCTCACCTTCGTTGACCGGGTCACCGGTGCCAGGGCGCACTATTTCTACCACCACACCTTCGTCGATGACAAGGCCTTCACGCGCTTCGGTCTCATAGGCAATCAAGCCCAGGTCGGCAGTGGCGTAGCTTTGGTAAATGGTCATGCCGCGCGCTGTAAACCAGTCCCGCAGGCTGGGCGGAAATGCTTCGCCGCCTACCAGGCCTTTGGTCATGCTGCTGATGTCAGTGCCAGCGTCGATGGCCTTTTCAACCAGAATGCGCAAAAAACTGGGCGTGCCCGTATAACCGTCAGGCCGCAGGGCTGCAATGGCCTCAAGCTGCTGCTCCGTCTGGCCTGTGCCGGCCGGAAACACCGTGCAGCCCACGGCATGCAAACCAGATTCCATGATGAATGCACCTGGCGTCATGTGATAGCTGAAACTGTTGTGTGCCAGATCGCCCGCCCTGAACCCTGCGGCAAACATGGCCCGACCAGCTCGCCAGTAATCTCTGGCAGTGCCTTCAGGCTCATAAATTGGCCCAGGTGAAGCAAACAGACGCGGCATGTTGGGACCGCGGAGCAATGTGCTGAAGCCGCCAAACATATCTCCCGGCCGCCCGGCAGTCTGCAAGTCATGCAGATCGCTTTTGCGCGTGACCGGCAGTTTGGCCAGCTCTGCGCGGCTTGTCATCAATGCAGCGTTAATGCCAGCCAGCGCCGTGCAGTAGGCCGCTGCTCCTTTTTGTGCATGTGCCACTAACTTGGGCAGCTCAATGGCAAGTGCTGCCTGACGTGCGTCGTGCGACCTGGTTTCCAGCGCATCAAAAAAAAGTGTCATTGCTGCCTTTTGTCGATGTGAGTTGGCTCAGGCCAGCCAGCGCTTGCGCCGCTTGTAGCTTTTGACATCCTTGAAACTCTTGCGCCCGGACCCGTCAGCTGCACTGCCCACGCCCAGGTAAAACTCCTTGACGTCTTCGTTGTTGGCCAGATCACTGGCCATGCCGTCCATCACAACGCGGCCGCTTTCCATGATGTAGCCGTAGTCAGCGTATTTCAAAGCCATATTTGTGTTTTGCTCAGCCAGCAAAAACGTGACTTTTTCCTTTTGATTCAGGTCCTTGACGATCTCAAACACCTCCTGCACGATTTGCGGCGCCAGTCCCATGGAAGGCTCATCGAGCAACACCATGGTTGGGCTGGCCATCAGTGCCCGGCCAATCGCGCACATTTGCTGCTCGCCGCCTGACGTGTACGCAGCTTGCGACGTGCGGCGGGTTTTCAGGCGCGGGAAGTAGGCATAGACTTTTTCCAGGTTCCTGGCCACTTCGGCTTTTGACTTGAGCGTGTAGCCGCCCGTCAACAGGTTTTCTTCAATCGTCAGGTGTGCAAAACAGTGCCGGCCTTCCATCACCTGCACCACGCCGCGCTGCACCAGGTCTGAAGGCGACAAATTTTCAATCCTCTCGCCACGCAGCTCGATGGAGCCCTTGGTTACCTGGCCACGCTCGCCTTTGAGCAGGTTGGACACAGCCCGCAATGTCGTGGTTTTGCCAGCGCCATTGCCCCCCAAAATTGCGACAATCTTGCCCTCAGGCACTGTCAGGGAAACGCCCTTTAAAACCAGAATGACATGGTTGTAAATGACTTCAATGCCGTTGACGTGGAGAACTATTTTTTGTGCGTCCATAACTTTTCAGCTTTCTTCAATCGTGACCGCTGCGCGCAGCACTCACGATTGAAATGTTGTGCTGGACCCGTTACGAGTCCAGCACAGCATACCTATATCAAGACTGGCAATCCGCAGGCGTGCGTGCTGTCAGCTTTTTGTCGAGTGCATACTTGGCAGCGGTTGCCTTGACCAGCGGCTTGATGATCTGCTCATCAGCCTGCAGCCAGTCAGATGTGAACTTCCAGGCCTTGCCATCCCATGTGTGAATGCGGGCCCATGCAGCGCCCATGTGGTCATTGCATGATGTGCTGATGGGGCGCATCACGCCTGCAAAGCCCAATGCATCCAGCTTGGTTTGAGTCAGGTTCAGGTTTTCAAGACCCCAGCGCACTTGCTCGCCAGTCATGACTTTGCCCTTGCCGTACCGCTCCTGCGCCGCGCGAATGCCTTCAATGCCCAGCATCGCGCTCATGGCGCCGCGCATGTAAAGCACCTGGCCGACTTCGTCTTTCGGGCCTGTGCCCTGGCCCTTGTCGTGCACCATGGTCATCACGTCTTTGACCAGTTTGGACTGCGGCTCTGCGCCATGTTGCATCGTGACAGCGTTGTAGCCTTTGGCACCCTCGGCCACGTCTTTGACATCAGGCTCGGCACCGGCCCACCACACGCCATACATCTTTTCACGTGGGTAGCCAGTAGCTTGTGCTTCCTTGATAGACGTTGTGTTCATGATGCCCCAGCCCCACAGCACGACAAAGTCCGGCTTGGACTGGCGCACTTGCAGCCAAGTGGCTTTTTGCTCTACGCCGGGTGCGGTAACTGGCAACAATTGCAGCTCAAAGCCGTGCATTTTGCTGCGCTCTTGCATCAATGGAATCGGCTCTTTACCAAACGGTGAGTCGTGATAAACCAGCGCAATCTTTTTGCCCTTGAGCTTATCGAAGCCACCTTCTTTCTTGGCGATGGCTTGCAAAATCGTGTCAGCTGCCACCCAGTACGTCCCAGCAATCGGAAAGTTCCATTTAAAGACTGAACCATCTGCGCTTTCGCTGCGGCCGTAGCCCACAGTGACGACGGACACTTTGTCTGCCGGGGCTTTTTCAGTGATGGCAAAGGTAGCGCCAGTAGACAGGGGCTGCACAAAACTGGCGCCGCCATTTTTGCCTTTCAGGCGTTCATAGCATTCCACGCTGCGGGCTGTGTCATAGCCGGTTTCGCATTCTTCAAACGACAGCTTCACACCATTCAATCCACCGCGTGCATTGGTCAGCTTGATGTAGTCCACATAGCCATTGGCCCATGGCACGCCATTCGGTGCATAAGCGCCCGTGCGGTATGACAGCACCGGGATGAACTGCTCTTTGGCCTGCGCATAGGCGCTGGTGGATACCAGCGACGATGCTGTTGCTGCAACAGCAGCAATGGCCAGAATCACATTACGAACTTTCATAGTTGTCTCCAATAAATTTAAGAAAAACAAAACACCAGAAAACCGACACAAAAACCATCAGGATGTTCAATGGGGAAACGGCCACAAACGCAGCTTTTGCTTGCCCACCGACCAAAGCTTGGCGAGGCCGTGCGGCTCAACAATCAAAAACCACACAATCAGTGCACCAAAAATCATCAGTTCAGCATGCGCAATGCCCGCTGTCGAAATCTGGATGCCAAACAAACCTGCGAGCACTGGCAAGAAAAGGTTCAGTGCAATCGGCATGAGGGTGATGAATGCAGCCCCCAGAAAGCCACCCAAAATGGAGCCCATGCCGCCAATGATGACCATGAACAGCAGCCTGAACGACTGGTCAACCGAAAACGCGGCGGGCTCCCATGCGCCCAGATACACAAAGCCCCAAAGTGCGCCCGACACGCCAATGATGAATGAGCTGACAGCAAACGCGCTGAGCTTGGCATACATGGGCCGTATTCCAATGACCGATGCTGCCACATCCATATCGCGGATGGCCATCCACTCCCGTCCAATCGCGCCGCGCACCAGGTTTTTCGCAAGCAATGACACGACCACCAAGATAGTCAGGCAAAAAACATATTTGCTGGTGGCACTTTCAATTGGAAAGCCAAACACCTGAAGGTTGGACACCGACACTGAACCCGACGGCGAATCGTTGGTGAACCATTTGATGCGCAAAAACATCCAGTCGGCGAAGAACTGCGCTGCCAGGGTTGTGACCGCGAGGTACAAGCCCTTGACGCGCAGGCTGGGCAAGCCAAACAAGATACCAAACAGCATGGCGCACACGCCCCCAAGGATGATGGTGGGGATCAGCGGCATGCCCGGTATGCGCACAAAAAAGTTGTAGGCGCCGTACGCACCAACAGCCATGAAAGCGCCCGAACCCAGTGAGATTTGCCCGCAGTAACCCACCAAAATGTTCACGCCTAGCGCAGCCAGCGAGATGATTAAAAATGGAATCAAAATCGCGCGGAACAAATAGTCACTGGCCAGCATCGGCACCAAGGCAAAAGCAAAAATCAAAAACAGGCCAATGGCTAGCCTGTCTTGC
>JANYGP010000093.1 GCA_025362315.1 Polaromonas sp.
GGCGCAGAGGTGATCCGGCGGGTGGTGTCGCGGGATGACGATGGTCAGGATGGTTAACGCCAGTCGAGACTGGCAAGGCTGGATTTGGCGTCGCCCGAACCCAGATCAAAAGCGGCCTGTATGGTAGTTTTGGGGGTGCAGTCCCAGGTCGATACGGGTATTTTCTGGCTCGGCTGCCAGTAGTTGCGGCCACGCCAGCTGAACCACTGGGGCAGCTTGGGGTAAAACCGCGTCAAAAGTATCAGGGTGCGCGGCTTTGTATGGACGGCTTGCCCAATAGGGCCTATCGGTGCGTTGTCTACAAATCCGCCGTCAAGTGCGGCGCGGCCTTCTACTTGCCGCACGCGCATGAAAGGTGGTGCAGCGGCTGCCGCTGAAATCAGGTTTTGTGCCTGCGCAGCACTGGTGCAGTCGTGCAGATTCATGAAACCCAGCTTCAGGCCCAGCAGCGTGGGCAGGCGCGGGTGGATGCTGTTGCTGATGTGTTTGTCCACCATGTAGGCGAGTGTTCCCGCCAGTGTTGACAGATGCAAACCCAGCATGGGTGATGGGCGGGCAAACGCCACGCGCACGTGTGATGGGGCGTTGCGCACCGCCTCAAAGTTGCTTTCGTTCAAGTAAGAGGCGACCCAGGCCGGAAAAATATGCTCATGCGCAAAGCCCAAACGCCCGCGCCACAGGTTTGAAAAATCAACCATGCTCGGGTTGCTGGCATAAAGCGCTTTGCAGGCTTGCAATCCCTCAGCCACTTTGCCTGCGATCAGCGCCGTGGCCACGCCTGCACCGGCGCTGGTACCAACCAGTTGCGCCGGCAGTCGCCAGCCCGCCTCAAGCAGATGAGACATCAGCCCGGCCTGCCACATGCAGCGGTTGCCTCCGCCCGCAAAAACCAGCGTGTCCGTGCCGGTGATGTCCAGCTGGGTGACAGGGCGAGGGGTCAAATCAAAGGCCGAAGCGTTAGCATGCATGCAGAAAAGCATTTTATGTAGATGTACATAATTATACAGAGTTGCATAATCAAGGCATGTCCCACCCAGCTCTCATCCACGCGCCAGCCCAACCCGACGCCAAAGCCGGCAAGCCACACACGCTTCGTGATGCGATGGTGTTGACGGCTGCGCACTGGTTGCCGCAGCGCGGTATGGCGGCCGTCAATTTGATTGAAGTCGCCCGAGCTGTGAATGCGCCGCGTGGCTCGATCTATCACTATTTCCCCGGGGGCCGCGACCAATTGCTGCAGGAAGCGTTGGCGCTGTCGGGCAAAAGCGGCTTGCGAATCATTGAAAAAGCGCTGCGTAGCGCCATGGCTGCGGCCGATGTAGGCGGGACAGGTTCAGCCAATGCGCTGGGGGCCACACCCAAATCTGCGATTGAAGCTTTTGTGAGCGCCATGTTCAGTACCGGGCAATTGCAAATGCATGCCAGTAACTTTTCGGGTGGCTGCCCGGTTGGGGCTGCCGTGTTGAGTAGCGAGACGGAAAGCGCGGACTTTCAGCCGATCTTGCAAGCCATTTTTGCAAGCTGGCAAACGGCTTTGGTATCGGCGTTCATGTCCCTGGGTGCTGCCAGCCAGGCGCAAGCCGGGCAGTGGGCGCGCTGCACACTGATCGCCTATGAAGGCGCTTTGGTTTGTGCAAAAGCAGAGCACGACCCGCTGGCCGCCGCTGAAACATTTCACTTGGCTGCGCGTATGGTTGTGCAGCTGGTCAATCCGCTGCCAAATCAATAGCGCACTAGCGCAATAGCGCCTTGTTCCTGTCCTTGTGATTGCTGGCCAGCTACAAACCCAGCATCAACTTCAAATTTTGCACCGCCGCACCAGAGGCGCCCTTGCCCAGGTTGTCAAGCCGCGCAATCAATACTGCATGGCGATGGGTTTCGTTGCCGAAAACGCGCAGCTCCATCTTGTTGGTGTTGTTCAGGCCCAGGGCGTCAAGCTTGCCGGACACCGGAGCTTCTTCTACGGTGACCCATTCGCTGCCCGCATAGTGGCTGGCCAGCGCGTCTTTTAGCTGGGCCGCTGTTGGCTGGCCAGGCAACATGTCCAGATGCAGCGGCAGTTGCACCAGCATGCCCTGCTCAAAATTGCCGACCGATGGAATCATCACCGGGCGGCGGCTCAAGCCGGTGTACTTCATGATTTCAGGCAGGTGCTTGTGCTCAAGGCCCAGGCCATAAATCTCAAACAGAGGGGCGGTGCCTGCTTTGTAGGCCTCCATCATGGGCCGTCCGCCGCCAGAGTAACCACTCACAGCGGGCAGGCTCAGGGGAAAATCGGCGGGAACAAGACCTGCACTGACCAGTGGGCAAATCAGCGCAATCGCGCCAGTGGCATAGCAGCCGGGGTTGGCCACGCGGTCAGCCGCGGCTACTGCGTCACGCTGCCCAGGGGCGAGTTCAGGAAAGCCGTAGACCCAGCCCGGCACGGTACGGTGCGCGGTCGAGGCGTCAATGACCTTGGGTTTCCGGCCGGGCAGGCTGTCCACCATGGCGACAGATTCGCGCGCGGCATCGTCGTGCAGGCACAGGATCACCATGTCTACACCGGCCATCAGGTCGCGTTTGGCGGACGCGTCTTTACGCAGCTCGGGTGCAATGCTGACCAGCTCAATGTGCGGCATGGCCTGAAGCCGGTCGCGGATCTGCAGGCCCGTGGTGCCAGCTTCTCCGTCGATAAAAATTGTGGGCATCTGTCTTCTCCGTCTTTCGCCAGGCAAGAATTACGCAAAGTTGGCGCAATGCGACATGATACAGTTTGGGGTTGTCTGCAAGCCGCAGAAACCCGAATAGTTTTGGTATTTGCGTTACCGCCCTACAACAGCCGTCTGAAAGTTTTTTCATGAAAATTCACGAATACCAAGGCAAAGAAGTACTGCGCCAGTTTGGTGTGCCAGTGCCGCGCGGCATTGCTGCGTTCACAGTGCAAGAAGCGGTTGAGGCTGCACAAAAACTAGGCGGTCCGGTGTGGGTGGTCAAGGCGCAAATTCATGCAGGTGGTCGCGGCAAGGGCGGCGGCGTGAAGGTTGCCAAAACAATCGAAGACGTCAGGCGCATCTCAGGCGAAATTTTGGGCATGCAGCTGGTCACGCACCAGACTGGCCCTGCTGGCCAGAAAGTACGCCGCCTGTACATCGAAGACGGCGCTGACATTCAAAAAGAATATTACGTCTCAATCGTGACCGACCGTGCCACGCAAAAAGTTGCCTTCATTGCCTCGTCTGAAGGCGGCATGGACATTGAAGAAGTAGCGCACAGCCACCCCGAGAAAATCATCAAGCTGTTCGTGGACCCGCTGGTCGGCTTGACGGATGCACAAGGCAAAGAGTTGGCAGCAGGCATCGGCATGCCCGCTGACTCGGTGGCGCAAACCGTCGACATTCTGCAAAAGCTCTACAAATGCTACATGGACACCGATGCGTCGCTGGTGGAGATCAACCCACTGAACCGGAGCAGCAAAGGTGAAGTGATGGCACTCGATGCCAAATTCAATTTTGACCCGAACGCGCTGTTTCGCCACGCAGACATCGTGGCTTACCGCGACCTCGACGAAGAAGACGCGGCCGAAGTCGAAGCCAGCAAGTTTGACCTGGCTTACATCAGCCTGGATGGCAACATTGGTTGCCTCGTCAATGGCGCTGGCCTGGCGATGGCAACGATGGACACCATCAAGCTGTTTGGCGGGGAGCCGGCCAACTTTTTGGACGTGGGTGGCGGTGCAACGGCTGAAAAGGTGACAGAAGCTTTCAAGATCATGCTGAAAAACCCGGAGGTCAAAGGCATCTTGGTGAACATTTTTGGCGGCATCATGAAGTGCGACACGATTGCGGAAGGTGTGATCACGGCTTGCAAGGCGACCAACCTGTCGGTTCCTCTAGTCGTGCGCATGAAGGGCACCAACGAAGATTTGGGCAAAAAGATGCTGGCCGAGTCGGGCCTGCCGATCATTGCAGCGGACACCATGGCCGATGCGGCTACAAAAATCGTCGCAGCAGTCAAATGAATTTGGCACACCCCCGATACGCCTTCGGCGCTTCCCCCTCAAGGAGGCAGCCACATGTGGCCTGGCAAAGCCAGATCCACTGCGGCTCCTTGGTAAAACCCCTCCCGAACATCACCGAATGAGGCCGTTATGAGCATTTACATCAACAAAAACACCAAAGTTATCACCCAGGGTATCACCGGCAAAACCGGGCAGTTTCACACCCGCATGTGCCGCGACTACGCCAAGGGCAAAGAAGCCTTTGTGGCGGGCGTCAACCCGAAAAAAGCGGGTGAAGACTTTGAAGGCATCCCGATTTTTGCCAATGTCACTGACGCGGCCAAAGCCACTGGCGCAACGGTGTCGGTGATTTACGTGCCGCCAGCTGGCGCAGCCGCCGCGATTCTGGAAGCTGTTGAGGCCAATCTGGACCTGACAATCTGCATCACCGAAGGCATCCCGGTGCGCGACATGCTGATGGTGCGCAACAAAATGAAAGCCAAGGAAGCTGCGGGCGGCAAGCGTACGCTGCTGCTCGGCCCCAACTGTCCCGGCCTGATCACACCAGAAGAAATCAAGATCGGCATCATGCCCGGTCACATCCACCGCAAGGGCCGCATTGGTGTGGTCAGCCGGTCTGGCACCCTGACTTATGAAGCTGTGGCTCAACTGACCGAAATCGGTTTGGGCCAATCGAGCGCGGTCGGCATTGGCGGGGACCCGATCAATGGCCTCAAACACATTGACGTGATGCGGGCCTTCAATGACGACCCGGACACCGATGCCGTCATCATGATTGGTGAAATCGGCGGGCCTGATGAAGCTGAAGCCGCCGAATGGTGCAAACTGCACATGAAAAAACCCATCGTTGGCTTTATCGCCGGTGTCACAGCGCCACCTGGCAAGCGCATGGGCCATGCTGGCGCGCTGATTTCAGGCGGTGCAGACACGGCGAATGCCAAGCTGGAAATCATGGAAGCCTGTGGCTTTACTGTGACACGCAATCCGTCAGAAATGGCCAAGTTGCTCAAGGCGCTCTTGTGAGCTTTGATTTAAGCAGTATCACGGACAGGCGACACGGCACTTGCCAATAAAATGAACGATTAAAAAAGCGCTGACCAGCGCTTTTTTAATGGATGCCAACACAACGGAGCCGCCATGTTTTTTGGACTTGATTTCACATCCCCCCTGTTCTGGAGCGCCTTTGGCTCGATTGTTCTCGCCAACATTGTTTTGTCTGGCGACAATGCTGTGGTCATTGCCATGGCAGCGCGGACTCTCAAGCCAAACCAGCGTGCCAAAGCAATTTTCTGGGGCAGCGCTGCGGCCATTGTCATGCGGATTATTTTGACCATTGTGGCCATCCAATTGCTCACTTTGCCTTATCTGAAAATTGTCGGCGCAGCACTGCTGGTTTATATTGGTGTGGATCTACTCAAGGGTGAGGGTGAAGACGAGCACGATGGCAAGCAAGTTAACGGCATGATGGCAGCTATTCGCACTATTTTAATTGCCGATCTTGTCATGAGCCTGGACAATGTGCTGGCTGTTGCCGCAGCTGCCAAAGGCAACTTGCCGTTGCTGGTGCTTGGCCTGTTGATCAGCATTCCATTGATTATTTTTGGCGCCACACTTTTGACCAAGGTCATGGAACGATTTCCGATCATCATCACAGTGGGTGCAGCTTTGCTGGGCTATCTTGCAGGTGAAATGCTGGTGACTGACCCTGCTGCAACTGCACAGTTTGGCATCGCCAGTCACACCACAGAACTGATTGCCGGTGCCATCGGTGCAGCACTGGTTGTGGCTTTGGGAACTTACCTGTCCAAACGTCAGCGGAGCCATTCTCAAACCTGATGACTATGCCGACAAACGCCATTTCACTTTTGGGTATGTGCTACACAAAGTAAACAAATCGTGAACAAGTGGCTTGTGGCTGAAGTAAGCGTCTGGTAACGTCTGTTCCAGAAATGTAACCTGCACATGCAAACTCAGGTTTCAGCGGGCGAACACAACAAAGCAAGGCAGCTCATGACGCGGGCATCACAGACAGTTGCAACACGGGGAGCGGGAATTGGTCAGAACTGACAGTCGGGGCAGCCGGTTTTGGCGTTCTGACTGGTTTGTTGGCATTCTTGTCATTTTGGCGGTTTTTGCGCTGCACTACAGCACCGACCTGTTTGGAACGCTTGAGCGTCGGTATTACGACTTTGCAAGTACCAGCACGTCACGTCAGCCGTCGGGGCGCATTGCAATCATTGCCATTGACGACCAGAGTATTGCCAACATTGGCCGCTGGCCCTGGCCGCGTGATGTGCAGGCCAGATTGATCGATCAGCTTGCTGCAGCCAAGGTCAAAACAATTGTCAACACCACGCTGTTTTTTGAACCGCAGGCAGATCGCGGGATGGCTTACATCCGCAAGATAAAGGACACCTTGGCGGACCCTGCCATTGGCCCCAATGCAGCGACAGATCCGGTGAACAAAATCATTGCTGACGCCGAAACAGCTTTGGACACTGACACCCAGCTTGCCAGCAGCATGGCAAAAGCTGCCAATGTTTTGATCCCCTCTGTCTTCACAATTGGCATGCCGCAAGGCAGGCTTGACAAGCCCCTTCCGCCTTATGCCTTAAAAAGCACCGCAGACGATACCGGGAACTTTGCCATTCAGGCAAATCGGAGCCAGCAACCCATTGAATTGATCGGTGCCGCGGCGGCAGGCATTGGGCATTTGAATCAGCAAACGGATGTGGATGGCTCTGTCCGGCATGAGCCTTTGCTGATCAATTATTTTGGCAAGGCCGTTCCATCCATGAGCCTGCTGGCGGTTGCCAACACACTGAATTTAGGTGCTACAGACATCAAGCTCACCAACGGTGAATCAGTGCAGATTGGCAAACTGGTCATTCAGACAGACGATGCGGCCATGATGCTTCCGCAGTTTTACGCAGGCAAGGACAACAAGGCCGCATTTGCTGCGGATTCTTTTTACGACGTTGTCTCGGGCAAGATTCCGGCATCCAAATACACAGACAAAATTGTGATCATTGGCGGCACAGCTCTTGGTGTTGGGGCGTTTTTCAACACGCCGGCAGGACCTGGCTTGTCAGCCGCAGAAATAATGGCGCACATCACTTCCAGTATTTTGAGCGAGCACTTCATTGTTGAGCCAGTTTGGGGCAACCTGGCAACACTGGTTGCCATGCTCGTTGTGGCTGGTTATTTGACAGTCGCTTTGCCTCGCCTGTCTGCAGGCAGCGCAGCGCTTGTGACGCTGGGTATTTTTGTACTGCTGCTGACAACCGAGTTTGTGTTGCTGTCAGGGTCGGCCAAATGGCTGCAACTGGTCTTTCCGGCAGCGCTGCTTTTGATGGGCCATCTGGCACTCACCACCAAGCGATTTTTAATGACCGAAGCTGGCAAGCTTAGATCTGACGAAGAATCAGGCGAAACCAATCGCATGATGGGGTTAGCACACCAGGGGCAAGGCCAGCTGGACATGGCATTTGACCGTATGCGCCGAGTACCCTACAGCGATGCACTGATGGGCAACCTGGGAAGTCTGGCGCTTGACTTTGAACGCAAACGCCAGTTCAACAAAGCCGAGGCAGTGTATGAATACATGGCCACACAAAACAAGGACTTCAAAGGTTTGACAGCCAAACTGAGTCGTGCCAAAAATCTGTCAGAGACCGTTATTTTGGGGAGCAGTCGGGCACATGCTGGCGGCACTTTGCTGCTGGCCAGTGGTGGTGTTGAAAAACCCATGCTAGGTCGTTACCAGGTCGACAAAGAACTTGGCAAAGGCGCCATGGGCGTGGTGTATCTGGGCAAGGACCCAAAAATTGGCCGGGTGGTTGCCATCAAGACAATGGCCTTGAGCAGCGAATTTGATGGTGAAGAACTCAACGATGCACGTGAAAGATTTTTCAGGGAAGCGGAAACCGCTGGCCGTTTGCAACATCAAAATATAGTGACGATTTTTGATGCAGGCGAGGAACACGACCTGGCCTACATCGCCATGGAGTACATCAAAGGCAAAGATCTGGCTGAAGTATCCAAAGCAGGCCAGCTGCTGCCTGTCCCCCAAGTTTTGTCAATTGTCGCCCGTGTGGCAGAAGCCTTGGCATATGCGCACAGCCTTCAGGTTGTGCACCGTGACATCAAGCCCGCCAACATCATGTACGACCCACTGACCGACAGTGTCAAGGTCACTGACTTTGGCATTGCCCGCATCACGGATTCAAGCAGGACAAAAACTGGCTTGGTGCTGGGCACACCCAGCTTCATGTCGCCCGAGCAAATTGCCGGTAAAAAAATCGATGGCCGGTCTGACTTGTACTCGCTGGGGGTCACGCTGTATCAGATGCTGACAGGGTTTCTGCCATTTCGCGGCGATTCGATGGCTGAGTTGATGTACAAAATTGCCAACGAGCCTGCTCCTGATATCCGCATGGGCCGCCCGGAGCTGTCTGCCAGGTTGGCAGACATCGTTTCCCTGTCCGTTGGCAAACAGTCTGCTGGCCGCTACCAAAGCGGCAATGAATTTGCAGCAGATTTGCATGCAGTGATGGCCGACTACTCAGCATCTGCATCACCATCAGCCGCTGCCAGGCTGTTGCCTGAAGAAAGAAAAGTACCGGACGTCAGTCTGACTGGACAGGACAGCAGCACAAATGTGTCCGAAGCAAATGTTGTACCCAACGCTTTTGTATTTCAGAGGAGTCTGACATCCGAAAACACATCTCCAGGCTATGAAAAGACCGTGGTGGAGCACATCGCCGATACTTCCATGTTGGCAAACAACATGGATGCGCTCAAAAAACCTTCACCAAAATGATGTACGAGATATGCACTGACACCGACCCGGGGATGATTCGGGACAACAACGAGGACGCAGTAACAGTCGACGAAATGACTGGCCTGTGCATCCTGGCCGATGGCATGGGGGGCTACAACGCAGGTGAAGTTGCAAGTGGCATGGCGTGCGCATTCATCAAGTCTGAAATGAGTCGCTGGCTGTCTGAAGCAGGTAAAAATGCCAACGGCAAGGAAGTCAAGCGTGCCCTGGAAATCTGCGTTCAAAATGCAAACCATTCCATTTTTAACGCAGCCAACTCAAATCCCCAGTACAGCGGCATGGGGACAACTTTGGTTGTGGGCGTGTTTCAGTCAGAGCGATTGGTGTTGGGGCATATCGGCGATTCCCGCTGCTACCGCCTGAGAGGCTCTGATTTTCAGCAGATTACCAAAGATCATTCCTTGCTTCAGGAGCAAATGGATGCCGGGCTTTTGACGCCAGAACAGGCGCTGACATCCTCCAACAAAAATTTGGTCACAAGAGCCCTTGGCGTTGAAGATGCCGTCATGCTTGACGTGACAGAGCATCGCGTGGAGGAGGGGGACCTGTACGTGATGTGTTCCGATGGCTTGTCAGACATGGTGAGGGACACGGCGTTGGCAGACATTGTTTTAGGCCCCATGACGCTGGCTCAAAAAGCCAGGCAACTGATTGCAGCGGCAAATGAAAATGGTGGACGGGATAACATTTCAGTGGTTTTGACGCATGCAAAGCAGGTTGCTGCAAAGCGGGGACTCTTGTCACGAATGATGGGAAAATAAGACAATGCTTGAAATATTAAGAATAAACAGGAACAGGAGCTGGCAATGCCGAAAATGATTGTGTCAATTGATGGTGTTGTCATCAAGGAAGTCCAGCTCACCAAAGACCGGACATCGTTGGGGCGGCGTCCTTATAACGATATCGTGATTGACAACCTGGCTGTAAGCGGCGAGCACGCTGTGCTTCAGATGGCAGGCAATGACGTTCACCTGGAAGACTTGAACAGTACCAATGGCACTTACGTCAATGGCAAGGCTGTAAAAAAGCAGCAGCTGTCAAACAATGATGTTGTCGAAATTGGCAAGTACAAAATCAAGTTTGCCAACGAAGCATCGGATGCAGGGTTTGACAAGACCATGGTGTTCAAACCAGGCGTGACTGGTTTTGCCTCGCCTGCCTCGCCCGCCTCGCCTGCTTCGTCTGTTTCAGCAATGTCAGCACCGTCGGCGCTTTCGGCATCATCGGCGTCAGCGTCAATGCCGCCCACCACGTCAACCGCGGCTGTGAACGCAGCCATCAAGGTCATGTCAGGCGCCGCTGCCGGACGCGAGGTAGCGCTGGTGAAAGTGGTTACAACCATTGGCAAACCCGGAGTTGCAGTTGCAGCCATCACCAGGCGCCCACATGCATTTGTGATTGCGCATGTTGAAGGCGTCAACAAGCCTTCACTGAATGGCACACCTATCGGCAGTGAGCCTGTAGCCCTTAAAAATGGCGACATGCTGGAGCTTGCAGGGACCCAGATGCAGTTCGTTCAGCACTGAGCTGTCCGGGCTTTGACTGCAAAGTAGTTGCCTTTGTAGCAGCACGTTGAGGCTTCATGCAACTTCTTCTCAAGCATTGGCCCCGTATTGCGATGACGCTGATTCCATTGGTGTTTGCGCTTTTGCACGCCAGTGGCGTATTGCAAATAGGTGTGTTGAGCCAGCTTGACGCCATTATTTATGACGCTCGATTGCGCGCCACCATGCCTAAAACCATGGATGAAAGAATTGTGATCGTTGATATCGACGAGAAGAGTCTTTCAGAGGTTGGCAGATGGCCCTGGGGACGTCACAAGCTGGCCGATTTGACAGCCGAATTGCTGGACAGACAAAAAGTCGCCTTGCTGGGTTTTGATGTGGTTTTTGCAGAGCCTGATGACAGTTCGGGTCTCAAACGCCTGCAGCGTTTGGCTCAAAATGAATTTCGGGATCTGCCGATGTTCACAGAAAAAATCAACCAGCTTCAACCAGAGCTTGACTACGATTCGCTGTTTGCCAAATCCCTTGAGAATCGGCCTGTTGTCATGGGCTATTACCTGACAAGTGACCGGGATGGCAGGGTCAATGGCGCATTGCCAAAGCCGGTCATGGAGCCGCAGCTTCTGCAGGGACGTCCCATTCAATTTACCAGCTGGGACGGCTACAGCGCTAATCTTGGCTTACTGGCAAAGGCGGCACCTGCAGGCGGGTTTTTCAACTCCATCACGGAAAACGACGGCGTTGTGCGGTCCATTCCTTTGCTGGCAGAATTCAAAGGCCAGTACTACGAATCACTGTCACTGGCCATGTTCCGAATGCTGGTCGGCTCGCCGCAGGTAGAACCTGGCTTCCCGCAAGAAAAGTTTTTGAGCCGCAACTACCACGGGCTGGAAAGTATTTTATTAAAGCAGGGTGGCAAGACGCTGGCTATTCCAGTGGACAACCGCGTTGCAACGTTGGTGCCGTTTCGTGGCAATGGCGGCGCCAGGGGTGGATCGTTTCGTTATGTGTCTGCATCAGACGTACTTGCCAGGCGCATTGCCCCCGACACCTTGAAAGGCAAAATCATTTTGCTGGGTACAACTGCACCCGGCCTGCTGGACGTGAGAGTCACACCCGTGGGTGAGACTTACCCAGGTGTGGAAACACACGCCAACGTCATCTCTGGTTTGCTGGACGGCAAGGTATTTGTCAAGCCTGACTATGCCGTGGGCTTTGAAGTTTTCATTCTTCTTTTATCCGGATTGACATTGGCCATTGCGCTGCCTTTGCTGTCTGCTCCTAAAGCAGTAGCAACCAGCGCCTTGGTGGTTACAGGATTGGTAGTCCTAAATTTTTGGCTTTACTCGGGTTATGGTTTGGTCATGCCTTTGGCCAGTGCGCTGGTCATGGCCTTGATAGCATTTAGTCTGAACATGAGTTATGGCTACTTTGTCGAAAGTAAATCCAAACGCGACCTGGCCAGTTTGTTCGGTACCTATGTTCCGCCCGAGCTGATCGATAAAATGGTGAAGCACGCTGGCAGCTACAGCATGAAGGCAACCACCAAAGTGCTGACAGTAATGTTTTGTGACATGCGGGGCTTCACACAAATGAGCGAAACCATGGAGCCGACGCAACTGCAGGCTTTGCTCAATACAGTGTTCAGCCGTCTGACAGACCAGATCCGCGCCAATCGCGGCACCATCGACAAATACATGGGCGACTGCGTGATGGCCTTTTGGGGCGCGCCGGTTGACACTCCTGATCACGCCAGCCTAGCCGTCAAAACAGCGCTTGAAATGTCCAGCGCCATTCGTTTGCTCAATGTAGAACATCGTGCAAAGGGCTTGCCCGAGATCAGCATCGGGATTGGCCTGAACACGGGCACCATGTGTGTTGGCGACATGGGGTCCAGCGTTCGGCGCAGCTACACCGTCATTGGTGATGCAGTTAATTTGGCCTCGCGCCTGGAAGGATTGTCTAAAACTTATGGCGTTGACATTGTGGTCAGCGAGTCAACCCGCAAACTGGCCAATGGCTTTGTATGGCAAGAGCTCGACAAAGTGCGTGTCAAGGGCAAAGACGTTGCTGTCAGCATTCACTGGCCTTTCTCGGTGCTGGGCCAAATTAATGATGAAAAAACCACGGAGCTTAAAACCTGGGCGTATGCCCTGAAAGCGTACCGCGCCCAAAATTGGGAGCAATTCGATTTGCAATTGCTCAACCTACAGCGATTAAATGCCAAAAATTACCTTTACCAACTGTATGCACAGCGTGTAGGCTCCATGAGAAGTTTGCCGTTTGATCCTGCATGGGATGGCGCCACCAGTTATAAAACAAAGTAAGCATGCTCGCCCGGACGAGTTGACACAAGAAAACATACACACAGAGCTGCACACAGTATGAAAATCAGGGTTTTGGGTTGTTCGGGTGCCATTGCAAAAGGCTGCCGCACCACATCGTTTTTAATTGATCACGATGTGCTGATTGATGCCGGCACAGGCGTGGGGGACTTGACGCTTGAGGAGATGCGGTGCATTGACCACGTGTTTCTCACTCATTCGCATCTGGACCATGTGGCTGCTTTGCCGCTGATGGTTGACGCCATCGCAGCCAAAAGAACAACACCCGTTCAGGTTCATGCATTGCCGCAAACCATTGCTGCACTGAAGGCACATATTTTCAACAACATCATTTGGCCTGATTTCTCACAGATACCAACGCCAGTTGCGCCATTCATCACTTTCCATGCCCTTGAGCTCGGGCAGACACTTGCAATCAACGACAAATTTATTGAAGTACTGCCGGCAGTGCACACCGTGCCTGCAGTGGGTTACGCCGTGACGGCAGGCAAAGGCTGCTGGGTCTTTACGGGCGATACGGAGGTGAATCCGGCTTTCTGGAGCCGCGTGAATGCGATTGACGTGGCAATGCTTGTCATTGAAACAGCGTTCAGCAACAAGGAGCGCAACTTGGCAAAGCGCAGCTTGCACTTGTCGCCACTGACATTGGCCAGCGAATTGGATTGCATTGAGCGGTCAAAAAATTATCCGATTTACATCACCCACACCAAGCCCGCAGAGACCGAGCTCATCATGGCTGAAATCCAGAAATTTGATCAAACATCGCCAATCAGCGGCAATGTCCAGCATGACATTCATTGGCTCAGGGCTGGGCAGGAGTTTGAACTATGAATGCAGTTTCGGTTTCTTCTTCTTCTGCCCAAACACCGGAAGACGAGTTTTACAACTCGCAAATGCTGGCACCGCAAGAGCGCGGTATCACGTTTGAAGCGCTGTTTTTCAGGCAGCTCCAGCAGGTCACAAACAAGATTCACGAGACTGACAATGTTGACCAGATCATGCTGGACGTCAGCAACGACATTTGCAAACTTTTCAATGCTGACCGACTGACTTTGTACGCCATCAACGAAGACCGCAGCGCCATTGTGTCCAAGGTCAAAACCGGCTTGAACAGCCCACAGGACTTGAAGCTGCCAATTGGCACGCAAAGCATTGCGGGCTACGCGGCCATGGCAAGGCAACTTTTGAACATTGAAGATGTTTACGACATTGTTGCACTCAAAAAAATCCACGCGGGCTTGAACTTTTTGCAAGCGGTTGACAAACGTTCGGGCTACCGCACCAAGCAGATGCTGGTCGCCCCGGTGATGGCCGGTGACGATCTGTACGGCGTGTTGCAGGTGATCAACAACCGCAGCAACCAGCCCTTCAGCAAGCTCGAAGAAGACGGTGCGCAGCAGTTGTGTAAAACACTGGGCATTGCCATTCGCCAGCGTATGCAAAAGCTGGCCGATGCAAGCAATCTGGCCCGCAACAATTACCCACGCAAAAAAACCACCCAGTACGACGGTCTGGTCACTGAAGGTGTACTGAGCCAGGACGAATTGACAAGCTGCATTCAAAAAGCGCGTGAACAGTCTGGGACGGTTGAACATTTGCTGATGGATGACTACCGCATTCGCCCAGCCCAACTGGGCCCTTCTTTGTCCAAATTTTTTGGTGTGGGCTATGAGCCGTTTAATTCAGGCCGCATCCGTTCAGAAATGCTGTACGGCTCGCTCAAGCGCGAATTTATCGGGCAGCAGGGCTGGATCCCGCTGGAAGAAACGCCAGAAGGTCTGGTCATCATGTGTGTTGACCCGGAAGCTGTGCGCGGTTCCCGCGTGGTGCCGCAGGTTTTCCCGCGCCATCACAAATTTGCCTACCGCGTCACCACCCAGGCAGAGTTTGAGGAAACACTTGGCCAGCTGTTTGGCGCTGGTAACGACGGCGGCTCGATTGACCAGTTGCTGGCCGACATGGACTCGCCACTGGACAACGACGCGCATGACGACTCTGCACTGGAATCTGCCGCTGCTGACAACGAGCTGGTCAAGTTTGTCAACAAGGTCATCATTGACGCCTACCACCAGAAAGTATCCGACATTCACATCGAACCCATGCCCGGCAAAGCCAAAACCGGCATACGCTTCAGGATTGACGGAACACTGCAGCCGTACATTGAGGTGCCTGCACAGTTCAGGCAAGCGATGGTCACGCGGCTCAAAATCATGTGCGACCTGGACATTTCTGAAAAGCGCAAACCACAAGACGGCAAGATCAAATTTAAAAAATATGGCCCGCTTGACATCGAACTGCGCGTGGCCACTATTCCGTCAAGCGGCGGCGTTGAAGACGTGGTCATGCGCATCCTGGCAGCAGGCGAGCCTATCCCGATTGACAAGTTGGGCCTGACGGCGCACAACCGCGAGCGACTTGAAAAAACCGTCAGCAAACCCTATGGTTTGTTTTATGTGTGCGGTCCCACAGGTTCAGGCAAAACCACGACGCTGCATTCCATCCTGAAGTTCCTGAACACCCCTGACACCAAAATCTGGACAGCTGAGGACCCGGTTGAAATTACCCAAAAAGGCCTGCGACAGGTCCAGATCAACAAAAAAGCTGGCATCGACTTTGCCCTGGTCATGCGCGCCTTTTTGCGGGCTGACCCCGACATCATCATGGTCGGCGAGTCACGCGACAAGGAAACCGTGTCGATGGGTGTTGAAGCGTCACTCACAGGCCACATGGTTTTTTCAACCCTGCACACCAACTCAGCGCCGGAGTCCATCACCCGCCTGCTTGACATGGGCATGGATCCGTTTAACTTTGCCGACGCATTGCTCGGCATTCTGGCGCAGCGCCTGGCCAAAAAACTGTGCGACTGCAAGGAAGCCTACTCACCTAGCTCGCAAGAACTCAAAGACTTCATCAACGAATACGCCCAAGACTTGAAAAGCGGCCCAGCCTGGACGGATGACGCAGGCGGCGAAGCACAAAAGCTACTCGACGGCTGGACCGAGCGCTACGGCGTAGACGGAAGCCTCAAGTTTTACCGCGCCGTAGGTTGCGACAAATGCAACAAAACCGGCTACAAAGGCCGCATCGGCCTGCACGAGCTGATGATTGCCGACGAC
>JANYGP010000014.1 GCA_025362315.1 Polaromonas sp.
GCAGATACCCAAAAGACCATCTGCACCGGCGTCGAAATGTTCAGGAAACTGCTCGACCAAGGCCAGGCAGGCGACAACGTCGGCATCTTGCTGCGCGGCACCAAGCGTGAAGACGTCCAGCGCGGCCAGGTCCTGTGCAAGCCAGGCTCCATCAAGCCGCATACCCACTTCACCGGCGAGATCTATGTCTTGTCCAAAGACGAGGGCGGCCGCCACACCCCATTCTTCAACAACTACCGCCCCCAGTTCTACTTCCGCACAACGGACGTGACGGGTGCGATCGAGTTGCCAGAAGGCAAGGAAATGGTCATGCCAGGCGACAACGTGTCGATCACCGTCAAGCTGATCAACCCGATTGCGATGGAAGAGGGCCTGCGCTTTGCTATCCGCGAGGGCGGCAAGACCGTTGGTGCGGGTGTGGTTGCGAAAATCATTGCTTAAGGACAAACCATGGCCACCAAGCAAAAAATCCGCATCCGCCTCAAAGCGTTTGACTACAAACTGATCGACCAGTCAGCTGCTGAAATTGTTGACACTGCCAAGCGCACCGGCGCGATTGTCAAGGGCCCCGTGCCTTTGCCAACCCGCATGAAGCGTTTTGACATTCTGCGTTCACCGCACGTCAACAAAACCAGCCGTGACCAGTTAGAAATCCGCACCCACCAGCGCCTGATGGACATCGTTGACCCAACGGACAAAACCGTTGACGCGTTGATGAAGCTCGACTTGCCTGCTGGCGTGGATGTTGAAATCAAGCTGCAATAAGCTGCTTTAAAAAGAACCCGTAGCGCGCCGCTTGCCAAATTGGCAGGTAACGCGCTATAATCCAAAACTTCGCTCAATTTTCAAAAATTTGAGTGAAGTTTTATTAACTGTCTTCTACACAAAAACGTCTGTAGCCAATTGAAGTTGCAGCGGTAGAAGTTACGAAAGAAAAATCATGAGTCTGAGCAACTCCCTCGGGTTGCTGGGTCGCAAGGTGGGCATGATGCGTCTGTTCACTGATGATGGGGATACTGTTCCTGTCACAGTGGTTGATGTGTCTAACAACCGTGTTACCCAGGTTAAAACCGAAGCAAATGACGGCTACAGTGCACTTCAAGTTGCATTCGGCTCGCGCAAAGCATCACGCGTGACCAAGCCGGCCGCTGGCCACCTTGCGAAAGCAGGCGTTGAAGCTGGTGAAGTCATCAAAGAATTCCGCGTGACGGCTGATGTTGCAGGCAAATATGCTGCGGGTACCGTTGTGCCTGCCGCTGATGTGTTTGCAATTGACCAAATGGTGGATGTACAGGGCACTTCCATTGGTAAAGGCTTTGCCGGCACCATCAAGCGCCACAAAATGAGCTCGCAGCGCGCGTCGCACGGCAATAGCCGTTCGCACAACGTTCCCGGCTCTATCGGTATGGCACAAGATCCTGGTCGTGTGTTTCCTGGTAAACGCATGACAGGTCACCTGGGTGATGTCACCAAAACCACGCAAAATCTGAAGATCGTGCGCATTGACGAAGCCCGTCAATTGCTGATGATTCGCGGCGCTGTGCCTGGTTCAAAAGGCGGCTTTGTCACGGTTCGTGCCGCGATCAAGGCAAAGCCCGTAGCTACAGCGAAAGGAGCTAACTGATGCAAGTTGAACTCCTGAACGACCAAGGTCTGGCCTCATCCAAAGTGGATGTGCCTGATACCGTATTTGGTCGTGAATACAACGAAAGCCTGATTCACCAGGTGGTCGTGGCCTTTCAGGCCAACGCCCGCCAAGGTACCCGGGCTCAAAAAGACCGTGAGCAAGTTCGTCACTCAACGAAAAAGCCCTTTAAACAAAAAGGTACCGGTCGTGCACGTGCTGGTATGACATCTTCCCCTCTGTGGCGCGGCGGCGGTCGTATCTTCCCGAACATGCCTGACGAAAACTTCACACAAAAAATCAACAAAAAGATGTATCGCGCTGGTATGGCGTCGATCTTCTCCCAGCTGGCGCGCGAAGGCCGCCTGTCTGTGGTTGATTCGCTGACAGTTGACTCACCCAAGACCAAAGTCTTGGCTGACAAATTCAAAGCCATGAACTTAAGCTCAGTGCTGGTCATCGCTGACGTGGTCGACGAGAACCTGTACCTGGCTTCACGCAATCTGGTGAACATTCTGGTGGTTGAGCCCCGTTACGCCGATCCGGTGTCGCTGGTTCACTACAAGAAAGTCTTGGTCACCAAGGCTGCCATGGACCAACTCAAGGAGATGTTCGCATGAGCGCCCTCAATCCAGCTACCCACAAAGTCAAATTCGACGAAGGCCGCCTGATGCAGGTTTTGGTCGCACCCATCGTGAGCGAAAAAGCCACGATGATTGCCGACAAAACCAATGCTGTGACCTTCAAGGTGCTGCAAGACGCTACCAAATATGAAATCAAGGCCGCCGTGCAGTTGATGTTCAAGGTAGACGTTCAGTCAGTTGCTGTTTTGAATATCAAAGGTAAGACCAAGCGTTTTGGCAAATCTGTAGGCCGCCGCGACAACATTCGCAAAGCCTACGTGACGCTCAAAGCCGGTCAAGAGCTCAACTTAGGTGGGGAGTCCGCGTAATGGCTGTCATTAAAATGAAACCCACATCACCCGGCATGCGCGGGATGGTGCGTATATCGCGTGACCACCTGCACAAGGGTGAGCCTTACGCGCCGCTGCTGGAGCCTCAATTCCAGAAATCTGGTCGTAACAATAACGGTCACATCACCGTGCGCCACAAAGGCGGCGGTCACAAGCACCACTACCGTGTGGTGGACTTCAAACGCAACAAGGACGCCATTCCGGCCAAAGTCGAACGCATTGAGTACGACCCCAACCGCACGGCCCACATTGCCTTGATCTGCTACGCCGACGGCGAGCGCGCTTACATCATTGCTCCGCGCAACCTCGAAGTGGGTGCAACATTGATCAGTGGTTCAGAAGCGCCAATTCGTGTCGGCAATGCATTGCCAATTCGCAACATTCCGGTTGGTTCAACCATTCACTGCATCGAGATGCAAATCGGCAAGGGCGCGCAAATTGCACGTTCAGCTGGTACATCAGCAACGCTGCTGGCCCGTGAAGGCACTTACGCCCAGGTGCGTATGCGCTCGGGTGAAGTTCGCAAGATCCACATCGAATGCCGCGCGACTATTGGTGAAGTTGCCAACGAAGAGCACAGCCTGCGCCGCCTCGGCAAAGCTGGTGTCAAGCGCTGGATGGGTATTCGCCCCACCGTTCGTGGTGTGGTCATGAACCCGGTCGATCACCCACACGGTGGTGGCGAAGGCAAGACCGGAGAAGGTCGCCATCCTGTCGATCCATGGGGTAACCTGACCAAAGGCTACCGTACCCGCAACAACAAGCGCACGCAAGTGATGATTGTTTCGCGTCGCAAGAAGTAAGGCTAACCCATGACACGTTCACTTAAAAAAGGTCCCTTTGTCGACCAGCACCTGGTAGTCAAGGCTGACAGAGCCGTTACCAACAAAGACAAAAAACCGATCAAGACCTGGTCGCGCCGCTCCATGATCCTGCCCGAGTTCATCGGCTTGACCATCGCCGTTCACAATGGCAAGCAGCACGTCCCCGTTTACATCACCGATCAGATGGTTGGCCACAAGTTGGGCGAGTTTGCACTCACCCGGACTTTCAAAGGTCACCCAGCTGACAAAAAAGTTGTGAAGAAATAAGGACCAAGACCATGGAAACACGTGCAACCCTCCGGGGCGTCCGGCTGTCGGTCGACAAAGGCCGGTTAGTCGCTGACTTGATTCGCGGTAAAAAAGTCGATCAAGCACTGAACATTCTGACGTTCACGCAGAAAAAAGCGGCTGGCATCATCAAGAAGGTGGTCGAGTCCGCCATCGCTAACGCTGAACACAACGATGGCGCGGATATTGACGACTTGAAGGTGAAAACCATCTATGTTGAACAAGGCGCAACGCTCAAACGTTTTTCTGCCCGCGCCAAAGGCCGTGGCAACAGCATCAGTAAGCCCACGTGCCATGTGTACGTGGTTGTTGGCAACTAAGGGCGATAGGACTATGGGACAAAAAATCAACCCAACAGGCTTTCGCCTTTCGGTGAGCCGCAACTGGTCAAGCCGCTGGTACGCCAGCAACCGTGACTTCGCTGGCATGCTGGCTGAAGACATCAAGGTGCGCGAGTACCTGAAATTAAAACTTAAAAGCGCTGCGGTTTCACGCGTCCTGATTGAGCGCCCTGCCAAGAACGCCCGTATCACGATTTTCTCGGCGCGTCCGGGTGTTGTGATTGGTAAAAAAGGCGAGGACATCGAGAACCTCAAGAAAGAACTGTCACGCCAATTGGGTGTGCCAGTTGCCGTGAACATTGAAGAAGTTCGCAAGCCTGAAATTGATGCCAAGCTGATCGCAGACAGCATCACCCAGCAGCTCGAAAAACGCATCATGTTCCGCCGTGCGATGAAGCGCGCCATGCAAAACGCCATGCGTCTGGGTGCCTTGGGCATCAAGATCATGTCGTCCGGCCGTTTGAATGGCATTGAAATCGCACGTTGCGAGTGGTACCGCGAAGGTCGCGTGCCGCTCCACACATTGCGCGCTGACATCGACTACGGCACCTCTGAAGCCAAAACCACCTACGGTGTCATCGGTGTCAAGGTCTGGGTCTACAAGGGCGACACGCTGGGCCGTGGTGATTCGCCAGGTGCCCGCATGATTGACGTGCCTCCAGATGATGAGCGCAAGTCACGTGGCCCACGCCGTGATGCACGCCCAGGTGATCGAACTGGAGAGCGCCCAAGCGGCCCAGGTGGTCCAGCAGCACCACGCGGAGCTCGCGCTCCACGTGCGCCTATGGGTACCCACACCGCGCCAGCTGATGGCAGCGATAAGCCGGCTGAAGCAATTGGGGGTGCTACCCCCGGTAGTGATGCCCCGAAAACCACCGTTAAGCGCGTCCGCAAAGCCGCGCCAGCAAACAGTAGCGGCACCAGCGCCGCGGCAGCTGACGGTAAAGGAGATTAAAAATGCTGCAACCCGCACGAAGAAAATACCGCAAAGAACAAAAAGGCCGTAACACCGGCGTTGCCACCCGTGGCAGCTCGGTTGCTTTTGGCGATTTTGGTCTGAAATGCACCGATCGTGGCCGCCTGACGGCCCGTCAAATTGAAGCCGCACGCCGTGCGATTTCGCGTCACGTCAAACGTGGCGGCCGTATCTGGATCCGCGTTTTTCCGGACAAGCCGATTTCCCAAAAGCCTGCAGAAGTGCGGATGGGTAACGGTAAAGGTAATCCGGAATATTACGTGGCTGAAATTCAGCCCGGCAAGATCGTGTTTGAAATCGTTGGCGTGCCCGAAGCACTGGCCCGCGAAGCTTTCACGCTCGCTGCTGCCAAACTGCCGCTGCGCACCACATTTGTGGCC
The DNA here is from genome assembly GCA_025362315.1 of Polaromonas sp. Taxonomy (GTDB): domain Bacteria; phylum Pseudomonadota; class Gammaproteobacteria; order Burkholderiales; family Burkholderiaceae_C; genus Polaromonas. The sequence goes on from JANYGP010000014.1 coordinate 5,407, forward strand.
CGCATGATTGGCCAGTGATCAGGAGAATGAAGAAATGAACACGACTGAACTCCGCCAAAAAGACGTTGCCGGTTTGAAAACCGAAGTCAAAGCATTGCAAAAAGCCCATTTTGGCTTGCGCATGCAAAAGGCTACGCAGCAACTCAACAATACGTCGGTATTGCGTTCCACACGCCGCTCTATTGCTCGGGCAAAAACCATTTTGACCGAGACAATTGCGACGAACCAAGCCAAACAGGGAGCAAAATGATGACCGAAGTAACCAGCACGGCGAACACGGCAGTTAAGAAGTCCCTCAAGCGCACCTTGATCGGCAAAGTGGTCAGCGACAAGCGCGCCAAGACGGTCACAGTATTGGTTGAGCGCCGCGTCAAACATGAGCTGTACGGCAAAATCGTATCGCTGTCGAGCAAGTACCACGCCCATGACGAAAAGGGCGAGTACAAGTCTGGCGACGTGATTGAAATCACTGAAAGCCGCCCGATCTCCAAAACCAAGAACTGGGTGGTGACCCGTCTGGTTGAGAAGGCCGCTGTCGTTTAATTCCTGATCACCGGGATTCAGACTGCAAGGTCTTTAAAAAAAGGCTCACCTGGTGGGCCTTTTTTGTTTTAATAAAATTTTAAATTCATTCAGGGGCACACGATGATCAAAGTAGGCGACACACTTCCCGCATCCACACTGATGGAGTTTTCGGAAGTTGAAGGCAACGGTTGCAGCATTGGCCCAAACCCGGTTGATGTGACGAAGGCCATAGCGGGCAAAACCATTGCGCTGTTTGCATTGCCAGGCGCTTTTACGCCGACCTGCTCGGCCAAGCATGTGCCGGGTTATGTTGAGCACATGGCTGACTTCAAAGCGGCGGGTGTCGACGAGATCTGGTGCGTGAGTGTGAATGATGTGTTCGTCATGGGTGCCTGGGCACGTGAGCAAAAAACAGCCGGCAAGGTTCGCATGCTGGCCGATGGCAGTGCAGCCTTTGCACAGGCCACAGGCTTGACACTGGACCTGACTGCGCGCGGCATGGGCCTGCGAAGCAACCGCTACTCAATGCTGATCAAAGACGGCAAGGTAGCCAGCCTGAATGTTGAAGGCCCGGGGAAATTTGAAGTCAGTGATGCTGCAACATTGCTGGCACAGGCCAAGGCTTGATACCTGATGCCAGATGCCTAATGCCTGGTACTTATTTGCTATTAAATCAGTAGCTGCTTACGCCCGGCATAATTGGGCTACAGCCTGATTTACAAGTCTACTTTGAGGTAATGGGCGCCTGCTATCGGGTTATGGTAATACGGCGCTATCTCGGTAAATTTCAAGTCTTGATACAAGGCTCTGGCAGTTTCCATTTCACTCAGCGTGTCTAGCAACAGGTGGTCATAGCCAGCCACTTTGGCTGCGTCCAGGATAGCTTCAGCCAACTGTCTGCCCAGACCCAGTCGCCGGTAAAGCTGGCGAACATAAAGACGCTTCATTTCGCATGCGTTGGGATAATCGCTTAATGCCAGTGGCCGCATCGCGCAGCAACCCGCCAGCTTGCTGTCAACCATTGCCAGCAACAGCGCGCCTTGTGGTTCAACGTATTCGCCCGGCAAGGCCATCAGTTCAGCTTCAAAATTCTGAAAGCAGAGATCAATGCCTAAACCCACCGCATATTCCTGAAAAATCAGCCTTGCTGCATCTATCTGCGCAGGCGACTTTGGAGACACAAGGACAATATGAGGAAGAGACACTGAAGCAATCATGTGGGTGACAAGTCCTGCCACTATACCCACGAGCGTCGTTGCTCCAGTTTCAAACTGCAGATGCTGGCCTGCTCAAAACCGGGAGTCAGAGCATGCTGCGTCAGCATGTTCTGGCTTGCCCAGTTTGTATGGTTATTGCTTGATGCCTTCGACCTGAATGGTGACTTTGATGTCGTCCGACGTGAATTTTTCAACCACCCCCCAGTTGATGCCATAAGTACTGCGTTTGATCACGGTTTCAAAATCACCGCCGCACACTTCACGCTTCAAACGCTGGTTTTCATAACAGCCATAGCTTGTGGCGGTTAACACAGCTGGATTCGTTTTACCGCGAATCGTCATATTGCCTGCCACCGACACCAGCTTGTCGCCATCAAACTTGAAACTTTCCCCGACAAAACGCGCTGTCGGGTGATTGGCAACGTCAAAAAAGTCGGCGCTGCGCAAATGGCCGTTGAACGGTGCAATACCCGTGTTGATGCTGCTCATGTCAATGGAGATGTCGGCCTTGCCAGTTTTGGCTGCTTTGTCCAGAACAATTTCGCCATCGGTTTTATCCCAACGGCCGCGGTTGGTAGACACGCCAAAGTGCTTGGCCTCCCACGCTGCAGCTGTATGGGTCGGGTCGATCTTGTAGGTGGCCGACTGCGCTTGCGCGCCCAAGCAAACGCCTAAAACTGCCAAACCCAACAATGCTTTTTTCATCACTAGCTCCTTTAAAAATTAACAACCAAAATTACAGCCAAAACTACACGCCAAAATTGCATGCCAGAACTACACGCCACTCAAGGCCAACTTGAATTTGACTGTCACATCGTTGGCAACAATAGAAACATCAGACCAGTCGCCTTCGCCAATTTTGAAATCGATCCGCTTGAGTAAAAAACTGCCCTGTGCCACAGACGTGCCCGACGCACCTGGCGCCAAAGTCACCGCAATGGTCACTGGTTTTGAGTTGCCTTTGATGACCAGATTGCCGACTACCTCAAACTTGCCAGGCCCGTCGGCCTTGATGCTGCTGGAAGTAAACGCAGCATTTGGGAATTTGACAATGTTGAACCAGTCAGGCTTTTTCAGTTCTTTGACAGTTTCAGCATCGCCCACAGAGGCGCTGCCAAGGTCGATCGTGAAGGCGATTTTCCCGGCTTCCGGTTTTTTGGGATCAAAAGCGATTTGTGCATCAAATTTCCCAAATTTGCCGTCCAGCGGCACGCCCATTTGCTTGGCAACAAAAGTGATTTCACTTTGCGCGGGAAGCAGCTTTTGCTGTGCGCCGGCCGAGGCCGCAAAAACCAGGCCGATACAGACTGCAAATAATTTGTTCATACAGCGTTCCTAAATATTTCGCGGTGTTGATGTCGTGCGTGAAAACGGATTGATCCGGTTGATCAAACCGTCGCGGTCAATGAAATGGTGTTTCAAGGCAGCCAGCACATGCAGGCTCACCAGCGCCGCCAGACTATAAACCAGCGTGCGATGAACCAACTTTAAAACGCCCGCCAGCTCCGGGTTCGGGCTGACGAAATCTGGCAGCGGAATCACCCCGAAATAAACTACCGGAAATCCTGCAGCAGAGCTGTAGGCCCAACCGGCAAGCGGTGCTGCAAAAAACAGGACGTAGAGCAGCATATGAGTGGCATGTGATGCCTTTTTTTGCCAGCTGGGAACAGTTGCCGCAAGTGTTGGCGGCGGGTTGGCAAGGCGCCACAACAAACGGGCTGCTGACAACGCCAAAATCGTGATGCCCGCCCATTTGTGCCAGTTGTACTGCTTCAGGCGGGCTGGAGAAAACGGCAAATCCACCATGTAAATACCGAATGAAAAAGAAGCAATGATCACCAATGCCAGCAGCCAGTGAAACGCCATGGCAGGAATCGTGTATTTGCCGGTCAGCGGATGGGCAGGTGAGGAAGCGATCATGAATTTGTCATTGTGGCGTGGCTTTTTTGTGGTGTTCACCGAAGCATAGACCATCACAGTCCGACAAAGTTCAGCGTGACAAAGTACAGCAACATGCATTGAAAACAAAATTCGGTCCCTGCACAGCCAATGGCATCTGTAGCGAAAGCAAGTGTTAACTCACTTGATGTGGTCTATGCCAGATGGTTGTCGTTTGCAGCCGTTTTGGTCCTGTAAAGATACAGCGCAGTGCCTTTGCGCCAATGCGGGTTGGCTGCAAGAGTCAGCTTTTCATCGCAAAATGCGTCCACCTTTCCTTTGAACGCTATTAAAACAGAAGCTGCTAGCGCCCTTTTTATAAGCGCCAATGGCGTATTTGGCACCTAAGATTATGCTTTTGACACAGCTGGCCTCACCATTAGCCTTCAATCCAGCGGCTTGATGTCCAGCTCCTTGGCCAACTTGGCCCAACGAGCCGTGTCGCTTTCCAGTTTGGCTTGCATTTCCTTGGCGCCTGCAGTGGGTATCTCCAGTGCCAGGCCTGCCAGCTTTTCCCGCACATCCGGCATTTGCAGCACCTGACCAATGGCGACGGCCAATTTTTCGGTGATGACTTTGGGCATGCCGGCAGGGCCCATGATGCCATACCACTGCTCATAGTCCACCCCTGCAATACCGGCTTCAGCAAATGTGGGCGCATCCGGAAAGTCCGGGTGGCGCTTGGCACCTGTGGTGGCCAGCACACGCAGCTTGCAAGACCTGACGTGGCTGCCCGCACTGGCCATGGTGGTGATCATGGTGTTGATCTGGCCACTCATCAAATCAATCAGTGCGGGTGACGAGCCGCGGTATGGTACGCTGGTGAACTGCAGTCCTGAGCGCGCACGAAACAAATCAACAACCACACTGCCTGTTCCGGCGATAGCAAGCGTTAACTTACCCGGATTGGCACGGGCAAACTTGACCACCTCTTGGGCTGTTTTGGCCTCAAAATTCGGATTGCTGATTAAAAACGCTGGCGACTTGCCCACCAGTGAAACCGGCGTGAAGTCTTTCACTGCGTCATAAGGCATTTTGCGCACATAAATCGGTGTGCTGCTGTGAAACACGTCCACCAGCACCAGCGTGTAGCCATCGGCTGAAGATTTGGCGACGATGTCCGTGCCGATCAGGCCGCCAGCGCCGCCTTTGTTGTCAACCACCACTGGCTGCTTCAGCACAGTGCCCAGTTTGTCCGCCAGCAGACGCGCAGTGGCGTCGGAGCTGCCACCTGCCGGGAACGGCACCACCAGCTTGATGGGTTTGCCTGGGTAGTCTTGCGCGCAAGCAGCCATCGGAAGTGCGACCCAAGCTGTAGAGGCAACTGCAAAAGTGGCCAGTGCCCGGCTCAAGGTGAATCGATTGATCAGATGCATGAATGTCCAGGATGTTGAAGTGAAGAGTGAAAACCGAAGCGCCACCAAAAAAACCACGGGGAAAGTCAGTGAACAAGCATCAAACCACTATAAAAACAGGAGCTGTTTGCGCCCGTATTTATTGGGCTACAGCCCTATTTGACTCTAAAAATACGGGTTTTGACACAAAAAAGGACATTTTTTCGTTTTGGCGCTCATTTGCCACTGTTGATGGCGTTTTTAGCCCAGTCGGCCTGGCCTGCGGCATACTTCAGGCTTGTTGACAACCCACCCCCACACCTGGAGCCCGCCATGCAGCGCAGACACTTCACCTTTGCCTCCACCAGCGTTTTTGGCAGCCTGATCCTGGCCACTTACCAGCAAGCCTGGGCCGTGTCGCTGGGTGACCTGGCGGGCATTTCTAACAAAGACGCCAGCACCGGCCTGAAAACCGCGCTTGAAAAAGGCGCGCTGGCAGCTGTTGCGCTGCTGGGCAAAACAGACGGCTTTTTTGGCAATGACAAGGTCCGCATTCCCCTGCCAGGGTTTTTGCAGGACGCGGCAGGCATCTTGAAGACACTGGGACAGGGCAAACGCATTGACGAGCTGATGCTGTCCATCAACCGCGCCGCTGAAGCCGCTGTGCCCATGGGCAAGGACCTGCTGGTCAGCAGCGTGCGCAGCATGTCGGTCACTGACGCCAAAAACATATTGACTGGCGGCGAGACGTCAGTGACCAGCTTTTTCGCTGAAAGAACCCGCACGCCCTTGAGCAGCACCTTCTTGCCGATTGTCACCAAAGCCACTGAAAAGGTGGGCCTGGCCAACAAATACAACGAGCTGGCTGGCAAGGCTTCAGGCTTTGGCCTGGTCAAAAAAGAAGACGCCAACATCCAGCAGTACGTCACCGGTAAGTCACTCGACGGCCTGTACCTGATCATTGGCGAGGAAGAAAAGAAAATTCGTCAAGATCCGGTGGGCACGGGCAGCGAGATTTTGAAGAAGGTG
>JANYGP010000042.1 GCA_025362315.1 Polaromonas sp.
CAAAGCCGTGCCCAACACAGGTGTAGAAACCATCAGCAGCATCAACAGAGCGTCTTGACCCATCGTTAAGACCATTTGTGCATTCATAGCCCGGTCCTCACATCACGTCACAAAACTGGCCGCCAGCGAACCTATCAGCAGGTTCCAGCCATCGGCCAATACAAATAACATCAACTTGAAGGGCAACGCCACCAGTACGGGTGACAACATCATCATGCCCAACGACATCAACACGCTGGCCACCACAATGTCGATTACCAAGAACGGGATGAAAATCATGAAGCCGATCTGGAATGCCGACTTCAGCTCACTGATCACGAATGACGGCACCAACACGCGCATGGGCGCCGTGTCCGCCTTTACGTCAGGTGCTAATTTCGCCAGTTTGGCGAACAAGGCGAAATCGGACTGCCGAGTTTGTTTCACCATGAAGCTGCGCATCGGCGCCTCACCCCTCTCCAGGGCCTGCTCAAAACTTATCGTGTTTTTGGTCAGGGGTAAATAGGCGTCCGCGTAGACCTTGTCCAACGTCGGGCCCATCACAAAGAAAGTCAAGAACAACGAGAGCCCCACAATGACCTGATTAGGAGGAGACGACTGGGTCCCCAGGGCCTGGCGCAATAAAGAAAGCACGATCACGATGCGTGTGAAGCCTGTCATCATCAACAGGATTGCAGGCAAAAAAGACAGCGCCGTGAAGAAAAGCAGGGTCTGGATAGGTACCGAAAAGCTCATATTGGAGCCGCCCGTGCCAACCAACAAAGGCAGTTGTCCCGAATTCTGCGCGGCGACCGTTGCATGCAACGCTACCGAGGATAGACACAAAAAGACTTTGCCAAAGAAAGAGAGGCGATTCAAACAATACCTCCAAGAATTAACGCGGGTCGGGACCATGCGCGCCAGCGACGGTTGCCCCAGCCATCGGCACGTGTACGTTGCTACGCTCCACGTCATCAACATTGACGCAATGCAGACAAGAAATATTCTGACCCGTGACGCCCAGAGTGAGCCACACCCGCTTCCCCTCTGGCCCCACCTCCACCGTCACCACGCGTTGGTGCTGCCCCACAGCCAGCGCAGACACAAAGCGCGACTGACCGCTGACATCAGCATAACGTCTCGGGTACCGCAGTTTCGCCCACTTCAAAGCTGTGGGCAAACACACCAAAACCGCCAAAAAAGCACCGACCAAAAGCCAGGATTGCGTCATCACACCCAATCAGCTCTTGCTGACCCGACGTAGCCGCTCCGATGGCGTGACCACATCGGTCAAACGGATACCGAATTTGTCGTTGACCACCACCACTTCACCCTGTGCAATAAGGTAGCCGTTCACCAGAACATCCATAGGCTCTCCGGCCAAAGCATCCAGTTCAACCACCGAGCCCTGACCCAGTTGGAGAATGTGTTTGATAGGCACCTTGGTCCGACCCAATTCCACCGACAGTTGAACCGGTATGTCCAACACCATGTTGATGTCATGCATAGGAGCGTCGCCGCCCCCACCCGTCATGGATGAAAAAGGCTTTGGCGCTTCGCCAGCCAATACACCGCCTTGTCCTTCACTGGCACCCGGTTCGGTTGCCTTTTGCTCCAACAGGGCTTCCGCCCAATCGGCCATGCCGTCGTCGGCGGGTTCGTCTGGTTTGTCTTCAGATGCCATTACTATCTCCTAGCCAATTTTGGTCATTGCCCCGCAGGGCTTTGTCTATGCGAATGGCGTATTTGGAATTATGGGTACCGTATTGGCACTCAAAAATCGGCACGCCATCGACCGATGCCTGAATTTTTGGCTGCCGATCCAGCTCAATAAAATCGCCCTTCTTCATCGCCAACAGTTGCTCTATGGTCGCATCAGCGCGAGCCAATTCCGCAACCAGGGTGATTTCAGCGGCCTGAATTTCCCGGGTCAACAAATTGACCCAGCGCCGGTCCACCTCAATCGAATCACCCTGTGTAGACGAGTAGAGCACATCCCGAATGGGCTCAAGGGTTGAATAAGGAAAGCAAAAGTGAATGGCGCCAGTAATGTCACCAATTTCAAGCTGGAATGACGTGGATATGACGATTTCACTCGGCGTTGCAATGTTCGCGAACTGGGGCTGCATCTCCGAGCGCTGGTAATCCAGCTCCAGCGGGTAGATCCCTTTCCATGCTTTTTTGTACTCGGCCGTGATGACATCCACCAAGCGGTTGATGACCCGCTGTTCGGTCGCCGAAAAGTCGCGTCCTTCAATTCGGGTTTGGAACTTGCCGATGCCACCGTACAGCGTATCAATCACTCCAAACACCAGCGCTGGTTCGCAAACGATCAATCCGCTGCCACGCAGGGGCCGGATAGCCACGATATTGAAATTGGTCGGTACCGCCAGCTCCCGCAGGAAAGCGCTGTAGCGCTGCACGGTGACCGGACCTACCGATATTTCTGGGCTGCGGCGAATGAAATTGAACAAGCCCACCCGCAAGTTACGGGTAAACCGCTCGTTGACGATCTCCATCGTCGGCATTCGCCCGCGAACGATTCGCTCCTGGCTGGAAATATTGTAGGTACGGACCTCCCCGTGCTCAGCTGCCTCCTCGACCGTCTTCTGGCTCTCGCCTGTGACGCCT
>JANYGP010000069.1 GCA_025362315.1 Polaromonas sp.
CGAAAATGCCCTTTCATATCTACCTTTGAGGGCTGTAAGCGAATAAATAGGGGCGTAAGCAGCTACTGATTTAATAGCAATCTGATTGCTAAGTCCTTCATGGCTCTGCGCCAATCCACGCACCGCTCCAGACCCCTATCACCGCGTAGCTGCGCCACGGCCGCCAAGCCATGGATGCAGCTTCGGCCAGTCGTGCCGGGTTTTTAAGGCCTTGCACGCCAAGCGCCTTGTGCAGTGCCACGTCGCCTGCGGGAAAGGCATCTGGCCAGCGCAGCGCGCGCATGGCAATGTACTGGGCTGTCCAGTCGCCAATACCGGGCAAGGCTTTGAGCGCTTCAATGGTGGCCTGCACATCCGCGCCGCCATGCAACTGCAGGCCGCCGGTCACTGCCTTGGCCAGCCCGGTGATGGCAGCCTGGCGTTGCCTGACGATGCCCAGCTGCCCCAACTCGTCGCTGGTGGCAACGGCCAGAACAGCGGGTGACGGAAAAATTTTGTTCAGCTCAGGCCATGGCGTCACGATAGGCTCACCAAACTTGTTGACCAGCCGCTGCGCCAGTGTGCGAGCGGCAGCCACGGTGATTTGCTGGCCCAGTATGGCGCGCACAGCCAGCTCAAAGCCATCGAGCGCGCCAGGCACACGCAGCGCATCTCCGGTGGGAAAGTCAGGGTGAAGCACGGCGTTGATGGCTCTGGGGTCAGCGTCCAGGTCAAACGCAGCGCGCACCCGGCGAATCACCAGCGGCAGTACGTCAAGCAGACTGTCGCTGACTGTCAGCAGCAACTGGTGGTGCGGCTCGTCAAAACGCATGTGCAACCAGCCGGTGTGCCTGACGCCAGCAATTTCAATGCCAAATGTGCGTGTGAGCGAATATTCCTGGGCGCTAGCAGCTATTAATTCAATAGCAAAATTATAGTGTCTCTGAAAAAACGCCATCATTGCCAGCACGTCATACGGCGGCCGGTAGCCCAGCTTGACAGTGATGCCCTGGTCAGGGGTGGACCGGGGCGCCGCCCGCCTGAGCTGCGTCGGGTTTAACTGGTAGTGCGCTGCAAATGCGGCGTTGAAGCGCCGCACGCTGGCAAATCCGCTGATCAATGCAATTTGCGTGATGGGCAGCAGTGTGTCAGCCAGCAGTTGCTTGGCTGTGTGCAGCCTTCGCGTCTGCAGATATTGCAGCGGCGACACACCCAACTGTGCTTCAAAAATCCGGCGCAGGTGCCGCCCCGATATGCCAAGCTTTAGCGCCAGTTTTTCAACGGTCGGGGCTGTGTCCAGGCCAAGCCAACTTTCGGGCTCATCAAGCAGCCGTGCTGCTTGATGAGCCAAAATATACGAGGCGTCCTGAATTGACCACACCACCGAGTGCGGTGCCAGCTCGGGCCGGCAGCGCAGGCACGGGCGAAAGCCGGCACTTTCAGCCTGCGCGGCATGGCCAAAAAACCGGCAATTCTCGCGCTTGGGTGCTTTGACGCTGCACACCGGGCGGCAGTAGATGCCGGTGGATGTCACGCCGGTAAAAAAGCAGCCGTCAAAGCGGGCATCACGCGCTTGCAAGGCGGCGTAACAGGCGTCCGCTGAGCTGGAGAGATCGTCTGCTTTCATGGCATTTATCTTACCCGTGTCATCGGATTTGACTGGCCATTTTCGGACATGTCACTCACACGCTGGCAACCTACAATCGAAAGTATTCCAACAGCCACACGGGGCTTGCCACATGCCACTCAACGCAGCCATCTTCAAGGCCTATGACATTCGCGGAATCACGCCCTCGAGCATCAATGAAGACGTCGCATTTGCACTGGGCAGAGCATTTGGCAAAGCAGCCATTGCAGCCAAAGAAAAAACGGTTGCCGTCGGCCGCGATGGCCGCCTTAGCGGCCCAGCATTGGCTGCGGCCCTGATACATGGCCTGGCCGCCAGCGGCGTGGATGTGATTGACGTGGGCATGGTGACCACACCGATGTTGTATTTCGCCGCCAACACATTGTGTACATCCGGCATTCAGGTCACGGGCAGCCACAACCCCAGGGATTACAACGGCTTCAAAATGGTGCTGGCAGGCAGGGCCATTTATGGGGACGAAATTCAGGCGCTGCACCTTTCCATGGCTGGTGACATGCGGGTCGCGACGCTGTCTGGCAGCGTCGACGCTTTAATAACTGACGGCAAAGTCAGCAAGCACGATGTCCTGCCGGCGTATGCACAGCGCATCACCAGCGATATCAAGCTTGCCCGCCCGATGAAGATCGTGATTGACTCTGGCAACGGCATTGCAGGGGCTTCCGCACCCGCGATTTTTCGCGCGCTGGGCTGTGAAGTGCATGAACTGTTCAGTGAGGTGGACGGCAATTTCCCGAACCACCACCCCGACCCCAGCAAGCCTGAGAATTTAAAAGATCTGATCGCTGCCATCCAGTCAACAGGTGCCGAGCTGGGCCTGGCTTTTGATGGTGATGGTGACCGGCTTGGCATCGTGACAAGCGACGGTCAGAACATTTACCCGGATCGGCAAATGATGCTGTTCGCCCGGGATGTTTTGTCCCGCGTGCCTGGCGGCGTCATTGTGTATGACGTGAAGTGTTCACAGCGCCTGGCCCCCGAGATTGAAGCCGCTCGCGGTGTGCCGCTGATGTACAAAACCGGGCATTCGCTGATCAAAGCCAGGATGAGAGAAATCAACTCGCCGCTGGGGGGCGAGATGAGCGGACACATATTTTTCAAAGAGCGCTGGTACGGCTTTGACGACGGTACTTATGCAGGCGCCCGGCTGCTGGAAATTGTGAGTTGTTCTCCAGACGCAAGCGCTGTGCTCAATGCCTTGCCCACCAGTTTCAGCACGCCCGAGTTGAATGTGCTGTGCAAGGAAGGCGAGCCGCATGCGGTGGTTGCTGCGCTGCAGGGCGCTGTCAACTTTTCTGCGCCGGCGGTCGTGAACAGCATTGATGGGGTGAGGGTTGACTGGCCAGATGGCTTTGGCCTGATTCGCGCTTCCAACACCACGCCAGTGCTGGTACTGCGCTTTGAAGGGCATACCGAAGCGGCGCTCCAGCGCATTGAAACCGACATGCTGGCGCTGCTGAAAAGTGTCAAGCCGGATGCGAGCTTTGCAGCTGCTGCACATTAGGCGGCCTTTTTGCTGATGCGGATTCTGCTGGTCAAACTCTCCTCCCTTGGCGACATTGTTCACACGCTGCCAGTGGTGCAGGACATACTTGCGGCCATTCCTGACGCGCAGATTGACTGGGTGCTTGAAAAATCTTTTGCGCCACTTTTAACGCAGGTCAAGGGTTTGAGACGCATCATCCCTTGCGAGCTGCGCCGCTGGCGCAAGTCGATTTGGACAGCACAGACACGCAGCGAATGGCGGGACTTCAAAGCGGATTTGCAAACTTGCCCTTATGACGCGATCATTGACCTGCAAGGCCTGAGCAAATCTGCCGTGGTTTCCCGGCTTGCCCGCGTGGCACCGCAAGGCAAGCGATACGCCATGGCCAACCAGACCGATGGCTCAGGCTACGAAGTACCAACGCGCTGGGCGGCGGACATCACTGTGCCTCTAAACCGCCGGCTGCATGCGGTGGCCCGCGGGCGGCAGCTGGCATCCGCGGCGTTGGGCTACAGCTTTCAAAACACCATTAATTACGGGTTAAAAGTGTTTGAAGCCGATGATTTATGGGCGCAAGCAGCTCCTGAAAAAGTAGCAAAAAAGATCCTGTTCATTCACGGCACATCGCGCCTTGACAAAACCTGGCCGCTCCAGCATTGGGTGGATCTGGGCCAGCGCATGGCAGCCAGCGGCTACCAGGTCAGCCTGCTGCATGGCAACGCCACTGAGCTGGCGACCAGTCAGTCGATTGCGGTGCAGCTGCCGGGCAACGCCCGTGTCTTACCGCTGCTCTCGCTGCATGCGTTGACCCGTGAAATGGCTTGCTGCACGGGCGCCATCGGTGTGGACAGCGGGGTCAGCCACATGGCAGTGGCACTGGGTTTGCCGCATGTGCAAATTTACAACTTTGACACCGCCTGGCGTACCGGGCCGCAGGCCAGCAGTCATCAAGTCAGTGTGTTTGCGCCCTCAGGCCCAAGTGTTGACACGGTGTACCAGGCCTGGCTTGCTTGTGAAAGCGCGGCGCCGTGAGCACATTCATGCTCGGTTTGTATTCAGGCTTGATGAGGCTGGTCCAGCCGCTGGTTCGCCGCAAGATGGCCAGGCGTGCCGTCAAGGAGCCTGGTTATGGCCAGGTGGTCGGCGAACGCTTTGGTCACTACAGCCAGGTTAAAGACACCACAGCGCAGTTTGTCTGGGTACACGCTGTGTCGCTGGGCGAGACGCGCACCGCCGCCATGTTGCTCAAAGCTTTGCGGGCGCAGCACCCTGGCCTTCGCATCCTGCTGACGCATGGCACTGCCACCGGGCGCGAAGAAGGCAGGGCGCTGCTGCAGCCGGGAGATGTGCAGGTCTGGCAGCCTTGGGACACGCAGGTGGTGGTGCAAAGGTTTTTTGAGCATTTTCAGCCGCGCCTGGGCGTGCTGATTGAAACGGAAGTCTGGCCATGCCTGGTGGCTGTCGCCCAGGCGCGTGGCATGCCGCTGGTGCTGGTCAACGCGCGCCTGTCGGACAAATCGCTGCAGCAAGCCCTCACAATGTCACCGTTGGCCTACCCGGCCTACGGCGGCCTGACAGCGGTGCTGGCCCAAACGCAGGCAGACGCCCAACGCTTTCGGCAACTGGGCGTAGAGGCGGCTGGTGTGTTCGGCAACCTGAAGTTTGATGCCTCCCCCAGCCCGGAGCTGCAGTCCACCGGCAAGGCATGGCGGGGCGCATTAAAGCAAAGTGTGAAAAAAAGCGTGGTGATGCTTGCCAGCTCACGTGAGGGTGAAGAGCGCCTTTATTTGGAACAAGTAATGGCTATAGCCCATGTAAACAGGGCGTTGGCAGCTGCTAATTCAATAGCAAGTTCTGAAAATAAGCAGGCCGTCAAATACCTCATCGTCCCGCGCCACCCGCAGCGGTTTGATGAAGTGGCAGCTCTTGTGCTTCAGCATGGCTTGACGGTGTCTCGCCGCTCAAGCTGGACGGCTTGCCCGCTTGAAGACGCTGCCGCCATGCAAGCCGATGTCTGGTTGGGCGACACGTTGGGCGAAATGCCGCTTTACTACGCACTCAGTGATGTGGCTCTGTTGGGCGGCAGTTTTGAGAAGCTGGGTGGTCAAAACCTGATTGAAGCGGCGGCTTGTGGTTGCCCCGTCGTCATGGGGCCACACACATTCAACTTTCTGGAAGCCGCTGAGCTGGCTGAAGCAGCAGGCGCTGCGCTGCGGGTGGCTGATATGGCAGAAGGCCTTCAATGCGCCATCAACCTGACGCGTGATGGCCAACAGCACAAAACCTGCGTACAGGCTGCCCTGGCTTTTGCAGCAGCGCATCAGGGCGCCACTGCCAGGACAGCCCAGGCGCTGGCGCCTCATTTAACCCCGGCCTAACGGACCGCGCTGGCCAATGCTTTGGCCACAGCGGGCAAAGGCAAAAAGCCAGCTTGCGTCACCAGCGCATCGCCCTGCGCTACAGCTGTCTGCAAAAAAGGCATCGCACTGGTGCGGCCTTTTTTCACAGCAACGGGCACCAGCGCATAAGGCACGACCGCCATGGGGTAAGCACCGGGACCTGCCGAACCATCCAGATCAGCGGAATTGGCATCCTTGTCCCATTGCGATTTTGCCAGCGCCTCGCCAATGGATGCGGGGTTTGGTGCAACGGTTTTGCCAGAGTTGTTGAGCAGTTCAGAAATGCCCAGACCGGCTTTTTTCGCTGCGCCCAGTGCGTCGTAACCAATGGCACCTGGCGTTGCCTTGACTGTGTCCAGCAGTGCCTGACCACCAGCTGCGCTCCGTCCAGCTGTCAGGTTAAGGGTGCTGGTAATGCCCACCACGCGCCGCCATTTTGGGTTGCCGCGTGACAAATAAGTTGAAAACACATGCGACTGGCCTGACCCATCAGCACGCCAGACGGGCACGATGGCGCGGTCTGGCATGGGGGTGCCCGGGTTAAAGCTGGTAATTTGCGTGTGGTTCCAGCGTGTGATGTTGCCCTGGTAAATGTCTGCCAGGATGTCGCCATTGAGCTTGATGGCCTTGCCGCCCAACTCTGGCAAATTAACCACCACTGCCACTGCAGCGCCTGCCAGGGGCACCTGACGCAAGCCCGCCTGGCGAAGTGCAGAAGCTGTCAGGGCCACATCACTGACACCAAAGTCAACGCTTTGCTCTGTTGCACGCGCCACACCCGCTGACGAACCGCTGGCTTCGTAAGTCACGCCGCCCGATGGAGCGCCGTAGGAGCCTACCCAGGACGACATCATTTCACGCACCAGCGTAGAGCCAGTGCCTGTCACTTGTGCCTGCGCATGCCCGTTCAGCGTCAACAGGGTCAAGCCCAGGCTCAGACTAAAAATAGTGCACGTGGATTTTTTTAAAAGATGCGGTGTCATGGTGTGTCCATTTGTAGGAGGGTTGCGGCGGATTGTGCCAGCCGTCCACGCCGGTTTCAAATCTTGCCTGTCTCAAGGGTGGCTCAGGGCTGGCTCAGGTCTTGATCAACGCCCGCTTATGCGACTTATTTGGCAAACAGAGCATTGATTGCCAGCAAATCATCCGGACTCAACGTGCCGTTGGCTTGCCTCAAGCGCAAGCCGCCCAGCAGCACGTTGTAGCGCGCCTGGGCCAAATCGCGCTTGGTCTGGAACAGCTGGCTTTGCGAATTGAGCACATCGATGTTGATGCGCACGCCGACCTGGTAGCCCAGCCGGTTGGCATCAAGCGCGCTTTGGCTGGAGAGCTCGGCCGCTTCAAGTGCACGAACCTGACCCTGTCCGGATTGCACGCCAAAAAAAGCCGTGCGCGTGTTCAGCGCCACAGTGCGTCTGGCACCTTCCAGATCAGTTTGCGCGCGGTCCTTGAGAGATATTGTTTCGCGGATGCGGTTTTGCACGGCAAAGCCCGCGAACAAAGGTAAATTGAAATTCAAACCAAAATTGGTGGTGTTGGTTCTGAAGGTGCTGGGTTGGGACTGGATGGTTCCGTTCGGGTTGCGCTGCACGTTGTAGCTGACAACGGCGTCGAGCGTCGGCTTGTGGCCGGCTTCTGCTTTTTTGATCTCCAGCTCGGCAATGTCGAGGTTGCTTTGCGCTTGCCGTATGTTGGGATGAATCGTTTCAGATTGCTGCACCCAGGTGTTGACATCCAGCGGCATCACGCCAGGCAGTTTGACGGGCACCAGCAGGGCTTTTGGCTGTGACCCTGTTTTGCCTACCAGCGTGTCCAGTGCCAGCTTTTTGACCTGCACATCGTTTTCGGCTGAAATTTCCTGGGCCACCACCAGATCAAACCGGGCCTGCGCTTCACGTGTGTCCGTGATGGTGGACGTGCCAACTTCAAAGTTACGTTTGGCCGAAGCCAGCTGCTCGGCAACTGCTGCTTTTTGCGCGCCAACGAATGCCAGCGTGTCCTGTGCAGCCAGCACATCGAAATAGCTTTGGCTGGTACGCACAATCAGGTCTTGCTCGGCCGCATCCAGCTGCGCCCTGGCCAGGTCGGCCTGCCGTTCACCTTGCCGGTAAGTGGCCACATTGGCCGGCCGGTAAAGGGGCTGGCTGGCTGACAACGATGCGTTTTGCGTGCTCAGGCTGCGGTCAATCACAGGGTTGTTGTTCTGAAATCCGGTGCGGGACAAGCCAGCTGCCAGGCCAGCGGTGGGGTAGATGCCGGCTTTGGACTGGTCTGCTCTGGCAAGGTTGGCGTCAAACTGGAGTTTGGCCGATTGATACGTCGCATCAAACGCCCGCGCTGAGTCATACAGCTCGACCAGACTTTGCGCCTGCGAACTCATCGCCAGCAATGCCCCCGTCACGGCAAAAACCAGGGGTTTGATAATGCGTTTTTTTTGTGTTGTCATAAGCGTCCTGGGTTAAATCTAGTGTCGGATGTCGGATGTCAGATGTTGAATGCAGGCGATGAATCAAGTCGCAGGGTGTCAGTAGATTCAGTATTGGGGGATGCGGTTGTCAAGCTGTTTTGCCCAGGCCGCAATGCCGCCTTGCAGGTTGACCACATTCGTGAAACCGTGTCCCGCCAGGTAGCTGGCAACTTGCTGGCTGCGCACGCCGTGGTGACACAGGCAGGCAATTGGCTGGTCGGGGCCATGCAGCTGCTTTAGTTCTTCAAATCGCGCTGGAATGCTTTGCATGGGAATACACCGCAGCGTAAAACCATCGGGCGTGACTGCTGCTGTCTGCACTTCCCAGGGCTCACGCACATCCAGCACAAGCGGCTGCCGAGGTGCGGCGGCCTCGACCCAGGCAGCGATGTTGGCAGGACGCAGTTGGTCAATCATGTGGCTGGCGAATTTAAAAAACGATGTTGAAAAGCTGAATTAAAAGCTGAACCGCGACGGCTCGGCAAAATTTTGCAGGCGTGGCGCAACTGTGTCCCAGGCCTGTGTGGTGCGCCATGCGGCTTCAGCAACCCGGGTGACCAGTGTGGCGTGCATGACGGGCTCTTCACCCGTGATGGCGCTCAGGCGACCGCCGATTTTGAGCAGGGTCAGCAAAGACTCAGGAACCGCTGCAACCGAGCCACTCAAGACAATCACATCAAATGGGCCCCTCAAAGGGTCATTGCCTGAAATAGCCTGCGTGAAACTGGACGCGCCATCGCCGGTGCGCACTTCTGCGTTGTAAATGCCCGCTCTTTGCAGGTTGCCCCGCGCCGTATCGGCAATGTCGGGGTTGATTTCCAGGCTGATCACCTGGCTGCCGCGGTGCCCCAGCAGCGCTGCCATGTAGCCTGAGCCTGTGCCGATTTCCAGCACCTTTTCATGCTTTTGCACCGCCAGGTCCTGCAAAATTCGCGCTTCAACTTTCGGCGACAGCATGCACTGGCCCGGCTGGCCTTTTGCGCCTGGATGCAACGCATGCGACGTCAGCGGAATTTCCATGTCGGCAAAGGCCAGCGAGCGGTAGGCTGTCGGTACAAAATCTTCACGCTTGATGATCGCCAACAGCGCCAGCACCTGGCTGTCGAGCACTTCCCAAGGGCGGATTTGCTGCTCAATCATGTTGAATCGGGCTTGTTCGTAGTTCATATCAGTCAAAAATCAGTGCTATCAATAAAAGTTGGCAGGCTGTAATTTTAGTCGGCGGCGCCAACGGCGCGGCCCTTGCGCGGCCCCAGTTTGCGTTTGAACCACTGGGCCAGATCGTCCATGAAGCAGTAAGTCACCGGCACCACCACCAGCGTCAGCAGAGACGACGTAATCACGCCGCCAATCACGGCCTGGCCCATCGGCGCACGTTGCTCGGAGCCCTCAGACAGCGCAAAAGCCAGAGGAATCATGCCGAAAATCATGGCCAGCGTGGTCATCAAGATGGGCCGCAGCCTGACTCTTGCTGCTGTCAGCAATGCGTCACTGCGCGTCATGCCGGGGACATGCCGGCCGTCAGCATCTACTGTGTCTTCCCGCATGCGAATGGCAAAGTCCACCAGCAAAATCGCGTTTTTGGTGACCAGCCCCATCAGCATCACCACGCCAATGACAGAAAACATCGACAGCGTGGAGCGAAACAGCAAAAGCGCCAGCACCACACCAATCAACGTCAAAGGCAGTGACGTCATCAACGCCAGCGGTTGCAAAAAGCTTTTGAACTGGCTGGCCAAAATCATGTAAATGAACAGCACCGCCATGACCAGCGCCGAGATGGCATACCCAAACGACTCGGCCATGTTTTTGGTCGAGCCACTGAACTGGTATTTGTAGCCAGGCGGGAAGGGCGTTTTTTCAAGCGCTGCTTTCACGTCGGCTGACACCTCGCCGGCCGAGCGGTTGTACACGTTGGCATTGACTGCGACTTCGCGAACGAGGTCGCGCCGGTTGATCTGGTTAGGCCCCGTTGTTTCCTTCACGCTGGCTACCTGGCTCAGGCGCACGATGCGTGTGGCACCGTCTGCGCTGCTGCCGATGGCCGTGCTGGTAAAAGGCAGGCGTTCCAGGTCCGCCGGCGCGTTGCGGGCATCCGGGCTCAGACGCACATTCACGTCATATGTCTGGTCATCGGGCGCGCGCCAGTTGCCCACAGTTTGCCCAGCCACCAGAGTCCGCAGCGACGCTGCTATGCCAGACACAGACAGGCCCAGATCACTGGCTGCACCCGCGCGCACATCGACCTGAATCACCGGCTTGTCAGCTTTGACACTGGAGTCCAGATCCACCAGGCCCGGTATGCCGCGAATGTTGCTTTGGACCAGGCGGCTCAGGCGCTCCAGCTCTGTGAGGTCAGGGCCCTGCAATGAAAACTCGACCTGCTTGTTGCCGCCCACCGAGTCCAGCAGGCCAACGTGCGTGACCGTCATGCCAGGCACCTGCTTGAGCCGCTCTCGCAGCACACCCGACAGCTCGTCGACACTGCGGCTGCGTGCCTTGCGGTCCACCAGCCGGATGTAAATGCTGGCGTAAATTTTCCCCTGCGCATTGCCCGTGTTGATGGTCGACAGCGTGTAGCGCACCTCGGGCAGCTCCCGCACGATCGCCTCGACCTGCCTGGCTTTAGCTTCTGTGGCTTCCAGCGACGAGCCCACCGGTGTGTAAAAGTTAAGCGACGTTTCTGAAAAATCTGCCTTGGGCACAAACTCGGTCCCCAGCAACGGCACCATGAAAACACTGCCCACAAAAACAGCAACTGCAAGTAGCAAGGTTTTGATTTTGTGTACCAGCGCCCAACCCAGAATGCCCTGATAGCCTTCGCTCAAACGCTCGGTGCCGCGGTCGAACCAGCCGGTCACGCGGCCAATGGTCTTGTCGTACAGCGTGACTGGTGGGCCGCGCTTGCTGTGGTGCTCAATGGCCGGATCGTGCCAGATGCTGGACAGCATCGGGTCGAGTGTGAAACTGACAAACATTGAGATCAGCACTGCCGCCACGATGGTGATGCCAAACTCATGGAAAAACTTGCCAATGATGCCGCCCATGAAACCCACTGGCAAAAACACCGCCACGATTGAAAACGTGGTGGCCAGCACCGCCAGGCCAATTTCCTTGGTGCCGTCCATCGACGCCTGGTAGGGCGTTTTGCCCATCAGCACATGCCGCACAATGTTTTCACGCACCACAATCGCGTCGTCAATCAGCAAGCCCACGCACAGCGACAGCGCCATCAGCGTGATGTTGTTGATCGTGAACCCAAACAGGTTCATGAACAGAAACGTGCCGATGATCGATATCGGCAGCGTCAGGCCGGTGATGACCGTCGAACGCCAGGAGTTCAGAAACAAAAACACAATCAGCACGGTCAGCAGCGCGCCCTCAATCAGAGTCTGGCGGACATTGCTGACTGCAACGCGAATCGAGCGGGAGCTGTCTGTGACACTCTCCAGCTTCAAGCCCGGCGGCAAGCTGGTTTGTATTTCAGTCAGCGCTTTGTTCAGGCCATCGACCACTTGAATGGTGTTTTCATCCTGCGCTTTTTGCACCTGCAGCACCAGCGTGCGCTGGCCGTTGTACAGCGCCAGGCTGTCGACTTCTTGCGCGCCATCGGCAATGCGGGCGACCTGGTCCACGGTAATCGCTGCATTATTTTTGCGCGCCACAATCAGTTTGCCAAAGTCTTCAGGCCGCTTCATGCGCGCGTCAATCTTGACCACCCGGTCTTGTGACAGCGAACGGATGCTGCCCACCGGCAAATCCTGGTTTTCGCTTCGGATGGCATTGACAACCTGGTCCGCCGTGACGCCCAGCGATTCCATCGCCTCGGGGTTCAGGTAAATGTTGATTTCGCGTTTGGTACCGCCCACAATGTTGACAGCGCCCGCACCACGCACGTTCTCCAGGCGCTTTTTCAGCACCTGGTCTGCCCAGTTTGTCAGCTCCACCGCTGACATGCCAGCGCCTTCTGCAATTGGCAGTACCGCCACCGACCAGACAGCCCGACTCGACGGGTCAAAACGCAGCACCCGCGGCTCCTTGACTTCAGCACGAAAGTTGGGCCGGATGGCTGATATCTTTTCCCGCACATCTTCAGCGGCCTTGCGCCCATTGACATACAGCTGAAACTCGATGATGACCACCGACTGGCCTTCATAGCTGCGCGAGGTCAGTGCACTGACACCGGCGATTGAATTGACACCTTCTTCAATTTTTTTGGTGACTTCGCCTTCGACAATTTCTGGCGACGCGCCCGGGTAATCAGCCGTCACCACAACAACAGGCAAGTCAATGTTGGGGAACTGATCCACCTGCATCCGCTGGTATGAAAAAAGCCCCAACACGACGATGGCCAGCATCATCATGGTGGCAAACACCGGATTTTTAAGACTGACTTGGGTAAACCACATGGTAGTTTTTTGTCTCTGGATTCTTTAGGGTGCTTTGGACGACGCGGACTCCGAAGCCGTACCGACTTGTGTGAATTTCACCGCAGTGCCTTCGCGCAAGGTCCCGATGTTTCCCAGAATGACCACCACCTGGTCAGTCAGCCCCTTGACGGCCACCACATCTGAACCATTGATGTTGGCGCGCACGCCCAGTTCAACCGGGCGGTACACCACGCGGCCGTTGTCAATGGTCAGAACATAAGGCGCTGGCCTGTCAGTGCGCACACTGCTCAGCGGCACAGCGAGCAGCGACGACTGCACCGTGCCAATCGTGCCCTGCGCAAACAGGCCCTGGCGCAGCGGCATGGCACCGGGCTGGGCATTGTCAAGGCTCAGGTAAGCCAGCACGCTGCGGCTGCCCGCCTGCGCGCTTGGGTTGATCCGCGCTACTTTGGCGGCGACGCTTTGGGAGCTGCCTTCAATTTGCAGCTGCGCGCTTTGCCCAACCTGGATGCGTGTCGAGTCCGACGCGCTTAAGGTGGCTTCCAGCTCGAGGCGGCTCAAATCGACAATTTCGATGATTTTGGCGTCCATGCCAACGCGCTCGCCAGGCTGCGCCAGTCGCTGCGACACCTGGCCCGAAATTGGCGCTTTCAAAAGCGTGTCATCCACTGATTTTGTTGCCACATCAGTTGCTGCCTGGGCCGCCCTGAAGGTTGCCTTGGCCGCATTGAGGTTGGCCAGCGAGGTGTCCAGTGCTGTTGCAGAGATAAAGCCCTGGTCTACCAAAGCCTTGTTGTTGTCATACTGCCGCTTGGCAATATCAACCTGTGCACTGCTGGATTCAGCTTGCTCTTTGGCCTGCCTGACACGGGCCTGGTTTTCACTGGCATCAATGCGCGCAATGATTTGCCCAGCCTTGACAAAGTCACCCTCACGCACTGTCAGGCCTTTCAGTTCACCTGATGCACGGGCTTTGACAAGGGCTGAATTGACAGCCTTGAGTGAACCTGAAACAGCCAGGCCCTGTGAAATATCCAGCATTTTTGCTTGCGCCACATCAGTGCTTGCCAGCTCGACCGGCACGGCTGCCTTGGCTGCGGTTGCCGCCGCCAGAGCTTCCTGCTGCGCCTTGCGCTGCGACAGCACGCGCAGCACGCCACCTGCCAAAACTGCCAGAACAAGCACGACGATGAACCACTTCAGCCCGTTTTTTTTGCTCAAACTCATGCCTTGCTTTCCTTGCTTTCCTTTGATTCTCTGATTGCCCTGGTTTCGTTGTCGTTGCGGATTTTTTTGTCCGGCTTGAGCTTGGGTGCACCCGGCATGGGCGCATGGCTCATGCCGTACAAAATAGTCTGCAGCTGCGCGGCGATGTATTTTTCAGGCACCATGCAAGCCACATCGCTGACACATGTCGTGGCCGAATGTTTGGCCAGCATCAGAAAAATCATAGGAGAGATGATGCTGAAGACAGCGTAGTCCAGATCCATCGGCTTGAATTCACCCCGGTCAATGCCGCGCTGGAGCATGCGGCGCACCAGCGACTGGCCGGGCTCCACCACTTCCTGGTGGTAAAAAGCCGCAATGTCCGGAAAGTTGCCAGCCTCGCTCAGCATCAGCTTTTCAATGCCCGATGCCCGCGTGGCACCCACGCGCCGCCACCATTCATGCATGCACAGACTGACCATTTCAGCGCTGGTGCCAGTGAAGTTTTCAAAGGTTTCATTCCACTCTTTGAAGTGTCCTGAGATGTTCTGGCGAACAACCGCCTTGAGCAGATCTTCCTTGCTCTGAAAATACAAAAACAGCGTGCCTTTGGACACGCCAGCGCGGGCTGCCACCTCTTCAGCGCGGGTTGCTGCAAAGCCTTTTTCAACAAACAAATCCAGCGCAGCGTCCAGCAGTTCACCTGGGCGCGCGTCCTTGCGCCGTTCACGTTTGACGGTAAGCGCTGCGTTGATGGGGCAAAACAATTTCGAAAGCGACATAATTACTGACTGACTGGTTAGTAATGTAGCTTTTTGCAGCAACGGCGTCAACTCAAAACAAGCTCCGTTACCAGATTTAATGGAATTACGCTCTGTTTTTTATAGCATTTAGCGCCATACTTATATGGGCTTGTTCACTTTTTGGCAGTGAAATCTTGACCACCTGCGAGATCAGTAAAAAGCCTGCAGCCCGGTTTGTGCCCGGCCCAAAATCAGCGCGTGCACATCGTGTGTGCCTTCATAGGTGTTCACAGTTTCCAGATTGATCATGTGGCGAATCACGTGGTACTCGTCATGAATGCCATTGCCGCCGTGCATGTCGCGCGCCATGCGGGCGACGTCTAGCGCCTTGCCGCAGCTGTTGCGTTTGATCAAACTGATCATCTCGGGCACGTCCTTGCCTTCATCCATCAGGCGGCCCACCCGCAGGCAGCCTTGCAGGCCCAGAGCGATTTCAGTTTGCATGTCGGCCAGCTTTTTTTGAATCAGCTGGTTTTGCGCCAGCGGGCGGCCAAACTGCACGCGGTCCATCGTGTATTGCCGGGCGCGGTGCCAGCAGTCTTCAGCCGCGCCCAGCGCGCCCCAGGCAATGCCGTAACGCGCCTTGTTCAGGCAGCCAAACGGGCCCTTCAAACCACTGACATTCGGCAGCAAGTTGGCTTCAGGCACAAACACGTTGTCCATCACGATCTCGCCGGTAATCGATGCGCGAAGGCTCATCTTGCCTTCAATTTTTGGCGCGGTCAGGCCGGGCATGGTTTTTTCAAGAATGAAGCCGCGAATGCTTTCCTGGCCGCCGGTGTTGCCATCGGGATCAGTCAATTTGGCCCACACCACAAACACATCGGCAATCGGTGAATTGGTAATCCACATTTTTGCGCCGTTCATGATGAAGCCGTCCACACCATCGCGTGTGGTTGGCTTGGCGCGGCTCAGCATACTGGCCGGGTCCGAGCCATGGTTTGGCTCGGTCAAGCCAAAGCAGCCAACCCACTCGCCAGTGGCCAGCTTGGGCAGGAATTTTTGTTTTTGCGCCTCGTTGCCGTAGGCATTGATCGGGTGCATGACCAGTGACGACTGCACGCTGATGGCGCTGCGGTAGCCGCTGTCAACCCGCTCGACTTCACGGGCAATCAAGCCGTAAGCGACGTAGCTCAGGCCCGCGCAGCCAAAGCCTTCAATGCTGGAGCCCAAGAAACCCATCGCGCCCGCTTCGTTCATGATCTCGCGGTCAAACTTTTCATGCCGCGCCGCCATCAGCACCCGGGTTTGCAGCTTGTCCTGGCAAAACTGATGGGCGGCGTCCTGTATGGCACGCTCGTCATCTGTCAGTTGGTCCTCCAGCATGAAAGGGTCTTCCCACTTGAATCTGGCTTTGACATTGGTTTTCATAAAGAATGTGTTCTTTGGGTACGCTGCAGGGTGCTGGTTGAAAATGCTTTAGGCTTCAAGTATATCGAATGTTCCAAGAATCGGCAGCTGCTACCCAAACCATACAACACATCAGGAAATAAGCATATGAGTCAAGTTCAAACCATTACTCTGGGCGGCGGCTGCTTTTGGTGTACCGAGGCGGTTTTTGTCAAAGTACGCGGCATCACAGACGTCGAGTCTGGCTACAGCAATGGCCAGGTGAATCGCCCGAGCTACGAGGATGTCTGCACTGGCCGCACCGGCTGCAACGAAGTCGTCAAACTGCAATACGACCCCGAGCAGATCAGCCTGAATCAGATCCTTGAAATCTTTTTTGTCGTGCACGACGCCACCACCCTGAACCGCCAGGGCAACGACAGCGGCACCCAGTACCGCAGCGGCATTTACTACGCCAGTGATGAGCAAAAGCAGACAGCCAACGACATGATCACGCGCATGAGCCAGGACAAGCTGTTCAGCAGCGCCATCGTGACCGAAGTTGTGCCGCTCGCCAACTACTGGCCAGCAGAGGCGTATCACCAGGACTATTTTGAGAACAACCCGAATCAGGGCTATTGCGTGGCAGTTGCAGGGCCGAAGGTCGCCAAGTTTCGCAAGACGTTTGCGTCGCTGGTGAAAGCGTAGTGCTATTTATTCAGGAGCTGTATACGCCCTATTTATCTGGGCTATAGAGGTATTTAATGCTTGAAAACAGCGTGTATTGACTTAAATGACTGCCCGCAGGCAGCGGGCTCAAGTCTCAAGCAGCCATTGCGCTGCGAATCAGCACCCACATAAAAACAGCCAATTGAACAAGGTTCAAACCCACGCTTGTGTAGTGCAGCAGTTTGAAGCGTTTCTCCTGTCTTTCGTCCCGTGCCAGATTGATGCGCGGTGTCAACCAGAACACGCTGAAAAAGAAAACAATGGCACATGCGGCCAGTGTCATTTGCACAACAGGCGCGTTGTGCAAGCCAGCTGCGATGGCGCTGGTAATCCCCAAAAACAAAAAGTATTTGGGAAAAAACTTGCGCACGTAAGCCGCAGACCATTCAGGCGGCAGGACCATAAAAATGGTGGGTGCCACAGCCACTGAAAAAAACAGCATGATGCCAACGTTGGCTGCGGTGATAAGGTCACTGATATGGGTCAACATGGCGCATTCTTGAATGAAAACCATATTAAACCGCCAAGCAGGTACCATGCGCCCGCTGAGGTGTAAGGCCAGGCTGGCTCTATTTCCCAATCACTCGCTTATCTTTTGCCAAATCTTGTGTCAACTCTCACCTCGAAACCTATGTCCAACTTCGAAGCCAGCCTGCATCATGGAGCTGAACCTCTAATCATCGACCTTCCAAACGTCATGCTCTCCAGTGCAGAGCGTCCCAAAGTCGAGCCGTTTTCAGACCATCACAACGACCTTGCTGGCACACTGAAATTTGCCTGTCAAATGGTGGGGCGCGGCGTGCACGACCGGCGCTCGGCATTTCATACGCCCGTACTCGCTACGCAGTCGCCCAGCGGCCCCGAGGCGCGGGTGTTGGTGCTGCGCGCATTCGACCTGCCAACCCGCACCTTGACTTTTCACACCGACACACGCAGTGCCAAGCTTTTGCAATTGCAAGCCGACAACCGTGTGGCCCTGACGTTTTACGATGCGGCGCGCAAAACCCAGCTGCGCATGAATGGCACTGCACACTTGCATATCAATGACGCAGTCAGTCAGCAGCGCTTTAAAGGCAGCAGGCCCAGCTCACTGCGCTGCTTTTTGGGTGCGCAGCCGGGCTCGGCCAGCCCGGTCGCGTCAAGCGGTTTGCCAGCCGGGCTGGAGGGGCGCGAGCATGAATGGGCAGAGCTGCAGGCAGCCGAAGCAAATTTTGCAGTACTGAATGTGTGCGTGCATCAGCTCGAATGGCTGCACCTGCACACCGCTGGTCAGCGGCGGGCTCTGTTTGTATGGGCTGACAAAACGAATGACAGCAAATGTGCCATGCAGTGGCTAAACCCATAGCGGCGAAGTCAGCTTTTACGATTTAGCTAAAAACTGTGCGGTCAACTGCTCAATTCATTACAATACACCCATACTGATGATATGGGCAGCTTTATGAAAACCACCATTGAAATGTCTGACCCCCTTTTCAAGTCTGCAAAAGAGCTGGCGCAGCGCAGCCAGACCACCTTGCGGGCATTGATTGAAGAGGGCTTGCGGCGTGTGATCAGCGACTCGCAGGTCAAAGCCAGGTCTGCTTTCAAGCTCAAGAAGATGAGTGTGGGCGGTAAAGGCGCTTTGATGACTGAGCCGTCGCGTTGGCAGGAGCTTGAAGAAAAGCATGTGATTGACAGGGTGCGCCAGCGCAAGACAAAAAGCGCGGCATGATTGCAGTGGACTCAAACATCCTGGTGTACGCGCATCGGGAGGACAGTGAGTTCCACGACGAGGCGGCAACGTGCATGGTGACCTTGGCCGAAGGCGCGCAACCGTGGGGCATCCCGGTGAGTTGTTTGCATGAATTTCTCTCAGTTGTCACCAACCCGAATGTATTTGCACCCGCCAGCACGGCGGATCAGGCCCTGGCACAGATTGGTGCATGGCTGGCTTCCCCGCAGGCCAGCGTCCTGCACAGCGGGCAGCAGCATGTTGCGGTGTTGTCAGACATCAGCCGCAAGGCCAAATTGAAAGGCGGGCAGTTTCACGATGCACGCATTGCTGCCATCTGCCTGGAAAATGGAGTAGCTGTGCTGTGGACCGCTGACCGCGACTTTGGGCGATTCAAGGCGCTGAAAATAGTCAACCCCCTGGTTTAGGGTAGAATTTTTTTTGTAAAAACAAGTCGTAGCCCAATAAATATGGGTGCTAACAGCTATTATTTATGTAGTAAGTCAGTTTTGACAGAACTGATCCGGGCTGCTCGAAAGCCCTGCGTCGCATCCGCCGTTCGTGCCACGGCCGACAGCACCGAGCGCAGCCAGGCGTGGCTTTGCGATTGTTGACATCGGTTGTGCCACAGCTGATAAAAACGCATGACAGGAAAGTCAATTGGCGGCTTGAGGATGGCCAGTGGCAGCGCTCTGGCATGGTGCTCGGCGAAATGCCGGCTGGTGGTAAAAATCAAATCTGTGCCGGGCAACAAACTTGGTGCCATGCTGAAGTAGGGCACGGTGACAGTGGCTTCGCGGTGCAGGCGTAGCGCGGCCATGTGGGACTCGACCACGCCGCGCTGCATCACGCTGTACGTCAGCGGCACGATGTGCGCGCCGTTCAAATAGTCGGCAACAGTCAAGTGTGATCCAGCGCACGGGTGGTCACGGCAAACCAGGCACACCACCTCGTCTTCCAGCAATATCGTCATGCGCAGGTGTTCGGGCGGCTGGGGCCAGTTGCCAATCACCACGTCCAGCTCGCCGTTGGCCAGCGCTGCTTCATAGTCGTAGTCGTTGCCCAGGGGTTGTAGCACCAGTCGAGCTCTGGGCGCTGTCAAGCGCAGGTAGCTCACCAGGTTGGCCATCAGCGGTGGCGCCAGATAGTCAGGTGTGCCAACGCGAAAAACCAGCTTGGTTGTCGCCGGGTCAAACTCTGCGGTCGGAGCCAGTAGGCTGTCAATGCCGCCCAGCACAATGCGCACGGACGCTTCAAGTTGCAAAGCGCGCTCGGTAGGCACCATGCGCTGCTTGTCTTTGACGAGAAGCGGGTCGCCCAGTATGTCCCGCAGGCGTTTCAGCGCAGCGGACACGGCGGGCTGCGACTGGTCAAGCCTGGCCGCGGCACGTGACACGCTGCGTTCGTCCATCAGCATGCTGAAGACTCTCAAGAGGTAAGTGTCAAACGGATCGCTGGCTCGAGTCATGAAAAAAGGCCTATCACGCTATGGATGCACATGTTTGGTGCTTCGGTGAAGTTTATGTGATGACAGCGATATGGCCGGTATAAGCTTTCAGCAATTGGCTTGCTCACCAGCTAACCTTACAGTGGCGTGGTTGCTATCTTTATCAGGAAACATTCATGACAAACGCCGCCTTGACCATTTCACGTCGCTCTGCCCTGCAATGGGTCGCTTCAACTGCTGCCGTAAGCGCTGCAGCTTTCGCGCTCCCAGCGTTCGCTGCCTGGCCTGACAAAGCCATCAAAATCATCGTCACCTTTCCACCCGGTGGTGCCAGCGATGCTGTGGCGCGGCTGCTGGCCGAGCAGCTGACCAAAAAATTGGGCCAGCCAGTGGTGGTGGACAACAAGCCCGGCGCAGGCGGCACGATTGGCGGGTCATTTGTAGCGCAAAGCGCAGCAGACGGCTACACCCTGATGTTGTCCAACACCACGCCGATAGCGCTCGGGCCTTTCACGCTCGACAAATTGCCCTATGACCCAGTAGAGGCATTCACCCACATCAGCCTGCTGGGCTCTGCGCCGCTGGTCATCATGGCCAACCCTAAAGCTGGCATCAGCAGCATGGCCGAGCTGGAGGCCAATGCACGCAAATCAGGCCGGCTTGACTTTGGCTCTGGCGGGCCAGGCTCAGTGGGGCACATTCACGGCGAACTGATCAAAAAACAGCTCGGTATCAACATGCAGCATGTGCCGTACCGGGGCGGCGCACCGATGACGACTGACTTGATTGGGGGTGTGATTCCGGTAGGTATTGACGTGATCACGGCTTACGTGCCGTTTTTTAAAAGCGGGCAGTTGTTGCCGATCGCAGTCACGTCGACTGTTCGCTCGCCGTTGATGCCAGATGTGCCAACGGTCGTTGAGCTGAAGCAGCCCAAGCTGGTGCTGGAGAACTTTTTTGGCTTGTCAGGCCCAGCCAAATTGCCGCCAGATGTTGTTGCGCGCTTGAACGCAGCGTGCAACGAAGTCCTGAGCCTGCCAGAGATCAAAAGCCGGTTCATTGACTTGGGCATCACCTCAAGTGCCACCAGCACAGCAGGCTTCAATAGCTTTGTAAAAGATCAGGTCGCGGTGCTCGGGCCAACGGTCAAGGGCGCTGGCGTCAAGCTTTAGGCAGTTGTTGGTTGGCTAACCACCACGACGCCGTTAGAGTGTTCGATGCCGTTTTGGTATCAGCGAACGACGCTTAAAAATGCACGTGCTGCTTCGCGCAATTGGGCTGCATCAGCAGGGTTACGGCCAGCTTCAAGCTCTGCGCGTTCCAGCAGGTCTTGCGCTACGTTTGGGGCTGGAGTGGCTTGGGGAGCAGTGTCAGTGCTGATATAGCTGGCAAGTTGTTTGAGCAATGTGGACATGGCTTTGCGCGTTTTGGGCGCTGAAAAGTTGGGGTGGATTGAATATACGGGTTTTCCCTTATTACACAAGGTGAGCAGCGCGTTTTATCAATGCAAAAAATGCATAACCTGATGGCTGGTACCGCATCGGCCACAATCAGCATGTGAAAATTCAACTTCTTTCTGACCTGCATCTGGAGTCCAATCCGCACTTTGTGCCGCACCATGCAATCGACTCTGATGTGCTGGTGCTGGCCGGGGATATTGGGTCGTATCAAAACGAGTCTTCCCTGACTCGCTTGGGCATTGCGGACTTTGGTTTGCAGCGTTTTGCCAACTGGCCTTGCCCGGTGGTGTTTGTGCCTGGAAACCATGAATACGACGGCCAGGATTTTGATGAGGCGCATGCCAGATTGCGCAGCAGCTGCGAGAAGCTGGGCATCATCTGGCTGGAGCGTGAGACAGTCAGTCTGAAAGGCGTTCGCTTTGTCGGCTGCACGCTCTGGACAGACTTTGATTCGGTTACGTCTTTACGGGCTGTCACCAATCCTGTCACTGTAGGCCAGCAACTGGTAGCGCGTGACAAGGCCTTTCGCGCTGCCAACCACGCCTTAAAACGCCACCACGCCCTGCGCCATGGGCAGCCCATGATGGCTGAGGCCATCCGCGAGCTGGGCCTGCAAAACCAGGCATGGCTACTGCGCGAATTGGCAACGCCTTTTGACGGTAAAACGGTGGTGGTGACGCACTTTGCACCCAGCTTGCTCAGTGCTGACCCACGTTACGGTGTGAACGCAGGCACCGCCGGGTTTTGCAATGCGCTGGATGATTTGCTGCCCAAAGCGCAGCTGTGGTTGCACGGGCATTTGCACTGCCCGGTGGACTATGTGGCTGGTGGTTGCCGCGTGGTGGCCAACCCGTTGGGCTATGCGCGTAAAAACGAGCAGCTGTATTTCAAACCGCAAAGTTGCATCCCTGTTTAGATAATTTACAAAATAGTAATTGCTACTATTTCAGGAGCTGCTTGCGCAAGTATTACGTGAGCTACAGGCCTATTTGATGCCTGAAATTGCCCTTTTTTATGTTCTACATTCGCTTTTGGGCAAAGTAAAACCATTCTTGCCCGACTTCACCCCGCGGGTTGGGAAACACCACAAAACCATCACCTTGCGCGCGCACTTCAACCCCCGTATGCCGCGTGCCGATCACATCACCTGACTTGACCGCATCAAAGCTGCGCCACTCACGCACAAAAGTATCGCCAGCATGCGCTTTGTCCGTCACTTCAATCAGCCGCAAGATCTCAAGCTGACCTGCCACGGGCGCAGGCTTACCAGACGCAATCCCCAACAAACCCAGCGTTTGCAAAATCGCATGGCGCGCCACACCCACGCCGGCCGGGTCATCATGCTGGCCACATTCCAGCGTGACTGCGTAGCCACCGCGCGAACGCATGTACTCAGTCGTGCCGACGCCGTAGTTCGGGTTGGTCACCAGCGTTTGTGAGCGGCTGTTGGCGGCCTCAACATTCGCCGCTCGCCGCTGCACGCCACGCGCGTAAGTGTCCAGCCAGCCCTCAACGATGCGCGGCGCGCCCGTGTGCAATGCCAGCTGCATCTCTTCATCAGCCAGCGCAAACGGCTCCAGCGTGCCCGTGTTGTTCTGCGGGCCAATCATCACAAACGGCGCACCGCCGGTGTGAAACGAATGCAAGTCCAGCAGCACGTCGTGCGCGTCCAGCAGCGGGCAGAGCGCGTTGGCAATGCGGTCTTCAAAGTCTTGCGGGATGGCGCTCGGCGCCATGTTGCGGTTCAGGTTGCGGTCGCCAAAGCGCCGCTTGTGCTGGTGTGCCAGCGGGTTGGTGATGGGCACAAACGTCACCGCACCACGTTCGATATTGATCACGCCATTGTCAAAATCTTGCAGCAGCTGCCCAATGGCATGCGTGCCGCACACCTCGTTGCCATGCACCGCACCCAGCACCAGCAGCGCCGGGCCAGGAGCCAGGCCGTGGTAAGTGTGGGTGCGCAGGTGCGTGGGGTACATTGGGCGGATTCCATCCTGGGACATGAGTTGGCTGCTTTCTTGTCGATTGGCCTGGCAGCGAGTTTGACCTTACCAAGGACGCAGAGTGACAAAAATCGAACGATCTGAGGTGCAAATTACCGGCTTGGCTGACTGTCCGTTTGATTGTAAATCAGCGGTTTTGCGGCAATTGCGGCGCGGCGTGGCCTGTGTCGTTGCGGTGCTGCTGCTGACCTGTGTGAACCGGGTTGCAAATGCCCAGCCGCTGGATTTTTCAGACCCCGTCAAGCTGGCAACGGTTGCACTCGGAGATGAGCAAGGCGCAGTGGCCGTTGGCGTTGTGCGGGCAGGCGTGCTGCAGACAGCATTTCTCAAGCGAACTGGCAAGAATGCAGCTGTAGTAACCGCTGTAGATGGCTCGACCGGGTCCGTGCCTGCCGCAATGGATGGAGAGCAGCTGTTTGAAATTGGCTCCATCACCAAGGTGTTCACGGGCCTGCTGCTGGCTCAGGCTGTTGAAAAGGGCGACCTCGCCCTGGATGATTCGCTGGGCAAGCTGCTGGCAGGCACAGTGAATTTTCAATCATCTGCAACGGCTGCAGTCACGCTGCGCCAACTGATTACCCACAGCTCGTGTTTGCCGCGCCTGCCCGCTGGGCTGGTGGCATCGATGGATGCGGCCAACCCTTATGCAAGTTACACCCGCGCTGACTTGTGGCAAGATTTAAGCCGCTTGCAGCTCACGTCTTTAGCGCCCTGCGCCGCAAGTTACAGCAATTTCGGCGTGGGGCTGGTGGGGGAATTACTCGCCCGTCGCTACAACACTTCCTGGGCGGATCTGGTCAGCGAACGCATTACCCAACCTTTGGGCATGATTGATACCGTGCAGGTACTGGGCAGCAAGGCGAGCCGTCTTGCTCAGGGCTACAACAACCGGGCCCAGGTGAGCGGCTGGGATTTCCAGGCCATGGCGGGGGCTGGGGCGCTGCGTTCAACCGTCAGTGACATGCTGATTTTCAGCCGCGCGATGATGGCAGGCGCTGCCGGGCCGTTGGGCCCAGCCGGTCAACGGATGCTGACGCCAATGGGCAGGTTCGGGTTTTTACAGATTGGCTACGCTGTTTTTATCCATGGGCCTGCAGATCAGCGAAGCTATTCGCACAACGGCTTGACGGGCGGCTATTCAGCGCAGTGGACGATTTCACCCAGCGCACAGGAGAGTGTTGTTGCCTTGGCTAGCAACGCGCATGCGCCCGTTGGCACGATGCAAAACCGGTTGATGGCAGGCATTTATCCGCCACCTGCGCAGCCTGCCAACGCAGGAGTTGAAGGCATCAACGACTACGGCGGGTTCTACCGCATTGACAAAAACTTTCGCGTGGCATTTGTGGTGCAAGACGCGCAACTCTACAGGCGCATCACCGGCAGTGGTTACCGGGCGCTGTTGCCTGCCGGTACCGATACTTTTGTTGACCCGGGTGTGGGCGTGCAATATGTTTTCAGCCGTGTGGATGGCACTTTGGCAAGCGTGAGCTATTCGCAAGGCGGTGGCAGTTTTACAGCGGTCAAAACAAATGATGTGGCACCCACCCAGGCCGTTGTTAGAGAAGACGTTGCCAGGCAGTATGTTGGCCGCTACTTGCTCAAGCGCAGCCTGGGGCGCGACATTGATTTTGACGTGAGGCAAATCGCAGGCCAGTTGACGGTCAGAAGCAGCAACTGGCCAAGCCAGCCCGTGTTTCCCCTGCCAGAGCGCGCAGACCGGTTTGCTTACGAAGCGCCCAACATTGAAATTCAGTTTGAGCGCGATTCTGAGGGCGCTGTGTTGGCACTGACGCTGCATGAGGGCGGTGCGTTCAGGCTGTTAAAAACACCCGATTGATAAGCAGCAGCCGTGAAAGGCGTGGGTGTGCAGGTGCAGGTGGGTAGGTTTGAACGCATCATGACCATTCACGCCAAATTTCCGCAAATAGCGACAGCAGCACTTTGGCGCGTGCCGCCATGGGGTAGGCTGAATCAACTGGCGCGATGACAAAGCCACTGTCAACGCCCAGTGCCTCGGCAAAGCCCCTGCCTACTTTGGGCGCTTTGGAGTGTTTGATTTCAATGGCGCGCAGTTGCCCGCCAAGCAGTTCAAGCAACAATCAATTTCATTGCCGCTGGCTGTACGAAAAAAGCTTGGTATCCGCCAAGCTCTGAAATCCTTATGCTCTGATATATTGTCTGATCGGCGTATAAAAAATCAAAAGATGACAAGTTTGCGTTTAGATCAAAAAAAGAAGGATAAATGGCAAAGAAAAGGCTCCTAGCGGAGCCATGTTTTGTCATCTGGCGGAAGCTGTGTCCCCATACCTGCAGTTCAGACCAATCCAAATAAGTATTTTGGATCAACGTAAGACGTTGATTAAATTGAACTAAAAAATAAAGCAGTTCAAGCTCGTTCAACCGACTTCATCCCTGACCCTGGTTTTTGCGGGTACATTTGTGGGTACCCATAAGTGTTCCGCCATGCCCAAATTAGCCTTTACCACCGACCGCCAGTTGCGCTCTGCCAAGCCGCGTGATCGTGACTACCGCATTGGATGTGGTGGCCAGTTGTACCTTCGAATCACCCCCACCGGATTCAAGTACTGGCAAACTCGTTTCTACAAATCCAATGGCAAGGAAAGCCTGCACCAGTTTGCCAGCTATCCCCAGACCAGTCTTCTTGAAGCCAGAGCCCAGTTGGCGCTTGTGTTGCCGCAATTGCTGGCTGGACGTCCAGCACCTGCAATTGCTATTCGCCAGGCTGAACGAGCAGCTTTAACCTTTGACGATTGCGCGGCCAAGTACATTGAAGCCAAGCGTCAT
>JANYGP010000097.1 GCA_025362315.1 Polaromonas sp.
CGTTGCAGCGCGCGCTGCAACGGCTCAGGCAATGCCAATCGCTCAGCTCAAACTGCTGCCCTGCATCCCGCGCCCCAGCAAAATCATTTGCCTGGGTGTCAACTACCACGACCACGCAGCAGAAGGTGGCAACACCGTGGCCGACTACCCGACGATCTTTTTTCGCGGCCCGTCGTCGCTGGCAGCGCATGGCGATGCGATACCCATTCCGGCGATTTCAACCTCGCTGGACTACGAAGCCGAGCTGGCGCTGGTGATTGGCAAAACCGCGCGCAATGTGTCAGAGGCCGATGCTTTGAGTCACGTGTTTGCCTATGCCTGCTTCAACGATGCCACCTTCCGGGACTACCAGCGCAAAACCACGCAATGGACCGTCGGCAAAAACTTTGACCAGACCGGGGGTTTTGGCCCACACCTGGTCACAGCCGACGAGCTGCCGCCAGGCTGCGTGGGGCTGCACATTGAGTCAAGGCTGAACGGCAAAGTGATGCAAAGCGCATCGACCACGGACATGGTGTTTCATGTGGCACCCACCATTGCCATGATGTCGGCCTGCATGACGCTGGAGCCCGGCGACGTGATTGTTATGGGCACACCTGCCGGGGTGGGTTATGCGCGCAAACCGCCGGTGTGGATGAAAGACGGCGACGTGATTGAAATTGACATAGAGGGCATTGGCGTGCTGCGCAACACTGTTGCCAATGCAGCCTGATGCTATGCCGCAGCCTGGCTGGTCAACACCGACGTACGCTGGTAATGCGCTTGCAGCAATTGCACGGCCTGGTCTGCGTTGCCTTCAATGCTGGCCTGAAACAGCGCCAGGTGCTCGGCATGTTCATCGCGTTTGGCATAGCTTTTAGACGCAGCCACCTGCCTGAAGCGAAAGGCCTCGCCGGTCAGGGTGCTGCAAAACTGCCGCAGCCAGCGCGACGGGCAGTTGGCGATCAGGGCGCTATGAAACTGGGCATGCAAGTCCTCCCACACCGGGTTGCGCACATAGCTGTCAGGAGACAGCGAACGGGGTGTTTTGGCCAGGTGGTGAATGATGACGACCAGCGCGTCTTCCCAGGCTTTGTTTCTCAGGGCTATCGACTGGCGCAGCGCCAGGCTTTCAAGCTCGCAGCGGGTTTGGGTCAGCACTGGCAGTTCGGCAAAGTCGAGCGCTGCGGCGCGAAAACCGCGCTGGTCGATCTGCTCAACCAGCCCTTCGGCCGACAAACGGCTGAGCGCCTCACGCACCGGGCTGGCACCAAAAGCATAGCGCTGGCTCAGGCTGGCAACAGCCAGTTTGTCGCCCGCCTTCAGGTCGCCGTGCAGCAGGTCTTGCCGCAGGCGCTCGTACACCACAGAGGTGCGTGACAGGCCGTCTTGAGCAATGCCCGTGCTGGGCGAGACGATGGAGAGTGCTGATTTGCGTGCCATGTGGTTTTTTCTCTTGTTTTTTTAATCGATTATTGCTGAATTTTAACGTGATTTCTTAACGTAATTTGTTAACGTAAAAGTGAAGTTGACCCATGCAAAACATCCATCGTGACAATTTAACCGCTGTGGTGCAGCACAGCTTTACCGGCATCAGCGACGAGCGCACCCGGCATTTGCTCGAACAACTGGTCAACCATCTGCATGCGCTTGCACGCGAAACGCAGCTGCCCGCGCCTTAAAACTGCTTCCTTGGCATCGGTTCGTATTGCTGTCATTCCGGGCCGCGATCCGGGATCCATCTGTGCACAGGCGCTTTTTACGGTAAGACCACCGCCCGGCGACTGCGCCATGCGCTGCGGTTTTGGGGTGAAATCACACGCGGGGGTGAAAAATGTGTCGAGCTTTCGCTCGGTCATTTTTTGTTTTGAATTTCAACGCTGCAACCGCGCGCCTTTCACCCCGAAGCCCGGTCGCATGGCTCTATCGCAGTGCCTGGTTTTAAACCACATTTAACTTGTGGCTCCAATTATTCTTCTTATGTGAACCCTTACTTTTTAAAGAACCTAAAGTTTGAGTGAGCCACCCGCGGAGGCAAACCGCAATTGACCCAGAATGAAGTGGAGGGCAACTGCGGTTTGCCGGAGCGGGTCAGCTCGAACGAAGGGTAAAGCCTATACGCCATAACGTTTTGAACCGTTTGGTGAAACACAATAGCGGCCGCCACGTGGCCCATGACATACATTACCTGAACCACATGAACAAGACGAACCTGACGGAGTTTGCGGCGACGCTCTTGAACGATATGGCCTGGAACTTACCCCGTTATTTTTAATGGTCGCACTTTCGATAGGGCAGGTGTTAGCGTCGCCAAACTTTTTCCTCTCTGCCCATAGTTGCAGCGTTTGCTCTCGAACAAGAACCCAGTCTTGCGATTGCTTGACGACAATATAGAGACGCTTTGCAGCAAGCTGCTTAATTATTTTTGGCGGTGGTTTTGCTACTCTAGGGATACTTGAATACCCTGGAATTATTTGTGTTGAGCAAATGGTTTCTTCGGCTAGCACCGTTATTGAAGATAACGCAAACATGAAAGCAACAAGAATTCGCATAGTTTTGTTTATGGGCCTAATGTGATGTTCAACGCAAATACTGCGGTATAAAAATGGCTATTCAACATGTTCTGAACATCAGAATCTCCTGAAATAGCTTGCCTAATGAGTTTCAAGGCATTTGCTGTTTATTTACCTGCAACAAAAATCCGTGAAACCTGACAAGCTGGTTTTGATAAGTAAGCTGCAAACTCCGCTGTATTTGGAAGCTCACCACGTTTTAACTATAGCCCGAACCCTGAAAAACTCGTTGGTATTGAATTGCTTTGAACCACTGTGCGCTCTAACAGCTTGACCTTAGATGTCCGAATTCACTACTAATTCAGGAGCTGCTTGTGCACATATCTATTAGTCTAGAGGCACTTTCGATACCCTAAATCAACTGTTTTTCAGGTCTCAAGTCATTTTTTGACCTAGCTTTGACCACTTTGATGCTTCATAATGCCTTTTCAGGTCATTTTTCGGATGTTTTAAGCCTCCAACCTAATAAATATGGGCGTAAGCAGCTATGAATTAGGTAGTGAAGATACCAACCAAAACAAGGTAATTGCACCACGCATCCGGCTCTATCTGCGCTAACTCAACAACTCAGCGCCGATACTTTTAGCGTCACACCATTCTTTTTGATGGACAGTTCTGGCGATGAGGTTGGTGTCTATCGCCTCGTAACGCTTGTAAAAGATCAATTACCCACTCGCACCAAACGCGACGACTGACTTGCGCACACCTGGCCTGTCGTCTGGTAGGGCGCCGCTGTTGGGATGATGTTCGATGTATTCCAAACCAGCAAGGATGGCGGCGTTGCCTCGGTCGGCCACTTCCAGGTCAAATTGGGCTAAAAAGTCGCAAAGACTGTGAAGATCTGCTCGGGCTGCGTTAGCTAACTTTATGCGTGCCATGTAAGCAGCTGAGCTTTGCGGTCATGCGCAAGTACGCCGGCCCAAGATTTGACTTCATCCAAAGTGATGTGCTTACCGTTGGCCTCAAAGTTGGCAACTTTAGCGTCGACGCTTTTCAAAATGGCTTGCTGTGCCTCTTCTTGGTCAAGATAGCGCTCAATGACTTCTTTCATCAAATAATGAGCCGAGCGGCGCTTTGCCTCTGCCAACAACTTCAAACGCTCACGAGCTCCTTCGCCCAGCTTAAGCGTTACGGTTGCAGGACGAGTTGGGTCTACAGCAGCTGTCATGGGTGTTACCTCTTACGTTAAAGACAACACGAGTTTTGGTGGGTTGAAGGCCAGCGAGATCAACGCCCTGTGGGTTAGCCGAACTCGTCTCTTAATTTAAGAACAGTTCTTTGTTTGAATCGAATTAACTTTACTATGTTTTTAGGAGCTGCTTACGCCTGTATCTATTGCGCTATAAGCGTTTTTAGCACCTAAAAATGGCTGTATTTCAGGTCAAAGTTCATTTTTTGACCGACTGGAAGCGTGAAAATGCGTTTTCAGGCCATTTTTAGCCATGTTTTAGGCTTCTAGCCCAATATATATGTGCGTAAGCAGCTATTACTTTAATAGTAAGCAATTCAAATAAGCGGTCACGGCAACTGCGTCATTCGACCGGGTTACTTTTGAAGAAACAATGACTGCCGTCAAGATTAAAGTGCCTGTGTGAAACTAGTGTGTAGCTCGCTTAAATATGTCTTGATTTGATCGACTTTTGTCCACACGTGAATGGCTAAAGCAACTTTTAAATCTGAAGATATGGCTTTTAACCCAAGGAGCTACATTTATGAAAACTTGTTTTTTAGTGATTGACGCGCAAGAGTCTTTTCGCCAGCGGCCTTACTTTACCGACCACGACTTGCCTGCTTACTTGGCGGCGCAAAACGCTTTGATTGACGGCTGTGTGGCCAAAGGCATGCCTGTTGTGCAGATATTTCACGTCGATGGACCGCAAACTGCCAGCAACCCGTTTGCTGTTGAATCTGGTCATGTCAGGCCGCTGGTTGAATTGCAAAGCTACACACCAGCGGCAACTTTTTACAAAAACCGCCACAGCGCGCTGGTGGGTACCGGCCTGGGCGTCTGGCTGCGCCAAAACGGCATTCAAAAAATCACCATCAGCGGCATACGGACGGAGCAATGCTGCGAGACCACTGCCCGCCATGCCTCAGACGAAGGCTACACAGTTGACTACGCGCTGGACGCCACGCTGACCTGGGACATGCAACAGCCCGACGGTCAAACCTTGAGCGCAGCAAATATCAAAGTGCGCACAGCCACGGTTCTTGATGGCCGGTTTGCCAGGGTGTGCAGTGTTGTAGACTTACTATAGTTTTAATAGCTACTTGCGCACATATTGCATAGGCTAGAGGCTGATTTGACTAATAATTTTGATCAAAAACGCGCAACGAAAGTGCTTTTTCCAATTGCTATGCTTTGACAACAAATGCCCGATAAGCTGAGACCCCACGCAACGCCTGTCCATGTCCTGTTTGCGCTGCTTCCAGGCAGCCTGGTGCTGGACTGGGCAGGCCCGGCTGAGGCGCTGCGCATAGCCAACCAGGCTCTGTTGGCGCAGGGCTTGCCATCGCCATTTGCCTTGCACTTCATCGGGCCAGATTCTGACTCGCCGACCTCTGTCGGTGTGTGCCTTGCGGGGTTGGCTGCGCTGCCCAAGGAGTTGCCGACGCCCGCCTGGCTGGTGCTGGTCGGGCAGCCGGGCAACACCATTGCCATCACGTCTGAACCTACCCGCGCCCTGCTGCACTGGCTGCGCGGCCTGCGCCTGAAAGCCGGGCAGCTGGACTTGGTGACGGTGTGCGCAGGTGCTGTGCTGGCGGCGCACGCAGGGCTGCTCGAAGGCAGGCGAGTGACCACTCACCACCACCATTTGCAAGAGCTGCAAAGCATTGAGGCGCACTGCGAAGTGATCAGCAACCGCGTGTTTGTGGAAGATGGCCCGGTGCACAGCAGCGCGGGCGTTACCACGGGTATTGACCTGACACTACACCTGATTGCCCGGCATTGCGGCCCTGCAGTCGCAGCGCAAGTGGCGCAAACCATGGTGATGCCGATGCGCCGGGGGCCGCATGACCCCGAGCTGTCGCCTTTTTTGGCCTTCAGGGATCACTTGCACCCTGCCTTGCATCGGGTGCAAGACGCCGTCAGCCAGCAACCAGCACACGACTGGAATCTGCTGCGCATGGCGGAGGTTGCGCACACATCGCCGCGGCACCTGACGCGGCTTTTTACTGGACATGCAGGCATCACGCCACTTCTTTTTTTGCAAGGCATCCGGCTGGCCACGGCGCAGGCGGCGCTCCATGCGGGCCACAACGTTACTGCTGCAGCGCAGGCGGCGGGCTTTACGTCAGATACGCAGCTGCGCCGAGCGTGGCGGCAGTTGGGCTTGGCAGGCACACCTTCCAAAATTTCAACAACTGCATTAGATCGATATAAATAACGAGTACTTAGGCCGATAGCCTTTATAAAATAGGCGCTAGCGGCTATAAATTAAATAGCATTCAAAGAATCGTCAAGTCCTGATCCTGCGCTGCGCAATCTCCAGCAACCCGTCAAAAATCAGGCTTTCGACCAGATCCACATGAACCGACATGCTGGGCGCCATCTTCCAGCCTGCGCCGCCGGTCATGATGCACACCGGCATCTGGCCACAGTGCCGCTCCAGGTTGTCAGCCATGCGCTGCACGGCCCCAGCAATCGCAAAGGTGCCGCCGCTGGTAAGTGCGTCGCTGGTGTTGGTGGGGAAGTTGCAGACCTCCCCAGTTGGCACATGCAGGCCAGCGGTGCCTGACTCGAGCGCACGCAGCATGATGCCGTGGCCCGGCAAGATGATGCCGCCCAAAAACTTGCCCGATGCGTCAATCGCTTCAACAGTGACGGCCGTGCCCACCATGACAACAATGCACGGCTTTTGCAGTCCGCGCCCCAGCAACCGATGTCGCGCGCCAATCATTGCAACCCAGCGGTCAGCACCCAGGCGTGCGGGATGGTCGTAGCCGTTCGACATACCGGCTTCCTGGGCGCTCGAATTGACCCAGTGGGGCGACACATCCCATAAATCAAGCTGCTCCACGACCCGGCGCTTGATGGCGTCTCCAGCCACGATACAACCCAAAATTTGTGTGGGTGCGGCTATGGCGCTCCATTCGCCTTCGGCCAGTCGGTCAATGTTTTCAAGAAACACTGCACCTTGCGCCAGCAACTGCGCGCCGGGCAGTGGCGCATCGTATTGCGCCCACTTCAGGCGGGTGTTACCAACATCCAGTGCTAGAAAGGTCATGTGCCCGCATTATGAACACGTTTACCGCTCCGCCCTGCCTCAAATGACTAGGGTTTTCCAACCGGATCTGTGTGGGGAGCCTGCGCACAACCCCAGCAATCAGGAAGCGACCCATCCTGATTTGTCCGTAGCAGTCTGCCAAGACCTGTGCGGAAGATTTTTAAATCAACCCAAACCAGCATGCCCGCTGTATTGCAGCCAGCTTGTTGTCGACCTTCAACCGGGCCATGGCATTGGCCAGATGAAAGTTGATGGTCCGCTCGCTGCAAAATAATCGTTCACCCGTCTCACGGGCTGTTGCCCCCTGAAAGGCCAGGCTCAGGCATTCAAGTTCACGCGGGCTCAAGGGGCTGCGCGCTTCAGCCAGCGCACGCTTGAGCAATGGCCAGATGTTCAGCGCCGACCAGGCCAGTTGTGCCGCCTCAGTCCGGTCATGCCACTGGCGGGGGCTGAACAAATAGCATTCAAACGCCCGGCCCACCGTCAGTGGAAAAGCAATGCGCACAACGCTTTGATAGCCATGGCCGAGCCACAGGCGACGCCATCGGCTGCCATTGTCAAAAGCGGAGGTGGATATGTCCTGCCAGGCAACCAGTGGGGCGTCAGAATCGCGCCACGGCGCACCAAAATCGCGGCTTTCAGCCAGCGCATCGGCTGCCTGCAA
This sequence comes from Polaromonas sp., assembly GCA_025362315.1. Taxonomy (GTDB): domain Bacteria; phylum Pseudomonadota; class Gammaproteobacteria; order Burkholderiales; family Burkholderiaceae_C; genus Polaromonas. Next base: position 7,446 of record JANYGP010000097.1, read on the forward strand.
CAACATGGGCGGATGAAGCGCCAACACCAGCCTGTCGTCTTGCCCGCCAAAAGGGTCAGGTCCCAGTACCAGGAGTGCCTCAACAGCAAATTCGCGCAATGACGACAGCCAGTCGGTGATGACGCCGTCAACACTCACACTGTCAAAGTTAGCAGGTAGTTGCATCGATTAACTTCAAAAAAAACCACTGACAATAATCGCATGCGAATTCCATCTTTTCCGGAGATTTTCAACAATTGAAAAATAGCTTCACCGCGCAGTGGAAATCACGGCTCCCGTTACTGCATTGGGCTTCGTCTCCACTTGATCCTATTTTGCATCCGTCCATGTGGCGGCTGCGACTGCTTGGGCTGGGTACGATGCTCGGGCAACCGCTTTTTGGCTGGATTTGGACCAGTATTTATCGTCAGCCATATGAAAGCATCTGGATGCGTTGCCTGATGGGTGCACTGGCTGGCGTGCTGATGCTCCCCCTGATCAACAAAAATTTGTCGGCGATCAAAACGCAGGCCTTTTTCAGCGTCATTGCCTGGATTGAATTTCCGTTTTTTTTCAGCTGGATGTATCTGCAAAACGGCGGCAACCCGGTGTGGGTGGCATCTGTATGTTCAATGATATTGATTTACTACCACCTGACTGACTGGCGGATTGCCACTGCAGGCGTCCTGACCGGGGCCATGACCGCATGGATGGCGTCTTCCTGGCTGGCTGATCCCGTCCTTATCAACAGTACAGAGCATGCAACAAATGCCGTGGTCATTGCGTTCAGTTGGGGCTGTGCCCTGCTCCTGGGTTTGTCTTCTGCGGATTTAAGGCGTGAGCACTTGTCCAGTACTCTGGCAACCATAGGAATCATGGCCCACGAACTTCGCACGCCGCTGTCGACTGCAGCACTGCTGGGCGATGCCATACAAATGGAGGTCAGGCGTCATACCGACAACGCAGGAGCGCCGCACATCGAAAAGTTGGCAATAAAACTTCACACGCTGGTTCGACACATGAATCATCAAATCGACACCCAGATAGCCAATGCAAAATTACGGGATTTACCTCGCCATGCCGTGCTGGTGTCAGCAGGCAAACTGGTCAGCGATGTTGTTGCCAATTACCCATATCCTGCGAGTCGCCAGCGTTTGTGCGTCAGGGTGCTGATTCATGATGACTTTGCTTTCCGATCGTCCTCGGAACAATTTTCTCAGGTGCTGGACAATCTGATAAAAAACGCCTTTTATTCGCTAATGGCTGCAGATTCACGTTACCCGGTGGGTGCCTTGCGCATTGAAATCAGCAAATCAGGTCGCGTTGGCAAAATTCTTGTACAGGACGAAGGCATGGGCATTGATCCGGCCATGCTGCAGCAAATTTTCAAGCCTTTTTTCTCAAGCAACCGGGGTACAGGGCACGGCTTGGGTCTGGCTTTTTGCCAGCGGGTTGTACAAAGTGCGGGCGGCACGATTTCTGTGAAATCCAAATATGCAGTGGGTGCTTCTTTCTCGATTGAGCTTCCGACGGCTACTTGAGCGGCCTGGTCCCAAGACATATTCCTTCCACCCAACTCAAGGACAACATGTCATTTCCACTTTATCGCCGCCCCGGTGCTGTCGTTTTTCTTGACGATGACCTTGACTACCTTGAGATGCTGGCCAGAGTCATGCCGGAGCAATGGTTTGTCCAATTGATGATGCGCCCCGCCGCCTGTATTGACCATCTGCTTCAGGAAAACCCGGTCAGGGAACTTGATTTGTGGCGCCAGCAGGAAATCATCAACCGCTGGCGCGATGGCACAGCCTTGATTCCGCAAATCTTGAAGTACTGGCGTGATGATGGCGTGTCCCGCTTTAACCTGACGCAGGTGTGTGTGATGGACTATTCGATGCCCGCCATGAACGGTCTGGAAGTGCTTGATGCACTGACAAGCTGGCCAGGCTCGCGCATATTGTTAACAGGCCGGGCTGATGAACAATTGGCAGTGTCTGCTTTCAACAGCGGGGCGATCCAGCAGTTCATCCCCAAGCAGTCAGCAGACATTCGCCAGCGCCTGACGGATGCGATTGCGAGCCTGCTTTGCAAAGCCAATTTGCGTTACGACCAGACCTGGCGCGCAAGTTTTACACCCGAGCAAACCCTGTTGCTTGACAACCCGCTTGTTGACGCTGAGCTTGAAAAATTGGTGGCCAAACAGGCCTGGGTTGAGCACGTAGTCATTGGTTCGCCGTTCGGCATAGTGGCGCTGGACAGCACCGCCCGAGCAGTGTGGCTTCAACTGGAGCCTGCCGACAGGTTGCCTGAGCTGGCCGAAATGGCAGCGTCCCAAGCTTGCGGCGCTGCCACAGTAGAGCAGGTGCGTTCGGGCCAAAAACTGATTGACCTTGAGTTGCAACTGGCCCTGGGTTCAAACCAGAAAGCCAGGCCGCGCCAGGCTTTCATACTTGGTGACGGTGCATCTCCTTTATATGCCGCCTTGTTTGACATACACGACAAATTCTGCCCCCTGGCAACTGACAGTTATCAAAAGTTTTTGATCCGCAAGGGCAGTCGCCACTTGCAAGATTAAGTCTGCAGAGCACGGGCGCGTCTGGCGATTGGCCAATCCCATGGCTTGACGACAGGCGCAATTTCGCGGGCCACCACCTCGATTTGATCCAGCTCCGTATCAGTCAAACCTGCATTCAGCGTCAGTCTGACCATGGCCCGATTCCGGCTGGTAGCTGGCGCACAGAATATGGCGCCAAAGATCTGCCGCTCTTCCAGCCGGTCCCGCAGCGCCATGGTGTCTGACTCAGCCCCCGCTTCCAGAGAAATGATCTGCTGGCTGCCTTGATGAATTGGATAGCCCAGGTCCGGCAAACTGGATCGCAACCGCTGTGTATTCAGATGCAGGCGCTCGCGCGCCTCATCACTTGACATGATCACGTCCAGCGTTGCAGCAAGCCCCGCAATTTCATGCGGTAACAGGCATGAGCTGAAGATGTTGGGGTAGCTGTGGTGCAACACGTAATACCGCAGCTCCGCAGGCACGGTGAAAAAGCCTGCACGCCCGGCAAATGCCTTGGCCAGACTGGCTGTGATGAAGTGCACACGATCCACCAGTCCCAGCTCTGCACACAAGCCTGCGCCGCGCGGGCCATGCGTTCCCAAAGAATGCGATTCATCGACCAATATGGTGCAGCCATGCTTTTCGGCAACTTCCACCATCTCAACCAGCGGACACAGGGCACCAGTGGTGCTGTACACCGAATCCACCACAACGATTCCAGGTCCGTGGCGCGCAATCATTCGCGACAGGTGCGCCGGATCATTGTGACGAAATGGGACCGCAGGAGCCTTGGCAGCGCGCACGCCTTCCCAAAGCGATGTGTGGGCCAGCGTATCCAGATAAACCGGTGTGTCTTCATCGGCAATCGCCTGCAGCAGCCCAACGTTGGCTGCGTAACCTGACTGGCAGATAAACCCGTCTTCTTTTCCGATCCAGTGGGCCATGGCTGTCTCAAGATGTCGGGATGGATGACCATTGAGCAAAAATGCACCAGACTGAATCACACTGTCGTTGTTGCATCGCAAATTGGTGATTTGTGAACCAACAATTGTGGGGTGTCCCGATATGTTCAGGTAATCGTTGCCATCCAGACGAATGGAATCAGGTCCGGGAGGACGCCCATGCAAGATGCATTTGCCGCCCCACTCTTTGTTCCAGTGTGGTGTGAACTGCTCTTCGAGACGTCGACGCAAATGGGGCAACAGCGCTGGTTCCCGAAAGGCTGACACCGGCATGTTGGCATTGCGTTCAAGTACTTGCATGAATGACTCCAGAAAATGTAAGGAATCACCATTGAAAGCGCATGGATACAAAACTTTTCGATACCCCCTGTCAGATCTGACAGGGGTCGCAAGCAAAAACCCGTTTTTATGAGGATTGTGTTCACTATCGGGTTACAGAAAGCGCGAGTAAAGTGTTGTGTTTTCGCCTGTTTTGTAACTAGATATTTTTTAGACTTTGATCAGTGTGCTGCTTGCAGCCGTAAAAAGATGCAAAATCTGCCCCGTTGCTTTTTACATCAGTAAATACACTGGCCAGTACACCCTGACCCAACTTGCCGCGGGCAAATTTCTTGTCTGAGTCAAAAACTCTTGCGTAGCCAAAGGCATACTGCTTTTTCAACAGGCACGGCCCGATTTGCGCACCTGGTTGCAAAGTGTCGCTTTCAGGCTCAATCCTCTTATAGTCAGGCTTTGACTGAACATCAATGCAAACAGCGGGAATATCCATGTCCAAAATATCTGATTGGCAACTGACCTTGGCAAAAGCGCGAGCGCTAAAAGACTTTGACCCGGCTGCCAAACCGTTTTCAGGTGGGGATAAAAAAACCGACACTGCAGCCACTGAGGTGCTGGCCATCGAGCTGGACGGTTTGCAAAACCTGTTTTACGCGGACAAACGTTTTAAGTTGCTGGTGATCCTGCAAGGCACCGACACCTCAGGCAAAGACGGAACAGTGCGCGGCGTGTTTAATCGCATGAGCCCGCTGGGCGTGCACACGGTGGGCTGGAAGGCACCGACCGAGGACGAACGCGCGCATGACTACCTGTGGCGCATTCACCAAAAAATGCCTGGCAACGGCGAGATCATGATTTTCAACCGCAGCCACTACGAAGACGTGCTGGTGCCGCCCGTCAATGGGTGGATCACAGCCAAACAAACCGAGCAGCGGTATGCACAAATCAATGACTTTGAACACATGCTGACGGACAACGGCACCATTATTTTGAAGTTCATGCTGCACATCAGCTTTGAAGAGCAAGGCGAGCGTCTGCAAGAACGCATTGACGATGAAACCAAGCACTGGAAGTTCGCGCAAGGCGATATTGACGTGCGCAAGCAGTGGAAGCTGTACCAAAAAGCCTATGAGGCACTGCTGAATGCCACCAGCACGCCATGGGCACCCTGGACAGTTGTTCCAGCCAATTCCAAATCACACCGCAACCTGATGATTGCGACGCTGCTGAGGGATGCCCTGCTCAAGCTCAAGCTGCGCTTTCCGCCAGGTGATCCAGCCCTGAAAGGCATCAAAATCGAGTGACTGCTACCCCACTGTCCAGCCTTGTAACGCTTAGCCCGCAACACTTTGAACGGGTGGTACCAGCGCACTTGCGGAGCCAGATCTGCGGCACCCTCTGGCAGAGAAAGTATGGCCTCTTAGTGGCCGCCACCCAGATATGCCGCCTTGACAGCAGGGTCATCGCGCAGTTTTGATGCTTCGCCATGAACGGAAATGCGGCCGTTTTCCAGCACGTAGCCGTAGTCCGCCACCTTCAGCGCTGCGGCGGCAAACTGCTCGACCAGCAGCATCGTGACGCCGCGTGATTTGAGGTCGGCAATGATGCGGAAAACTTCCTCGACCAAGATCGGCGCCAGGCCCATCGATGGCTCGTCGAGCAGCACGATTTCAGGATTCAGCATAACGGCACGCGCCATGGCCAGCATTTGCTGCTCGCCGCCAGACAGTGTGCCAGCCAGCTGGTTGCGCCGCTCTTTGAGGCGTGGGAACAAGTCCATCGCGCGCTCCAGGTCACCCGGCACGTCGCCTTTGGGGCGGCTGCCTGTCAAGCGCGGGAACGCACCCAGAATCAAATTGTCAGTCACCGTCATGGTGGCAAACACGCGCCGGCCTTCAGGCGAGTGCGCCAGGCCTTGCTTGGCAATATCGTAAGACTCCAGACCATCGACACGTTTGCCATGCAGTGAGATTTCGCCCGAGGTCGGCTTGATCATGCCCGACACCGCCCGCATGGTGGTGGTTTTGCCAGCACCGTTAGAGCCAATCAGCGTCACAACTTTGCCCTTGGGCACTTCCATCGAGATACCGTGCAGCACCTGCACTTTGCCGTAGCCTGCTTCCAGATTCTTGATACTTAACATGGTGTGTCTTTCTTAGGCAACAGTGCCGCCAAGGTAAGCTTCAATGACCTTCTCATCGGCCTGCACTTCCGCCGGCTTGCCCTCGGCAATTTTTTGGCCAAAGTCCAGCACGCTGACCGTGTCGCACAGCTGCATCACCACATCCATGTGGTGCTCAATCAGAATAACAGTGATGCCGTGGTCACGAATTTTGCGAATGATGGTTACCAGTTCTTTGATGTCTGGCGCTGTCAGGCCTGCAGCTGGTTCGTCCAGCAGCAGCAGCTGCGGGTCAAGTGCCAAAGCACGCGCAATTTCCAGCAGGCGCTGCTTGCCGTACGGCAAATTACGTGCTTCTTCGTACGCCAAATCCCCCAGGCCGACAAAGTCCAGCAGCCCCAGGCCTCGTTCAGTGGCGGCCAGCTCTTCGCGGTTGTAGCGCGGCGTGTGCAGTGACACATCGACAAAATTGCTGGCAAAGGTGTGGTGCAAGCCGACCTGAATGTTTTGCAATGCGGTCATTTCGCCAAACAACTGCACATTTTGAAAAGTACGCGCAATGCCGGACAACGCAATGTCCGCAGACGTGCGTCCTACCAGCGAGCGACCAGCAAACTCAAGTGTGCCGGCAGTTGGCACATAAATGCCGGTCAGCACATTCATCATCGTGCTTTTGCCAGATCCGTTCGGGCCGATCAGGCCGTGAATGGTGCCGCGCTTGATGCGCAGGTCCACCATGTTGATGGCTTTGAGGCCGCCAAACTGCATCAATACGCCTGTGGCCACCAGCAAATCTGTGCCCTTTTCGTTGGCACCGGCATGCGCTGCTACCATAACCGCGTCCTTGCCATTGACCGTTGCGACACGCCGGTTTGCATTGCCTTTGCGCGCAAATAGACTACGTGCGAAACCCACAATGCCGTCTTGCAAGTAATACACCACAAACAGAATCATCAGACCGAAAATACTCAATCGCCAGTCGGTGATGGACTGCAGCCAGAACGAAAACGCGGCCAGCGCAATGGAGCCGACAACCGGAATCGCCATGGCTTTGGGCGTGGTCATTTTTTTGGCAATGCCGATCACTGCACCAATGACCATCAAGCCAGCCAATGCCGAGGCAACGATGCGAAACATTTCCAGGTCGTCCAGCAGCTTGGGCAAAATCACGATGATGGCGGCACCTAGCAAAGCGCCTGACCGGGTTTTACGCCCACCCATGATGACGGCTAGCAAGAAAAGTACCGTCAATTCAAAGTTGTAGGTGTTGGGCGAAATGTATTGCTCTGAGTAGGCATACAGGCATCCCGCCAAACCAGCAAAACCGGCGCTGATAACAAACGCGTACACCTTGTAGCGGTACACCGACACACCCATGCAATCAGACGCCACCGGGCTGCCCCGCAGCGCCTCAAAAGCGCGGCCCAGTTGCGACTTCAAAATGCGGTGCGCCACGACGAGCGATATCACCATCAGCGCAAACGTCAGCCAGTAAAACTCATGCTCGCTCAGCTTGTGTCCGGCAATTGAAGGCTTGGGGATTTTGATGCCGAGTGGGCCTTCGGTCAAAAAAGTCATTTCGTTGATCAAAATCTGGATGATGGTGCCAAAAGCCAATGTCACCATGGCAAGGTACGGGCCCGTGACGCGCAGCGCAGGCAAGGCCAGCAGCGCGCCAAAGCCCGCCGTCACCACAATGCTGCTGGGGATGATGAGCCACAGCGGCGCGCCGAGCTTGAAAAACAGCACACCTGCTGTGTATGAGCCCACGCCAAACAGGCCAGCGTGCCCCAGCGACACCTGCCCGGTGTAACCCACCACAATGTCCAGCCCGTACAGCAAAATCGCGTAAATCATGATCGTGCCGATCATGTGGATGTAATAAGCGTTGCTGGTCAGCAGCGGCGCCGCTGCCAGCAGGGCCAATCCCAGCACAGCTGCAATGAGAGTCTTGCGGTCCATCGTCAAACTTTCTTGATGGCTGTTTTACCGAACAAGCCTGCAGGCTTGAAAGCCAGAACCAGCAGCAGAAGCACCAGGCCCGGCACATCTTTGTAGCCAGTCGACAAATAAAAGCCGGTGGTGGTTTCAGCCACACCCAAAATAATCCCGCCCACAATGATGCCCATGCCGCTGGTCAGCCCGCCAATGATGGCGACTGCAAAAGCTTTCAAGCCCAGCACCGCACCCATGGTGGCACCGGTCAGTGTGAGCGGTGCAATCAGTGCCCCGGCAAATGCCGCCGTGGCTGATGACAGCGCGTAAGAAAACGTGATGACCAGACCAGTGTTGATGCCCATCAGTTTGGCAGCGTCACGGTCATTGAAAGTGGCGACAACGGCCTTGCCATAAATGGTTTTGCGATTGAAAAACTCTACCGCCAGCATCATCAGCACCGCACCAACCACCACCAGTATTTCCATCGGCAGCACGTTGGCACCAAATACTTTAAGAGGCGATTCCGGCAGCGGCGACGGGAACTTCAAATCATCCCGGCCCCAGATGTTTTCAGCAACGTTTTTAAAAATAATGCCCAGTGCAATGGTTGACATGATCCAGCCGAATTCGCTTTTGATTTTGATGGCGGGCCGCACGCCAATGCGTTCCACAAAGCCGCCCTGCACCAGACCAAACACAATGACCAGCGGCAACATAAGCCAGTAGTTCACACCCATGTTGACCAGCGTCAGGCCCACCATGGCGCCCAGCATGAGCGCGTCGCCCTGGCCAAAATTCAATGTGTCGGAAGTTTGAAAAGTCAGCTGGTAGCCAAAAGCAATGACCGCGTAAATCATGCCCAGCGCAACGCCGCTGTAGATCAGTTGGAGAAGAATTTCCATACAAGGACTTTCACTAAAAATTCGAAATCAGAACTGGCCGCAACATGCACCCATTCGGCGAAAAAACACCGCGCAGGCCAATTAAAACCTGCGCGGCTAGCTGCACTTTTAATAGCGCTTCAAACTTATTTTTTAACGCGGACTTCAGAGGCTTTTTTCTGGTCTTCAGGGTAGGCGTACACCACGCGCTGGCCCTTGACTTCACCAAACACCGGGATGTTGGCAGTGATGGCTTCGTGGTCTTTGGCCGAAAACGGCTTGTTGTATGTAGTCACCACGCCAACCACGGGTGTCTTCAGGTCTTCCAGCGCCAGGCGAATTTTGGAGCCGTCAGTTGAGTTGGCCTGCTTGATGGCGGCCGCCAGCAAATAGATGGAGTCGTAACCTTGTGCAGCTGACACAGGCGAATCGATGCGCGCATTTTTAGGGTTGAAAGTTTTCAGGTAGTTGATGATGAACGACTGGCGCTGCGGCGTGGTCGGCTCCTGAATGAAAGTTTGCGGCATGCGCGCACCTTCACCGCCGGGGCCGGCGTTGTCAATGTAGTTGGCCATTGACAAGGTCCAGCTGCCAATCATCGGCACCTTCCATCCCAGCTTGGTCATGCCATTGGCAATTTGGGCCAGCTCGGGGCCAATGCCGTATGTCAGCACCACTTCCGCACCTGCCTCTTTGGCTTTGAGTAACTGGGCAGTCATGTCCACATCCTTGATGTTGAACTTTTCAACCGCCACTGCCTTGACGCCTTTGGCGGCCAGCGCTTTTTCAAGGTCATCCCGACCCAACTGGCCATAGTTGGTCGAGTCAGCCAGAATCGCGACTTTTTTGTAGCCTTTGCGGGTGATGGCTTCTTCAACAATCATGGGCGCCTGAATGCTGTCGTGCGCTGCATTGCGGAAGATGTAATTTTCAGCCTGGTCAGGGAACTGCTTGGTGACCACGCTGCCCGTGGCCACGTTGTTCATCACCGGAATTTTTGCTTCCTGAAAAAAGCGCTGTGATGCCAGCGCCACGCCAGTGTTGATGTAACCCACTGCAGCGGTGACTTTTTCCTTGCTGATCAGCTCTTGCGCAATTTGCACGCCGCGTTCGTTTTTGGCTTCGTCGTCGCGCTCGACCAGCACGATTTGACGACCCATCACACCGCCAGCCTTGTTGATTTCAGCCGTGGCCAGGCGTACGCCGTCGCGCATGCTGACGCCCATCGAAGACGAGCCGCCAGTGAACGGGCCCGCTACACCAATTTTGATGGGGTCGGCGGCGGTGGCCAAACCAGCGAAGCTAAAAACAGCTGACGCGATGGCCAGTTTTGCAAAATGTATTGTCATGATGTCTCCAGTAGGGTAAAAAAATGCTGTGCGTGCAAATCGCAGATTTCAAAATTGAACTGTTCAAACAAGTCAGTTTTGCAAGCTCAATTCGTCAGTTAATTGCAACCCCTTAATTTATCCGATTAATCGTTCGTTGTCCCGGTGTTTTCAGCAAAGTGACAGCATCAACAAGATTAACCTGAACGCAAGGGTTAACCCTGAATTTCAGTCAGCGACCCGTACAAAGCTGGGTTTTACTTGACGTTGACGTTAACGTAATATCATGCAGAGTCGATCAATCTGCGCGCCTTGCATGTTGGTTTTTTTGAGCCTCAGCCCTGGAAACACCATGACCGATTTATCTGCAGAATACAAAGCCCTGGCCAGCTATCGTCCTGCGCACAAGGTGCGTTTTGTGACCGCCGCTAGCTTATTTGATGGGCACGATGCGGCCATCAACATCATGCGGCGCATTTTGCAAAGCATGGGCGCAGAGGTGATTCATTTGGGACACAACCGCAGTGTCGAAGAGGTGGTCACAGCGGCGTTGCAGGAAGACGCGCAGGGCATTGCGATCAGCAGCTACCAGGGCGGCCATGTCGAGTATTTCAAGTACATGGTGGACTTGCTCAAAAGTCGGGGCGGCGCACACATTCAGGTGTTTGGCGGCGGCGGCGGCGTGATTGTGCCGCCTGAAATCAGGGAGCTTCATGCCTACGGCGTGACGCGCATATACAGCCCTGAAGACGGCCAGAAGATGGGTCTGGCTGGCATGATTGGCGAGATGGTGATGCGCTGCGACAAAGACTTGACGGGCTACGCGCCCAGCAGTGTTGATGCCGTAGCAGGCCATTCTGAAGCCGCTTGGCGCGCTCTGGCGCAGCTCATCACTGCACTAGAAAATGACAAGGTTAATACGACCCTAGCCCAACAAATACGGGCGCAAGCAGCTATTAAAAAGATACCCGTGCTGGGCATCACGGGTACGGGCGGTGCGGGTAAGTCATCATTAACAGATGAGCTGATTCGCCGCCTACGGCTAGATCAAAACGATGCGCTCCGCATTGCCGTCATCAGCATTGATCCATCTCGCCGCAAAAGCGGCGGTGCATTGCTCGGTGACCGCATCCGCATGAACGCGATAAACCCCTGGTCTGCCGGACCTAGAGTGTTTATGCGGTCGTTGGCCACACGCGAATTCGGCTCAGAGATCAGCCAGGCCCTGCCCGACGTGATCGCCGCCTGCAAATGCGCTGGCTTTGACTTGATCGTGGTCGAAACGTCCGGCATTGGCCAGGGCGACGCCGCCATCGTGCCGCATGTGGATGTGCCGATGTACGTGATGACGCCCGAGTTTGGGGCGGCCAGCCAGCTGGAAAAAATCGACATGCTGGACTTTGCCGAGTTTGTCGCCATCAATAAGTTCGACCGCAAAGGCTCGCTAGATGCGTTGCGCGACGTGGCGAAACAAGTTCAGCGCAACAAAGAAGCTTGGGCAACGCCCTCTGACCAAATGCCGGTATTTGGCACCATGGCCGCGCGCTTTAATGACGACGGCGTGACGGCGCTCTACCAGGCCATGAAGCCGCGCTTGGCCGCGCTGGGCTTGAAGTTAACTGACGGCACACTGCCGGCACAAAACGTACGGCACAGCACCAACCAAACGCCAGTCGTGCCAGCAGCCCGCACCCGGTACTTGGCTGAAATATCAGACACCGTGCGCAGCTACAAAAAGCGCGCCATTGCCCAGGGCCAGTTAGCGCGCGAAGTACAGCAGCTCAAAGCTGCAGCCGCCATGTTGAAAGAAGGCAAGCCCGAGCGCGCCCCCGCAGCCGAAGCGGCGCTTGACCTGGCAGGCCACCGCAAAGCACGCATGGATGCTGACGCCCGCGCCCTGCTGGCCCAGTGGCCGGATATGCAGGCAGCCTATGGAGGCGATGAATACGTGGTGAAGATTCGCGACAAGGAAATCCGCACTGCACTCGTTACAAAGTCGCTATCCGGCACACCGATTCGCAAAGTCAGCCTGCCCAAGTACCGCGATGATGGCGAGGTGCTGCAATGGCTGATGCTGGACAACGTGCCAGGCAGCTACCCCTATACCGCAGGCACCTTTGCCTTCAAGCGCGAAGGCGAAGATCCAACCCGCATGTTTGCTGGTGAGGGCGATGCGTTTCGCACCAACACCCGCTTTAAATTGCTGAGCGAAGGCATGGCCGCCAAGCGGCTGTCAACTGCGTTTGACTCGGTCACGCTTTATGGCAACGACCCTGGCTTGCGGCCAGACATTTACGGCAAGGTGGGCAACAGCGGCGTCAGCATTGCCACATTCGATGACATGAAAGTGCTGTACGGTGGCTTTGATTTGTGCAGCCCCAGCACATCAGTCAGCATGACCATCAACGGCCCGGCACCGAGCATTCTGGCCATGTTCATGAACACTGCCATTGACCAGAACATGGACAAGTTCAAACGCGACAATGGGCGCGATCCAACAGCAACAGAAACCGAAAAAATCCGCGAGTGGGCACAAGAAAATGTACGCGGCACAGTGCAGGCCGACATTTTGAAAGAAGACCAAGGCCAAAACACCTGCATCTTTTCAACCGAGTTCAGCCTCAAAGTCATGGGCGACATTGCCCAGTATTTTGTGCATAACCGGGTGCGTAATTTTTACAGCGTGTCGATCAGCGGGTACCACATTGCTGAGGCCGGAGCCAACCCGATCAGCCAGCTCGCCTTTACCCTGAGCAATGGCTTCACTTTTGTCGAGGCCTACCTGGCGCGCGGCATGCTCATTGACGACTTTGCTCCTAATTTGAGCTTTTTCTTCAGCAACGGCATGGACCCTGAATACACCGTGATGGGCCGCGTGGCACGTCGGATATGGGCGGTGGCGATGAAAGAAAAGTACGGCGCTAACGAGCGCAGCCAAAAGCTGAAGTACCACATTCAAACCAGTGGCCGAAGCCTGCACGCACAAGAAATCCAGTTCAACGACATTCGCACCACACTGCAGGCGCTGATTGCCATCTACGACAACTGCAACAGCCTGCACACCAATGCGTTCGACGAAGCCATCACCACGCCGACCGAAGAATCAGTACGCCGCGCGATGGCGATCCAGCTCATCATCAACCGCGAATGGGGCCTGGCGAAAAACGAAAATCCAACACAAGGCGCCTTCATCATTGAAGAGCTGACGGAGCTGCTTGAAGAAGCGGTGCTGCAAGAGTTCTCCGCAATAGCCGACCGCGGCGGCGTGCTGGGCGCAATGGAAACCGGCTACCAGCGCGGGCGCATTCAAGACGAGTCGATGCACTACGAAATGCTGAAACACACAGGCGAGCTGCCCATCATCGGCGTCAACACCTTTCGCAATCCGCACGGCGATGCGGTGATGGACACATTAGAGCTGGCCCGATCAACCGAAGACGAAAAGCAAAGCCAGCTAAAACGGCTGAACGACTTTCATGCTGCGCATGCTCTTGATGCACCCGCCATGCTAAAACGCCTGCAAAAAGCCGTGATCGACAACGCCAACGTGTTTGATGTGCTGATGGACGCCGTGCGGGTGTGCTCGCTGGGGCAGATTACCAACGCGCTGTTTGAGGTGGGAGGGCAGTACCGGCGCAATATGTGATGTTTTTCGGCTGTTTAACGCTAATTTTTCAATAGCAGCGTACGCCGATTTTCATTGCCTCTAAATCTTAAAAGCTGTTCAACTGCACTGCCTTTGGTTTTTTGAATCCCCAAAACAAAAAAGCGGCAAACAAGCCGCTTCTCTTATCTGGCAACCTAAGCCGCTAGCGATCAACCGCCCTTTTTAGGCCGCTTGCCAGGATTCTTCTTGCTGCGTGTCCAGCTGCCGCGCTCTAGGCTGACCTTTTGGCCGTGACCAGTGGTGGTGGTAAAGCCGTTCGGCGGAATCGGCTTGGGGGCGCAGATGTCGGCTTCGACTCTGATTTTTTTGGGCATAGAAGGCTCCGGGTTGAATTGGCGAAACCCGTTATTTTAAGCCAGAGCGCGCGGCAGCAAATTAACCAGCAAATTTTGCGGTTTGAGTGTGACAACGCAGTCAGCTTTCATCATCAGCCCCAAGTACTCCGGCCGGCCCGCTACATCCGGCAGCACTTCCATCTGACCTGCGAAATCCAGCGTGGAGAGACTGACCAAGCGCGGTGGCAGATCGAGTTTTGTGTCTTTTTTCTTTATACAAATCGTTCGGCACTGGTTTGATTCGATATCCAGCCCAACTTGCCAGCGCCGGGCCCCGCTATCAATCTATCACAACGTCCGAGCGGTGACAGCCACCCTGAAGCTGCTGTTCCCACTTTGACAACACGCTGGCCGGTGCCTTCAAACCTGATCGGGCCTGGTTCATGGTCATCGTTAAGACATGGCTGAAGTTATATCAACCTCGCCCTAACCCTTGTGCGGAAATCGTTGCCGGTAATAGTCTTCCAACCTGCCAGCAGCCGATAGTCAACAGCCCACCACAAAAGCGCAAAAAATGCTTTTTTCAGTCGTGTGCATCGCTATTTTTTAATGCCGGCAGTTCACACGGTTCGACAGCTTTTTGCGAGTGCATTTTTGAACGCTGTGTGCGCGGCGGATACGGCAGTACAAGATTTAGGCATTGTTTTTAGGCACTGTTTCTGGGCACTGTTTCTAGGCACTATTGCAAGGTCAGGTCGAGTCAGGACGCTGGGTAAAAAAGCGTCTGAAGGCTCAAGCCCTGCACGCTGGACAACAGCTGATCAGAACGAGTAGAAAATTTTTTCGCTTGCAAAACTGCCATAAATGCAATCGCGTCACATCAGCTGCTTATTTTCGAATCGGCAGTGCCTCGATGAAAAGTGTGTTCGAAGTCAATAAATGTCGCTTTTACTGGCTAAAAGTCACACACCCTAACTGCGTTCCTAATGGTATTACCCGGTAGCGGTGTGCCTCACAGGCTAATAAGATTCAAATTGGTAATCACGTCAAGACTTCGTTTGCTTCACCGTCACCCCGGAGAGTTACTTGTCATCTGAATTTATTCTTGAAACGCGCGGTCTGAGTAAAGAATTCAAGGGCTTTATTGCTGTCGACAATGTAGACCTGAAAGTGCAGCGTGGTCATATCCATGCACTGATCGGGCCCAACGGTGCCGGCAAAACCACATTTTTCAATTTACTGACCAAGTTTTTACCGCCAACGCGCGGCAGCATCACGTTCAACGGCGTGGACATCACGCATGAAAAGCCGGCGCAAACAGCCCGGCGCGGCATTGTCCGGTCGTTCCAAATTTCAGCTGTTTTCCCGCACATGACGGTGCTTGAGAACGTACGTGCCGCTTTGCTACGCAATCTTGGCACGTCCTTTCATTTCTGGAAATCCGAAGATTCGCTGTTTCATCTGCACGAGCGCGCTCGCCAGCTGCTGGCTGAAGTAGACCTGAGCAGCTTTGCCGACGAGATGACCGTCAACCTGCCATACGGCCGCAAACGTGCGCTGGAGCTGGCCACCACGCTGGCGCTGGAGCCTGAATTGATGCTGCTGGATGAGCCCACCCAGGGCATGGGCCACGAGGACGTGAGCCGCGTGACCCAGCTGATCAAAAAAGTGTCCAGCGGCCGTACCATTTTGATGGTGGAGCACAACATGAGCGTGGTGTCATCGATTGCAGACCGCATCACGGTATTGCAGCGCGGCGCGATCATCGCCGATGGTCCGTATGACGAGGTGGCCAAAAACCCGCTGGTCATTGAAGCCTACATGGGCACGTCCAACACAGAGCTTGTGGGGGCGCATTGATATGACGCAAGAGCTCTTAAAAATTGAAGACTTGCACGCCTGGTATGGCGAATCACACATCCTGCACGGCGTCAATCTGACGGTTAACCAGGGCGAAGTTGTCACGCTGCTGGGCCGCAATGGTGCGGGCCGCACGACCACCATGCGCGCCATCATGAGCTTGTGTGGCACACGCAGGGGCTCTATCAAAATCAGCGGCGAAGAGTCCATCAAAATGCCGGCGCACAAGATTGCCAGGCTGGGCGTTGGCGTCGGTTATTGCCCAGAAGAACGCGGTATTTTCGCGTCGCTAAGTGCAGAAGAAAACCTGATGCTGCCGCCCACCATTGCACCGGGCGGCATGAGTCTTCAAGAGATTTACGCCATGTTTCCCAACTTGAAAGAACGCGCCAGCAGCCCTGGGACGCGCCTGTCTGGTGGCGAGCAACAGATGCTCGCGGTAGCGCGCATTTTGCGCACCGGCGCACGCCTGCTGCTGCTCGATGAAATCTCTGAAGGCCTGGCTCCTGTTATCGTCCAAAAGCTTGCGGAGATGATTCTGACGCTCAAAGCCAAGGGCTACACCATCGTGCTGGTTGAGCAGAACTTTCGTTTCGCTGCGCCCCTGGCAGACCGCTTTTACGTGATGGAGCACGGCACCATCGTCAAACAATTTGCGCAGTCTGAGCTGACCCAGAATATGGGCATGCTGCAAGAGTATTTGGGGGTTTGACCCTTTAAACAGTTCATCCTGTTGATCGGCAGCCTGTATTTTTTCCTTCACCTACCCCTCACCGTCCTTTTACCTACCCTTCACTCCCTATTAACCTGACCCACCTTGAATTGGAAACATCATGAAATTCGCTCCCCTTAAAACACTCAAGCCACTGATTGCAGCCATGGCCCTTGGCCTGTGCGTTGCCGGCGCACCCGTATTGGCTCAAAACACGGGTCCGGTCAAAATTGGTTTCATCACCGATATGTCAGGTCTGTATGCCGACATTGATGGCCCGGCAGGCGCAGAAATGATCAGATGGGCCGTGCAGGACTTTGGCGGCAAGGTGCTAGGGCGCCCCGTTGAAGTGCTGGTAGCCGACCACCAGAACAAGGCAGATGTGGCCTCATCCAAGGCACGTGAATGGGCCGATAAAGATGGCCTCGCCATGCTGATTGGTGGCACCAGTTCAGGCACGGCGATTGCCATGTCCAAAGTCATGGCCGAGAAAAAGCGCCCGTTTATTGCCATTGGTGCAGGCTCTGCCCGTCTGACCAATGAGGACTGCACGCCTTACACCGTTCACTATGCGTACGACACCGTCGCTTTGTCTAAAGTCGCCGGTAAAGCGCTGGTCAATGCAGGAAATAAAAGCTGGTATTTTCTGACGGCTGACTACGCCTTTGGCTATTCGCTTGAAGGTGATGCGTCCAGCGTCGTCAAAGCCAATGGCGGCACTGTTGCCGGTTCGGTGCGCCACCCGCTGAACGCCTCTGATTTTTCATCTTTCCTGCTCCAGGCGCAATCGTCCAAAGCGCAAATTTTGGCTCTGGCCAATGCTGGTGGCGACACCATCAATGCGATGAAGGCCGCCAAGGAATTTGGCATCACCAAAACCATGAAAGTTGCGGGTCTGCTGGTGTTCATCAACGACGTGCACAGCCTGGGCCTGGCCACGACTGAAGGCCTGCAGCTGGCTGACAGCTGGTACTGGAACCAGGACGATGCATCACGCAAGTTTGCGGCGCGCTTTTTTGCAAAATACAAGCGCATGCCCTCCAGCCTCCAAGCGGCGGATTATTCTGCAGCCACCAACTATCTGAAAGCCGTGCAAACCGCTGGCACGACAGATGGCGACAAGGTCATGAGCACGATGAAAACCATGAAGTTTGATGACTTTTATGGCAAGGGCCAGGTCCGTGCCGACGGCCGCATGCTGCGCGACATCTATTTGTTTGAAGTTAAAAAAGCGAACGAATCCATCACGCCGTGGGATTACTACAAAACCATAGCCAAGGTACCAGGCGAGCAGGCTTTCACAACTGTGGCTGAATCCAAGTGCTCGCTGCTTAAAAAATAATCTCCAAAAAATCATCTGAAAAGTAGGCTCTCACCGCCATGGAAATTTTCGGTATTCCCCTGCAAGCTTTTTTAGGCCAGCTGTTGCTGGGCTTGGTCAATGGCGCTTTTTACGCCATGCTGAGCCTGGGACTGGCGGTGATTTTCGGCCTGCTGGGCATCGTCAATTTTGCGCATGGCGCTCTGTATATGTTGGGGGCATTTGCTGCGTGGATATTGATGGACCAACTCGGCATCAACTATTGGGGGGCGCTTTTTCTGGCACCGCTGATCGTTGGCATGCTGGGCATGGTGATCGAACGCGTTTTTCTCAAGCATTTGTACAAGCTCGATGAAATTTACGGTTTGCTTCTTACGTTTGGATTGACGCTGATTGCAGAAGGTATTTTTCGTGAGTTGTATGGCGTGTCGGGCCAGAGCTACCCGGTACCCGAGCTGCTGCAGGGCGCTACCAACCTCGGCTTCATGATTTTGCCCAACTACCGTGCATGGGTGGTGCTGGTGTCGCTCAGTGTTTGCCTGGGCACCTGGTACCTCATTGAACGTACCCGCCTGGGTGCCTACTTGCGCGCTGGCACTGAAAACGCACCGCTGGTGCAGGCTTTTGGCATCAATGTACCGATGATGGTCATGCTGACCTATGGTGCTGGCGCGGCGCTGGCCGCTTTGGCCGGTGTGCTGGCTGCCCCCATCATTCAGGTCAATCCACTGATGGGTTCAAACCTCATCATTGTGGTGTTTGCTGTCGTGGTAATCGGCGGCATGGGGTCGATTTTGGGATCGGTCATTACCGGCATCGGGCTGGGTCTGGTTGAAGGTTTGACCCGTGTTTTTTATCCAGAGGCATCCAGCATTGTGGTATTCGTTGTCATGGTGCTGGTGTTGATGGTTCGGCCTGCCGGTCTTTTTGGTAAAGAGCTTTGAAGCTATGAACAACACCGTCACCGAACAAGTCTTGCCTGTGACTGAATCAGCTACATCTTCTGCCCTGGCTGCCAAATCCGCCAGAATGACGCGCATCACTTACCTGGTGTTGCTGGCATTGGCACTGACAGCGCCCATGCTGGGGCTCTATCCAGTGTTTGTCATGAAGCTGCTGTGCTTTGCACTGTTTGCCTGTGCCTTCAATTTGCTGCTGGGGTTTACCGGTTTGCTGTCGTTTGGTCATGCGGCTTTTTTTGGCTCTGCTGCCTACATCACAGGCTGGTTCGTCAAGTCCCAAAACTGGACACCCGAACTTGCAATTTTGGCTGGCACCCTTGGCGCGGGACTGATTGGCCTGGTCGTGGGTGCGGTGGCAATTCGACGTCAAGGCATTTACTTTGCAATGATCACGCTGGCCATTGCGCAGATGGTTTATTTTGTCTGCCTGCAGGCACCTTTTACAGGCGGGGAGGACGGCCTGCAGGGCGTGCCGCGCGGCAATCTGTTTGGTGTCTTGCCACTGGTGTCGGACACCGTCATGTATTACTTCGTGGTCGCAGTTTTTGTGCTTTGCTTTCTGCTTATTTCCCGCATCGTGAACTCGCCGTTTGGCCAGGTGCTCAAGATGATTCGTGAAAACGAGCCCCGTGCGATTTCCCTGGGTTATCAGGTGGACCGCTACAAGCTGCTGGCTTTTGTACTGTCCGCAGCACTGGCTGGCCTGGCAGGGTCGATGAAAACTCTGGTGATGGGTTTTGCCACCTTGTCTGACGTGCACTGGTCCATGTCCGGCGAGGTTATTTTGATGACATTGCTGGGCGGCGTGGGCACATTCTTTGGGCCCGTGCTGGGCTCTTCAATCGTGATCGGACTGCAAAACTTGCTGGCTGACAAGGTCGGCTCTTGGGTCACTGTCATCATCGGCGTGATTTTTGTGGTGTGCGTCCTGGCGTTTCGCAAAGGTGTGGTGGGTGAAGTGCTGGCCTTCAGGGATCGCCGCCGTCAAGCGGCTGTGAGAGCAGCCCTGCCAGCCAATTTACGGTAAGGGCCGTCAGTCGACAATGCATGGCTGACGTGCTGCAGCACGGGCAAGTTGCCATTCGAATCTGCAACCACTTCAATATGCACGACGGGCTGGGCTGCAATAACGCTTCCAAAGATGGTGGCAAAAGCAATGTCTGCCGCATCTCGCCCCGTGCAAAAGCGCACAAAACCCATGGGAATGGCGGTACCCGATGGGTCAAATAAATACCAGCGGCCATCGCCTGCAGCATCGGCTAGAAAAACTTCTACATAGGCATGAAAATCGGGTGGGCCCAGGGCTGGGTCGGCACCATAGTCCATACCACTGACCATTCTTGCGGGAATATTGGCAGCACGGCACAACGCAATCATCAGGTGCGCAAAATCGCGGCAAACGCCAACACGTTCAATCAAGGTGTCAATGGCTGAAGTGTTGCTGTTGCTGGTGTTGCCCTGAAAGCGCACGCTGTTGAACACCCAATTGCGGATGGCTTGCACACGGCTGTACCCTGTCGGCAAGCCGCCAAATTGCTGACCGGTAAAAGCAATCAGACGGTCTGACTGACAATAACGGCTGGGGTACAGATAGGGCAATACATGACCGGGCATGGCAGTCGGAGCCAACTCGTTCAACGATGCAGGGTCTGCCTCAAAATGCATCAGGTCAACGATTGCGCTGTACTGTATGGAAAGTGCTCCCTGCAAAGCACGCACGCTGAAACCGCGGCTTTGCGTTTGCGGGTCGGTGTAACTGTTGACGGCAAGCGGCTGGCTGATGCTCAGCGATTCTTCAACAATGGTTTGCCGACCGGTTGCAGCCGCCTGCATGCTAAAAATAAAATCACAGCTTGCATCAAGTACCTTGTACTCAAGCTGCGTTGAAAGCGCCATCCTGACCATGCCTGTTCACCTCAAATTTTACTGAACCCACTATTAAAACAGTGTAGGCAAGCCGGGTTTCAATCTGACAAGATGAACTGACGACGTTTTGCGAAAAATCCTGACAGCAGGCAGACATGGTGGCCTACACGTCGTGTTGTGGCTGTTCTTGCAGGCATTGAACATGGGTTTTTGCCCCATGTGCATGGTAAGCGGGGTACGCGCGACACAGGCGCTTGCCCACTTGCCCGGCTGGCTTTAATCCACTTGAAACTGCCCTGCGTTTTTGCCGGTGACTCCTGCGTAAAACGCCTTGATGGCCGCCATGTCAGCATCCACATCGCCCGTGGTTTGAAACACAGGCCCCAGCCCGCCTACCTTTTTCCGGTAATCCAGGTAGGCCATCACAACCGGGACCCGGGCACCAGCCGCGATGTAGTAAAACCCGGTCTTCCAGAACCGTGTGCCGCTGCGGGTGCCCTCGGGCGGCACGATGAGCTGTAGTGGCCCCGTTGCTTTTTCAATTGCCAGACTGGATGCAGCCACCAGGTTGTTGCTTTGACTCCTGTCTACTGGTATGCCGCCCAGCCACATCATCACGCCGCGAAACGGCGCCCTGAAAAGCGATGTTTTGCCCATCCAGTACACATTCAATTGCAGGGCAAACGCCACCATCAGGGTGTAAGGCAAGTCCCAGTTGCTGGTGTGCGGCGCCGCAATCAGGACGCTTTTTGCTGCATTGGGCGGCAACTTGCCCACAATTTTCCAGCCGGCCAACCGAAAAAATGCGATTGAAAACCAGCGCAGCAAAGTGTTGATAACAGGCGTGTCAAATATGGTGTGATGCATGTGCAAAGGTAGGTCAGCCAAGCAACACGCTTGTCAAAGTGGCGCTATCTTAGTTGCAAAAAATTGCATTTAAGGCATCGCCTGCGAGGCGCACAAAAATACATTTGCTATTTATTCAGGAGCTTGTAGCGCCCGTTTTATATGGGCTTTAAGGCTTTTTTACCACGATTTTGACCTGGATTCAGTTTAAAACGGCAGTCTGTTGCCCTGATAGTCAACCAGACAACCGGTGTCAAGAAGATTCACATCGTTCAGTACCTGTAACAAATCATGGGCGGCCTGGCTGGCAGGTCGCACGTTCAGGCCAGTCTTGGCAAATGGCCCGCTCAGAGCGGTAGCCACCGTACCGGGGTGCAGGCTGACGCAGATGCT
Organism: Polaromonas sp.; assembly: GCA_025362315.1. GTDB lineage: Bacteria > Pseudomonadota > Gammaproteobacteria > Burkholderiales > Burkholderiaceae_C > Polaromonas. The sequence goes on from JANYGP010000097.1 coordinate 29,391, forward strand.
GTCCTTGTTGCGCCGGCTCATTTCAATCGCTGCGGTTTTGACCAGCTGGTTCAGCGCCGCCTTGGAGGCCCGGTACCCATACCAGCCGCCCAGAGCGTTGTCACCGATGCTGCCCACTTTGGCCGACAGAAAGCCTGCCACGCAACGCCCGGTTTTTGGCAGCAGTGGCAAGAAATGCTTCATGACCAGCGCCGGGCCCAATGTGTTGACCTTGAAAACCTGATGAAGATAGTCCGAGTCAAGATTGGTAAAGCTGCGCTCGGGCTGGCCCACATCGCCGTGCAGGAACCCGGTGGCAACAATCAGCAGGCGCAATTGCAAATTTGATTTTTCGCACAGGTCAGCAACGTGCATAGCCGCTTTGCCAATGCTGGCTTCATCGCTGTAGTCCATGCTGGTTTCAGTTCTTCGGCTCAGGCCGATGGCTTGAGCGTAATTGCCATCATCTTCAAGCTGTGACAGCATGGCGGCGCCAATGCCGCCGCTGGAGCCAATCACCACCGCAAGCCCTGCTTCAACTGTGTTCATCACCATTGCAGAATACCATTTTGTTTACTATTAATTCAGGAGCTGTTAGCACCCGTTTTTATTGGGCTAAAGCCTGAAACATTACGCAACTTCATCCATGAACCGTACCTTCACGTTCTTGCCTTTCACGCCGCCATGGCTCAGCTTTAGCTGGGCGGCGCTGGCCACACTGCGTTCAATCGCGACGTAGGTTGAAAACTCATTCACGTTGATTTTGCCAACCTGCTCGCGCGTGAATGCTGGTACGCCGCCGTCTGCCCCGGTCAAAGCACCCAGCACATCGCCTGCGCGAATTTTTTCTTTTCGGCCGCCGACTATTTGCAATGTGACCATGGGCGGCAGCAGCGGGTCATTGCTTGAAGGCGTCAACTCTGTCAATTTGTGCCACTCGGATTCGGCTTTTTGCAGCACTTCAATTTTGCCGACGTAGCCCATCTCGTCCATGCTGGCCAGGCTGATCGCCACGCCTTCTTCGTCAGCCCGGCCTGTGCGGCCAATGCGGTGAATGTGAACTTCTGCATCAGGTGTCACGTCAACATTAATCACCATCGCCAGCTGCGCAATGTCCAGCCCGCGCGCAGCCACATCGGTTGCCACCAGCACGGAGCACGAGCGGTTGGCAAACTGCACCAGCACCTGGTCACGCTCGCGTTGCTCCAGCTCGCCGAACAGCGCCAGTGCGCTGAAGCCCTGGTCTTTTAGATACGCCACCAGCGCCCTGCACTGCGACTTGGTGTTGCAAAACGCCAGCGTGCTGGCCGGCCTGAAGTGGCGGAGAACTTGTGCGACGGCGCCAAGTCGCGCTTCATCATGGTCGCTGTCGGGCACCTGGTACCAGCGCTGTGTGATTTTGGTTTTTTCATGCTGCGCCTGCACCGTGATGGTTTGCGGCGCTTTCATGAACTGCGCGCTCAGCTTGGCGATGCCTTCTGGGTACGTTGCTGAAAACAGCAGCGTCTGCCGCTCTTTGGGGCACTGCTTGGCCACGGTCGCGATGTCTTCAAAAAAGCCCATGTCCAGCATGCGGTCGGCCTCGTCCAGCACCAGCGTGTTCATGGCTTCCAGATTCAGGTTACCTCGGCCCAGATGGTCCATGATGCGGCCGGGAGTACCGACCACGATGTGCGCACCGTTTTCCAGAGTAGCCGTCTGATTGCGCAGCGGCACACCGCCGCACAGCACCACCACCTTGACGTTTTCTTCAGCACGCGCCAGGCGGCGAATTTCATTGGCCACCTGGTCGGCCAGTTCACGTGTGGGGCAGAGCACCATGGCCTGCACCGCAAAGCGGCGTGCATTCAGATTGGCCAGCAGCGCAATGCCAAATGCTGCTGTTTTGCCGCTGCCGGTTTTGGCTTGGGCAATCAGGTCTTTGCCCAGCAGTGCCACTGGCAAGGCAGCGGCTTGAATCGGCGTCATCAGGGTGTAGCCCAGCTGCGTCAGGTTGGCCAGCACGTGGGCGGGCAAGGATAAGGCGGCAAAGTCAGTTGATGTGGTCATCCCCAATTATCATGGGCGACTGTTCAGAAGGACTTGCATGCAGACATTTGATTTTGATCTTTTCGTGATTGGTGGTGGCAGCGGCGGCGTGCGGGCTGCGCGCATGGCAGGGCAGCGCGGCGCAAAAGTAGCGGTAGCTGAAGTGGCTGACATGGGCGGCACGTGTGTGAACGTGGGTTGCATTCCGAAAAAGCTGTACAGCTACGCGGCACATTACGCAGAGAGTTTTGAAGAGTCACACGGCTTTGGCTGGGAAGGCCCAGCGCCCACATTCAATTGGGCAACACTCAAAGCCAATCGCGCCAAAGAAATCACGCGGCTCAACGGTATTTACGTTAACTTGCTCAAGGGCGCGGGGGTTGCCATCATCACCGGCTGGGCAACGTTGGTCGACGCCCACACGGTGCAGGTTGATGGCAAAAATTACACGGCCAAATACATTTTGATCGCTACCGGCGGCAAAGCGACTGTGCCAGCCGTTACGGGCAGCGAGCACGCCGTCACGTCAGACGGCGTGTTCGACCTGAACCCCTTTCCCAAGCGGCTGCTGGTGGTGGGTGGCGGCTACATAGCTTGCGAGTTTGCGTCTATCTTTAACGGCCTTGGCGCAACAGTCACGCAAATCCACCGGGGTGAAAAATTATTGGCTGGGTTTGACGACGAGGTGCGCGGCTTTATTGCAGCTGAGATGGCAAAAAGCGGCGTTCAATTGAAGTTCAAAACCGAAGCTGCATCTATCAACAAAACGCCTGACGGGTTGCACGTCGAAACGCTGGGCGGTGAGACATTGATTGTTGACACCGTGCTGTACGCCACCGGGCGTAAACCCAACACACACAGGCTAAACCTAAGCGCCGCTGGCGTTGACGTGACTACAAAAGACGCGATCAAAGTCAACGATAGCTATCAAACCAGCGTGCCCAACATCTACGCCGTAGGTGACGTGACCGACCGCGTGCAGCTTACGCCTGTGGCGCTGGGCGAGGCAATGGTGGTGGTTGACCAACTGTTTGGCCCAGCTGCCGGCAAACCGCTGCGCAGCATGAGCTATGACTACATTCCCACGGCCGTGTTTACCCATCCCAACATCGGCACGGTCGGCTTTTCAGAAGAAGCCGCGCGCAAAGAGTTTGGCAAAGTCACTGTGTACCGCAGCGACTTCAAGGCGCTTAAACACACGGTCAGCGGCAGCCAAGAGCGCACGCTGATGAAGCTGATCGTGGACGACGCCACCGACCGCGTGGTGGGCCTGCACATGGTGGGTGCTGATGCGGGCGAGGTGGTGCAGGGCTTTGCCGTAGCCATGAAGGCGGGGGCGACCAAAGCTGTTTTTGACAGCACGATTGGTATCCACCCCACAGCGGCCGAAGAATTTGTGACGATGCGGGATGCTGTGCCCCCACGGTTGCTCGCTTCGCGTAGCGCCCTGCCCCCCGAGGGGGCCGCCGCGCCTGCGGTCTGACAAGTCAGTCCCGCGGCCCCTGCTTGAACTAAAACCGATTTCTTTATGCCTTACCTCCCAAGTTTTATCGCCCCTACGCGCTACAGCGACGCTACTCAGGCGTTGGCACAAGTCCAGCAAATCTACAGCCAGCAAATTGCGCATTTGCGCAGCGCCATGCAGCGCTACGTGGCAGGCGAAACACTGCCGGGCCACGCGGATTCGGGAACGAATACGCCTTCGCGTATCCGAGCTTGCTACCCTTTCGTGCGCATCCACACCGAAACCGTGTCGCGCAAGCTGCAAGAAGCTATCGACACAGCACAACTGAGCTACGGCTTTGTCGCAGGCCCGGGCCGGTTTGAAACCACCCTCACCCGGCCCGACCTGTACGCCCACTATTACCTGGAGCAGTTCAAGCTACTGCTGCAAAACCACGGCGTTGAGCTTGAAGTAGGCACCAGCACCCAGCCCATCCCCGTGCACTTTTCATTTGCCGAGTATGACCATATTGAAGGCAATTTAAGCGCCGAGCGCCGCATGCTGATGCGGGACGTGTTTGACCTGCCCGACCTGGCCGCGATGGACGACGGCATTGCCAATGGCACTTTTGAAGCCCGCCCCGGCGAGCCGCAGCCCCTGTCGCTTTTCACGGCAGCGCGGGTTGACTATTCACTGCAGCGCCTGCGCCACTACACCGGCACATCGCCCGACTGGTTTCAGAACTTTGTGCTGTTTACCAACTACCAGTTTTACATCGACGAGTTTGTGCGCCTGGGCCATGCCGAAATGGCCAACCCCGACAGTGACTACATCTGCTTTGTAGAACCCGGCAATGTCGTCACGCGCCGCTCGAGTTTGCCAGCCATCGCGGGTGATGAACTGGGCGCACAGCCGCCGCGCTTACCGCAAATGCCCGCCTACCATTTAATGAGGAAAGATCGCACCGGCATCACCATGGTCAACATCGGCGTAGGCCCGGCCAATGCCAAAAACATCACCGACCACATTGCCGTGCTGCGGCCCCATGCGTGGGTCATGCTGGGCCACTGTGCCGGCCTGCGCAACAGTCAGCAACTGGGCGACTACGTGCTGGCACACGGCTACGTGCGTGAAGATCACGTGCTCGACGAAGAACTGCCGCTGTGGGTGCCCATCCCCGCGCTGGCAGAGATTCAAAAAGCGCTTGAAACTGCCGTCGCTGATGTCACGGGCCTCAAAGGCGCTGCACTCAAAAGTATCTTGCGCACGGGTACCGTCGCATCAACTGACAACCGCAACTGGGAGCTGCTGCCCGGCAACCAGCCGCAACGCCGCTTCAGCCAAAGCCGCGCTGTAGCGCTCGACATGGAAAGCGCCACGATAGCGGCCAACGGCTTCAGGTTTCGCGTGCCCTACGGCACACTGCTGTGCGTGAGCGACAAGCCCCTGCACGGCGAAATCAAGCTGCCCGGCATGGCCAACCACTTCTACCGCGAACGCGTCGACCAGCACTTGCGCATCGGCATGCGGGCGATTGAACTGCTGCGGGCTGAGGGCTCAAGCCAGTTGCATTCACGCAAGCTGCGGAGCTTTTCTGAGGTGGCGTTTCAGTGATTTTCGTGAATTAATACACGGATTTGAATAAGTGCCGAAGGCGACCAACCGTGAATTGGGGATTACTGAGTTTATACAGAAGTTAGCAAATTGCTATATTTTTAGGAGCTACTTGCGCAAATATTCATTGGTCTGCAGGCACATTTAATGGTGTAAAAGTGCTTTGAAACTGTGTTTTTGCACATTTGTAAAAGCGGCATTTGCTTTTGAGTAGTTTGGCTCGTAAAGAATTGGAATCTGACCCCGATTGCCTCATGCCGAGCTACGCTACGCCAATCTGGCTACTGAGCTGCTTAAAGGAAATCTATGAACGAACAACTCGCCTTCACGCTTTCCGCTGCTACTCTGGGCTTTGTTGCCGCCCTATTTTTCTGCATCAGCAACTCTATAAATACGTCCGAGAAAATTTTGTTGCAAGCTACTCCATATTGGGACTTTAGTGAGCCTGTTGCCCGCGCACTTGCGTCGCAACGAGCACAATATGTGGTCGGTACGTTTTTACTGCTGGGTTCGTTTGTTCTTCAAGTTTGTTCAGCTCTGGCATCTTCAACCGTTACAGCAGCCATTCCACAATTACTTCAATCGTGGCCGTATCTTGTTTTTGCTGTGTTAACCGTGTCATTTCTCTTTGCCAGTACATTCGCCTGGTTGCTTTTTGAAAAAACTATAAAAAAGGTACTTTTATTGGCCGAAGCGCAGCGCAAACAAGACGAGCAGGTATCACGCAAAGTCCAACCGTAGAGGCTAGCCAAATGAATACTTTCACCGTTTCTTATTTTGTGCAAAAGTTTGGCACTTACGACACTGAAGAATTAAGGGATCTCATTTCGCGGCGCGCCGACCTATCCGATGAGGCCGTGGAAGCGCTTAATCATGTGCTCGCGGAAAAGGGGCTAAAAGATTCGGATCTCATAGTCGAGCCGCCTGCCGCACCACCACTTAGCCCAGTGTTAGAAGAAACGCGCATCCGAGAGCAAACAAAAAGTTCGCGTGCGCTGTGGAAAAGTTGGCTATCGAAGATATGCAAGTTTCTTGTTGCGCTCATCTTTGTCGCACCAATTCAAGCCTACTTGAAAACAGCTATCTACGGCTCGCTGTGGGAGGGTCTGATCATCCTTATCGGCTTATATGCGGGCTACAGCACTGGTCATGCGCTTACAAAAAACATTTGTTCAAATGCTGACGTATCAATTCAGGCAAAGAAAAAGAAATTGTGGATATTGTTCGTCACACTTTTACCCACTTATCTTGTTGTTTACGTCGTTTCAAATGCCTATTTCGGGCGCGGTCAATAGGCATGAATATGCAAAGGGGTTCGGTCTAGACTAGCAACATTTCGCCAACCAACAGGAAATTGGAGGGGAATCGGGGTCAGATTCCAATTAAAT
>JANYGP010000109.1 GCA_025362315.1 Polaromonas sp.
CAGGTTGCCGTGGGCGTCGTAGCTGTAGCGTTTGTCTTGGTAGACGGTGAGGCGGTTGTTGTCGTAGCGGCCGGGGACTTTGTTGGTTGTTGAGTTTGTTGATGAAGAATCTGCTGAGCCATCCGGGTTGATCAGGTTGTGAGCCGGATCAAACGCAAAGCGCTCGCTGCCTGCCTGGGCCAGGCGGCCTAGCGGGTCGTAGCTGTACTGGATGGTTTGCTGCGCTTTGCCGCTGCGCTGGTCGTGCAGCTCAGTCAGCTGGCCCAGCGGGTCGTAGCGGTAGCGGCGCTCTAGCAGGCTGGGGGTTTGGGCAACGACTTCGCTTCGGCCACCTGCCGCGTTTGTCGTGCTGTTGTGCGCACTATTCTTCGCCACGCGTTGGCTGACCAGGCGGCCCAGGCTGTCGTAGTCGCTGGTGCTGTCGAGCCGGCCCTGGCTGCGCTGGCGTTCGCGGTGCAAATCGTCGCGCTCGAAGTCGCTGATGACTTGCCCATCTACATTGATCTGGTGCAGGTGGCCGCTGCCGTAGTACAGGTGGTTGATGGTGCGGCCATCGGGCAGCGCGGTCGCTGTGCGGTTGCCCAGCGGGTCGTAGCTGTGGGCAAGCGTGGTGGCTATGCCGTAGCTGGTGGAGGCTTCTTGCGTCAAGCTGCCCAGCGCGTCGTAGCTGAGCTGGACGTGGCTGAAGGCGTTTTTAACGGCGGCCAGCTGGCCCAGGGCGGTGTATTGGTAGCGGGTGGCGGTTTTACCGATGCGCTTTTGCAGCACGCGCCCAGCAGCGTCGCGCTGGTAGTGGGTGGTGATGGCCTCTGGCTGGCCGGGGGCGTCAATCTTTTGCAGCAGCTCGCTGGCGGCGTTGTACTGGTAGTCCACCCGTATGCCGTCAAAGCCGGTTTCTTCTACCAATCGGTCGCGCTGGTCGTAGCCAAAGGCATAGGCTGCGCCGTTTTCATTAATGAGTCTGGCCAGGCGCTGGGCGCTGTCGTATTCGTACTTCAGGCTGTGGCCCAGCGGGTTGACTCGTTTGACGGGCAGGCCATCAACGCGCAAGTCGTACTGGGTGGTTTGGCCTGCCGTGTCGGTGTGGGCTATCAGGCGGCCTAGCAAGTCGTATTGGTAGGTCTCAGTGACATGATCCGCAGAGTTGTCTGCATAGTGGGCGGCTACCAGTTGGTCCAGCGGGCTGTAGTCGTAGCGAATGCTCTGGCCTAGAGCATTGGTCACCTCAACCAGGTTGCCCGGGGCGTCGTAGCGGTAGTGGGTGGTTTTACGGGAGCAGTCGGTGTAGCTGGTGACCTGCCCTGCGTTGTTGTATGCCAGGCGCACTACGCCGCCTTTGGCGTCGTGTATCTCAACTGGCTGGCCGTTGGCATCAAGCTCGTACCTAGTGGTTTGCTTAAGCGCGTCGGTGGTGCTTAGCAGGTTGCCGCGCTTGTCGTAGCGGTATTGGGTGCTATGGCCCAGGGCGTCAGTAACTTCGCTGACCTGCTGGGTGGCCCCGTCGTAGGCAATGCTGGTGGCGGAGCCGTCTGGAGCGGTGACGCGGGTGACCTGGCTTTTGGGGTTGTACTCGTAACGGGTGGCGCGGCCCAGCTCGTCTGTGCTGGCAACCAGGTTTTTATAGCTGTCCAGCTCGCGTGTGGTTTGCGTTTGGTCGTAGTTGATGTGGCCTGTCCACTCCTGGTTCTTGTCGCTTAACAGCACATGTGTGCGGCCTGTGTTGTCAGTGACCTTGCTACGCCCGCGGCTGTATTCAAAAGCAAAGGTGAGCCCGGTGTTGTCCCAGCTGCGCACCACGCGGGCTTTGGCGGGCTTGCTGGTTTGGTCGTATTCATACTCAGACACCACACCGCCGGGCTGGCTGTGTTTGACCATCAAATGGTCTTGGTATGCAAACTCGCGCACCAGCTGGTTTAGCCGGTTGTGCACAGCTACCAGGTCGCCAGCGCTGTCATAGGCGTAGCGCACCAGCAGCTGGCCTGCTTGGTCGCTTTGGTTGGTCTGGCTGGCTTGGCTGGATTGGCTGGATTGGTCAGTCTGCCCGTCGCCGCCCAGCAGCCGGACCTCTTCCAGGCGGTAGCCAGCGTCGCCTCTTGAAGCAGCTCGGCGTAAAAACTTGAAGGCGTACTTGCGTCCTGCACTGTCTTGCGCCAACTGCGGCAAGCCAGTGGCCTCGTCGTACTGCATGCGCAGCGTGTTCTCGTTGCGATCAAACTCGCTGGTTAAATAAAAGCGGCGGTACTTGCCGCTCGCCTTGCTTTCAAATTCTTGCTTGGCACCATCGAGCGACGTGATGAGGTAAACGTTCTCATCGGTGTGGTGCAGCGTGAAGCCTTCGAACCGCGAGAAGAACTTGCGGCCCACATCCAAATTGGGGAATTGAATGCGGCGGCCTGAGTCATCCACCACATCGGTGCTGCCGCGGGTGGTTTCAATGAACACGCTGGCAGGCACGCTCCAGCCTTGGCCAAACCAGCCGACCAGCGGATTCTTTGATACGTAAGTGCGTTGCCATACCAGGGGGTATAGCGCGGGCAGAGCAAAGTCAAGTTCAGTTTCGCCGCTTAAGGTTTTGCAGCCCAAGATGGCGTTAACTGGCTTGCCTGTAGAAACGGGTGATCCACCGCAACCTATCGGGCAATTTTTTCCGTCGCCGTTGGGCTTTTTGCCTTTGTCAGCCGCTCCAGATTTTTTAACAGGCGGCGTTTTAGGTGCTGTGGCCGGCTTGCCCGCTGGGGCTGGCGTTTTTCCAGGGGTCACAGGCCTTCTGCCGCGCAATGCTTTTTTCTCAAGCTTTGCAAACAGTTTGCCCAGCATGTCGCTGCCTTTGTCTAGAACCCCCCTTGCCTTGTTGGCGGTTTTCGCCATCCGTGCTACCGCCGCACTGCGGGCAGCCACTGCGCCCGCACCACCAGTAACCGCGCCCGCCGCCACAGTCACTGCCATTTCAGCGGCTTGTACCTTCACTTCGCCCGAAAGCTCACCCATGATTTCGGCCACAGACTTGCCGCTTTTCAGCATGTCTTCAGCCATGCTTGCCGCGTCACACGGCAGCTCGCCAAACTGCTCAGTCAGCCACTCTTGCACGGCCTCCTGCATTTGGGCGGGGCTTAGCTTTGCAAGTGTTTGGGCTCTGCCCAGCAGTTCTGATGCGCCCTGAACGGTGCTGTTGTACAAACTTTGGGCTTTGCCAGGCAAGCTTTGCGCAAAGTCAACCGCTTGCTTATTCATTCGGGCGCGCGCTGCCGGGTTGGTGAGGTAGTCGAACGCGCCGCTGAATGCATTTTTTGCGCCGTCCAGCAAACTGGCGCCCATGTCTTTGTACTGCCCCAACGCTTTTTCAACAACGCCAAGCTCGGCTTTCTTAAAGTTCTTGTAGAAACCAACCGGGTCACTGATCTCGGCCATGGCTTTGTCTGCCATTCGGCTAATTGCCACAGCCAAGCGGTTTTTGCATTCAGCATTAGAGTCCACGATGCCTGCGTTGATGATTGCTGGCAGAGGAGGCGCGGTTTTTATGCCGTTCGGGAAAAATATTTTCCCCATATGCCCGTGGTAGCAAGCATTACCCAAAAACTCCACCGGGTTTTTCGGGTCACTTTCGTCTGGCTTGAACAGATCAGTCTTCGGCCCAATCGCAACCGAACAGCCTAAAAACAGCAGGTTGCCATTGGCCTTGGTCTTGACCGACGTCATGACCGAACCACCAAATTTCACTGTTGCCGGCCCGGCAGACGGCACTGAACGGGCAAACGCCGGCAGCGCAGCAATTGCAGGACTCGTCGCTACCGCAAAGTGAGCATTGGTTTTTTGAGCGAGTATTTTGTCGCTCATAATGACATCTCAGCCGATTGACCCGCTGGTGCAGCGGTGCTGTCCAACTTGGTCATCAAAATCAGTCTTGGGTTGTCTGCAAACGGCACCAGGCAACTCCACCGCATCGTTACTGACTGGTCATCCAGGTCAATTGCAACCGTGTCCAAGTTCATGTTTGCCGTGTCACTGCCCTCAGGCTCGTAGTAAACGATTGCGCACATGTTGTGTCGGGGCAGAATAAATTCAAAGGGGCTGACTGCCGTAAGTCCAGTCAAGCGTACTGTTTCACCGCCTTCAAGATAACCATCCACTATCTGGTCGCGCGGCGCAACGTTGTAAAACCCCATGTCCATGTCTTGCGGCAGGCTTGGGCCTACGTTTTTCTGCCAGTTATCGTCGAAGGTTCCAGCTAAAACACTTCGGTCCTGAAAAAAGTTGTCCAACGGGCCAAAGCCTACGGACGGGTACTCTCGACCCATTTCAACAACCGGGTTTGCGTAATCTTCTACCTGCGGGGCAGCATAAGACTTGTTTTTGTCCAGGGGTGATTTGTAATTGAATCCTTTGCCTAAAGGATTTTTCCAAAAAACATCCTTTTCATTTTTTGGATCCGCTTGCCGGCCTCCCCACGCGTTCTCCCAGGTAAGCTGCACGCTGTTGCAGGCCTCGGGTTCAGACAGCTTCCAGCCTAGAAGCATTTTGTGTTGCCAGCTCCTTGGGCCAACCAATCGCACCCCTTTCTTGATGGGTCCAACAACAATACCCGCAACCCATTCAGTCACTGCCTTATCATTGGGTGAGCGTGCTGTGCCGGTAATCAGCACATCAGTAGCTGGCTTGAAGGGCACCAAATCAGTGACGTAACGCAGACTGGACGTCAGTGGCTCCACTTCGTATTCGTCCTGCGCTACCAGTTCGGGCTGGTTTTCAGCCAAGCTAAGTTTTCCCTCGTCGTCCCATTGGTAGGTGGCTTTCACAACTAAGCAGTGGTATTTGTTGCCGGCAAAAAACATCTGCTCAAAGCCAATGCCAGGCAGCTTTGTCATGTTTTGAATGTCCATCACTGACCTTGTCCTTAAGTTTTTTCGTAGATGTGAATTCAGCACAGAACTTAATTCAGGTCAATCACCTTTTCGCCGTTTTGCTGAATGGTGACGCCTTCAAGAATGATGGTGCCATCTTCTTGAAGAACTAGTTTTGACTTGCCCACTTTTAGCGTAATAGACTTTGGATCGATACGAATTTCGCTGGAGCCACCGACCTTTAGCTCATAGACCTTGCCGACGTTGATGTCGTACTTGAGTCCAACATTGTGTATGTGCGCCATGCCTACAGTGCTCATCCATCCAGCACCGACATTGAGCATGTAGCCGGCGCCAATATTGGTCATTTGGGCGATGCCTACATTGAACGTCGATACCAGCTTGACAGTCTCGGTTTTGGTGGTGCCAATGTTAATTTTTTGGCTCCGTAGTACGTCTAGCTTTTGGTTTTTTCCAATGCTCACGTCCTCATTGCTTCCGACCTTTTCACTTCTGTTCTTCCCGATACTGATGGTCTCGTTGTCCCCCACCGTCTCGATTCGGTTACTCCCCACACTGATCTTCTGGTTCTTGCCAATGCTGATCGTCTCATCAATGCCGACATCCTCACTGCGGTTGTCCCCGATTGAGACCTTCTCGTTGTGGTCAACCCGCTCGGTGCGGTCGTTGTGGATGGTGATGGTCTCGTCGTGGTCGACCGTCTCGGTGCGGTCCCGCTTGATATGGCTGGTCTCATCCCGGTCGATGTCTTTTTTGCGGTCGCGGCCCACCCACTTCTTCTCGTCGTTCTCGACTTCGGTTAATTGGTCTTTCTCGGCATGTAGCCACAGCTCTTCG
>JANYGP010000066.1 GCA_025362315.1 Polaromonas sp.
GCCGAGCGCCGCGCGCAAGCCATGATTGAAGAGGCCAAAGGCAAGGCAACGGAGGAAGGCAACAAGATCATTGCTGCCGCCAAGGTCGAAGCTGAGCAGCAAACCGTCAAGGCCCGTGAGACGCTGCGCGAGCAGGTCGCCACGCTGGCTGTCAAGGGTGCTGAACAGATTCTGCGCAAGGAAGTCAATGCATCCGTGCATGCCGACTTGCTGGGCCGCCTGAAAACTGAACTTTGACTGTGAAGACGAGAGCACAAACATGGCCGAATTAGCCACCATTGCGCGTCCTTACGCTGAAGCGCTGTTCAAGGCTTCTGCAAGCGATCTTGCCGGTACAGCTGTCTGGCTTGATGCGCTGGCGGCCATTGCCTCCAATGTTCAATTGCAGCAGTACGCCGGTAACCCGAGCGTCACTTCCGCACAGACGTTTGACGTGATGTCCGGCGTGGCCGAGTCCCAAAAGACCATGCTGCCCGAGGCTGCCAAAAACTTCATGCGTGCGGTAATTGACAACGGCCGCATCAGCGTGTTGCCTGAGATAGCCAGCCAGTTTCGCGCTTTGAAAAACGCGCAAAGCGGCTCGTCAGACGCAGTGGTTTTCAGCGCGTTTGCGCTTGACGCAGCGGCCCTGGCTGACTTGGCCACAACGCTGGAAAAGCGCTTTGGCAAAAAGCTCAACCTCAACGTTGAGTTGCAGCCTGAACTGATAGGCGGCGTACGTGTCGTGGTGGGTGACGAGGTGCTGGACACCTCGGTCAAAGCCCGTTTAGAGCAAATGAAAGCGGCGCTGATTTCCTGATGTTGCGTTTTGCAGCAACCTGGTTTTAGCCCATCAACAACGAAAGAAGGAAAGAGTCATGCAACTCAATCCAGCAGAAATTTCTGAACTGATCAAGAGCCGTATTGAGGGCTTGACCGCCGCCAGCGACATCCGCAACCAGGGCACGGTTGTGTCTGTGGCTGACGGTATCGTGCGCATCCACGGCTTGTCTGACGTGATGCAGGGCGAAATGCTTGAATTCCCGGCGACGGCTGATGGCACGCCTACCTACGGCCTGGCGCTGAACCTTGAGCGCGACTCTGTCGGCTCGGTGATTTTGGGTGAGTACGAACACATTGCAGAAGGCGACACCGTCAAGTGCACGGGCCGTATTCTTGAAGTGCCGGTGGGCCCTGAGCTGCTTGGCCGTGTGGTCAATGCACTTGGACAGCCTATCGACGGCAAAGGGCCGATCAACGCCAAAATGACCGACGTGATTGAAAAAGTCGCACCGGGCGTGATCGCCCGTAAATCGGTTGACCAGCCTTTGCAAACCGGCTTGAAGTCGATCGACTCCATGGTGCCTGTAGGCCGTGGCCAGCGCGAACTGATCATCGGTGACCGCCAGACCGGTAAAACCGCTGTCGCGATTGACGCCATCATCAACCAAAAAGGCACCGGCGTTTACTGCGTCTACGTCGCCATTGGTCAAAAAGCATCGTCGATCAAAAACGTGGTGCGCTCGCTCGAGCAAGCAGGCGCCATGGAATACACCATCGTCGTGGCCGCTTCGGCGTCCGAGTCAGCAGCCATGCAATATGTGAGCGCCTACTCTGGCTGCACGATGGGCGAGTACTTCCGCGACCGCGGTGAAGACGCGCTGATTGTGTATGACGACTTGTCAAAACAAGCGGTGGCTTACCGCCAGGTGTCGTTGCTGTTGCGCCGCCCGCCAGGACGTGAAGCGTATCCAGGCGACGTGTTCTATCTGCACAGCCGCTTGCTGGAGCGTGCTGCACGCGTGAACGAAAAGTACGTTGAAGACTTCACTAAAGGTGCAGTGAAAGGTAAAACCGGTTCATTGACGGCGCTGCCGATTATTGAAACGCAAGCTGGCGACGTATCAGCCTTCGTGCCAACCAACGTGATTTCTATTACCGATGGCCAGATCTTCTTGGAAACGTCGCTGTTCAACGCTGGTATTCGCCCTGCGATCAACGCCGGTATTTCAGTGTCGCGCGTCGGTGGTGCTGCCCAAACCAAGCTGATCAAAAACCTGTCGGGCGGTATCCGTACCGACTTGGCCCAATATCGTGAGTTGGCTGCGTTTGCGCAGTTTGCGTCTGACCTGGACGAAGCCACCCGCAAGCAGCTGGACCGCGGTGCACGGGTGACTGAATTGCTCAAGCAAGCTCAATACTCGCCTTTGACCATCTCCAACATGGCCGCCACATTGTTTGCCGTGAACAAAGGATTCATGGACGATGTGGATGTGAAAAAAGTGCTGGCTTTCGAGTCTGGTTTGCACGCTTATCTCAAAGACAAACACGCTGCACTGATTGCAAAGTTGGAATCTGCCAAGGCGATGGACAAAGATGCGGAAGCTGAAATGACCACTGCTGTGACTGCATTCAAAAAGTCTTTTGCCTAGATTGATCTGAAACCAAAGCGTTCTAGAAACTATTAGGAACAGACATGGCAGCAGGCAAAGAGATACGCGGCAAGATCAAGTCGGTGGAAAACACCAAAAAGATCACCAAGGCCATGGAAATGGTGGCCGCCTCCAAAATGCGCAAGGCGCAGGAACGGATGCGCGCCGCCCGACCGTACAGCGACAAGATTCGCAACATCACGGCGAACCTGTCCAAAGCCAATCCTGAGTACACGCATGCGTTCATGCAAGCAAATGATGCAAAAGCCACCGGCTTTATTGTTGTGACAACTGACAAGGGTTTGTGCGGCGGTTTGAATACAAATGTACTGCGCGCTGTGACCAGCAAACTCAAGGACTTGCAGGCTGCAGGTCATGGTACGCAAGCAGTCGCCATTGGCAACAAAGGTTTGGGGTTTTTAAATCGTGTCGGCGTCAAGGTCATATCGCATGCAACACAGCTGGGTGACAAGCCACACCTGGACAAGCTGATTGGCCCGGTCAAAGTGCTGCTGGATGCATATGCAGAAGGTAAAGTCAAGACAGTGTTTCTGTGCTACACAAAGTTCATCAATACCATGCGTCAGGAATCCGTGGTTGAGCAGTTATTGCCGCTCACATCTGACCGCCTCCAGGCTGACAAAGACCAACACGGCTGGGACTACATTTACGAGCCCGATGCTCAAGCCGTGATTGATGACTTGCTGGTGCGCTATGTAGAGGCGCTGGTGTTCCAGGCCGTTGCAGAAAACATGGCCTCCGAGCAGTCAGCCCGCATGGTTGCCATGAAGGCTGCTACTGACAACGCAGGAAGCGTGATCGGCGAGCTCAAGCTGGTGTACAACAAAACGCGTCAGGCGGCTATCACGAAAGAACTTTCGGAAATTGTCAGCGGTGCGGCGGCGGTTTAACAGCTGAACCTCGCGCACAAATCAAAGATTAAAGAACCCAATAGGACTTCATCATGGCGAATGTTAACGGTCAGCCCCAAGGCAAAATTGTTCAGTGTATCGGCGCAGTCGTAGACGTGGAATTTGCACGTGACCAAATGCCGCGGATTTATGACGCGCTAAAAATGGATGGCTCGGCATTGACGTTGGAAGTCCAGCAGCAACTGGGCGATGGTGTGGTGCGCACGATTGCACTGGGCACATCTGACGGCATGCGCCGTGGCAATATTGTGTACAACACTGGCGCCAACATCACGGTACCAGTTGGCAAGGCAACCCTGGGCCGGATCATGGACGTGCTGGGCGCACCGATTGACGAGCGTGGCCCGGTTGACCAGACCCTGACCGCACCGATTCACCGCAAGGCTCCTGCTTATGACGAACTCAGCCCGTCTCAAGAATTGCTGGAAACCGGCATCAAGGTGATTGACCTGGTGTGCCCGTTTGCCAAAGGCGGCAAAGTGGGTTTGTTTGGCGGCGCAGGCGTGGGCAAGACCGTGAACATGATGGAACTGATCAACAACATCGCCAAGGCGCACTCGGGCTTATCCGTGTTTGCCGGTGTGGGTGAGCGTACCCGTGAGGGCAATGACTTTTATCACGAGATGGCCGATTCTGGCGTTGTCAATCTTGAAAAGCTCGAAGAATCCAAAGTCGCGATGGTGTACGGCCAGATGAACGAGCCACCAGGCAACCGTTTGCGCGTAGCATTAACCGGCTTGACGATTGCCGAATCGTTCCGCGATGAAGGCCGCGATGTGCTGTTTTTTGTCGACAACATTTATCGCTACACACTGGCTGGCACTGAAGTTTCCGCACTGTTGGGCCGTATGCCTTCGGCTGTGGGTTACCAGCCAACGCTGGCTGAAGAGATGGGCCGGCTGCAAGAGCGCATTACTTCAACCAAAGTAGGTTCGATCACTTCTATCCAGGCTGTCTATGTGCCTGCTGATGACTTGACCGACCCATCGCCAGCAACGACCTTTGCTCACCTCGATTCAACAGTTGTGTTGAGCCGTGACATCGCGTCACTGGGTATCTATCCTGCAGTTGATCCGCTTGATTCAACCAGCCGCCAATTGTCTCCTGCTGTTGTGGGTGAAGACCACTACAACACAGCCCGCGCGGTGCAGGGTACGTTGCAGCGCTACAAAGAGCTGCGTGACATTATTGCGATTTTGGGCATGGATGAGCTGGCGCCTGAAGACAAGCTGGCCGTAGCCCGTGCCCGCAAAATCCAGCGCTTTTTGAGCCAACCGTTTCACGTTGCTGAAGTGTTTACTGGATCACCCGGCAAGTATGTCAGCCTGGCCGAAACCATTCGCGGCTTCAAGATGATTGTGGCTGGCGAATGTGATCATTTGCCTGAACAAGCGTTTTACATGGTTGGTACGATTGATGAGGCTTTCGAAAAGGCCAAAAAGGTTTAATTTCCAAGCAGCGAAAGAAATCCCATGTCAACGATCCATGTAGACGTCGTTTCAGCAGAAGAGTCCATCTTCTCAGGCGAAGCCAAATTTGTGGCCCTGCCCGGTGAAGCAGGCGAACTGGGTATTTACCCACGCCACACGCCACTGATCACCCGTATCAAACCGGGCGCGGTGCGCATTGTCAAGGCAGATGACACTGAAGAATTCGTTTTTGTAGCGGGCGGCTTGCTTGAAGTTCAGCCAAATTCCGTCACGGTACTGAGTGACACCGCCATACGCGGTAAAGACCTGGACGAAGCCAAGGCAACTTTAGCCAAAGTTGCTGCTGAAGAAGCCTTGAAAAATGCCAAGGGTGACATTGACATTGCCATGGCGCAGTCAGAGCTGGCTGTTATGGCGGCCCAGATTGCAGCACTGCGCAAGTTCCGACAGAAAAAGTAAATTGCGAAATAGTTGCAGTGCCAGTGCGCTCACACACTGGTCTTTAACGTCGATTTCTACCGTTTTGCGCTGATATTAAACAGCAGTTTGCGTGTGCAAAAGCTTTGCCGGTCTAAACTCACTGCGCATGACTTTGGACTTCAAAAAGGAAGTTGCGTATTGACATCACGCTACTAGGTCATAAACTTGTCCGTCGCTATTTGTGGTGTGGTAACAATGAAATCCGAAGTTAAAGTCCTGTTGCTGGGTTTTGCACCCTTCGAAAAATCAACTTTTGAGTCTTTTTTTAAACTGGTAAGCCGACGCGAGACACTTTACAAAATAGTGCCTGATGCAGCTCAAGCGCAGCTGTTGATGGTCAACGGCGACAACCCGACCGCTGTGCAGTGGGCCACTGCCTCCGTCAAAGCGCCACAAAAAGCTTTGTACATTGGCACATCAGATCCTGCTGGGCAGTGGCCTGTGGCACCCCGACCCATCAAATTAACCACTGTTCTGGGACTGCTGGACATCCTGGTGATGCCTGACACCAGGATGGCGAATGCCAAAGCCGAGCCAGAGCCATTACGCGAAGAAACGCTTGCGACAAAACATGCAGCCGTCGCAGCGCCCGGCACCGCTGAGTTGCGAAAAGCGCCACTGCCTGTGGTAACCACAGCTCGCAAAAATTCAGTTCGCGAAGGTTCGGGCGACAGGGACAGTCAAAATTTCTCGCCCTCAACTTTTCTGGGTCTGGGCAGCGCGCCAGAACCGAAAGCTGTTTCTGCGCAGTTTGATGATATTTTGGTGGTCGACGACAGCGATGTTGCCTTGAAATTTATGCAAAACCGCCTGACACGATACGGGTTTCGTGCAGAACTTGCCAGGAGCGGTGAAGAGGCCCTGTCAAGGCTTACCGCCAGTAAATTCAAATTTGTTTTTCTGGATGTGATGATGGAAGGGCTGGATGGCTACCAGACTTGCCGGGCCATCAAGCAACGCAAGTACGCATCAGGCAGACCCCCTGTTGTGGTCATGCTCACCAGCCGCGGCGGAAGTATCGACAAAATTCGCGGGGGACTGGCAGGTTGCGACGCCTATCTGACCAAGCCTTTGAACGAGGTCGAATTGCTGAAAATCCTGTCCAAACACGATGAGCAGGTTGAGCGAAGTTTTCGGGATACCAACATGGCTGGCGCCGGAACCATATCATCACGTGCACACTGATTACGCGAAATTTGTGCTGCCATTTTTTTTGCATCTCATCTCCAGGATTCATTCATGAGCAAAATTCTTATCGTTGACGACTCTGCGGTTGACATACAAAACCTGCAAAATATTCTGACGGATGCCGGTCATCTGGTCACTGTTGCAACATCCGGTGCAGAGGGTGTTGCCAAGGCAAAGGCAATTTCGCCTGACATCATCATGATGGATGTCAACATGCCAGGCCTGGACGGGTTTTCAGCTGCACGCCAGCTGACACAAGATGTACAAACAAAAAAAATTCCGGTTGTTTTTGTGACTGGCAAAGATCAGAAAGTTGACCGCGTGTTCGCGCAAATGCTGGGCGCAAAAGGGTATGTGACCAAACCCTACACAGCCAGCCAGATTTTGGCGCAACTTTAATTCGGCATGCTCGACTTGCAACTGGACGATGCGGCATTGGACCCTGGCACTCTACATGCAGTAGCTGCTGAAGCACCTGCCCCAAACACTGCCCGCAAGCTGGCACAGGGAATTCATTGCGGTGATTTTTCTGTCGCCTTTGGTTTTGACTGGGCGCGTCAAATTGTGGACCAGTTCGAGCTTGTGCCAATACCGCGCGCACCATCGTGGGTTCTGGGTGCGGTCAATGTCAACGGGTTGATTGTTCCCGTTATTGACTTGTCTACTTACTTTGCGGAAAGTTCCGTTCCTGCGCAACTGGTGCGTGGGCAGCGTTTGCTGGTGGGTGGCGTGCAGGACGAGGACGCTGAAAATGCTTTGGCGGTGGTTTTTTCGCAAACCCCCGTGCAGCTTGATTATGAAAGCGGTCCATGGCCTGATCTCCAGTCATTGCCACTGCGCCTGAAGGAAGTATGCAGTGGCGCCGCCAGCAATGACCCACGTCAGGTCTATGCAGAAATTGACCCAGTCAAATTGGTAGACGCACTGTCCGCCGAACTGTCAGTGATTTGAATTTACCAGTTCAGATCTTAAATTCACGGAGTTGAAAAGATGAATATTCGCCAAAAAATGCTGCTCGGTACTGCAGCACTTACCCTGATTCCGGTGGCTCTGACTTCCTTGTTGCTATGGCAAGGCGCGTCTACCCTCAGCGCAGAAACTGTGGGCTCGCAGGTGCGCACTCAGCTGGTTTCACTTCGGGATACCAAGCGCCAACAAATTCGGGACGAGTTGGACGAGCGTGTCAAATCACTTCAGGTGTTGGCCGGGCAGCGCTCCACCATTGATGCATACAAACAGTTTAAAACAAGCTTCTACACAGCCAACAAAGAGCTTTCCAAAACAATCGATGTAGATGTCGTCAAAAAAGATCTGGCCAAGTACGTCGGGTCAAACTTCAATGCTGAGTACATCAAACGAAATCCGAGTGCAGCGCCTGATTTGACAGCCGCGCTCGGTGGACTTGATGCAAACCAGATTCTGATGCAGGACGTCTTCGTTGTCGACAATCCCAACCCTCTGGGATCCAAGGAGCAGATGGCTGTCCCGGCTGTTGATTTTGCCTATGGCCGGGCACATGCCCTTTTTCACCCGGGTTTTGAGCGCGCCCAAAAGCTGTCGGGCTACTACGACATTTTCATGATTGACAGCGATACCGATACGGTGATCTACACCGTGTTCAAAGAGCTGGACTTTGCCTCCATACTCTCTGGCACTGGCATATCTGCCAAAACCAAACTTGCCGAAGCCTATCAAAAAGTCAAAGTTGCAAAACCAGATGCGGTTTACTTGAGTGACTTTTCAACTTACCTTGCATCGTATGACGACCAGGCTGCATTTGCGGCTGTGCCGATTTATGATGCCGGCAAACAAATTGGCGTGCTGGCGATCCAGTATCCGATTGACAAACTCACAGACGCCTTGAATGCCAACAAGGGCTGGAAGGCTATCGGCCTGGGTGACACCGGCGACGTGTTTCTGGTGGGCCCTGACAAGCTGATGCGCTCCAACGCGCGTTTTGTTCTGGAAGACAAAGCCACCTTGTTAGCCCAGTTGGGCGGCAAGGTGGATGCCTCAACCAAAGCTTTGATTGAAAAGAAAAATACCAGCGTGGGTTTGATCAAAATTGACACGGACGCTACCACCCCGGCGCTTGCCGGCAAAGAAGGCGTTGTTGAGTTTGTTGACTACCGGGGTCAGCCATCAATTGGCGCTTATGCGCCTGTCAAAGTTCAAGGTCTTGAGTGGGGCATCGTTGCGCAGATCAACCAGTCAGAGGCAAATCAGCCCATCGAGCAGCTCAACACGTCTTCGCTGCTGCGCGCAGTGTTGATTGCATTGGCTGTGGTGGTGGTTGCAGGCCTGGCAGTGTCGTTATTTTTGCGCCGGTTTTTGTCGCCGATCACAAAGCTTTCAGACACTGTCAAGGCTGTTGCGGGCGGTGACTCCACGGCGCGAAGCCAGCTGGTTGAAAAAGACGAAATTGGAGATTTGGGCCGCGCCTTTGACACCTTGCTGGATGACCGGATTGCTGCGCTTGACAAGGCCACCCAGGAAAACGAAACCATCAACAACTCGGCGATTGGCTTGCTGCAAGGCGTGTTCCAGTTGTCAAACAGGGACCTGACGGTTCGCGCCCCCGTGACGGAGGACATCATTGGGACAGTGTCGGCGTCAGTCAACCAGCTGGCAGAAGAAATCGGCACCACGCTGGTAGACGTCCGCAGCGTGGCCAATGAGGTGCGCCGCACGTCTGGCGCGCTGCAGGAACAATCGAAATTTGTGGAAAACGCTGCGCTTCGTGAACGTGAGTCGCTGGACTCCATGGCTGAAACACTGGGCCGTGCAACACAGCAACTGAGCGATGTGGCGCAGTTGTCAACAACCTCCAGCGCCACAGCGCTTCGCACGGCTACTGCAACGCAAGCAGCGCAAACGGCAGTAGAAGGCACAGTGCGAGGCATGGATGCGCTGCGCGAATCCATTTCGGAAACTGAAAAACGCTTCAAACGCCTGGGCGAAAGGTCGCAGGAAATTTCAAGCGCTGTGGCGCTGGTCAACACCATTTCAGAGCGCACACATGTGCTGTCGCTCAATGCCTCCATGCAGGCGGCAACGGCCGGTGAGGCGGGCCGCGGTTTTGCAGTGGTGGCGCAAGAGGTGCAGCGACTGTCAGACAGCTCGCGGCAGGCTACAGCGCAGATTTCGCAGCTGGTGGCCAACATTCAGGCGGAAACCAATGAAACCCTGCTGACCATGAACCGCCTGATCAGTGACGTGGTGGCCCAGACTGCCCTGGCCCAGATGGCGGGTCGGGAAATGACACAGTCCCAGGTGGCTACCACCGAACTGGTGGGCCTGGTACAAAAAATTGCCGCATTTTCTGTGCAGCAGGAAGCTCTGGCTACGGCATTGCAGCAAAACGTGCTGGACATCAATGACAGCACCACCCTGACCAGTTCGGCCATTGCGCAGCAGTCGCAGGCCACACAGACACTGGTGGTGTACGCGAGCCGCTTGACAGAAGCGGTGGCGCAGTTCACCTTGCCAGACACTGCTTCACAGTCAAACGCCTGAATCAAAGCTCACGGGCACACTGACTGTGAAATTGCTTGACTTGCTTGACATGCTCCGCTCGGAGTTTGCGCTGGACGTGCCAGGCGCTCAGGAGACCCTGAACGCATGGCTGGCTGACCCGGATTCGGTACCGCCCAATCTGCCCGACATGCTGTCTTTCCTGGAGCGCTCAGCTGAAGTGGTTCAGATTGTTGGCATGCAGGGTTTTTCAGCGTTTTTGCATCAAATCCGCGGCTTTGCTGACATGGTCAGCCAGCCGGGAACTGCTTTTTCACCGAAGCATGCGCCAGGTTTTACGCGTTCGGCCAGTGTCAAATGGCTGGCCAGCTGGCCTGAAAAAGCCGCCGCCTATCTGGACAAGCCAGCTGAGCCACAAACTGTTGAATTGCTGGCCAAGTACCTGTACCGCTGTCCGTTAAAACCGGACACGGATGCGGTGCTGGATTTGGCCATCACGCTGGCCATCAAACCCAGTGTTGCTGGCGACGATCCGGACCTGGCTCCACTTGCGCTGGCCGAAGACGCTGACGTGGCGCTTCCCACCCATGAAGTAGATGGCGACCTGCTGCAGGCCTTGTTGCTGGATGCACCCCAGCAACTGGAGCAGCTGGAGACTGCCCTGCAGCGTTGGGCCGCAGGGCAGGCCAAGGCGCCTGACATGCTGGAAGCGCAGCGCATTGCCCACACCTTCAAAGGCAGCGGCAACATCATCGGGTTGCCTGGAATTGGCCGTCTGGCGCACCGCCTGGAAGATATTCTTGAATATGCGATGGAGGCTGTGAGCCAGGGCGAAGCTGTCAATCCGGCCATGGCCAGAGACAGCCTGCGCGCCGTATTGACCTTGCAGCAGATGACTGCTTATTTGCAGGGCGAAGAAGCCGCGCCTGAGGACACCAAAAGCGTGCTGCAGCGCCTGCTTGACTGGGTCGGCTGGATCAGGCAGGGCCAGGCTCTGACGGCCAGCCCTGCTGCGCTGGATGGCTCGGCAGGGATGACCCAGATGGTTTTGCCAGCCGGCGGTGATGATTCACTGGTTGCTGTGTCTGCCCAGGCAGCCCAGCCAATCCAGGCACCGCCTTCTGGAAGTAACGACGCCAGCACATTGCGCGTGGGTGTTGACCGCTTGAGCCGCATGCTCCGCCGCGCTGGACAATCCATTGTGCACGGTCAGCGCATGTCGCAATTGCTGATGACCACCAACGATCGACTGGACGCCGTTGTGCGCAGTCAAAAGCAGTTGACGGACAGGCTGCGCGAGCTCGAAGCAGTGGTTGGCAGCCAGGCAGTTGCGCTGCGCGTGCAGCAAAAAGAAGGTGACTTTGACCCGCTGGAGCTGGACCGCTATGACGCGCTGCATGTGCTGTCCCGCAGCATCAGTGAAGCCGTGCAGGACGGCCAGGAACTTGTCCAGCAAATCCAGTCTGACACCACCCAGGCCAGCACTGTGCTGCGCGATGAAGGCTATGCGCTGACGGACCAGCACCGGGAGCTGCTTGCAGCACGGCTGATTCCTGCCAAAACCATGGCGCCGCGCCTGAAGCGAAACGTGGCGCAAACTGCCAGCGCCACAGCCAAGCAGGTGTTGCTGAGCATCACGGGCGACAACGTCATGATGGACGCCGATGTTTTGACCCGGCTGACGGAGCCCTTGCTGCACTTGCTGCGCAATGCGGTCGACCACGGCATTGAATCGCCTGATGAACGCCAGTCTTTGGGCAAGCCGCAGCAAGGTCACATCACGGTTGCCTTCAAGCGGGTGGGCCAGGAAGTCGAAATTGTGGTGGCAGACGACGGACGCGGCCTCGACTTGCAAAGGATTGCTGAAAAAGCCATCAGTTTTGGATTGGTGGCAACTGGCACGCAACTCAGCGATGCGGATTTGCGGCGCCTGATCTTGCGGCCAGGCTTCAGCACCCGGGACACTGTGACCGAGGTCTCGGGCCGGGGTGTGGGCATGGACGTTGTCAATGACCGCGTGGCAGCGCTGAAGGGCCGGCTTGGCATTGACAGCACGCAGCTTCAGGGCAGCCGCTTCACCCTGCATGTGCCGGTGTCCAGCGGCGTGGCGCACGCGCTGATTGTACAATGCGCAGGAGAAAGCGTGGCCATCGCATCTGATCAGGTCATCACTGTTTTGCCTGCTGGCGAGGTGGGTTTGACCATGACGGGCGAGCAGTTGATGCTGGCCCACGATGGTCAGCAACTCAAAGTTTTTGTATTGGCTCAATGGTTGGGATTTGAAGAGAGCGGCACCATGAGCCTGCACGATGCAGCGCTGCACCTGCCTGTCATTGTCAGGGGCGCAACCGGCCCGGTGGCGCTGCTGGCTGACGCCGTACTTGACTCACGCGAACTGATTTTGCAGGGCATCGGCAAACTGGCGCGGCGCTTGCGCGGTGTGGTGGGCGGTGCGCTGCGCGCCGACGGCAAGCCCCTGTTTCTGATTGATGTGGCTGAGCTGGAGCGCTCTGCCAGCTCGTCTGTGCAGATGGTGTCATCGTCTGCATTGCGCAAGCGTCTGCAGATTGAACGGACTCGCGTGCTGGTGGTCGACGACGCGCTGTCGGTCAGGCGGTCCATGCAGCAATTGCTGGGCGATGCAGGCTATGACGTTGCCATTGCCGCTGACGGTTTTGAAGCCATTGAGCAAATCCGCCTGAAAATGCCGTCAGTCATGCTGACCGACCTGGAAATGCCCAACCTCAATGGGCTGGAGTTGACCCGCCGGGTGCGCGAAATCCAGCAGTGGGCTGCCATGCCGATTGTGATGATTACCTCCCGCGCTGGCGACAAACACCGGAACATTGCGGATGAAGCTGGTGTGGATGTGTACCTGACCAAGCCTTATCTCGATGCAGATTTGCTGGCGCACGTCAGAAATTTATGCCAGCCAGCGGCTGACATCGTGCTGGTTTGAGCAGACCTGCGCCCCGGCCATGTTGTTTTTTAAAACTGCCCCGTTGTTGGAAAGCTCGCTGAAAAACAAAGCGGCGCAGTTGCTGGTCACGCCCACAGCGCTGGCTGACCTCAGCGCTCTTGATGCACGGGTCGTGGTTGGTTTCATGCTGCCCAAGCGACTCAAGCAGGGGACCGTTTTCATTCGGGAAGGCGAGGTTGTTCATACCGACTTCATGATGCTGATTGTTGACGGTGAGGTCATGGTTCAAAACGAGCTGGGTCCTGGCAATGAGGGAACGGTCATGTCCGTGATTGGTGCTGGCAGCATTCTGGGCGAAATGGGGCTGCTCGATGGTGAGCCGCGCAGTGCGTCGTGCACTGCCACCACGGACCTGACAGTTGCCATTTTGCCGCGGGAGTCGTTGCTCAAACTGATCAAAAGCAAACCGGCAGTGGCTGCGCGTTTGATGCTGGCGATCTCCAAACGACTGTCGGACCGGTTGCGTGAAGCCAACCGCAAAATCAGGATATTAGATGGCCTGAGTCGCGCACTGCAGCAAGAGCTGGATGTGGCGCACAAAACAAGATTAAGAAAACAGGGAGCAGAAAGGCCAGCCCAGTCAGAGCTGAAAAGCGCTGAAACGCCATGAGGCCTCTCGGGAGCTCTCAGAACTCTTGATCACTCTCGGCGACTTTTACAAGGGTTTGTTGATGTCCATCCAGACTGCCCAGACCTGTCAAGTCCTGCATTGACTCTACTGGCCAGCAGTCATCGGTGGCATCAGTGACACCGCTGCCATCGGTGCCACCGCTGGCGTCAGTTCAAGCTGGGTTCGTCCGGCAGCTCATTGCGATCTGCATCAGTGGCATTTGCCGGGAAATGCAGCACCAGCAGGGCCGACACTTCTTCAAGTGCCTGCGTCAAGCCGTCTTCAAACCTGCCTTGCTGAAAGTTGAGTTGCATGCGCGCCACCATGGCTTGCCACTGGGCATCTGACACGTGGGCTGCCAAACCCCGGTCAGCCACAATTTCAATGGCCCGTTCTGCCAGCTGCAGATAAATCAGCACGCCGCTGTTGTGCGCGGTGTCCCACACCCGCAGCTTGCCAAACTGCATCACGGCCCGCTGGCGGATCAGCCCCTTCATCGTGTTGTGCTGGCCAAGCCGCCATAAATAGCTGAGCGGCATGGACGCTTCAATGTCCATGCGGATCTCACCCAAATGGCGAGCCTCACTGGCCTTGATGCGACCTGCCAGCCGCTTGAGCATGTCAGCAGGAATGACGCGCCTGGCGTCCGATGCGTCCACCCACAGGTGTTTGACCACTGCTTTAAGCAGGTTCAGCATGTCGTCACCAGCTCCCTGAGGCACCACCGCCGCCAAAATTGCCACCGCCGCCACTGCTGAACCCACCGCCACCACCGCCGCCGCCCCCAAATCCGCCACCGCCGCCGAAACCCCCACCCCCAAATCCACCACCGAATCCACCCCTGCCGCCCAGGCTGCCCAGCGTGCCCAGGCTGGCCACCAGCGCAAACACCAGACCCACGGCAGCGGCCACGCCTGCCAGCAACAAACTGCTGGTAAAAAGCCAGGCCAGCACACCGACACCACCGCCGGTGGCCAGCGCGCCTGCTTTGCGTCCCAGCACACTGGAAAGCACGCGCGCGCCAATTGGCACTGCAAAAAACAAAAACACCGCCATGTCCGTCCACTGAAAACCGGGTTTGCCACCGGCGCTTTTTTCTGCGTCGGGCAGGGCCAGGTTTTCACCGCTGATGCGTGCCATCAGCTGGTCTGCGGCAGCATTCAATCCGCCTGCAAAGTCGCCTTGTTTGAACCGCGGCGTGATGGCATTGGCAATGATCTGACGGGCTGCCAGATCAGGCACCGCGCCTTCCAGCGATTTGGCCGGGGCAATGCGGATGGTGCGGTCATTTTTGGCCACCACCAGCAGCAAGCCGTCACCCACGTCCTTGCGGCCAATCTTGTAAGCGTCGCCAACACGCTGGGTGTAGTCGGTGATGTCTTCGGGAAGCGTGGTGGGCACCATCAAAATCACGATTTGCGTGCCACGCGCTTTTTCAAAATCTGCCAGTTTGGCTTCAAGTGCCTGGGTTTGCGCAGCGTCCAGCGTGCCGCTGGAGTCCATCACACGGGCCGTCAGTGGCGGAACAGCCTGCAGGCTTTGGGCATGCGCTGTCATGCCCAGGAGGATGGCCATCGCTATAAAAAATATAGCTGCATACGCCCGGATAGTGGGCGTTAACGGCGTATTTGGCATCATTTATTTGTGCTTTGTGCCCGCCTGCGCGGCATTGGCGGAGGACCTGGACTGCTGCACAAGCTTGTCCAGCCTACTTCTTCTCAAAGTTCACGGCGGGCGGCTTGCTGATCTGCGCTTCGTTGTCCACCGTGAAGTTGGGCTTGACGTTGTAGCTGAAAATCATCGCTGTCAGGTTGTTCGGAAAGCTGCGCGCCAGCACGTTGTAGTCCTGCACCGTTTTGATGTACCGGTTGCGCGCCACAGTGATGCGGTTTTCTGTGCCTTCGAGCTGCACCCGCAGGTCCTGAAAGCCCTGGTTGGCTTTGAGGTTGGGGTAGTTTTCACTGACCACCAGCAGGCGCGACAAGGCGCCACTGAGCTCGCCCTGCGCTGCCTGAAACTTCTTGAAAGCCTCCGGGTTGTTCAGTGTTTCAGGCGTGACCTGCATGGACGTGGCCTTTGCCCGAGCTTCAACAACTTTGGTCAGCGTGTCCTGCTCAAAAGAGGCTTCTCCCTTGACAGTGGCAACGATGTTGGGCACCAGATCGGCCCGCCGCTGGTACTGGTTGAGCACCTCTGACCAGGCGGACTTGGTTTGCTCGTCCAGCGACTGGAACTGGTTGTAACCGCAACCTGTCAGCACCATGCTCAACAGGCCAGCCACAAACAAATTGATAAAACGGGTCTTCATACAAATTGCTCCTCACAACAGGCCATCACATTACCATAGTTAAATGTCTCCAACTGTCATCCACACGCGCTTGCCCGGCGTGAAAGTTGCCCTAGCCAGCTGGTTTACCAGCCTTGGCTGGAAGGCCAACCTGTTCCAGCGGGAGGTTTGGGCAGCTATCGGCAGCGGCCAGTCCGGCTTGCTGCACGCCACCACTGGCTCTGGCAAGACCTATGCTGTCTGGCTCGGTATTTTGATACGTTTTATGGCTGTAGCCCAATTAAAACGGGCGCAAGAAGCTCCTAAAAAAGGAGTAAATACAGAAGTCAATTCAGCAGCAAAACCAGGCACCGTCAGAAAACCGGTCGGCGTGCCATTGACAGTGCTGTGGATCACGCCCATGCGGGCACTGGCTGCTGACACGCAGCGTGCCCTGCAGTTGCCGCTGGACATGCTGCAGGCCAGCGGCAACTTTGCGTTTTGGTCAGTCAGCGCCAGGAGCGGCGACACCACCAGCGCCGAGCGTTCAGCCCAAAACACGCGTTTGCCCACTGTGCTGATCACCACGCCCGAAAGCCTGTCGCTGCTGCTGTCGCGCGCGGACGCGGCTCAGGCGCTTGGCAGTGTGCAGGCGGTGGTGGTGGATGAATGGCATGAGCTGATTGGCAACAAACGGGGTGTGCAAACCCAGCTGGCACTGGCCAGGCTCAAGACTTTCAACCCGGCCCTGGTGGTGTGGGGCATGTCTGCGACGCTGGGCAATTTGGAGGAGTCCATGCACACATTGCTGGGCCAGACCCAAGGCACGCTGGTCAAGGGCGCGGTGCCTAAAAAGCTGGTCATTGACACGCTGCTGCCCGCCGAGTTGCAGCGCTTTCCGTGGGCCGGACATCTGGGGCTGAGCATGCTGGCCCAGGTGATTGCTGAAATTGCGCAAAGCACCACCACGCTGGTGTTTACCAACACGCGCTCGCAGTCCGAGCTGTGGTACCAGGCCCTGCTGCAGGCCAAGCCGGAATGGGCCGGGCTGATTGCGCTGCACCACGGCTCGCTGGACCGTGGGGTGCGCAGCTGGGTCGAAGCCGGACTGAAAAGCGGTGAGCTCAAAGCCGTGGTGTGCACGTCCAGCCTGGACCTGGGGGTTGATTTTTTGCCGGTCGAGCGGGTGCTGCAAATTGGCTCGCCCAAAGGCGTGGCGCGGCTGCTGCAGCGTGCCGGGCGGTCGGGTCACGCACCTGGCAGGCCGTCGCGCATCACGCTGGTGCCCACGCACAGCCTGGAGCTGATTGAAGCAGCAGCGGCGCGCGCAGCCGTGGCCAGCGGGGTGATTGAAGGTCGCTCATCGCCCGTTTGCCCGCTGGACGTGCTGGTGCAGCATCTGGTCACGGTGGCCCTGGGGGGCGGCTTTGCGGCTGACGACTTGCTGCGTGAGGTGCGCACAACAGCCGCTTACGCCGGCCTGAGCGACGCTGCCTGGGCCTGGGCTCTGGCTTTTGTGCGCAAGGGTGGTGAGTCTCTGGCTGCTTACCCCGACTACCAGCGCGCTGCGCCTGATGAAGCCGGCATCTGGCGCGTGCCCAGCGCTCTGCTGGCGCGTCGCCACCGCCAGAACATTGGCACCATCGTCAGCGACGCCAGCATGGTGGTGCAGTATTTAAAAGGTGCCAAGGTGGGCACGGTGGAAGAAAGCTTTGCCGCACGCCTGAAACCCGGTGACTGCTTTAACTTTGGTGGGCGTCTGCTGGAGCTGGTGCGCATCCATGACATGACAGCCTGGGTGCGCAAAGCCACTGGCAAGCGCGCCGCCGTGCCGCGCTGGAGTGGTGGGCGTTTGCCCTTGTCCAACACGCTGGCCGATGCGGTGGTGGCGCAGCTGGCGCTGGCCAGCCAGGGCCAATATGCCTCGCCCGAGCTCACATGCGTGCGCCCCCTGCTGGAGAACCAGCAAAAATGGTCAGCGCTGCCAACTCCGCAAACGCTGCTGGCCGAGGTCATGACATCGCGCGACGGCACGCACCTGTTTTTGTACCCGTTTGCCGGGCGCAATGTGCACTTGGGGCTGGCCGGTTTGCTGGCCTGGCGTGCAGCCCAGATCAAACCGCGCACGTTTTCAATTGCGGTCAATGACTACGGGTTTGAGTTGCTGTGTGCAGAGCCCGTTGACTGGTTAAATGAGCTTGAAGCCCTTATAATTAGTGCGCCAGGCGCTATGCTTTTAGACGAAGTGCTGGACAGTCTGAACGCCGGCGAGATGGCCCAGCGAAGATTTCGGGAGATCGCCCGCGTGTCGGGTCTGGTGTCACAAGGCTTTCCGGGTGAAAAGCGCAGCAACAAGCAAGTGCAGGCGTCCTCAAGCCTGTTTTACGAAGTGTTTCGCAAGTACGACCCGGGCAACCAGCTGCTGGTGCAAGCCAAGGCCGAGCTGCTGGCCGACGAGCTGGACATTGCCCGCTTGCAGCACAGCCTGACGCGCATGGCATCGCAGCAGCTGGTCATCAAAGTGCTGGCCAGGCCGAC
Source organism: Polaromonas sp. (assembly GCA_025362315.1). Lineage (GTDB taxonomy): Bacteria > Pseudomonadota > Gammaproteobacteria > Burkholderiales > Burkholderiaceae_C > Polaromonas. The sequence continues at coordinate 18,310 of JANYGP010000066.1, forward strand.
GCCGTTTTCGTTTCCGCTGATGGTCGAGCGCCTGCGTGAAAAGCTCAGCAATGAGTCGATGGCAGACCGCATTGCCCGCATGGTGCAGCAACTGGAGCTGGATGCAGGCAGTGTTGAAGGCAGCGCGGCAGCCAATGCGGCAGCCAGTGCGGCAGGTGGATCAGGAACCGAAGGCACTGCTAAAAACATCAGCCAGTCGCTGATGTTCAGCCAGGACACGCTGACATCCACTGCCAGGGGCAAACGGGCCCCACGCCAACGCACCCCATGAAACCCCCAATCCAAGCGCCAGACACGTGCCCCATTTGTCCATAACTTACGCTGGCCACAGCGTGTGGCTGCTGCCTGAACACGCGCTGTGGTGGCCTGAAGGCCGCGTGCTGTTCATTGCCGACCTTCACATGGGCAAGGCCGCCACGTACCGTGCGCTGGGCCAGCCCGTGCCCAGCGGCACCACGGCTGAAAACCTGCGGCGATTGACTGGCCTCATTGCCTGCTATCAACCCGCGCAACTGGTCTTTTTGGGTGACTTTTTGCATGCGCACCATGCCAGGACAGCATCTGTGCTGGGTCAGCTCCAGGCCTGGCGCGACAGCCACAGCAACGTGGTTTGCACACTGGTCCGCGGCAACCACGACAGCCGCGCTGGCGACCCGCCTGAAAATCTCAACATCCGCGTGGTGGACGAGCCGTATCTGGTCGGCCCGTTTGCCGCATGCCACCATCCGCAGCATCACGCCACCCATGCGGTTCTGGCGGGTCATCTGCATCCTGCGGTGCAACTGCAGGGCCCGGGGCGCGACCGCCTGCGCCTGCCATGCTTTGTGATGGAGGACCAAAGCGCTGTCCTGCCAGCGTTTGGTGAATTCACCGGGGGCTACAACGTCACTGCCCAACCCGGTGCGCAGCTGTATGCAGCTGGCGGGCAGACGGTTTGGAAACTGCCTTGAAATACAGGATCCGTATGCTCCTGATTTTCTCAAAACCAGCATCGTGACTCCTTCAATGCAATCGTGTGGACATGTTCTTTTTGCTTTAAAAATGTTGTGGCCCTTGCATCCCGCAAGCCAGGCAGCAGTCGCCTCATGGCAGGTGCCACATGATTGACGGCAGAGTTTTCAATGTGGGTGCCAATGCAAAACCGCCTTCCGCCCCCCGTTTGATTGTGGCGGGCGCTACCGGCGTATTGGGCGCGGAGGTGCTGCACCGTCTGGCGGGCAGCGGCCGATATGCGCACACGCAGGTACTGGCCAGGGAGCCAATGGCCAGCAGCATCGCGCAAGTCAGCATGGCTGAAGTGACGGGCAATTGTCTGCAATGGCCACCCCTGCGCGCGCAGGTGGGCGTGGTCTTGTTCGAGCCGCCGCGCATGTTCCATGAGCGCGAACGTGCGTTGTGGACACCCGCGCCCGAGCAGTTGCTGCCGCTGGCGCAGTGGTTTAAACATTGTGGTGTCCACACGCTGGCAGTCGTTGTGCCGCATGCGCAGGGCCGCCTGCCGGATGCCATCAAGCGTGGCCTGGCCAATCTGGATGAACATGCCCTCAGCGCGATGGGTTTTGAGCGCCTGCTGCTGGTACGCGCTGCGCAAAAAATGCCCAACTCTGCAGTTTCAGGGTTTTTAAACAAAACGGCGGCATGGATGCTTGGCGTCATGAGCTACATGATTCCTGCCAGTGAGCAGCCGGTACGGCCATCAAAACTGGCCGAGTTTGTTGACATTGCGCTCGCACATTTGCCGCCCGGCACGCATGTGGCATCGCCCGAACTGCTGTGGCGCGCGGCTGGCCAGGGTAACACCGGGCTTGTCGTTAAGGCGTGGCTTAATGGCACTACCTTACAACACCCAACCGCCTAGATACCCATGCGCAAACCCAAAACACCGCCTTTTGATGCCAGCAGTCCTGATGAAATGGAAGCCGCCTTCTATGAAGCACTGCAAAAAGGCGACATTGACACTCTGATGGCCTGCTGGGCCGATGAGGACGACATTGTGTGCGTGCATCCAGGCGGCGCGCGGCTGCTGGGCGCAGGCGCCATTCGCGCCGCGTTTGACATGATGTTTACCAACGGCAGCATTCAGGTGCGGGCTGAAAAAGTACACCGGGTCGAGTCACTCGGCGCCAGTGTGCACAGCGTGCTGGAGCGCATTGAAGTGCTGACCGACGAAGGGCCACGCCACGCTTACGTGATAGCGACCAATGTGTACCAAAAAACACCCCAGGGCTGGCGCATGACAGCCCACCACGCCAGCCCCGGTACATCGCGTGAAATGCTGGAGGTCAATGACAGTCCGCAAGTATTGCATTGAAAGCCCAACCATGACGGGCGCTGGCAGCTATGAAATATGAAGCATGAAGCATGAAGTATTGGATTACCGTGCACCCTTCTGGCTGCCCGGCGGTAACCTGCAAACAATCTGGGCAGCGCTGAAGGCCAGGCCTTATGCAGCCCAGGCGCCGGTGTTTAAACGCCAGCGGTGGGCCACGCCCGACCATGACTTCATTGACGTTGATTTTGCAGACCATCCTCACCGGAGTGACGCGCCACTTCTGGTGGTTTTTCATGGTCTGGAGGGCTCATCAAAAAGCCATTACGCCCAGGCTTTGGCAGATGCTGCCCATGCACGTGGCTGGGCTTGCTGCATCCCGCATTTCAGGGGTTGTTCGGGCGAGTTGAACCACGGCCCGCGTGCCTACCATTCAGGTGATTTTGAAGAGATCGACTGGATACTGCGCCGCTTGCAATCTGGCCACAACAGACCGCTGGTGGTGGTCGGCATATCGCTGGGCGGCAATGCGCTGATGCGCTGGGCCGGCGAGCTGGGCACGGGCGCAGCGCAGGTCGTGCATGCGGTTGCCAGTGTGTGCTCCCCGCTGGACCTGGCAGCGGGCGGCTGGGCCATTGGCCGGGGCTTTAACAAGCTTGTGTACACCCGCATGTTTTTGCGCAGCATGGTGCCCAAGGCATTGCAAAAGCTGGACCAGCACCCTGGTCTTTTCAGCCGCGAAGCCATGCTGGCCGTGCGCGACATCTACACTTTTGACAATGTTTTCACAGCACGCCTGCATGGCTTTCAAGACACCGATGATTACTACCAGCGCGCGTCCGCCAAACCGCACCTGCACCGCATCGCAGTGCCGGCACTGGTGCTCAATGCTTTGAATGACCCGTTTATTCCGGCATGGAGTCTGCCCACCGCAACAGATGTCAGTGGCAATGTCACCTTATGGCAACCTGCCAGAGGCGGTCATGTCGGCTTTCCGTCAGGCCGCTTTCCAGCCCATGTGCTGTGGATGCCTGACGCCGTCACGGCTTTTTTAGCCAGTCACCTGTAACTTTCATTCTTTAAAATCAGACCATGGATGACATCGTCAAAGCCGCCATTGCCAAATGGCCCAACGTACCCCACTGCTATGGCTGGCTGGGTTTGAGCGCCCGCGGCGACTGGTATCTGCGCGATGAGCAGGCACAGGCTGCCGGACGGTTTTGCGCCGCGTCACCTGAGGAAGGCAGGCAACTGGCCAGCAAAGGCTCGCTGCTCCAGCATGAAAAGCTGATTGACTTCATCGCCCGCAATTACGAATGTGACGACAGCGTGCAAAGCCCAGCCAAAGGCCAGTGGTTTTTTCAAAACGGCCCCCAGCGTGTGTACGTGGAGCTGGAGGCCACGCCTTATGTCTGGCGGGTAGGCAGACCACCAGATTTCGACGTGACAGCCCACACAGGCCAGATCGCCATCACGCAGCGCTGCATCATGGACGAACATGGCCGCGTGTACCTTGAAACCGCTCTGGGTTTTGGCCTGGTGCACACCCAGGACATGCTGCAAGCTGCTGAGGCCATTGAGCTGGGCTTGTGGGTGCCTCAGGTGGTGCATGCCCATGACCTGCCCGAAAGGTTTGGCTATGTGCGCAGTCCAGAAACGGCAAGCCAGTTGCTATTAAAAAAGTAGCTGCTTGCGCTAGTATCAATTGAGCTGCATGCCAATTTGATCTGTAAAAACAAAAACCGGCACGCAGCCGGTTTTTCAGAACCTGCGGACCAGCTTTATTTGGCTGCGCTCACCATGTACTCAACTGTTGCACGAATGTCTGCATCAGATGCAGACGAGCCGCCTTTGGGCGGCATGGCCCCCTTGCCCTTGATGACACTTGCAGTCAGTGCATCAATCCCGGTTTTGATGCGCGGTGCCCAGGCAGCTTTGTCGCCGAATTTGGGAGAACCTGCAACAGCCTGCGCATGGCAGGCTGAGCACACCTGTTTGTAGAGCGCTTCGCCATTGTTGGCCGATACCTTGACAGCAACTGCCGGGGCTGGGGCTGCGGCAACCGATACGGGTGCCGCAAGGGCAGGTAGTGCCGCAGCAGCAGGCATTGCGGCAGCCCCTGCGGGTGCTGGGGCAGCACCAGCGGGCGCAGCTGCCGGCGCATCAGGAATAGCGAACTTGCCACCAGCAGCACTGGTCAGGTACACGACAGCGCGGCCAATTTCAGTGTCGTTGTACTCGCCACCGCCTTGTGCGCCCATGGCGCCTTTGCCTTTGAGGGCAGATGTCAACAAGGCGTCGTAGCCCGTTTTGATGCGTGGTGCCCAGGCAGCGGTGTCGCCCGTTTTTGGCGAGCCAGCCAGGCCTGCTGCATGGCAGGCAGTGCACTGCGCTTTGTATACTTCCTCGCCAGACTTGAGCGGGCGATTCGCATCACGAATTTCAACCGAGCCCACTTTCTGGATCCGCATGGCCACGGCTTTTTCAGTGTCAACTGCGCCGGGCGCAGTTTTGTTCGCCTTCGTCACAGTAAAAACCAGGCCAATGATGATAAATACCGGCACGATGAAAAACATGGCGGATGCCGTCAACAACTGGGCGGGCGTCTTGATCGGGCCAGTATGGGCTTCCTCATGGATATCAGTGGCCGTGGTGTGGTCGTTAGCGCTCATGACGTCCTCAAAAAACTAGTCTAAAAAAGAGTGAAACTGGAGCAGTTTGGCGATGCAAAACATGTTTGCGAAGCGGTCTGTCATTATAGGCGGCGGCTCGTCCCGATGCTTCAGCAGCGCTGATGTCGAGGTGTCGGCTGGTAGAATAAAGGCGTGCTGAAACACATTTCAGCGTTGCGGCTGTAGCTCAGTGGATAGAGTATTGGCCTCCGAAGCCAAGGGTCGTGGGTTCGATCCCCGCCAGCCGCACCAATTGTTGTCAATGACGTCGATTTGCTGCAAAAGTCAAGTCGGCATCAGATGGTTAATTTCTTGCTGCATGGCTTGCACCAGCTGGGTGTACATCTTGAGTTTTTCAGATGTTTCGCGCAGACGCTCGGCAATGCGCAGTGACACAGCAAACATCAATTTGGTAGCCGTTTGGGGGTTGTCTTTGCCCAATTTTTCAAGTGCGGCGCGGGTCAACACAGCGCACCGGCATTCAGCGCTGGCCGTGCATGACGCCAGCCGGGCCTGGCCATCGACCAGGCCCATTTCGCCAATCAGACTGCCCGGGCCAAGCACTGTCACCGTGACAGGCGTGTGGCGGCTGACCACAATATTTTCAACCGTTACCTCACCTTCAAGAAGCAGCATCATGTAACCGGTGTCGGTTTCGTCACCTTCCTTGATAAAAGTCGTGCCCTCGGCAATTTTGCGTGGCGTCATGTAACTGACAACGGTGAACGCTTCTTCAGGCGTCAGCTGCATCAGTGCTGTTGGCGCTATCAAGAGCTGCGCAGCCAGCTTTGCGGAACTGGAGCCTTCAATGGCACGCATGCGTTCTTTTGGCTGTAGCTGTTCTGGCGATTCAGCAAAGATGTCTTTTTTGCCTCGAAATAAATTTTCAAACATGGGGTTTCCGAATGTGTTCAGCTGCGGCTTGTTGCACTGCGATAAAATCATGGTAACCCAAGGAGCGTTGCAGCAGAACTCCATTTTTTCAGGTTTTGCGAGGCTTGGGTTGTTAAAACAAATGAGTCATTTGAATAACGACGTTCACCTTTTCTTTCAAGGTGAGCTGCATGTTCAAAACTCAAGAGTTGTCACAAGTCCCCGCCATGAAACTGGCTGGCCTGGAGCCCGTCAGCATTGGTGCTGGCAATTTGTTCGTCAACATTGGCGAGCGCACCAATGTCACAGGCTCCAAAGCTTTTGCCCGGCTGATTTTGGATGGCGACTTTGAGGCCGCTTTGGTTGTGGCACGTCAGCAGGTTGAAAACGGCGCACAAATCATTGACATCAACATGGACGAAGCCATGCTGGACAGCGAAGCAGCCATGGTGCGCTTTTTGAACCTGATCGCCAGCGAGCCCGACATCGCCCGTGTACCCATCATGATTGACAGCTCCAAATGGAGCGTGATTGAAGCGGGTTTGCGATGCATTCAAGGCAAAGGCATTGTCAATTCAATTTCAATGAAAGAGGGGCTGGAGCCTTTCAAGAAGCAAGCGCAACTTGTCAAGCGTTATGGCGCTGCTGCGGTGGTCATGGCATTTGATGAAAAAGGCCAGGCTGATACCTACGAGCGCAAGATTGAAATTTGTGAACGCGCTTACCGCGTGCTGGTTGATGAGCTGGACTTCGCACCCGAAGACATTATTTTCGACCCCAATATTTTTGCCATTGCCACTGGGATTGAAGAGCACAACAACTACGCAGTCGACTTCATCAACGCCACGCGCTGGATCAAGGAAAATTTGCCGGGCGCCAAAGTATCGGGCGGCGTGAGCAACGTGTCGTTCAGCTTTCGCGGCAATGACCCGGTGCGTGAGGCAATCCACACCGTATTTTTGTACCATGCTATTCAAGCCGGAATGGACATGGGCATTGTCAACGCCGGCATGATGGGTGTTTATGACGATCTGGAACCAACGCTGAAAAATCGGGTGGAAGATGTGGTTCTCAATCGCCGCGCAGACGCTGGCGAGCGTTTGGTCGAAGTGGCTGAGACCGCAAAAAGCGGTGCCAAAGACGACAGCAAGCGCAATGAGTGGCGCAACTTGGAGGTGCGCGCCCGCTTGTCACATGCGCTGGTCCACGGCATGAATGAATTCATCGTGCAAGACACCGAAGAGGTATGGAAGCTGATTGAAGCAGGAGGCGGCAGGCCGCTGCACGTGATTGAAGGCCCGCTGATGGACGGCATGAATGTGGTGGGCGATTTGTTTGGCCAAGGCAAGATGTTTTTACCGCAGGTGGTGAAAAGCGCGCGGGTGATGAAGCAGGCAGTGGCGCATTTGCTGCCCTACATTGAAGCTGAAAAATTGCTGCTGGAAGCCGCTGGGGGTGATGTCAAGACCAAAGGAAAAATCGTCATTGCCACTGTGAAGGGCGATGTGCATGACATTGGTAAAAACATCGTGACGGTAGTGCTGCAGTGCAATAACTTTGAAGTGGTCAACATGGGCGTGATGGTGCCATGTCATGAAATTTTGGCGCGCGCCAAAGTTGAAGGTGCTGACATTGTGGGCCTGAGCGGTTTGATCACGCCCAGTCTGGAGGAGATGCAGTACGTGGCTGCCGAGATGCAGAAAGACGATCACTTTCGCATAAAAAAAATCCCTTTGCTGATTGGCGGTGCAACATGCTCGCGTGTGCATACGGCTGTCAAAATTGCGCCGCATTACGACGGCCCGGTGGTGTATGTGCCCGATGCATCGCGAAGCGTCGGTGTCGCTCAAAGCCTGTTGTCTGACCAGGCAGCAAAGTACATTGAAGAGCTGAACACTGATTACGCCAACGTGCGCCAGCAGCACGCCAACAAAAAGCAGACACCGATGTGGACGCTGGCCAAAGCCAGAGCCAATGCTGCGGTGATGGATTGGACGCGGTACACACCACCCAAACCTAAATTCATTGGACGGCGTGTGTTCAAAAATTTTGATTTGAATGAGTTGGCCAGGTTTATAGATTGGGGTCCTTTTTTTCAAACGTGGGACCTGGCAGGGCCATTCCCCGCAATCTTGAAAGATGAAGTTGTGGGCAGTGAAGCGGTGCGTGTGTACGCTGATGGCAAGCGCATGTTGAATCGTTTGACAGAAGGTCGCTGGCTAACAGCCAATGGCGTGATTGGCCTGTACCCTGCCAACACCGTGGGCGATGACATTGAAATTTACACAGACGAGTCCCGCAGCAACATTGCCATGACCTGGCACGGCCTGCGTCAGCAGACGGAAAAAACGGCTGTTGACGGGGTAATGCGGCCCAGCCGCTGCCTGGCTGACTTTGTCGCCCCCAAATTGATGACTCCTGAATTAATAGCTGCCGGCGCCCGTAATAATTCACCTTTTGACCAAAATTATCTTCAAAAACAGGCAAAAGAAAGTCAAATTGAAGATTACATCGGCATTTTTGCCGTGACTGCAGGTTTGGGTGCCGAGAAAAAAGAGAAGTATTTTCAGGACGACAGTGACGACTACTCTTCCATCATGCTCAAGGCGCTTGCCGATCGCCTGGCTGAAGCTTTTGCCGAATATTTGCACCAACGTGTTCGCCAAGACTTGTGGGGTTTTGCTGCTGTCGAGACACTGGAAGTCAATGATCTGATCAGTGAAAAATACAGGGGTATTCGGCCTGCGCCTGGTTACCCGGCTTGCCCTGACCACAGCGTGAAAAAAGCCATGTTCGAGCTTTTGGGTGCGGCTGATATCGGCATGACTTTGACGGAAAGCCTGGCCATGTTGCCAGCCGCCAGCGTCAGTGGATTCATGCTCAGCCACCCTGACAGCACGTATTTCAACGTGGGCAAAATTGGCGAGGACCAGTTGCAGGATTTGTCGAGGCGGCGGGGTGTCAAAGCTGAAGACATGGCGCGGCTGCTTGCGCCGAATTTGCAGGTTTGAAGTTTATTTGATGGGCGCTGCAGTTAGTCAGAATGATTTTTCTACAACGCAGTTGCTTATAAATTTGCAGAAATGGCCTTTGCCGTCACGGCGTTCATTGAAGTTAGTTTGCTTGATGCATTGTCTGGATCAATACATCAGGTCAATATGAACGTACTGGCAGAAACCTCCAGTTCTGAACTGGGGACTAATATTTGGTGTTTACAAAATGACACCTGCTTTTTGTCTTCGCTGTGTCCTTTTTGTTTGCCCTGTGCGTTGAAGTGTTGGCCCAGTGCATTGGCGTGTTTAAAGTGCTCTCAAGGCATTTTTAAAACCAGTGTTTTCACAGGTCAAAACACTTTATTGAAAGACTTTGACATGAGCACAACAGCAGACAACGGGCTTTTAAACCATCAAGCCACAGCCCATACCAAACCTCTGTGGGCAGCAGTTGGCATTTTGGGCACAGCAGTGCTTGCGATGGGCGGAGTCATGCTTTATCAGGGGCGGAGTGTGGTACCCACCGTGCAGTTGGCAGCTGCAACAGCGCCAACAGCGTTCACTTCTGAAATATCCCGGCCCACAGGTTCTGCCTCAAAGCCCGGAACTGGTTGGGGCAGTGTAAATTTGGCGGATGACATGGTGGAAAAATCCACTCATCAAAATGCCAAGCCTGCCCCTGTGCCTGCTAAAAAAGTGGTGAAACCGGTTGTGCGACCTGCTGCAGCGCAAGCATCGGGCGCAGCTGGCGTAGCGCCTGCTCTTGCACCTGTCCTTGCGCCGGTGCCTGCAGTGGCTGCTGCAGCGCCAGTTTGCGGTAACTGCGGTGCAGTGGAGTCCGTCAGAGCAATTCAGCGCACAACCAAGGCAGATGGACCCGGTGTAGGTGCCGTTGCCGGTGGTGTGGCTGGTGCTGTTCTTGGCCACCAGGTTGGCAACGGCAACGGCCGAACTGTAGCGACCATTCTGGGTGCCATTGGCGGCGGTTTTGCCGGCAATGCAATTGAAAAAAACCTGAAAAAAGAAACTATTTACCAGGTGGGTGTGCGCATGGATGACGGATCGCGTCGAACGCTAGAAGTGGCCCAACCTCCTTTGGTTGGCAGCCGGGTCACAGTTGACGGGTCTTCACTTCACGGCAATGACCATGCTTCATACCGTTCGGCTGTACCTGTAGTGCAGAATATTCAATAAGTTGCACTGACCTAACAGACAAGTTCACGATGGGCGTACCTGATATTTCAATCAGAAAGACTGCTTAGTCTTAAAATTTAAATATTTAATCAGGGTCTCAGGAAGCAAACCTCAATACAAGTTGAGCTAACTTCCCACCATGGCTTATAAAACGGGTACTTCAGCCGTTCAAAAACCAGTGAGGCCAAGTTTCGAGAGAAACTGCGTTACTTCCCCATGGATTTGACGTGCATGGATTGCTCAGAGCTAAGCGGCATCTTGGTGCGCTCCACCAACGCCATTTATCTTCCTATTTGCCGCAGACTGGCAAAGTACTGCGCGTAAGTCTCTTTTTTTGGCGGTGAGTTGGAAACTGACGAGTCGTACTTTGGCCCGCGCTGCATACGCCGCTTGCTCGGACGGGGTGAAGGCGGCAAGACTGTCGTATTTGGTGTACTCAAGGGTGGCAGCAGCGTATCCAGAGATTTTCCCCAACGCCTCCAAGGTTATTTGCAGCCCATCATCAGGGGCAATGCCCACGTTAATGAGATGGGAGGCTTCTGGGATCTACGCCAAAAAGCGCTTGGTGAAATTCAACGGCCTGCATAGGCACGCCTTGTATCTGCACCTGAAAGAAACTGAAGACCGCTTAAACAATCGCCACGGCAATGTCTATAAAGCGCGGCCATCCTTGCTTAACAAACATCCGCTTTGATGTGTTTGCTTTCCTAAGATTCGAAATCACGCACAAAATTCAAATTTTAAAAAATGTAATTGGTTTGACGTCACTGTACTGCCGTCATTTGCTTTCTTTTATAAATTTAACAATTAGTTATTTGGTTTGAACTTTGTGTGGCTGCATTGCGCATAACTGCAATGTCTTTGTCTTTGAAGTAAGCGGTTCCACCAGTTTAATTTTGAAGTGTGCATTTTCAGATTTGAATAGTGTGAATTTCTAATATACGTTCTTTACTTGGCCTAAGTCTGGGGGCTGTTTCTGGCATCCAATCGATCTTAAATTTGTAAATTTGGTTCACTTCTTCAATCGAAGTCACTTTGTGTTCTTGTTTGAATTCGGACGTACTTACAGTTTCACATTTAATACTGCCGGTAACCGGATCCTGCTTTACGGGTCAATCCATAACTTTGCGTTAATTTTTCACAATGTATAAAGTGCTGTCATGCGCCGATATAGTGTGATTTATTACCCTTTTACTTAAATTTCAGGGTTTCCCGGTGAAATGCCTTGTTACTTCTGGAGATAGAACCTGTAAAATTGGTTTTACAAACTTTACATAGCAGGCTTTCGAACGCCCACAAAGTCACTTTGAATTCATTGAGAGCAATTTGCTCTTCTATCTTATTGTTGCGATCTGTTTTTCGGGTCCACCACATGGTGGCATTCGTGGTTTTGTCGTTTCTGTCTTTTTCTCTGGCTACTATTTCCATAGCCCAGACTCAAGTCACCAACACTGCAGCTATTTCTCCTCCCCTTAGCGTTACCAACACAAATTCATCTCCAACTTGTGTCAACCAGACTTGCACCTCCGCTGACGTCGACACGGTTGGCCCGTCAAGGCCAACGATTTCAAAAAGTTTTTCTCCCACCACTATTGGCGCTGGTGGTACAGCCTTGCTGACGATCAGCATTGTCAACACACATGCACTCGTCTCTGCAACATTAACTTCGCTATTCACTGATCTATACCCTGCTGGACTTGTCAACACTTCCCCGTCCGTGACAACCACTACTGGTTGCAGCGCAGGAAGTGTTTCTGCAGGAGCGGGTGCGAGCTCATTGACGCTTCCTGCTGGAACTTTGATACCGCAAGCTTCTGCGTGCACGCTAACAGCTGTTGTGACCAGCTCCGTGAGTGGAACCGTGACCAACACCATTGCTTCCGGCTCGCTGACAACTTCCGTAGGTACCAATACGGCCACAGTAACGGCTGTTCTTGCAATCGGGGCCAGCGCCGATTTGACGCTGACCAAGGTGATCAGCGGCCCGGCGGTGCAGGGCTCGACTGTCAGCTACACCGTCACTTTGGTCAATTTAGGCCCTAGCACCGCTCAGAACGTCACTCTCACCGACATCCTGAGTGCCGGCCTTACCCTGATTAGCAGCACTTCCAACCAAGGCACAGCGACCGGCGCGGCCGTCGGCGGCACTGTCGGGGCGACCACTGCCAGCCTGGCTAAAGGCCAGACCTTGACGCTGGTGATCAACGCCACGGTCACGGCCTCAAGCGGCATCGGCATCACCAACACCGCCGTGGGCACCAGCACCACGCCCGACCCGAGCCCTGCCAACACCGTGACGGTACCGACCATCGTCGGGGCCAGCGCCGACCTTGGTATCGCAATAGGCGCCCCAGTGACAGGAACGCCAGGCCAGACGATCACAGCGACGGTAACTATTATCAATAACGGCCCGAGCACTGCCAACAACGTCACTGCCACGATAGTGCTGCCAAATGGCACGCTACAGACCATCACAGTTACAGCTGTAGTCTATAGCGGCGTATACACGACCACGATCGCATACAGCGTACCAGCTGGCAGTACTACAGTGCAAACCTTCAGCGGCCAGGTTACCAGCACCACGGTTGACCCTGTTTTAAGCAATAACACGGCCACTACGTCTACTGTGTTGGTGACGTTGGCTGACATCAGCACCAGCTTTGCCGGCTTCCCGGCCAGCGCCCCGGTCGGCTCGGTGGTCAGCGGCACGGCCAACTTCGTGAACACCAACGCGGCCAACACCGCCACCACGGCAACGTTCAGCCTGCAGTTGCCA
>JANYGP010000005.1 GCA_025362315.1 Polaromonas sp.
ACTGCTGGCGGTGGCAAACCAATTTACCGGCCGCTACGACCTGACGGTGGACTATTACCGCAAAGCACTGCGGCTGGAGCCTAACGGTCTGCAGGTGCACCAGAACCTGTTGTTTGCGCTGACCTATATTCCAGATTTCCCCCGCGAAGAGTATCTGCAAGAAGCCCGTTGCTACAGCGCAAAGACCACCGCGCGGGCGACTCCCTACACCGCCTGGCACAGCACAACGCATGTAAATGGCCCGCGCGCCCTGCGGGTGGGATTTGTCTCGGGCGACTTGTGCTTTCACCCGGTAGGGATGTTTCTGCTAAATGTGCTGTGTTTTTTGGACGCCTCCAAAGTGGAATGCATTGCCTACTCCAACCGCAACGTCGAAGATTCTTATTCGGCTGCATTGCGACCCCTGTTTACCGCATGGCATGTGGTTGCGGGGATGGGCGATGCAGCTTTGGCCCAAAAAATTCACTCGGATCAAATTGACATTTTGGTGGACCTGGCAGGCCATACCGGGCAAAACCGCCTAGCTGCATTCGCCTGGCGCCCGGCGCCCGTGCAGGTTGCCTGGCTGGGGTATTGGGCGAGCACCGGGCTTGCTGAAATGGATTACCTGCTCGTGGATAGTACGTCTGTACACGAAGACGAGGCCCAATATTACGCGGAGCAACTCTGGTTTATGCCGGACACGCGGCTGTGTTTCAACCTACCACCTGCCGCCCCGCAGCACCTGTCAGTTGGACCGGTACCGGCACTGAAAAACGGGCACGTCACTTTTGGATCGTTTCAAACCCTGAGCAAGGTCTCCGACGCCACGTTGGCAATGTGGTCTCAAATATTGGCGCAACTGCCCACGGCCCGACTCCGACTGCAAAGCCATGTTTTCCGCTATGCCGAATCGGTGGCTCACATGCATAAGCGGCTGGAAGCGGCGCACATTGACCCCCGTCGTGTGGATTTGATGAGGAACACGAACTGGGAGCTTTACATGGCAGCCTACCGCGAGGTAGATGTAGTGTTCGACACGTTTCCGTTTCCAGGTGGTACCACCACTACTGAGGCGCTGTGGATGGGCGTGCCCACCGTAACGCTAACCGGCAACACTTTGGTGGCGCGCCAGGGCGAAAGCATGCTGCGCTGCGTGGGCCTAGACGATTGGGTAGCCACTTCTGCACGAGACTATGTGCGCATTGCGTTGGAGAAAGTGGCCGATCTGGCGGCGCTTAGCGCACTGCGCGCCGAACTCAGAGCCAGGGCCGTGGCATCTCCGCTCTTTGACGGCGAACGATTCGCCAGAAATCTGGAAACGGCTTTGCTGGGCATGTTTCAGGCGAAACAGGAAAAACTGACGGCGTCCACACTCGTAAATGGCAAATGAGCGAGGCTGGCGCTCGTTTTGAGCGACAAAAATGTCCCAAAAATTTCTCAGTGTCAAAAATTGACAACAACGTCACCTTTTATTGCGATTGAAACGTCAAAGTACCATGTAATGCACATATTCTTGGCGATCAAAGCTGGCACAAAATATGCTGTATTAACTTGCTTTTCTATTCAACTAAGGAGTTTCAAATGAACCGTTCCATGCAAAAGGGTTTTACCCTGATCGAATTGATGATTGTTGTGGCAATCATCGGTATTTTGGCGGCTGTGGCATTGCCAGCGTACCAAGACTACACAGTGCGCGCCAAGACCAGTGAAGTGGTGCTGGCAGCATCGGGCGGTAAGACAGCCGTGGCCGAGGCCTACCAAACCCTGGGCCATATGCCGGCAGCCGGTTCTACCGGTTTTTCCACAGCGACGTCGCCGTACGTTACCAGCATTGGTTATGCGACATCTGCTGTGAATATTGCCACAATCACAGCGACGGCCTCTGCGAAAGAACCCAAAATCGCAGCTTCCACTGTCACGCTGACCGGAACGGCTGACACCTCCACTGGTGTTATCGCCTGGGTCTGCTCGGGAAATATCAATCAGAAGTATGTGCCCGCTAACTGCCGTTAATTTGGGTTTGGCATAGCAAAAAACTCCGCTGCGGCGGAGTTTTTTTATGCACTTTTTTATGCCATTTGGGCCGATGGATTTTATGCTGCGGCCACTGTTCGGACTCTTACTAGCCGCCGCACTGGCTGCGATTTACTGGGCAGGCCTTGGTGGAGGCTTTGCGTTTGACGACTATGGCAGCATCGTTGCCAACCCTGCACTGCGCGCAGGCGCCGACGGGCAGAATACCTGGATGGCTGCGGCCCACAGCGGCATCGCTGGGCCACTTGGGCGGGGTCTGAGCATGCTCAGTTTTGCGGTCAATTTCCGCTTCTTTGGCGAAGCCGCGTTTTCTTTCAAACTCACCAATCTGCTAATCCACTATGCCAACGCCTTGCTGGTGCTGGTGGTGGCGCGCCAGATGCTGCCGCTTCTGCACCCTGCTATCGGGGCACGGCGGGCCGCAGTGGTTGCAAGCTTGGTGTGCTTCGTGTGGGCCCTGCACCCTTTGAACGCACTGCCGGTCGTGTATGTGGTGCAGCGTATGACCAGCCTGGCAGCCTTTTTTATGCTAGCCGGTGTGTCTCTTTATCTATTTGGCCGCCGCGTTAAGGGTCTGTTTGGGGTTACCGCAATCGCGCTAAGCATATTGCTCTGCTGGCCTGCTGCTGTGCTCTCCAAGGAGACAGGGGTTCTATTTGCGGTGTATCTCTTTTTGTGCGAGTGGTTGCTTTTGCGTAGTTTCCAGAGAGTGCCGCCAAAACTCGCGCTGTTGTTCTCGCTAACTGGAGGCGCAGCGCTGTTTGCATTGAGTTGGGCCAATTGGGGAGCACTCACTTCAGGCTACGCAGTGCGCGACTTTGACTTGACGGAACGTTTGCTAACTGAGGCTCGGGTTCTGTGGTTTTACATTCAGCAGTTGGTGCTGCCGGTGCCCGGGTCTTTCGGACTGTACCTTGACGACATTGCGGTATCTCGTGGCTTGTTTAGCCCGCCCACCACCTTGCTTGCGATCATTGCATGGTGCGCGGTGGTGGCTTTGGCATTCACCCAGCGTCTGCGTTGGCCAGCTTTTGCATTCGCCGTGTTTTGGTTTTTAGGCTCGCACGCGCTGGAATCAACGGTGCTGCCGTTGGAACTGGTGTTTGAGCACCGCAATTACCTGGCTTCGTTGGGGCTTTTTGTGTGGTTTGCCGGCAGTGCCTTGCCACCAACACCGGGTTGGCAAAGGTATTGGCCCCGGGTGGCTCTGGTGTTGGGCTTCATCTGTTATTGTGCTTTTGTCTCGGGCTTGCGTGCATCGCAGTGGGCTGACGACTTTGGTCGCCGCCAGGTGGAGGTGTACAACCACCCGCGGTCAGCCCGCGCGCATTACGAAATGGCTATGGGTCTGCAAGAGCGCACCTATGAGGTGGGCCACGGCAGCCCCCAAGCGTATGGGCTGATACTGGACCATTTGAAGGCGGCCACTACGTTAGACCCGAATAGCAAGCTAGCGCCGCTGGGCCTTCTCTATCTCGATTGCCTTGCAGGAAAACCCCAGAACTCGGCAACCCTGACCGAACTGTTGCATCGATTAGCAACGCAAAAATTCACGCACTTGGACCGCAACGCGGTGCAGGGCTTATCGGTTATGCTGATCAACAACAAACTCTGTCTTCCGGCAAACGGCGTGCAGTCAGTCCTGTCTGCCGGGCTGTCCAATCCGTTGGTAGATGGTGCGCTGCGCGGGTCTTTCTACGCAACCGGCATGGATTACGCGCTTGCCCACCAGCACGACTCCACCCTGGCACTGCAATTTGCACAAGCAGCGGCGGCGGCGGCGCCAGAGGACCTGGCCTTCAGTACCAATTTGATTCGTCTCTTTTTGCAAACAGGTCAATGGGAC
>JANYGP010000045.1 GCA_025362315.1 Polaromonas sp.
AAAGCATGACCACCCATGCCGATCACACGGTGTGGCAGGACGTGTATTGACGCACCACGCAGATGGGCGATGTGTATCTGAAGCTGACAGTCATTGACGATGTGTTGATCGTGTCTTTCAAGGAGCTATGAACATGAAATGTCCTGTTTGCGACGCGGCCGAACTGATCCATGACACGCGCGACTTGCCTTATACCTACAAGGGCGAAACCACGGTTATTCATGCCGTGACTGCTGACTTTTGCCCCGCTTGCGATGAGTCCATTACCGACATGTTGGAGACCGAGCGCGTCATGCGCGAGATGCAGGCCTTCACCAAACAAGTCAACGCGGCCATCGTTGACCCTGTTTTTATCGTCAATGTGCGCAAAAAGCTTGACCTCGACCAACGCGAAGCCGCCGAAATTTTCGGCGGCGGCGTGAACGCTTTTTCACGCTACGAGACCGGTAAAACCAAGCCGTCCTTGGCGCTGGTGAAGTTGTTAAGAGTGCTTGATCGCCACCCCGACTTGTTGGCTGAAATTAGGGCGGGGTAGGCGTTGCCGCACGCTGCCCCCATGCAGATCACAGACGCGGTCAAAAATAACCGTGGCGGCGTGGGCGCAGGCGGCCTTCACCACACACCACACACCACTCATGCCAGCGCCACAAAGTCAAGGTAGTCACGTGTCGCATTACGCTTGAGAATCAGCACACTTTTTATGCGCAAAATTTCACCTTCAGTGGGCGACCTAATTAGGTCGCCGTGGTAATTGACCACAGTTGTTTTTAAAGGCCCGTCACGAATCAACAGCCGAACGCCTGTTTCGATGCCATCGCGGCTGCCGAGAATCTGCACCGGGCGCTGAAGGCGCGGTGTTTTCCGGCCCGCCACCGATTCAAGAATCATCAAAACCTCGTCAAAGCGACCCCCGTAAATCGGGCAGTATGTGGTCAGCGTCCCGCGAAAAACGATGCGCCGCATAAATAGCAGAGGCCGTTCCTGCGACAAATACCGCATCAGGCAGGATGCGTTGGAAATGGCTGTGGACGACAGCACAAGCTCCCAATCAGGCAGCGGTGCGATGGTCTTCGGCATAGTGAAGCCAAAAATGGTAGCGCAGCGCATAAGGCTCAGACGTGGCCACACGGCAAACACGCACCACCTTGTCAAGCACTGCACGATCAGCCAGTGCCGCCCGCCGCAACTCAGCCCAGTCATCCCAGCGCCCGCGTGAGATCACATCGTCAATGGCGGAAAGGGTAAAGCGTTAGTGGTTGAGGTGTCGGTGAAGCATGGCGGTCAGTCGGGTCAATGTTTTTGGCAGACAGGCCAACCGAAGGCTCGCACTGTGTACGCCAATCGCTGCTGCTGAAAAAACCCCGATTTCATGCCTGCCAAGGCAAGTGCGACGGCTTGGAACGGCACTGCGAATGGTGTGCGCGATTCGAAACTAATTTTCACGAGCACACAAGAATGACGACTTTAAAAACGCTTGGTAAGCGATTTTCTCAGCCAGTAATTAGTAGGGCCAGCTGCGCAAAACACACGAAAAACAGGCGTGGACTACCCCCATGGCGGTGTGTTGTCGGCTAAATCCGCTGGTGGCCCCCGTTCACGTCCCGTGCTCAGGCCAGCGCAGCGCATGGTGGTCAAAGGCTTGGGCTAACATGGATTTGATAACTTCAAAATAGGGCAACACATCAAAGCCACCCGTGACAAACAGTCATAAGGTGGCGCACATGCAACATCGCATCAACGCACAGGGGGGACTGTGTGGTGTGGAGCTTCATACCTCTTATGTGAGCTGCCATTACGGGGCCGGCTCCAGAATTAATAGCGGTTCAATCGAAATGTACGGCGACGTAGCAATTCAAAATTAAAAATGAACTGCGGTGACGTCACGTTATCAACGTAATTAGTGCCAAGTTGGGAACTCAGTGTTGCGCAAAGCGACAAACATACTAGCCTTCCGATGCTCACCTTCACAAGCACAATAGTAATTGCCAAGGTGATTATATTAATGCGGCAGCGGCACTTGGGGGGGCCAAATTAAATGGA
>JANYGP010000050.1 GCA_025362315.1 Polaromonas sp.
GGCTGACTTTGTTGTCTGCTGCTAAGGCGACGCTGTTGCCTGTTTGGATGCTGGCGCCTTGAATCACGATATTGGAGTCTTGCCCTGCCCCTTTCGCTGTGATGCTGACGCTGACGCCGGCTGTGATGCTGGAGCCATTGGCGCTGTAGCTTTGGCTTGCGCTGTTGGACTGGCTCTTTGAGCTGCCTAGGCTGACGTTATGCTGATGTCGGCTGCTTTGGCTGGATCAATATTGCCTGCCTTGTCTGTCAGGCTGTTGTAGGCGTTGTAGCCTGTTGGTCCTGCAGCGGCGGCGCCCAGTGCCTGCATCCGGGTATCGCTGCTGCTGCTGGCCGCTTGGGTGATTCTTTGGGCGCCTTGGGCGGCTGACAGGACGGGGTTGCTAATACTTAAAGTCAGGCCGCTTTGCTTGAACTTTTGCTCTGTGGCGCTGGAAGCGCTTTGTCTGGCCTCTGTGATTTCTACCTGTTTGGCGGTGATGTTGGTGTTGCCACCACCAGCAGGGTTGCCCAGGCCTAGGGTGATGATGTCTGAACCGACTTGTTTGAAGCTCTGGCGCGCAGTCAGTTGCACGTTGCCTGTGACGGAGCCAACCGTGCTGGCTACGGCTGAGCTGGACTGGCCCTTTTGGTCTGTACTTTGCTGTCTGTTGCCGATGCTGATGGACAGGCCTGAGCCGCCTGACAGTAGGCCGGACTCTTTGCTTTGGCTAAAGCTGGTACTGCTGCTTTTGTTGGTGGCCGCCTCAACGGTGATATTACCAGCTGCGTTGATCTCTAGCGCCTTGTCTGCGATGACGCTACTTCCTTTGACTGTGATGTCTTGGCCGGACTGCACCAGCACGGTGTTGCCGCCTACGCTGGAGCCTGCTTGCAGTGTCTGGCTGCTGGCGCTTTGGCTGCTGCTGGACTTGCTGGAGAAGAACCCGCTGGAGCGGCTGGCGCTGCTTGAGTTTTGCGTCTGGGTGGTCGTCAACTCTGCAATCGTGACTGGCCCGCCTGCGATCAGGCTGGTTTGGCCTTTGTCTGCGGATACATCAGCGGCGCTCAGGGTGATCCTGCTGCCTGAGATCAAGGTGGCTTTGTTGCCTGCGGTGATGTTGGCGCCGCTCAGGGTTTGGCTGGTTTGGGCGTTTTGATTAAAGCCGCCTTTGGTGGTGAGGTTGTGGTCTACCGACTGGCTGTCTATGGCGGCTTTGATGTCTACGCGCTGCGCATCAATGAGCAGGTTGTTTTTTGCAGTGAGGTTGCTGCCTGTCAAGGTCGCGGTTTGCCCTGCGGTCAGATTTGCGTTGTTGCCTGCGCTTAAGGCGCTGGCAAATTGGGTCGCACTGACTGTGTTGTAGTAACTGGCCCCGTTGGGGGTGCTGACGGCGTAGGTTTGGGCGATGGCGCTGGCGTTGATGTCGCCTTTGGCGTCCAGGTTCAAATTGTTATTGGCTTTGACCTGCGCACCAGTCAAGTTGATGTTGCTAAGGGCTGCCAGGGTGATGCTGTCTGCCTGGACGGTGGCGATGCGGTCGACGCGGGTGGCGCTGCCTGTGCTGGTGCCGCCGGGGCCTGTGATGGTTCTGGCTGTGGTTTGCGTGGTGCTGGTCAGGGTGATGTCTCGTCCGGCGTTCAAGTCAACGCTTTTAACGGCTGTAATCTGCCCGCCCACATTGTTGATGTCTTGCGCCGCTGTCAGGTTGATGCGGTTGCCAGCTATCGTGCCGCTGTTGTTGATGTCTTGGGCAACAATGCTTAGGCTGGTGTTGGACAATAGCGTGCCGCTGTTGGTGAAGGTTTCGCCGTTGGGCAATCGCAAGTCAATGCTGTTGCCAGAAATCAAAGCACCTGTGGGCTGCAAGTCGCCTGCAGTTGGGCGGCGCAGGTAGACCTGGGGCACGAGTTCCTGAGTTGTGCTGCCATCTGCCAATGTGATGGTTTGGCTTTGGAGCCAGACGATGTCCGTGGTCAAAGCCGCCATCTGACTGGCGCTTAACGCGATGCCGGGGGTCAGCTGGAAGGCTTTGGCGTAGGCGATGCCTGAATTCATCAAAAGCGCGTATTGCTCTTCGCTGCTGCTGGTGTCGTCGTTTAAGTTTTTACGGCAGGTGATCTGCAGGATCTGCTCTGCCACCAATCTTTGCTCAGCAAAACCGTCGCCGTAGCGCTTCATGCTGCGCTCGGGGTCCAGCCCGAGCTGGCTCAAAAAGTAGTTGCTGGACAAAAAGCTACGCTGGTTGGTGAACTGGGGGTCAGTTCACAAGCGCGAAGGTCACGCATGCAGTGTCATCACCCTTTGTTTACGGCTAAGTTTTAAGTATGTCGGGGCGGTTTCAGGTGATCAGCTGGGTATCGACGTGCTTGCAGATGGCACCCGGTGTCGTCACCCAAACCTGCCCGGCTTCACGCGCTTTGTTGATGTGTTCCAGTGCGCGACGCACATGGCGCAACCGGTAAGGCTGGCCGATGATGTAAGGGTGCAGGGCAATGCCCATGACCAGGGGCTGCTGGCGTGACTGTTCCAGCATTTCGTCAAAGTTGTCAATGATCAGATCGGCAAAGTCCCGGCCATCCATCTGCCGCACCATGATGGCGGGAATGTCGTTGACTTCCTGCGGATAGGGAATCGACCACAGCCGCTGGCCACTGCGCGTGCGCATGGGCAGCGGCTGGTCGTCGTGGCACCAGTTCAGGGTGTAGCTGTAGCCTGTTTCCGCCAGCAGGTCGGGGGTGTGCAAGGTCTCTGCGATCCAGGGTGACAGCCAGCCCGATGGAGCCGTACCGCTGTGTGTCTGTATCTGCTTGTGGCAGGCAGCAAGCAAGGCACGCTCTGAGGCTTCATCCAGTACATTTTGCCGTTCTGAATTGGTGTGACCGTGGCCCACCAGTTCGTCGCCACGCTTGACAAAAGCCGCGACCAGCTCAGGGCAATGGTCGTACAGCGCGGTGTTGATAATCGCTGCAGTCGGCCAGGCAAGCTGGTCAAACAGTTCCAGACAGCGCCAGGCACCCACACGGTTGCCGTATTCACGCCAGCTGTAGTTCAGCACATCAGGCTGGGGCGAAACTGGCCCCAAGCAGGCACCCAGACCCTCGCCAAATGCGAAATGCTCCAGGTTAAAACCGATATAGACCGCCAGGCGTGCGCCATTGGGCCAGACATAATCGGGCCGACCCGTGATCGGGCTGTAGTCAAAACGGCCGCTGACAGGGATGCGAGGCAGTGATGTCATGGCTTGCCCGCCATCGGAGACGCCCAGGCATCCGCCAGTCCAGCCCGTACCAACAACAACTCGGCACTGTCATTCCAGACCTGCATCTGGGTAATCAGCCCTTGGCTGACCACGTAACGGTCCACATAACGGTTGCCTTCAAACGATGTGCCATCCAGCCAGGCACCGTACAGGGTTCCAATGTTGTAGACCACCGCCTCGTCAGGCGTCGCACCCGAGACCACATCGGTGCGCTCAAAGCGCTTTTTGACCCAGGCATACCGGCTGGCGTTGAAGGCGCTGCAGTCGGCTGGCTCGTGCATCTCGCGTCCGCCGGTAAAACGTATCTGCATGTCGGGCGCTGTGAACACACGGGCACCGACCGGGTCAGGAATCATGATGATGCGTAAAAATTCTTCGACGATGGTTTTTGCAGTTGTGCCGATACTGGCGTCATGGACGGTAGGAGTGGCAGTGAGGGTGTGGTCGGGTTGTATGTGCATGGTCTGTGCTTTGGTGTTTATGGGGTTTGTGGTGTTTGTAGTGTTTGGCCCTCAGGCAGGGCGGGTTGTTAAGGATGGTTCAGCTCACTTGCGTGCCGTCAATCCAGAAGGACGCGCCTGCAAGCGGGTATTCATCACAGTTGGCGTCTGCCTGGGGGCTTGCCCGGTCAAGTACCAGAAAATCACCGGGTGCATGTAGCGCAATCAAAGGGTGGTGCCAGATGCCGCGCGCGTAATTAACGCCCTGTCCGGGCGCAGCCAGAAAACACCGTAACTGATGGAGATCAGGTGCATCGCCTGCAGGCGCCACCACCACCAGAAACGGCTGGTCCGACATGGGAACAAACGCCTGGCTGCCCAACGGATGGCGCTCCAGCAACAGCAGCTGCATCGGGAACTGGCGTGGTTTGGCCTTGAAGATACTGATGACGGGTTGTCCGCCCAGTGCGCTCACGTCGATTCGGGCGAGGTCATGAAAACGCTCTGCAAAACCGCTGTTGATTGAAAAATGATGTCCGCTTTGACGTGCTTGAATCACGTCCCCAAAGGGTTGAAATGCAGCTGGAGTCAGGCTCTCTAACTTCAGAGCATGATGCACGTCGGTGACAGCAGCGGTTGCAGGGGGGGTGGTCATGGTTTTAGTGGTTTTCAACATGAGTGGCTCAGCAATCGATGTCCTGCAAGTCGGGGGCGGGCGTGAATACGGATGTCCGGGCTGCTTTTTTGCGTCGCTCGCGTTTGCTGAAAGCCAGTCCCATTGCCAGCGTCTGTGCCAGGCACATGGCCGATGTCAGTGAACGAAAGCCTTTGAGTTCAGCGTCCTGAACCTCCAGCACCACATCGGCACCTTTTGCAATCGGGCTCATCAGCGCATTGGTAATCGACAGCCGTTTTACACCCCGCAGTCGCACCTGTTCACAGACCTGCAGGGTATCTGCGGCGTAAGGCGGAAAACTGATGGCAATCAACATATCGTGTGCACTGGCTGTGCTGGCCTGCTCGGTGATGGCACCGCCCATGCCTGTGATCTGGACCGCTGGCTGGCCAACCCGGTTCAGTGCATAAGACAGGTAAGCCGCTACCGCGAAGGAGCGGCGCAGGCCGACCACATGCACCATGCGTGCGTTTTGAATCAGGTCAATGGCCTGCATGAGCGGCAGATTGTCTGCATCCGCCTGCAGATGTTCAAGCGACACGATGTTGGCCCGGCTGAAGGCACGCAACACTTCAGCCGGATCGTCCGGGTTGTCCAGCGTCTGTTCGCCGCCGTAGTGCCTTATGCGCTCGTTGAAGGTGGGCTGGATCGGCTTGCGGGCATGTTGCAAAGGTTCGCGAAACAAGCGCTGCAGGTCTGTATAGCCGTCATAACCCAGGGCTTTGGCCATTCTTATGAAAGCTGCCGGGGCGATTTTTGCGCGTTCTGCCACGGTTGCAAGTGGGCTGAATGCCACCTCGTTAGGATGCTCGCAAGCGTAACGTGCCGCATCGCGCATACGGGGTGTCAGGTGTTCGCTGTGCTGCCCGATCAATTGGCGCAGTCCGTCGAGCGTGTCTGGTTTGCTAAAGCCCATTGCCTCAATGCTAGTCATGGGTAGTCATGAAAAGTCATGAAAAGTCATGAAAAGTCATTTTTTCAGAATGCGCGGACTTGGCCACGCGGCACAAACTGGCCCATGCCTTCGCGGCCCAGCCACTGTTTGCCATCCACAATCAGGTTGCCGCGCAGAAACACTTTTTCGACCTTGCCACGCAGGGTGCGGCCTTCCAGCAGGGTGTAATCGCAGTTGCCCTGCAGGTCTTTGGCGTAAATGGTCTGTGTTGCTGCCGGATCGAACAGCACCACATCCGCATCGCTGCCCACGGCGATGGTTCCCTTTTTGGGAAACAGGCCGAACAGTTTTGCCGGGGTGGTGGCAGTCAGCTGTACAAAGCGGTTGAGCGAGAGTTTGCCCTGCATGACACCAATGTCAAACAGGCTGACCAGCCGGGTTTCAATGCCTGGCGCGCCGTTGGGAATCAGTGAGAAATCGTCTTTGCCGCGCATTTTCTGCAGGCGGTACCCCAGGTGGCCCTCTTTCATGCAGAACGGGCAGTGGTCGGTGGCAATGACCTGCAGGTCATCGTAGCGCAGGGCACGCCACAGGTGTTTCTGGTCATCTTCCTTGCGCAGTGGCGGTGTCATGACGTACTTTGCAATTTCAAAGTAGTCCGTGTTGTATACCGAATCGTCAAACAGCAGGTAGTGCGGGCAGGTTTCGGCAAACACCGATATGCCTTCAGCACGTGCCGCAACGATGTGCTTGAGCGCCTGGTTGCTGGAGACATGCACAAAATAAATCGGTGCCTCAGCCAGTTCAGCCAGACGGATGCCCCGGTGGGTGGCTTCGCCTTCCAAAATGGCAGGCCGTGTCAGGGCGTGGTAGCGCGGCGAGGTGTGACCGGCTTCCAGCGCCTCCTTGATCAGCAGGTCAATCACCGTGCCGTTTTCAGCATGCAGCGCCACCATGCCGCCATCGGCACCAACTTGCCTGAGCATGCGGAAAATCGCCGCGTCGTCAGCCATCATCACACCGGGGTAAGCCATGAACATCTTGAAACTGGTCACGCCCTCGTGACGCATGGCATGGCGTACATCGGTCAGGACCTGGTCATCGACCCGCGTGATGATCACGTGTACGCTGTAGTCAACAGCCACCTGTGACTGGGCGCTGCGTTGCGCACGGGCAATCGCGCCCAGCGGCGAGTCGGTTTCAGTTTGCAGCGCAAAGTCAACAATCGTTGTGGTGCCGCCAAAAGCAGCTGCACGTGTGCCGCTGGCGAAGGTGTCACAAGTAATCGTCGGGCCAATCACATTCTCAAGATGCACATGGGTGTCCACACCGCCTGGCAAGACATACAGGCCCTTGGCATCAATGATGGCGGTGTCGTCACCCACCACAATGTTCTGGCCAATGGTGTCAATGATGCCGTTTTTCATCAGTACATCGGCCACGTAGTCGTCACTTGCCGTGATGACTCTGCCATTGCGTATCAGGGTGGCTGTCGGGGGGCTGCTCATGCGGTGCTCCAGTAAGCGGAAATGATGAAAGGTGGTTTCTGGATGATCAGCCTGCTCAGCCAATGAATTCGTCGAGGTGTTGAACCAAACGGTCAATTTCTTCGGGCGTGTTGTAGTGCGCAATCGAGACCCGCACCACACCGCCTTGCGCCTGCAGCCCCAAAGCGTCGATCAGGCGTCGGGCATAAAAGTCACCAAAGCGGATGCCGATGTTGAAACGGTCCATATGGCGCACCACGGCTTCAGACATCTGCCCGGCCACCATGAAACTCACGGTCGGCATCCGGGCACCGGCGGCTGTGCTGTCCACCCCAATGATGCGCACGGCCTTGTTGCTGCGCAGATACGTCAGCAGGCGTTCGGCCAGGGCATCTTCATGCTTTTCAAAGGCGTCAAAAGCCGCCTGCATTTTTTGCCGGGCTGTACCCGTTGAGCCCAAGTCCGTGCCCACACATGTCAGATAGTCGCTGATGCCGATGCAACCGTAAGACAACTCGTAGTTGACATTGCCCGGCTGCAGTTTGTATGGAATGACGTTTTCGCCGATGAAAAAATGGTTCAGGCTGTGCAATGACAGCAACAAATCGCGCTTGCCCCACAGCACCGCGTAGTGTGGCCCGAACACCTTGTAAAAACTGAATGCATAAATGTCTGCACCACTGGCCTGCACATCCACCAGCCGGTGCGGGGCGTAGGCCACGGCATCGACGCACAGGCGGGCCCCTGCCGCATGAGCCATGGCTGCGACTTGTGCTACTGGGTTGATGGTGCCCAGAACATTGGATGCATGGGTCAGGGCAACCCACTTCACCCGGGGTGAGAGCAAACGCTCCAGGTCCTGCAAATCAAGCGCAAGTGTGAGAGGGTTGACTTCCCAGATCTTGAGAACAGCGCCCGCCGTTTTCAGGCGAGTCCAGCCGCCAATATTGGCCTCGTGATCGGTATTGGTCACAATGATTTCATCGCCCGGCCGGATGTCAGGCAATATTGCCTGCGTCAACTGAAACATCAGCGAGGTGGTGGAGCCGCCCATCACCACTTCATCGTCATGCGCCGCGTTGATCAGCGTTGCCACCGACTGGCGCGCCGCCAATACCTTAACACCTGCCTGCTGCGACTGTGCATAGCTGGCACCGAGCTGCACACTGCTGGTCAGCAGATAGTCGCTCACCCGGTCTGCAACACGGCGCAAGACCTGCGAGCCGCCGGCATTGTCAAGGTAGACACAATCGTCGTTCAGTGCTGGAAACTCGGCGCGTATCTGGTTTAAATTGAGAGTCGGTTCGGCAGTGGTCATGGCATCAGGGTATGAGGGCGTTGAAGCTTTGAAGCGTCAGTGTTGAAGAATGGCTTTGAGAAAAGCCTGCGTGCGCTCTTCGCGCGGCGCGTTGAAAAATTGTTGCGGTGCAGCCTGCTCGACAATGCGGCCGTCCTCCATGAAGATCACGCGGTCGGCAACGCGGCTGGCAAAACCCATTTCATGCGTCACGATCACCATGGTCACGCCGGTTTTGGCAAGGTTTTGCATCACATCCAGTACTTCACCCACCATCTCGGGGTCCAGTGCGGACGTTGGCTCGTCAAACAGCAACACCTTGGGCTCCATCGCCAGAGCGCGGGCAATGGCAACGCGCTGCTGCTGCCCGCCCGAGAGCTGACCAGGCAGCTTGTGTGCATGGCTGGCCAGCCCGACCTTGTCGAGCAGTTTTTGTGCGCGGGCGTCGGCCTCTGGCCGACTCAGGTGGCGAACCCGCATTGGACCCAGTGCAACATTGGCCAGCGCCGTCATGTGCGGAAAAAGGTTGAAGCTCTGAAACACCATGCCCACTTCAGCCCTGACTTTACCCAGGCCGGGTCCACGCACAACTTTTTCGCCATTGACCAGCACCTCACCGCTCTGGTAGTCCTCCAGCAGGTTGATGCAGCGTATCAGGGTCGATTTGCCCGAGCCTGAAGGGCCAACCACCACCACCACCTCACCCGCAGACACATCCAAGTCAATACCGTGCAGGGCTTCAAACTTGCCGTAGAACTTGTGAAGTTTCCTGATTTCAATAAGAGCAGCCATAAACCAGATTTTCAAAAATTGTTTTCAGCGTGTGTTGTTGTAGTGACGCGTTTCAAAAAAAGCCACCAGCCGGACCAGCGGCAGCAGCAGCAGCAGGTACAAAACGGCCGCACCAATCAGCGGTGTCGGGTTGGCAGCCAGTGCCTGCGCCTGCGTGGCCTGCTTTAAAAGGTCAGGCATGGCCACCACTGAGGCGAGCGCCGTGTCTTTGAGCACATTGATGCAGTTGCTGGTCAAGGGTGGCACCACAATGCGAAAAGCTTGCGGCAGGACAACGTCGCGCATGCGGTTGAAAAAGCTCAACCCGATGGCATCAGCCGCCTCAAACTGGCCTTTGGGAATGGCCTGAATGCCCGCCCTGAATATTTCAGAGGTGTAGGCACACGACACCAGCGTCAGAGCAGTGGCTGCTGACGTAAAGGAAGTCAGCCGGATGCCCACGAACGGCAAGGCGTAATAGACCAGTACCAACAGCACCAAAAGCGGAATGGAGCGAAAAACATCAATGTAAATCCGCGCTGCCACTTGCACTACTGGCGCACCATACAGCCGTGCCAATGCCAACAGCAAGCCCGTGACCAGACCCGCCACAATACTGACAGCGCCCAGCGCGATGGTGATCCACAGCCCTTCAAGCAGCAGGGGCAGCGCGTTAATGAAAACCGACCAGTTGAAAAACGTCTCTATCAGATTCATTACTAAGCCCTCACGGCATCATGGGGCTGCCTGCTGCCTGCTGCCTGCTGATGGGCTGTCACTTGTTACTTAAAGTTTCGGCACATCCATCACTTTGACGCTCGATGAGCTGTCAGGCGGACTGGAGCCAAACCATTTCTTGTGGGTTGCTGCAATAAAGCCTTCTTTTTTCAGCGTGGTCAAAATGGTATTGATGCTGGCTGCATCGGCAAATGTTTTGGCAAACATGAACGAATAGCGCTCATTGGTCGGGATGCGCGCCGCCACCTTGTACTGCGGTTTGTTCTTGATGTAGTACTCAACCGCTGGAATGTCGCTGATGTAGCCATCGATCCGTCCGCTTGCCAGGTCCAGCATGGCCGGAGCCAGGCCTTCGTAGCGGGCGATCTTGGCAATTTTCAGCTTGGCGGTATTTTCAGTGGCGTAAATGTCTCCGGTCGAGGCGGTGTCAACGCCTACATTTTTGCCAGCGAGGTCTTCCAATTTTTCAATTTTTGCGGTTTTCAGCACCGACAGGGACTGGTCGCTGTCGTAGTAGGGCTGGGCAAACGCCAGTGACTCCAGCCGCTTGGGGGTAATGGTGATGGACGAAATAGCGATCTGGATACGCCCCGATTGCACTGCCGGAAACAGTCCGTTGAAGGGGATATTTTCAATCTGGACGGTTTTGCCTGCACGTTTGGCGACTTCGTTGACCAGATCAATTTCAAAGCCTACGAACTTGCCGGAAGCGTCCTGAAATTCCCAGGGCACATTGCCGATATTTGCGCCAACAACCCAGTCAGCGGCCAGTGCGGGAACGCTGGCTGCAGCAGCCAGAAAACTCAAGGCAAGCCGGGCTGCAATGCGGTTTAGTTTCATGTGGAATCACTCCTTGCTAACAGTTTGGACACCATAGGGCTGGTAAAAAACGACCAGACCACTGTCTTCAGACCACGCCACTTTGAATACGCAACATGTTTGAATGCCCCACGCACCATAGCAAAATGAATTGAATAAATCAATTATTTTTTTATTGAATTATTTAATCCATATTGGTGCGCATCAAGCAGCCGCACTACTTTGAGGCAAAAAAATGCACCAATGCCGTAGCGGCACTGCATGATCGTTAACAGGCGCAGCAAAGGTGGGGGAACCGCCAGCGCAGGCGTGTCAAGTGTTTTTAAAGCGCGGGCAAAACTTCTCTGCACAAGGTGCCTGGTCTGTTCCTGCGGTCTGTGCGTGTCTTGTGCATATATTGATGCAAAGACGCTGGCACGGCATTTGCACTGATGCATACACCATGAATGCCCTATCCAGTTCACAGGCAGCAGCCATTGAGGTTGTTGCACTGACCAAACAATATGGAGTTGGTCAACCGGCTGTGGACAGTATCAGTCTACGTATTGGCAGCGGCAGTTATTGCTGTCTGTTGGGGCCGTCAGGTTGCGGCAAAAGCACCACGCTGCGCATGATTGCCGGTCATGAGTCGGTCACTTCAGGCGACATCTTGCTAGAAAGCCGGAACATCACCAACCTGCCTGCTGCCGCCCGTGGCACTGCCATGATGTTTCAAAGTTTTGCCTTGTTCCCGCACCTGAGCGCGCTCGATAACGTGGCTTTCAGCCTCAAGATGAAGGGCATCGGCAAAACCGAGCGTCACAAAAGTGCGCTGGACCTGCTCGAACGCGTGGCCATGGGGCCATTGGCGCAGCGCAAACCGGGCGAGCTGTCAGGTGGCCAGCAGCAGCGGGTGGCACTGGCACGCGCCTTGATCACCCAGCCGCGTGTGCTGCTACTTGACGAGCCCCTGTCAGCGCTTGATCCATTTCTACGCATCCAGATGCGCGCCGAATTGCGCCGCTGGCAAAAACAGCTGGGCCTGACGTTTATCCACGTCACCCATTCGCAGGAAGAGGCCATGGCGCTGGCGGACACCATGGTGGTGATGAACCATGGGCTGATTGAGCAGGTCGGCTCACCGCATGACGTCTACAACCGCCCGGCCAGTGAGTTTGTGGCGCGATTCATGGGCGGCCACAATGTTCTGGACACCCCCACTGGCAAGATGGGCGTGCGTACCGACCACATGCAGCTCACCCCGGCCAGCCAGGCTCAGCCTGAAAGTGTCCACAACACATGGGCCGTGGTCACCGATGTGGAATACCAGGGCACGTATGTGCTGCTGGGGCTGCAAAACCCCGGAACCGCAAAAACCGCCCACACCACCGCCGAGATGTCGGTCATGGTGTCTGAAGCCAAATTTGCCGAGCGACCTTATGCACTGGCTGAAACCGTGCAACTGTCATGGGCGCCGGAAGCTGCCCACGCTCTGGCCTCCTGATGTTTGCCCTGTCCACCAACCACCTAAGCGTTTTTGATAGTCCCGCCTCTGTATCACCGTCCTACCAGGAGTTTTAATATGTCTGACGATATTTCCGCCAACTTGCCAAAAGATCCAGCTCAACCAGCAGTGACCGGCTTGCCACGTCGCTCCCTGCTCAAGGGTACTGCAGGCATTTTGGCCACCGGCATGTTCCCGGCGGTCCATTCACAGGAGAAAATCGTGCTGCGTTACCTGGGCACAGCCGTGAACCAGGACAAGGCCATTGCCGATAAATTCAAGGCCGACACCGGCATTGAAATCCAGTACGTGGCAGTCACAACGGACGAAGTCACCAAGCGTGCAGTCACGGCACCCAACAGTTTTGACCTGATCGATGAAGAGTATTTTTCGCTCAAGAAAGTGGTGCCCACAGGCAACCTCAAAGGCATTGACACCAAACGCATCAAGAACGCAGACAAGATCACGACCTTGTTCACAAAAGGCGAGGTCAATGGCAAAAAGGTGGGCGACCAGGGTACGGCACCGCTGAAGGTCATTTACCTGGAAGGCGAAAAATCAAAAGTCTTCTCGAAGACACCCACGCAGTTCATGTCGTTGATCCCGACGGTGTACAACGCCGACACCCTGGGCATCCGACCCGATCTGATCAAGCGCCCCATCACGTCTTGGGCGGAGCTGCTCAATCCTGAATTTAAGGGCAAGGCCTCGATTCTGAACATTCCGTCCATCGGCATCATGGACGCCGCCATGGTGGTTGAAGCCAAAGGTATCTACAAATACCCCGACAAGGGCAACATGACCAAAAAGGAAATTGACCTCACGATCAAGACGCTGATCGAGGCCAAGAAAGCTGGTCAATTCCGCGCATTGTGGAAGGATTTTAATGAATCCGTCAACCTGATGTCCTCGGGTGAAGTCGTGATTCAGTCAATGTGGAGCCCGGCTGTCACTGCTGTGCGATCCAAGGGCATTGACTGCACGTTCCAGCCGCTCAAGGAAGGCTACCGTGCCTGGGCTGCCGGTTTTGGTTTGCCGGCAACACTGTCAGGCCGCAAACTTGACGGTGCTTATGAATTCATCAACTGGTTCCTCGATGGCTGGGCCGGTGCCTACCTCAACCGCCAGGGCTATTACAGTGCTGTGCTGGAGACAGCCAAGGCGAAGATGGAAGCCTACGAATGGGCTTACTGGATGGAAGGCAAGCCAGCCACCCAGGACATCAAGAGCCCCAAAGGCGATGTGCTGGCCAAAACTGGCGCGACCCGCGACGGAGGCAGCTACGAGACCCGCATGGGCAGCATTGCCTGCTGGAACGCACTGATGGATGAAAACAACTACATGGTCCAGAAGTGGAATGAGTTCGTTGCAGCGTAGGCATGTACACCCCCGTCCAGGCTCACTTCGTGTAGCCTGTTCCCCCTTGCAGGGGGCGACCGCTGCGGCCTGGCAAAGCCAGTTCCGCGCCGTCACTGGTTGCACACCCCTACTCTTGAAGGTAGGCATCTTCTTGTAGCTCTTGAAACTGGACTTTTATGAGTGTCCCTGCTGCCACGACCCCTTCAGGCCTAGCCGAAGCGCCCCGGCGAGGCCTGGGTGCCTGGTGGCAGGCGCTGCCTTTGACGGCGGTGTTTGTGCAGTTCTTCCTGATCCCGCTGGCGCTGATCTTGATGGTCAGCTTCTGGGACTTCAACGAGTACGAATTGCTGCCAGCATTCACCTTCAAAAACTATCTCTCAGTGTTTGAAGGTTGCGGCAGCCTGTCCGACAGTGGTGAGATGTGCACCACTTTCAAAACTTATGTGTCCACCTTCAAGTTCAGTTTTGTGGTGTGGCTGCTGACACTGGTGATCGGTTTTGCGGTGTCGTACTTTCTAGCTTTTCATGTGCGCTCCAGCGGCATGCAGACCCTGCTGTTTGTGCTGTGCACCATTCCGTTCTGGACATCCAACGTCATCCGCATGATTTCCTGGGTGCCGCTCCTGGGGCGCAATGGCCTGGCCAACCAGAGCTTGCAGAGCATGGGACTGATCGACCAGCCGATTGAGTGGCTGCTGTTTTCAGGCTTTTCGGTCACGCTGGCGTTTGTGCACCTCTACACCATGTTCATGATCGTGCCGATTTTCAACTCCATGATGCGCATTGACCGCAGCCTGATTGAAGCGGCCAGTGACAGTGGTGCCACGGCCTGGCAAACGCTCTGCAATGTCATCGTGCCGCTTTCCCGCACCGGCATCATCATCGGCTCGATTTTTGTCATCACCATCGTCATGGGTGACTTTGTGACGATTGGCGTCATGGGTGGTCAGCAGATCGCCTCGATCGGCAAGATCATCCAGGTGCAAACCTCATACCTGCAATTTCCGCTGGCAGCAGCCAACGCCATGATCCTGCTGCTGATTGTGCTGATGATCATCTGGGCACTGACGCGGCTCGTTGACATCCGAAAGGAGCTGTGATGCACGACAAACGCTCTGCCGGTTTCTGGTTTCTCGCTACCTTTTTTGCGCTGTTTGTGCTGTTCATGTACGGCCCCATGCTGGTCATTGTGATCCTGAGCTTTCAGGGGCCTGAGGGTGGGCTGACGTTCCCGCTGCGGGGGGTGTCACTGCACTGGTTTTACAAGCTTGCCGAAGGGCTGGGCGTGGTAGACATTGGCGCAGCATTGCGCCGTTCCTTGGGCTTGGGCCTGACTGTGATGGCGATCACGGTGGTGTTCTCAGTTCTCGCCGGGCTGGCTTTTCGCAAAAAGCTAGCAGGCGGTAACACCCTGTTTTTCATCGTGGTGGCCAGCCTGATCATGCCGTCCATCATTGTGTCGCTGGGCATCGGGCTGGAGTTTCGCCTGCTCGATACCGGCCTTAAAAAGGCGCTCGAAGCTTTTGGCATGACAGGTGTGCTGGAAGGCTATGGCACGTCGCTTGGGTTGTTTACGTCCGCCCTGGGGGCGCACCTGACCTGGACGCTGCCTTTTGGCCTGCTCATCATGTTTGCCATCTTCAACCGTTTTGACCGGGCGTATGAAGAGGCGGCGCGTGACCTGGGTGCCACGCCCTGGCAAGGTTTCAGGCATGTGGTGCTGCCACTGATTGCGCCTGCTGTGGTCGGGGTCGGCATGTTTGGTTTTACCCTGAGCTGGGACGAAATTGCCCGGACATCACAGGCCATTGGCGATGTCAACACGCTGCCGCTGGAACTGCAGGGCCTGACCACCACCGTCACCACACCTTCGATTTACGCCCTGGGAACGGTCACCACACTGGTGTCGTTCATCGTCATGGGACTGGCGCTGGCGGCCAGCCGCTGGCTCAACCGTGCTCGCAAGTCTTGAGCGCGTTACCGGCAAAAAACCATGCAGGTCACACAATTCGAGTTGCTCAACACGCGCACCTTCAGTGCAGGTCAGTACCACACCGCCAACAGGCAGGCATCAAGCTGCGCCAGCCTTACACCTTCATGGGCCGCAAAGCCTTTGTGCAGTCAGCCCGCTACGCGCATGCCAAGCAGTTCAACCGGGCAAAGACCCAGACCAAGAAGCTGCGAGTCATGTTGGGCAGAGTCATCCGGGACACCCAGCGCAAGTCCGAGCAACTCCAGTTACCCGCCAAAGCTCAAGCACGGTTGACCAAGCTGCTGGAGATCGCCCAGCGCATTCACAGCCAGTAGCGCGTGCGTGCTGAGTGTGAGCCACCCAAGATCTACAGCGTACACGCCCCAGAGGTGGAATGCATTGCCAAAGGCAAAGCGCACAAACAGTACGAGTTCGGCGTCAAGGTGGGTTTGGTGACGACGAGCAAAGAGTCGTTTGTGCTGGCAGCGGCATCATTGCCGGGCAATCCGTATGACGGGCACACGCTCAAGCAGTGCCTGGATCAAGCCAGGCGCACTTGTGGTGTAGCGGCTAGCCAAGTGTTTGTGGACAAAGGCTACAAA
>JANYGP010000090.1 GCA_025362315.1 Polaromonas sp.
CGGTTCATCAAAATCGGGTGCGCGACCATGGCGTCAAGCAGCGCGTCATCCGTCAGCGATTCATCACCCAGGCCCAGCTGGTCATAAGGCGTGCCTTTTTGCCGCAGAAGGTCGCGCACGCCGATGCCCATTTGGGCTACCAGCTTAAGCAGCTTGTCACGGCCGGGCGGGGTTTTGAGGTATTCAATAACTTCCGGCTCAACGCCGGTATTGCGGATCAGCGCCAGCACATTGCGTGAGGTGCCACATTTTGGATTGTGATAAATCGTGATGCTGGGCGTTGCGGACATGGGTTGGACTCCTGACATGGGATAAATTTTGATTCACTTCAATAATTCAATTATATTTGAATCATTTAAACAAAATTCATTACACCCATTTTTACCGCGCTTGACGGCTACGTGCTTTTCGCGCCCTTGTCGTAGCCGGACCAGACGGGCAGATACCTGAGGACCCTTTTGACGCATAAGAGCGACTACTTCGGCTGGTCGATTGATTATGAGAGGCTGAAAGTCCACGTCTGTAGCTACCATCGCCAAATCTTCAATCTTCCAATGTCCATGTCCATGTCCAAAATCCGGTTTCGACAAGCCCATGAAGATGATGGCGCTCACCTGGTTCTGCTCGCAGACATGGCAACGCGGCGGTTGTCCTCTTACATCTGGAACCTGTCTGCGCAAGCTGGGCAGTCGGCGTTGGAAGTCGGCCGGTCAATCATCTGCTCCGATACCCGTCACCCTGCGTACTTCCGCAACTGGCGTGTCGCCGAACTGAACGGGACCGTCATCGGGGCGCTCAATGCCTACGTCTTGCCGCCACCCGAAGTTGAGTTGCCGCCGGTGCTTGAGGTTTTGAGTGGCCCAAGTGAATTGAAGGTAATCGCGGCGCAAACCTGCTACCTGTCTGCAGTCGCCTTGTACCCCGAACACCAGGGGCTTGGATTCGGGGAAGCGATGCTGGATGAGGCCGCGTCGCTCGCCCGTACAGCTGGTGCAAGGAGACTTACCCTGCTGGTCGGCAGTTTCAATGCCGGAGCGTACCGCTTTTATCTTCGGTACGGCTTTGAAGAGTGGGCTCGACGCCCGTTCTGTGCGTTTCCGGGGTCTGACATGCCGGGCGAATGGATACTGATGCGCAAGGATCTTTCGTGATGTGCTGAGACCAGTCGCAAGGCCACACAGAAGACCAGGTTCAGCAACCAGCAAGCAGCTGCTCACGGGTGTTTTTACAGCTTCATCAGGATATTTCAATGCTCAATGGCTTTCCGCAATTCATGTCTGCACCCACTTCGTGCCAGTTCGCGAAGGGTGGATTGTGGGAAAGCGCCTGGTCATTTTCCAGTGACCGTCTGCCGTCGCACCCAGAGCTGGTCACCTACCTTGCACAGAGTACTGAGGTTGCCTTCGAAGTGTTCTTCGGCCACGCTTTCTTCGGCGCTCGCATGCTGGGTTCTGCGCTTGAGGTTGAGAACTTCAGCATCAAGTGCCTCCAGGCAGTTCGTGCCCAGGAGTCGTTTTTTCCAGTGTTTCACCGTGAGATTGGCTGCCCTGTCGCCGGTCAGCCCGCCTTTGCCGAAGTCGGTTGCGTCAATGCCTGGCGCAGCGTTGGTGCCATCCGTATTTCCGGGCCGCAACTCGCATTGGCTGGGTTCGAGCAATTCTGGCGCACTGTTCTCGGGAGTCCAGTCGGTCGCGATGCCTGCCACACCAAGGCCGTCGAGTTCGCGTTTGAGAGCCCGCTCGCACATTGGTTTGGGATACCCGTCTCACCCTCAGGGGAGTCAAACCAGGTCTCCGAGTGTTTGCTTCGCCAGGCCATTGGGCTTGTCAAATTTCAATGATTCAATTATATTTGAACTATGGAAGCATTATCTACCGATATCTTGTCCGTGCTTGATGAAGTCGCCGCCGTCAAAGCGTTGGCCGCGCTGGCGCAGCCCCAGCGGCTTCGTGCTTTTCGCGCGCTGGTTGTGGCCGGACCAGACGGGCTGACGCCCGGCGTGATGGCTGAACAGCTCGGCGTAGCGCCCAGTGCACTGTCGTTTCACCTCAAAGAGCTGGCGCATTCAGGCCTGGTCAGCAGTCAGGCCCGTGGCCGCAACCTGATTTACCGCGCCAGCTTCACACACATGAACGCCTTGCTGGGCTACCTGACCGAGCATTGCTGCCAGGGTCAGCCATGTGAGGCTGAT